>NZ_JBHUME010000022.1:0-16260 GCF_042684925.1 Paenibacillus gansuensis | reverse complement strand
CAGAAAACTCATACTCGTAAGCAGGAAATGCTCGCTAACATACGTAAGGCGATTAAGGAAGCGGACGCGGTCGTTTACGCTGCAGCGACTAAACCGGACGCTACGAAACTTAGCCGATTTGAGGCAGAACTTCGTGATTTGAAAACGCAGCTTATGCTTACTACATCCGCTCAGTCGGGATTCGCAAAGTTGAACGGTTTTATCCAACGCTTAGATGATCCATATTTGGCGAATCTAGTGCGTGAGCAGTACGCCGACATTGCGATGCCGATCGTTTCGTTAGCCGGTGGAGCGGATTCGGCTAAGTACCGTTTGCAGCTTTCGCAGGCTTACGACGGGCTTAAAAGCAAGTTTGAAACGGATGAAGTACGGGAAGCGCGAGAAATCCTTGAAACGGCAAAGAGTATCGAGGAAGACCCGAAGTTATATCCGCCTGGAATCGTTCAAGAAGCTGCTACTATCGCTTTCGGGCGCGAGCAAAGCGTATTTATGAACAATACGGATGCGTACTTCGAGAGGAACCCAGGAGAGCGGCCGGCAGATTACGTTGATCCGGAAAAGGTAGAAGCCAAACCTAAACAGTCGGACCATGAACAAAGACTAGAAGATGCAGTCTTTGAGAAATGGAGACAAGCAGAAGCTGAACGCAAGAAAGCGAAAGAGTACGAATAGGGATCGGCTGCGGCCGGTCTCTTTTTTATTACGGGAGGAGGTGAACGAAAATGAACGTTATTGACGATATTGTACAAGCTAGAATGGACCGTCTAACACCGCTTATCAATCGGTTTACCGAGTTATTTGCGGAGAAATGCGGAGATTGGCGCTATGAGGAGCGCTTCCCAGAAGAATACCGCGAATACGTAGCGATTGCGCAAGGCTTCCGTAGGCATCCGGTTAAAGAATTGGCTCATTTCGGATACCGTTTGCAATCGCTAATGACAGAGTTTAACGAAATGGACCGTATTGGCCGCGAGAAAGGTACGCACGTACGGGAGGCGCGGAAACAGTCTGCGTTGTTGTTAAAGACATTCGAAAAGATCGTTAAGGCTTTCGATAAAGTAATCGAAAAGGAAGGAGTTGAAATAGAATGGCCTATGATTTAGTAGCACGCCTTAAGATGGTAGATCAGATGTCGGCGCCGCTTAAAAAGGTAAAAAGTAATCTCCACCTCGTAAAGACTTCCTCTGACAGCTTGGGCGCGTCGATCGGTAGCATGAACGGGAAGGTAGCGGCTGCTTCGCGTGCATTTTACGGTATGGGAAGTGCCAGTAAGTCCGCTATGTCTCATATGCGTAGCGGATTCGGCGCGGCTGCGGGCGGAATCGGTGCATTGACCAGTAAAGTCGTTAGCCTACAGTCCGCTCTACTCGCTACCGGCGCAGCGTATGGTGGTATTATCCAGCCGTTGAAGCTTTCGAGCCAGGCGGAACAGGCGGATATTGCGTTTACGACAATGCTCGGATCCGCAACGAAAGCGCAGACGTTCCTTGCGGATTTAACGAAGTTCTCGAATAGTACGCCCTTCGAGCTTCCCCAACTACGAGACGCATCTAAACGCCTCCTAGCGTTCGGATTCGACGCTAAACAGGTGATACCGTACATGACAGGCCTCGGTAACGCTGCGGCCGGACTCGGAATTGGTGGCGAAGGTATCGACCGTCTAACGCTGGCGATCGGTCAGATTAAAGCTAAAGGGCGCCTGCAGGGTGACGAAGCGCTGCAATTAGTCGAGGCCGGTATTCCCGTTTGGGAAATTTTGGCTAAGAAAATGCGCGTAACAACGCAGGAAGTAATGAAAATGAGCGAGAAGGGGATTATCCCAGCTGACGCGGCCATTCGTACGTTAATCGACGGCATGAATACTCGTTTCCCCGAGATGATGGAGAAGCAAAGTAAATCGTTAGAGGGCATGTTTTCGACGATTAAGGATACGTTTAACACGCAGATCCTTAAAAAGTGGGGCGACGGGCTTGCTTCCTCGCTGAAACCGCGTTTCGACCGGCTGACAACGTGGATTAACGCGAACGGCGATACGATTGACCGGTGGGGTAAGAGACTCCAGAACGCGGCGGCGCGGGCTTCTGATTGGCTGCTTTCGAAGCTAGATAAGTCGTTCACGTACTTGAAGACGAACTACTTCGATAATCCGGCGTTTAATAAGCTGGATATCAAAGGGAAGATGGTCTACGCGTTCAACGACCTATCGAAGAACTTCCAATCGTGGTACAGCAACGGAGGCGAGGCCGCCATGCTGAGTATCGGTAAGCAGGCGGGGAGTGCGTTAGGTCGCGGCTTAATTTCGGGATTGAACGATCTCGTTAAGTCGAATCCGTTACTTAGCGCAGCGTTAGCGGGATTCGCGACGCCGGGACCTATCCAGGTTAAAGTGGCGGCAGCGGCCGGTGTAGCAGCGACAGGAACGATCAACGCGGCGTCCGAGGCGTCCGAGAAGCGTTATCTTGCGAAGCAGTCCGCAGCACTGAATCCGACGTTAACCGGACCGACGCAGCTTACTGCAGCTCCGAAGCTTTCCGTATTGGACGGCGGATTCTGGCGTAAACAGCTCGACGACTTCAAGAGTAACCCCGCCTGGTTGAATACGTTAGGGAATGCCGTACGTGGCGATAACCAACCTACGAAACGTGCCGGAGGCCTTCGCCGGGTGCCGTATAACGGTTTCCCGATGATCGCGCATAAAGACGAACAGCTTCTAACGAAAGCGGAAGCCGATAGTTACCGGTCTGGCCGTAGTGGCAGCGGTGGAATCACTATCGCTAAAATCGCTGATACCGTTATTATCCGGCAGGAATCGGACATCGACGACCTGGCGAAGAAGCTCGCTAAACTCGTTATGAACTCGGAAGGAAACGTAGCATACGGTTACTAAACAAGCCATAAAAACAGCAACCCCACTGGATCGGCTCCAATGGGGTTCTTGCGTGGCTGTATTTCTCACTTGCTTATGATTTTTGAATGATTACGCCGCAAAACTTCTGCAGTGCTCTCTTACTACGGAACCGCTGCGAATGTGTTCGGAAACCCATACGCGACCGTAGCGTGTGTTTCTGAAATGCCCGTTAACGAAGTGTGCACGTCTTAGGTGCTCACTCACTCGTACGGGTTTAGACAAAGGACACATAAGCATCTCGTCGCCCTCCTCATGATTACTCGAGGGCTTTCGTAAGTACCGTCCTAGCTGTTTGATCTATGTAGTCGGCTTCCGCTCAATTCAATTTTTTCAGACTCTTTTATATTATTTTCCGCTTGCAATTTAAAATTGCCGATGGTAATATATTTTTGTCGTCATAAATTGATGTGTGTGAGACACAGCATTAGGCACGCAATCCGATGTTTACCAGACATCGAAGCCTACAGAAAGACCAATAGCATAAAATGGCAATACGGGTCCCTCTGATTTAAATATACCACAGGGGTTTTTGTGTTGTCAACACCTTTTTGTTTAAAACTTTGTGAACTGGGTATAACTACATGTTTAGACAGTCGCACGTTGAGGATCCTTGGCTTTTGCCGGGGGTCCTTTTTCGTGTTCAAAATAAGCCCATATGTATTTCTTTTGTTTTTGTTCTTATACTTTTTATTAACGGAGCTGATACGTATACGTAAACGTAGATGTAAACGGAAAGGTAACTATCCTAAGCGAAGATTACCGTTAGATATCCGCCATTACGAAGCGATCGATATGTTATCCGAATGTGGCCGCGAACGTCCTGCGCGCGAAATTATTGCGTCTACACTCGGCATATCGCGAATGACGTTATACCGATGGGAACGGCGATCGGACTTCCAGGCGGAGCTGCGGCGGACAATACAGCGGAAAGCAGCGAAACACCAACGTAAAGTAACGTTTGAAATGATGGCCGCAGATATACCGTGGTTACATAGCTTCCTCGGAGTGTAATCACAACACACCGGTTCCCATGCGAACTCGCACGAAAATGCCCGAAAATAGCGGATTTCAGCGTCCTATCAACGTTTGGAGACGTCAAACTACCTGTTACAATATTGCGCTTTCGTACCGATTTTTCAGCACGGAGTGTCTGACGCGTGACCCCTCCAAAACTTTCGACCCTAACGTAAAAAAGAGCGCTATTTCTGCGCTCCTTCTCGTTATAGCTTGAATCCCTTTAACGTTTCGTCGATCTCTTCCTGGGTAATGCCGATATACCGTTTCGTAATCGATGGCGCGGAGTGGTTGAATATCTCCTGCAGGAACGCGATATCCTTCGTGCGCCGGTAGTAGTGGTAGCCGAACGTCTTCCGCATCGTATGCGTTCCGATATCGTCCCGATCGATCATCTCGCCGGCCTTAACGAGCGCTCTGTACGCTTGTGTTGGCGTTATAGGAGCGTTCCCCTTGCGGCTGGCGAATAACGGATCCTTATCGTCCATGCCGGCCGTATACGCGCTAATATCGTCCCGTAAATCGCCGATATAAACCCGCCGCTTCTTCCCCGTCTTCTTCTCCGTAATGATAACGTGTTCCTTACCTCGAACCTCACCGGCCGTTAGCGGCAATATATCCGATACACGTAACCCCGTATTGATTCCGAAGACAAACAGGAACCGATCGCGCTCGCCGCACCATCTCCGTAATGACTGCTTCATATCGTCGATATCCTGCAGCGTACGCAACGGCTGCACGTTCTTCTCATTACCCATTCGATTACCCTCCGCAACTATTTTCGTACGTTGAATGTACGATAACGTTATGATAAGAGTATCTTAGCATGAATATCCAGTAATATCAACGTTTTGTATGTATCAAAATATCTATTTTCGTACATTCGGACAAAGGGCTGGACCCCCAAGGCCGCCTCTCCTATACCCCTTTTCAGCTGGTCGGACATTATGCGCAGGTTTTAAAACTTTGGGTCTTAATTTAAATGATTATGCCTATTACCTAAAAACACAAAAAAGAGAGATTCACAGAGAAAAAGGAAGCAAATGGGTGACAAGCCGTCCGATTTATTGGGATAATCGTCTTTCGGTAATTAGATGCACAATATGTGGTAGAGTATAATTATCCATATATCAAGATGCAGTGCGAGCCTCTCTCCTTACCAGGCCAAGGAGGTGAGGCTATGAAGATAAAAGACGCTATTCAACTTATGATCGGATCCTGTATGCTTTTGTTAGCTCTTTTACAATACCTAAAATAAAATACCTACCCCTAGGATCGCACCAGTAAGGTAGGTATTTAACGTACACAAGGCATTGAGAGAGCAGCCTCGTCTTGATATGAACAGTGGAAATGTCTCGCACACATTTCTGCTGTTTTTTTTTTCATGTAATACAACTTTCCCTTGTTTAGAAGAATACCGTTTACCTCGGGAAGTGACAATCCGCTAATTTCACGATTTTTGCCCAATTATACATATAAATACACGTACATGCTTCGATTTACGCCGTTTGACTTTAAGTCAACCCGTTTTGAGGCGACAAAACCTAGGAAAACCGCGTCACCGTGCGAATAATCAATGCAAAAAAAATTACCTATTTGGAAGTTTTTCTCCGTCTCACCGTAACAAAAAGGCCCCTCCGCGATGCTTTCGCGTGGGACCGTTCGACCGGTGCTTCCGGATTTAGTAGGTAAAATATACCACAAATTGTAGCGGAGTATCAACCTATTCGTAGCCCTATTCGTAGGCGCGCCAAAACGTTGGTGTCGCAGGCTTTGCCGGTGATCCGTAGGCGTTACTGCGCCGATCCCCTTATCCTGCCCTAACTCAAAAACTGGAACCCAGACAAAGACCCAGGAATATTAAGGTTATATAAAATGGGGAACGAGGTCGAGTAAAATGTATTATTACACTGATTCAAGAGTAGATTGTTGTGATTGTGGATCTGCAAGCACAGCAGCTGCCTGTTGTTCGGAAGGTTCTTGTGTTTGCGGCCCACTCGGAAGCTCTAATTGTGAGTGTGATTGTTCTGTTCATTTGGACAAAATTAAAAGACCGCTTTACCCAGATAGTCTAATTAACTTCAAAGCTACTAATGTACCCGTGCATAATATCGCCGCATATTTCGAGTACATGTTTCCAGGACAGATTGCTGTCCAGGCAAAATTTCTTTATAGTAACGTAACATTAGATTTAAAAAATGTACGGGTGATTGATGTACTTGGATATCTTGGCTTAATACCATTAAACGCACCACTGATGTCTCGTCGCAATTTTTAATATAGTACATGTATCGAGTCTCCTTGCAGCAATACCACGCTGTGTGGAGGCTTTTTCTTTGTTAATAGGGAAGGAAAACGGCAGCCTCCGTCGAAACGTATAACATAACGGAGGTGTAACGAATGCAGAACGATGATAGAACGCAGCATATACAAACGTGGTGGTCGAAGGATCTCGCTAGACACCTTGATATCGGCGAGTCTACCGTACGTAAGTGGTCGATCGAACTCGAGAAGGCCGGCTACGAGTTTTTACGCGATGAACACAATAGGAGAACGTATATAGAACGCGATGCCATAGCGTTACGTCAGATGAAGGATTATCTAGCCGCTGGCATGTCGTACTCTAACGCGTCTCAGAGAGTCGCAAACCAGTACCGGCGCATAGATGAGCTTAACAACGTAACGGGATCTGCTAACGATAATTTACCCGCTAACCCCTCGCTAACGGCGGATCCGGAAGTAATTAACGAACTAAAGGATATGCTCAAAGCGATGTATATAGAATTGTCCGACGCAAAGGAACAGATTAAGGCGCTTAACGAAGTAGTGAACGCGCAGAAACAGATAGCAGCCGGTTCAACGTCGGCCCAGGAAGAACGCGATCGGGAACGTAGCGAGAAATTAGACGAAGTGTTACGGGAGCTTCGGGAGATCCGCGAGGAGAAAAATAAATCGGTGTGGTCGCGTCTATTCGGCCGGTGAGGGTACTTCCCACAATCTACTAATCTGTGATATAGTTAATTTGCTAGAACTTACATAACAATTTATGGACAAAAAAATAAAGCCATCGTTTCAAGCGGCTCGGGCTACCAACCCTATGCTGCTCCATCCGTACTCCCATACGGTGAAACAGGCGCTCAACAATGACTTTGTTTAATTCCATTATACCCGTTTTGGATATAGTTTATCAAGCGGTATATAATGTCGGAATTGATAGATTCGGCGTACGAGAAGCCCTGATTTCCCTTATGTGGAGGTCGGGGCTTCTTTTTTGTACATAAACGCTCCACTAACTGAATATCCGGCACACGTATCCAAATTTTGGAAATAGGACTACGTGAGGCTTAATTTCCTATTGTCTTTTTTAGCGATAGGGTTACGCTGCGCCAACGTGGAAAGCACTAGCAACACGGTAAACTTGGCGGACGGTGAGCTGAGCCGATGCGATAAATCAGCGTTACGGTCGTTAAGCGGACCCATGCCCCCGCTGATTCGTAAGTCTAACGGGAGGACGCCGGTAAACGGTCTGGAGGAAGCCAAGCCGTCGCAAGGCGGGGTGGCCGTATCAATTACGCAGGATTGGCTTTGCGTAGAAAAAGGTACGGGTAGCGTAAAAAGCTACTGTTCGGGCATGGAGACGGATTCCTTCACTGATCCTAAACGGGGTGAACAGCACACTTACCGCGCCTACGTTTATTTTCCTGCGTGGGCGCAGGTAGGTGTTCTATCGCCGTTGTCCTTACTTTCAGCCTACCAGGGTGAAGTTTTAAACCCATAAAGTCAAGAGAAAACTTATAAGAAGAACCGATCCTGACTTGGAGGACGTAGCCCCAGCGGGAGCGTCAAGAAGTAGGAAACGTACTACAGTTTGTCGAGTTTATCGTTGATCTTACGCAGGAAGTTGATAATATCGCCAATTCCCATAACGATCATGCCGATTGGAATGTAAATAAGCAGCGAAGTCCATACAGTATCATTATAGATTCCGATGGATAAGCCGAAAAACGCTACAAGTATTCCGACGATCGTATAGAGCTTGCTGGTGGATTTTTCGTTATGTTTCTCGATTTCTAAATTACTTCTTTCCTCAAACGTTAGCTTCTTTTCCGTTTCCAATACGAATACCTCCGTTAATAAAAAGTATAAGAACAAAAAACAAAACAATATCTACGCTTCATTTTTGAACATTAAGCACATTAAATTTCGTCATTAACCGGCCGAATCCCTTTATTTTACATCGGCAACCGTCAACACTTCCGCTTTCAGATCGCCCATAATCGCCCGTAGCCGCTTTTGTCGGTACTCGCTGACGGTAACGTATAGGATCGACGGAAACACGCCGTATTTCTGCTGCCAGCGGCCCGATTCGCGGAGTTCGCGGTATAGTTCGATTTTGCGCTCGTTTGCAGCCATCGGTTGGGTTACGTCGACTTCCAGGAACACGTATTGCCCGTTGAGGCGGAAAGTCGCGTCTGTTACGAGCTGTTTATCATCCCATTTGATTACGTGTTCCGGCTTCCATAGCTCAGTCGGCCGAAAGCGGACGTAGACCTGGTTACGAATCAGCGTATGGTGAATCTGAATCGTTCGCCGGCGTATCGTTGTGCTGCCGATCGTCTTGCGGCCGTGAGCGTTAAGGTAGTAAACCTTTTCGTCCAGGAAGAACGAACTGAGATATTCCGCCATATCGGAGAGGATCCGCGTCGTATTGCGCCGGCCCCCGAGATTGTGGAGCTGCTGTACCTGGGACGTCGTAAGAAAGCCGAGCGTATCAAAGGACTGTAATATTTCCATATGCCGCGAGACTTTCGCCTGGCTGAGATTCATTAACGTCATTAACATTCTCCTCCGTCTTCATTTCGCAATTTGCGAGCAGTTTTTTAGCGTCCTCATACGACAAAAGAAACGTCTGCAGTATCTCGTCATTTTGTTGCTGATATATACAACGTCCCGGGATATCCGGCAGATCCGCCGCGTCCGTAGAGTCGATGATAATTCGTGATTGCGTACCGTCGCGTGTCTTGAACGAGATTGATGTAGCGATATTCGTTTTTATGAGGCCATCTATAACGTCCGCAGACGGTCTTTGCGTGCTTAGCATTAGAATTACACCCGCTGCCCTTCCCTTGGCGGATATACGCGTCAGAACCGATTTAATGCGATTCTTAACGTCCGCCTCAGGATCGCCTGGCCGCGTCTTTAAATCCGCCATTTCGTCCATTACGAAGACTAAGCGCCGCCCATGCCAATCCTGTGAGCCATTAGCGGCCATTATCGCGTACCGTCCGTTCATTTCCCGTTCGGCCCTCTCCGCCAGCTCCGCGACTTTTTGCAGATTATCGGCGAAACCTAACGTGCAGCGAAAATTCCGGAACATCCCGAGTTCAACGCCACCTTTAAGGTCACATAAGTACAGGTCCGTACGATCTCCGAGTACGAGTGAGGTTATGATGCCACGGCTTATAACTGACTTTCCTCCACCTGCTATTCCCCCGGTTAATAGATGTGGAAATGGCCCCGCGAAGTCAAAGTACCTTGTTTCCCCGCGCCGGTTAACGCCGATCGGCACCTTCCAGTCGTTACGTTTCTCGGCGACGTACAGAACCTTTGCCGGTAACTTTCGCGTGAATACGTCGATAACGAGTCCGTTCTTCCAATACGCCTCGATGTCGGCCCGTAGCGCCTCTGAAATCGCGCGCTGTTGCTTAATTACGTCCGCCGAGCTGACGCCGCTAGGTAGCTTTATGAGCAGCCGGTATCCCCATTCATGCTCGTATTGGGCGGTGATCGTCGGGAGCGTAACGGAATCCCCGCGGCTCACCTTGATACCCAGGGCGTCGAACGTGAGAGCGAGCGTCTGCTGCAAACCTAAAGATGAAGACCTAAAAGATAAAGATGAAAAGAGAGAACCCATACAACCAACAATCAGACCAACGCCCACCGACTCTAATAACATGGAAGCTCCTCCAAATCCTATAGATTCTTTCACGTAGGCGGAATGAGTTAGGACGAGGTAAAACGTCCAGATGTCTAGACTACTTCCCCACATGGGGAACTATGCTGCGCTGGAATAACGGATGGATGACCGGTTGGAATAATACCCGACGTCGGGGAATTTGGTTGTCCGGAGGTTCGAACGTTCGAATATTTCGTCCCATTCGGAAGGCCGGCCGGAACAGTCGCGGGAACATTTGGCGATAGGCTTCACACTTATCGACCGTTTCGATCGGTGCCACTCTTCAACATGTCTTTGTTTAACGGTAGAAAAGGCGGCGTCTTACGATAGCAGCGTAGCGAGTAGCGCTATTGCGGCGCCAGCGGTCAGATATACGATGTAGCCGGCCGCCCCGATCGCGAACCATTTACCGAAGCTGCCGAACTGCTGCGCTCCCTTTTCGTTACCTACCGACTCTAACCGTTTCTCGATGCCGATCGCGCCAACGAAGATAGCAGATAGCGTTATGACCGTCGTTACCATAGCGAAAACCTCCCGTTTTTTATGCCGTTTTAGCGCCGTTTTTGACCCGTCGACCATATCGGTAGGTAACGCCTATAAACGCAGTAATTTCGCGGCATTTCGGCGCCCGTCAAATCGCGACTAACACGGTTTTTCGTCCTCTTTCCGGAAGAGGTATCGGAACGTTCCGTCGTACTGATAAAGGAATACGTCGAGCCGGTTGTCCGTTATTCCAAAAAAATTTTGCAGATATACGGATAAATTCTCGACTCTTGGACCATGATGGTACCAGGAGAGTGATATTATGTTCGGATTGGGGAAGCCGCGGACGAAGTTGGGCGAATGGCTGGATAAGCGGGGCATTAAACAGGAATGGCTTGCGAAACAGGGGAAAGTAAGTAAAACAACGATAACGAGTCTTTGTAACGACGATGATTACATACCGAGTGGTACGACGATGCAGAAAATAATAAAGGCCCTACGCGAAGTGGATCCTTCGGTAAAGGCCGATAAATTTTGGGATATGTAAGACGGTAACAGTTTCGGAATTACTCCGAGCTGCTGCCGTCTTTTTTGTTCGGTATGTATTCGATCAATTCCGCCGGCTTAACGTTCAGTCCTTCGCATAGTGCATCTAACGTCGGGAAGTCAATGCGTGTATTAGCGTTAGCAGCCAGCGCTTTAACGGTATTACGGCTAATGCCGGTCATCTCGATTATGTCGTTCTGAGTGAGGCCGCGTGCCTCCATGAGTCTATCTAAAGTGAGACGAATCAAAGCATGAAACCTCCATTGTATAAAAATGTATGTCAACTAGTTGACAAGTATACTAACTGATAGTATGATTTAGTCAACAAGTCAACAAGAAAAATATACCACATAATACGATGAAATTATAGGGAGGTTTCATTTATGAATTATCCACCGATTTCCCAAGGCCTATGGCAAGTGTACGATTCAAGGAACGAAGCTAATTACGCAATTAAGTATGAGATTGCCGACTATGGTTATTACGTTGTTTCCCTCGTTGGAACGTCGTTAAATGCCTTAGTGTGGGGTGCAGCTCTGCAGAGAATCCTCGGTCTTAGCAATAGAGCCGTCCTGGGAGCGTGCGAAGCTACCGTCGATCAACTGGAAGAGATGGGATTTTACGTTGACGATCTTCCGGAGGCGGTGGTAGCTTAATGCGTAACATTACGTTATCATTCGCCAGGCTCGACGGCTGCGATTTACGCCAACCGGTGCTGGCCGTACTTATCTCGGAGAATGCCGCTATCCATATCGAAGCAGATATCGTCTGGCTCGATTCCGTTGCGCCAACATCGGATCCGAACGTTTACGAGCTGATACTTCATACGCCAGTCGGCGGCGTCGAATCGGACAAGTCGTTAACTGATTATGCGTTCGAGCTGCTTACGTACTTTGCCGGAACGTCCGCGCTCGAGTTCTGCGTATCCAACATCGTATCGGCCGATCGGGATTTCGAATTACGTTTGGTCGGCGATACCGATTACGAGGAACGTTACTAGATCGTAACCCCGCGCCAACGGGACTACGAACATAGCTGGTGAAGAGGCGCCAAACTCTTACGGAAACACCGGCACAATTTACGAGGGGATTCGTTAGGTATTAGGCAGCCTAGCGAGTCTCCTTTGTTATTAAGCAAAACTCGTTACTTCCGGATAGCGGCCCTCTTCGTAAAGCTGCTGAAGATACTGCTGCGCTCGGAAGCGATGATAAAGGCCGTAATTCGGAATGTCCTCGACCACATCAACGTCGCCAGTCCGCAAGTCTAAGCGAATAACGCCGAGGGTATCGCGGTCCGGACCAAACTTATACGTCACATAATCGGGTGTATGCGATTCTTTGTACAACATGACCGGTCGCGCCATATCGGGACCTCCTCGTTTGCGTTATAATAGTAATACGAGGGAACGTGTGTTTGGTTTCAGAGGATTCAAAAATTTTTTTGTACTAATGCTTGTAATTTACCGGTTTGAAATCACTACTTTATGAAGAGGTCTAATTATGAATACATTACAAAGATTAGAGAAGTTGCAAGATAAACGAGTCAAAATTACGATGAAGGACGGTGCCGCATTTATCTGTGAACCGCTGCAGATCGTCTTTGACGATGAACTCGAAACGTACCAGGTGTACATCGTTGACGGGATGTCTTCGCATCCTTCTGATATTTATGCAGAAGTGTATGTACCGGATATCGCCAGTATCGAAGAAATATCTTAAACACTACCTGTATTTCTGCCCTTTAGCTACCTACGTATTATGTAGAGGAATTTTTTTTCAACAACTACCTTTATTTTGTTGTGTTTCAAACCTATACGTTACAACCGAAGGATTATCAACTACAGAGGCCTCCCCTCGCCAAGGGTCCTATATACGTTCCACAAAAGTCTTAGATCCGGATGCCTAGCGGGTCGAGGGCTTTTTATTTTAGCTATAAGTTAGAAAATCCTAAGCAAATTACGTGGAAAGGGGGTTAAAGACGTGAGAATGACGGAAGAAATCTTACACAAAATCCGAGTCGTATACGGTTTTACACAAGCTGAAATAGCGCAGTATGCCGGCGTAACTGATTCCTACATCAATCAAGTATTTAAACGTAAACGTACCCTATCGGAAAAGGTCAGTCACCGCTTGATTAAGGAATTGAATCTGACTCCGGACAAGTTAGGTCGGATATTACAGCACTATGAAGAGACGGTAAGCATCAGAAACACAATTTGATAAGAACAAAAAACAAAACAATATCTACGCTTCATTTTTGAGCGGGGAGGTGAACGGTACGGAAGAACTGACGATACAATGTCCGCTATGTGGCGAACGAATGCCGAAGATAGACCGGCAGCACGCGCTAAAGCACGGACACAAGTCTCTCGCGGAGTTTAAGGACGGCTATGGAATCCGCTATACGACGCTACAGCAACGGTCGAGAGAGAAGTTCAAGCAACTGTATAACATCGATTATTCGCGTTGGGGCGTCGTTATCGGCGTCGATAGTGAAGCGCGCTACGTTACGAAGCAATACGTCGAGAACTTCGAAGAAGCGAAGACGCACGGAATGAAATCCGCCAGTAAATTTCCGATGAGTGACGCGTCATTTAACCGCCACTTCACCGGCCTAAATCCGCTCGCTATCTTCGCATACGGCGACCACTCTCGTTACTTCGGTTTCGACGTTGATTCGAAAGACCAGGCGCCGATCCATACGCTAAAGATCATTAGGACGTTGATAGACGAAGGGATTCCGGAAGACGCGATTCACGTTTCGTTCAGCGGCGGTAAGGGCTACCACGTCGAGCTATTCACGGACAAGCATTTGCATATCGACCGGTGGAACGAGCTGGGCGCGTACGTGCTGCACAAATCGAACTTAACCGGCCAGCCGATCGAGTTCCGGCCGAACAAGGGTAACGGCCACGCCTGGAAGCTGCCGCTAACGTACCATCATAAGACGGGAAACTTCGCCGCCTATTGCGATCTGCAGACGTTGGAACCGTTCGGCGTCCTGGAATCGCACGATTACCTTTTACGGATCCAGCCCGTAGGTATCGACGACATAACGCCCATCATAACGCGTGCTAAGGCGATGCAGGCAGAGATTCAGCGTAAGGAAGCCGATACCAAGGCATCACAACGCAAAGAGCAGCAGAAGGCGCGCCAGGCGGTCGTAATTACGGATGCGCGGCTATTCCGGACCGAGGACGACAAGATAAACACAGCTCACCGGCTGTTAACGAGAGGCTTAGTAGAGCAAGGGACCCGTTGGAGAGCGACGAGGGAACTTGCTCTTTATTTATTTCACATCGCCGGCAACGATACCGAAACGATACGCGCGCAGATCCTCGAATGGACGGAGAAGCAGATAGCGGCCGGCCTCGCACTTACGCCGATCGACCAATGCGCACGCGAGATTGACGCGATACTCGAATGGATCCCGACAACCGACGGTCTGTATTCGACGGTCCGCGAGATATCCGTAACACGCGCTGAAATCGATTGGGTGACGTCGGTAAGCAACCGTTACCGTAGGGACCTGTTATGGGCGCTGCTTCTACGTTCGAAGGCGTACGCGCGAAACGGGACGTTCTACACGTCGGACCGTGACATTCAGAAGCTCCTCAACAAACCGCGGCCAATGCACTTCGCTGTAATAAGTAAGCATCGCCAGGGACTTGTTGAGAAGGGCTATATCACCGCGGACATCCCGAAAAACGGCTATTACGAAGGTCTGGCCACGACGTACCGGCTGCTGTTCGAGCCCGTTGAAGAAGCAGAGGTTATCGACTCCATTTCGTTCGACGACGGACTGGACGGTCGAGCGCTGTTACGTGCGATCGCGGCCAAGATGTACGAACCGAAGCAATTACGGGCCATGAAACTGGCGTAGGAGGTGAATCCGTGCATGAGAAAGCGGACCAGGCTGCGCGTTACTGCGGCTACATAAATCCGGACAGAACGTGCGCGATTATGAAGCAGCTCACGAAAGAGAAGGACGATCGATGCAAGTATTATCGAGACGATCCGGTACGTTGCCGGTATTTCGAGCTTCACGTAATTAACGACCGGAGACGTCGTTAGTTTCTTGTCTTACGGGCGGACGTTAAACGCCACGGGCAACAAGCGGGCAAATACGAACGGCAACACCGCTAAGCCGCGAAAGCAGGCTATAACGATGAATGAAGACGGCTTTACCTATGTTACTTACGCGCCAAACAAGCGGCCGCTAAAGCTTGCGGTCTATTGGGTAACGGACGAAATGAGCGCCGATATCCTGCGCCAAATTATCGAGTTTGTAACGCGTATGGCAAACAAACCGGTACACCTCCGGAATATGGAACCGCCGAAGTTTTGGGCGCTATGTGAACGGCTGGCGACCATGTACTGCAGAACCTATTCACCGACAACTAACTACGGAATCACAAAACCGGAGATACGCGCTGCGGTTTATTTCGTCATGCTCGCCGGCATTACGGCGGGAGAGTGGCCGGAAAAGTATCCGGTAACAGACAAAACGTTCGTTAAATACGGGTAGCCCCCGTTTTCAAAACGAGAGCGGGTTAGCATATACCAAAAAAAACAATACAGGGGGAAATGACAAATGGAAGCAAAAGGTACAGTGAAATGGTTTAACGCAGAGAAAGGATACGGTTTTATCACACGGGAGGACGCAGCGGGCGACGTATTCGTACATTACTCCGCCATCAACAGCGACGGTTATCGGACGTTAGAGGAAGGCGCTAAGGTATCGTTCGATATCGAGAAGAGTCACCGCGGATCCAGCGCCAAGAACGTATCCGTTATCTACGAATATTAAGACGGGGTGAGCCGGTTGAGCGCGATCGAAGAAGCGGTGACGTACATAAACATCGCCATTACTAAAATCGACGAGGACCGGATAATTGCCGGCGTTGAGTTAGTCAAACGGGAGGGTACGGAGGCTGGAAAGGCCTCCTGGATTCCCTACGTTGTAATGTCGCTATACTACGCCAGGGAAGGCGATAGGCGGTTAAGCGTAAGGCAAACATTGTTGTCGGTATGTTACGAGGCAATGAGATACGTTGACGACGTTACCGAAACGGTAATTTATCGCTGCGGATCCGACTGCTTCGTAAGGAGTATAGAGTACCGAGAACACGTACGAGCTTTCGCAAATCAGCGCGGCGTTAAGACGGTTATCGTACGCCATCATACGAAGTTCATACCGAACATTATGCAGTTAGCCAATGATGCATTAGAACGCGGCGAATCAATCATCGCTGCATTATAAAAATGGGGGTTAAACAATATGCCAAAAATCCAAAAAGCAAGAGATTACTTTGCGAGAGCAAACGAAATTATCGGTGACAGCGCTAGGTTTA
>NZ_JBHUME010000021.1:0-21440 GCF_042684925.1 Paenibacillus gansuensis | reverse complement strand
GTACAAAGATATAGTAATGGTAATTTCATAAACGTAAATACTTTCATTTCCAGTAAACTGCCCTTTAGCTTAACGAGGCTGCCTACATATTCGTGGCAGCCTCGTTAGTTTCCTTTACTGAGCTATCGTTCCCCGTTAGCTCAAAGAACTTGCCGTCTTCTCTCTAAGAAACACTTGAAATTGTTCTATGTCTTGAAACCGATTAATTTCGACTCCGTTAAGTTTGAGATGGTTCTCTAATAGAGAGCTCAATAGCTCCACTCCCGCTTGTAGCTGGGATAAATTTTTTGGATCTAAGAGTGACACAAGTGCTGGCAGCCCCGCCTGCTCATATACCGAGTGATATGATGTATTTATCGTCAATTCACTAGGCCAATATCCTTTTTCGGCGAAATATAAAAAACGTGCGATTTCTTCTTGGGCGTTTACTGCATAAAAATAAGCAGTATCATAGTCATTCATTTCACAAGCCGTTGCTATTTTGTCTAAGATCCCTTTTTCTTCCTCATAAAACCCCTTTGTTCTACTCGGGTAAGAAGGAGCGTTAGATAGCTGTTCTTTTTGAGCTAATATCAATTCAAGTGTATCGGATGTCAGTTGTTCACATGCTTGAAAGATATCCGTGGCTATGCAACTTTGCATTATGGTGTTCATATAGGATTCCAATTGTTCGGGTCTTACTGGAAGATGTAAAATTTGATCCTTATTTTTACCGAAGCCTTTGGTGTAATAAGTTTGATTTAATAAAGCAAGACTATGCAACACTTTGGTCAAAACCGCGTGGCTTTCTATTCGGCAAAATTTGAGATTTAACGAATCGCTCACACGGCTTAACTTATATAAGTGCACATAGACATCGCGTAATTCTGATTCTGATTTTTCCACGAATTTTCGCCTATTCTCTAATTCCTGCTGAACGGTAATTGTTTCGCGTAGTTTCATGAATCGTTCGCTATCTTCTGCTGAACGGACATACAACAACTTACAATCGGCAATAATCGTGGTATGGGATTCTTGCAACAATGCCATTCTTTCTGCTCGTTCCCAACTAATTGGCCAAAAATCAAAGCTTATATCTCTGATTATAAATTGAATACTTGCCTGAAAACCCTTTGACGTTGCTGGAATAAAAAAGAAATCTAAGTCGGAACGCTTAGAAGCAGTTCCTTGCGCATATGAACCGTAATAAGCAATGATTGCGATGTCTTCAGAATAATTTGCCTTAATATGATTAACAAGTATATCGGCAACATCAAATACGTTCATCCCTCGATCCCCCCGTACATAGCTATATTTGTAATATAACATGATTTCAAAGGAGTCTGAGGTAAGTTTTGGATATAACTATTTATTTTCCGCTCTACTGCCCATTAATTGAATAAAGGCTGCAGATCAATCGGATCTGCAGCCTTCACCCTCACTGTGTTATTGCGCTATCGTGTCCCGTTAGCGTAAATCTTACCTGTTAACTCCATGCTTGCCGTTCATAATGTTTATTGAGAAATGATGTACCGAAAGTTTTCGCTGTACGAATCCTTCTTAAGTTCAACGCGGCGCAAATGGTCGTAAAAACTATGAGAAAATTTAAAGACATGACCAAAATCCCAATCTTGTTCGCTATAGTTCTTTTCCCAAAACTGAATTTCAGTAGGTAGTGAGTTTACTCGCACCGTCGGTTGCAGGGGCAAATGATCGACAGGCGACACCAATTTGATTGAATCTCCAGGAGTAACGTTACAACTATACCGTAGAACTTTAATCAACTGCATTATTGGGAATAACCCTCTTTTGAAAAAGGAAACATACCCAAGATCAAACAAGATGTTTAACGCATGTGAGAAAGTCAGCATGTGTCCAATTAAATCATGGTGTGATTCCCCGCGATATATAATTGGGAACTTGGTCAGTTCTTCCAGTACAAGCAACGATAGCTCTTTAGGATTCGATATCGTCGGAAAGCCGTCTTCATCTAGGATCCGCAACCTTTTCACCTCGGAAGCAGAAAAACCAATCCATGAACGTCCTGGAATCGTCTTCTTAAACGAAAGAATGAGTTCGGTTATTCCTGCAACTTCCTCAACACTTCCACAATCATTTAATTCATTAACAGCTAATAAACTTGCTGAACTGTAAATTACATTATGACCGACCCAGTGCAACTCATCGATCGTTTTATCAAGTGCATCGAGAATGGTGGCTTTAGCTGTATGTATGTCACAATAGGTATGGTGTTGAGTGCTTCTTGTCAACCGAAGAACCTTATTCAACATCACTCTAGCTTGCAAAGCTATAAGTTCAGCGATATCATGTCTTAAATTATTAGATGTGACAAAAAAGTAACTACCGATAGCGGCAGCACCATAATGAGCTTGCCAAATGTCGCCTGTTTCTCGTTTGCATGAAGCAATGACTCTTAATCCATCTCTCAATATTGATCGGTTCAACATATTGTCCTCCATAAAATCCCTTTACACTTAATCTTCGAGTTATATGAAAGGATTCTGCCTGTTACTTCAATGAAATCCAGGGGGCAGCTGCGCGGCCATCTGCTCCCTGGTTATTTCACTATCGTTCCCAGTTAGTTCAATATCTACATGTATTTATTTATGATATTTTTCAATATTGGAGACATGCTGTTTTAATCTTCCATAGTAATGATATGGTTTCTCGTTTGCATCATAGACCCAGAATAAATCCCCATTGTACATTAGAAACCTTTCGAGCCATCTTTCAAAATTCAAGCCAATCTCCTTAGCACTATCAACAAACAATTTGCTACTCCACATTAAGTAGTTGTTTTCTGTTTGGTTATTTGAATATACATTTGAATTAATAAAGAGCATATCTCCGTTTTCACTTCCAATTGGAAACCAACCTTCAGGTATTAATTCCTTATAGTTGTACTGGATATAGTGCTGATATATCTCATTTAGTCCAAAAATATCAAATCCGTCTCCATATTTAGGGTGACAGAATAGCTGAACTCCGTTATGCAGCATAAGAAACAGCTTAAAGTCATTAGGGAATTTAATTCCATGTTCGACTTGAAAATTCTCTATTTTTTCAATATCTGCAGGCGAAAAAAAATAATTGACTACATGTTCAGTATATCCCCATTCACGCTGTACGAGTAACATGTTATCTTCGCTTAACCTCTATTTAAATGCATCAACAGTGAGTTCAACTAAACTATCAGTCAATCCATTCACTCCTAGTGTATGTTGATTTGAATGCCATCCATCTAACCTTATTCTACTGCATATTGGAAGTATCCTGCCCTTTAGCTTAACGAGGCTGCCATACATATTTGTGGCAGCCTCGTCAGTTTCCTTTAGTGAAGTATCGTGTCCCGTTAGTTGAACTAGGCGGTTTCAGAATTTTACATCATAACCAACAACCTGCTTTGTGATGGGATTAAAATAGACTGTTATAGGTCCAAGTAAACCTTCGTTATCCGTATGAAATAAAACCCGAACAACTTTATTCCCGTTAATCCATAATAACCTACGACTAAAATTCGCATTTGCAGTTGGTTTAGGAATAAACAATTGCTTTATGCGCTTGTCATGTAGAGCGATGACGGATACTTCACCTTCTTGCCAATTCAAAATATGGTTACTTTGGTCCGCTTCATCCCATGCCCGTTTCAAATAGAACTGTTCATTTATGTGTGTGGTTGATATTACGATATAAGCAACTACAATAATCAGTAATATCGATGTACATGCAAACCAAATAGTTTTTTTTCCCAATATTGCTCCAACTCCAATGGACTTCCTGAGTGTTATGCCCATAATATTTGACGCACTGACATGCATGGTTGTTACGTTAACCTGCCCTTTAGCTTAACGAGGCTGCCTACAAATTCGTGGCAGCCTCGTCAGTTTCCTTTATTTAACTATCGTTCCCCGTTAGCTCAATCAATTACACCAACTTTTCTACCGAGAATGAGAAGTTCATCGTATGGATTAGCCGAAAATATATAATCATGAGTAAATTAATGACCACCATATAATGGTGGTCTTTAATTTACTGGGTGTCTTCTTTAGGGTGAAAATCCCGAACTGGGGCTGCCGTTACGCCTACTGTCTAAGAGATAAGGTGTCTGTCGTTTTCAGTTCATATTTGACACCGTCCACATAGCATGAACAAACTTCCTTACAAATCGAAGGGCAGCATCTATGTTCCTAAGCCCCCGTCATCAAAAGTTTGCGCTTACCGTACATATCACTTCGTCGGTCGGATGGCTCGGCGCAGTCGCTGTCTTTCTGGCTCTTGCCGTCGCAGGTAAACCCGTCAAGAAGCTCTTATGGTTCGTGCCGCCTATCTCGGGATGGATTTGATCGCCCGGTTTGTCATTGTACTGTTGTGTTTGGCTTCACTGATAACTGGGCTTATTGTATCCCTTGGTACCCAGGGGGCTAACTTAGGTAGTCTGGATAAAATCCGCTGAATTATTAAATAAACGTTCCCTTTCATTTTCACCTATTCCCTGGCCAGAAATCTATAACCTATCCCAGGCTCTGTGACGATAAAGCGCGGCTGAGTCGGGACCTCCTCCAGCTTCTTTCGCAAATGGCCGATATAAATCCGTAAATAATGGCTGTCCGACTCATGATGATGGCCTCCCCACACTTGCTGAAGAAGCTGCTTTTGCGTCACTACTTTTCCTGCACTTGATGCCAGTACCTTCAGCAGTTCATATTCCGTCGGTGTCAGCTTAAGGCGTTCGCCCTTTAATTCAACGTGGCGCTGGGCCAAATCTATCGTTAAATCGTCGAATTGCAGCACCGGCTCATTGACCGATTTCAAAGCATGGCGCAGCGCCACGCGGATTCGAGCTGTCAGCTCTCCCATGCTGAATGGTTTAGTGACATAATCGTCAGCCCCGCTGTCCAAGGCTAAGATCTTGTCTTCATCCCTGTCCTTGGCGGTAAGTACGATAACGGGAATGCTCGACCATTCGCGTATTCTCTTCAGCACCTCCATGCCAGACAGGTCGGGCAGACCCAGATCCAGAACGATGAGGTGGGGATGCCAGACCGAAGCCTGCATGACGCCATCCTCTCCTGTATCAGACTCGTGAATGACATAGGCATGAGCTTTTAAGGTCACTTTCAGTAGTTTGCGTATTTGGGGCTCATCGTCAATGATAAGAATGCGGGCACTAGTTTCTGCATCAGTCATCATTCATTCACCTCTCTTTGCCTATATCTTCTATCAAACGGCATACTGACTCTCTTTCGGCAGGGAAACGGTGATAACCAGCCCTTGTCCTACGTTAGGCTGTGCCGAGATCGTTCCCCCGTGAAGCTCGACAATGCCTTTGCAAATAGCCAGCCCAAGACCCGTTCCTGGCACATGCTTGGTTGATGGAGCCCTGTAAAATTTGTTGAAAATACGTTCCAGATCATCTTCCGATATCCCCATGCCATTATCCATCACAGATATCGTAATCCAACTCCCCTGTTCATATGCATGAATAATAATCTCACTGTAATCGGGAGAATATTTAATCGCATTACTGACGATATTGACCAGCACCTGTTCCAACAGCACCTCATCCCCAAATAGGGGAGGAAGTTGGTCCTGAAGCTCTACCCGGATACTTCTGTGCTGTTGGTAATCCTTAATCTGCGTAAGGGTAACGCCAATCATGTCTTCGACATCGCACCAGTTCCTGCGAAGCCGCAGCATTCCACTTTCCAACTGTACCATGCCGAGCAGATTCGTAACGAGCCGATTCATCCGGAGAGCGCCGTATCTAATCGTAGAAAGGAGCTCCGCACGATCATCGGGAGAGTAGAGATTTTCTCCTTCCATCAGTGCGGTGGAGGAACCGATGATGGTAGCCAATGGGGTCTTCAACTCATGGGAGACCGAATCAAGAATAGCTGTACGCAGCCGCTCGGACTCCACAGTCAGATGCGCGACCCTAGCCTCTTCACTCAGCTTTACTCGTGCGATGGCGCTGGCTGCGAGTCCTCCGAATGCATCAAGAAGCCGCAACTGCTCTTGTGTAACCGGGGTGTGTTCCAGGTTCACAGCAAGCACTCCATATATTCGGTCTTCCGTTCGGAGCGGAATATAGAGCCCGGAAGACTCCCGCAATGTAGCCGCTCCTCTACCGGCTTTCTCTCCATGTTGAAACACCCAACGAGCAATCACCCGCTCTGGCTCCCCCTGTCCCCAACCGGAGGACATGAAGGAATAGTTCTTACTGCTCAAATCCCCTCGTTCATCAGGCAAGTAAATGACTGCCTCCGTATCCATCGTCTCCGATATTTGCCGTGACACGTTAGTGAGCAGGGAGTGGAAATCGGTTATCGTATTCATCTGACGGCTTAACGCAAACAGAGAGGAAGTATGAGCTTCCCTTTGTTTAGCAACCTGCAGCTGCTGGTTCAGCCGTGCGGCCAAGCTGCCTGTCAGCGCGGCTACCGCCAAGTACACCGCAAACGAAATGAGGTACCTGAGGTCCGAAACCGTGAAGCTGATGTAGGGCGGAACAAAGAAAAAGTCAAAGGCCAGTACACCTAGGCACGCGGCATAGATGGAAGGGCCTCTGCCTCCGTACACCGCACTCAGCAGTACAGGCAATAAGTACAAGAGAGCAATATTGACCAGGTCAAAAGCCAATCCAAACGGTTTTAAGAGAGCAGTTAAACAAGCGATAAATAGCGTAACCTTAAGATAGGGCTGCCTAGGGACATGGACAAGGTTCCTCAGAGGAGCCGAAGCTGAGCCGCCGGCATCCGATTCCATGCTCCCTGCTATCACATGAACGCTCATTCCGTGGCTGCGGCGCAGTACCTGTTCCACAATAGAACTCCGAAACCAATCTCTTATCGATTTGCGGGGATGCTTGCCGATAATAATTTGCTTCACATTATGGCTTCTGGCTATAGCCAAAAGCTCTTCCGCGACACGCTCTCCAGTAACGGATAAAACTTCAGCCCCCAGCTCTTTGGCTAGCTGCAAGTTTTGTTCCAGCTGGCTGCGCTCTTCTTGAGAGCCGTTCCGCGATGCCTGGACGTTCACGGCAAGCCATTCGGCCTTCAATCCAGCCGCCATCTGGCGGCCCATCCGAATTAACTGTTTGGAAAACGGGCTGGGGCTTATGCAAACCATTACTTTTTCCGAAACCGGCCAAGGTACTATAATATCTCGAGCCTTCATATACTGCTGCAATTGACTGTCGACTCGTTGGGCGGCATAGCGAAAAGCCATTTCACGCAAAGCGCTCACCGTACCTGCCCGATAGCGTTTGCGCATCGTCTCCTTGTCCTCATCCATCTCATAGGCTCGGCTAATGCGTGCTATGATTTCATCGGTTGCAGCATCCACCAGTTGAATGCGGTCCGCGCCTTCAAGGAAGGTATCCGGAACCGTGTCGCTTACCTTGCTGCCCATGACCTGCTCGGCAATATCCAACAAGCTTTCCACGTGACCGACATTCAGCGTTGTATACACATCGATGCCATTTGAAAGGAGATTTTCTACATTGATATACCGCTTTGGCCTTACCGCACCCGCTGTATTCATGCCCTCCAGTTTATCAATAAGAACGAGCTGCGCCCCGCTCTTACTAACTCTCTCTATATCAATAGCTCCAGCCTTACAGTTGATCAGGGGCAACCCAGATTGCTCAGCAAGCTGCAATGTCTCCGGATACGCCGACTCAAGCCATCCAATTCGAACATCCACGCCCAGCTGACGCTGGCGAACTCCTGCCTCAAGCATGGCGTAAGTCTTGCCAACGGCGGGGGCTGCCCCCAGGAATACCGTTAAGGTTCCTCGTCTGCCAAACTGCAGTTCCATCTTCCTCACATCCTTACAGCACTATCATAACATGGAATTTCCAAACTATTGACCTGCTTTATCCTTTGCCGATACGACGAGCACATCCATATGCCGGCCGTGCTTTAGGATGGTTTTGATGATATCTCCTTGTAACCATCTTCGCCACATACTCCGTTTGGATTTGCCTACAATCATCTGGGTGCTCTTATAGCTATTGGCTTTCTCTATCAGCATTTTGGCGACCTGCTTCTTTTTTACGGCATATTGTATCTCGAACTTGCCTCCGAATCGAGAAACCAGCTCCTCGAGATCTTTCGAGCGCCTTTGTTCCTCTTCCGTAAGCGGAGAATTCTCCGAAACATAATGGACAAACCAATTGGCTTTTAGCCGGAACGCAATGCGAACCCCACGGCGAATAAGCCTTTCGGCTTCAGGACCTAGCTTAACGCATACGAAAATAACCTCCTGCCTCCGCCACGGTCCTCGAAGGGAGCCCCGCCGTTCCAACGCTTCCAGCCGCTCATCGACATCGTCCGCAATTTCCCGCAGCGCCAGCTCTCGAAGGGCAATTAAATTGCCAGTGGTAAAAAAATTGTTCAATGCCTGATCCACCTTGTTCATTGCATAGACCTTGCCTTCCCTCATGCGCTGCTGCAGGGCATTAGGCGCCACATCGATGAGCTGCACTTCATCGGCTTGCCGAAGAATATGATCCGGAACCGTTTCACGGACCCGGACGCCCGTAATTTGCTCAATCGCATCATTCAAGCTCTCCAGATGCTGAACGTTGACCGTCGATATGACCGATATGCCCGCATCCAAAACTTCCCGCACATCCTCAAAACGCTTCCTGTTGAGGCTACCGGGCACGTTGGTGTGTGCCAGCTCGTCAATAAGCACTACCTCGGGATTGCGACGGATGATCTCTTGAAGGTCCATCTCCTCCAGCTTTGTTCCTTTGTAATCAATGATCTTTCTGGGTATGGTGGAGAGCGCTCCTACTTGTTCTATCGTTTCCTTGCGCCCATGCGTCTCCAGCAATCCAATGACCACGTCAATTCCCTTCTTCAAAAGGACATTTCCTTCGCGGAGCATCGTATAAGTTTTACCCACACCGGGCGCTGAGCCAATGTATACCTTAAACGATCCTCGCTTGATCCGATGAATCTCCTTCTCCACTTCGACACCGCTCAAGCGCCGATACGGATCCACAGCGGGGCTTGACGTTATTCGGGTCGGCAAAATCCTCTCCCCACGCTGCTCTGCGGAATCGGCTATAAAGAAAAGATCGACATATTGGATTTTTTTAAGCAATTTATTTACAATCGAGCCACTTTTCCATTCCTGCCATGCAGTCTGCTTGGAGTGACCCAGCACAATTCTCGTAATATGATTAGCCATCGCATACTCCACAAGCTGACGGGGAATAGCCCTTCTGGTAAGTAAGGGCAGCTCCTCGATCGAAACGTCTAGCTTTTCCGCCAGCTTTCGCAAGGAACGCCTGAAGGCGCTCTGTTCTTTGGAGAGCGTTTTTTTCTTATCGACGAACGTTACAACCAACATTTCTCCGTTAAGCCTTTTGGCAATTTGTTGGCCGCGGCGCATATAGATCAAACCGTTCCAATGGTATTGCGTGGACACCAAAATACGCTCCGATGCCCCGGAAGGACCATGCAAGCCCAGTTCTTCCCGGTGCTTCTCTAACGTCTCGTTGACATCCTCGGCAACGAGACGAAGCGCAAGCTCCCGCAGTTTGCCGAGATTTCCCCGTTTGAATATGCGAGCTTGCTGCTGCTCCCCAAGACTTCCTTCTGACAATCGGGCCAGGATTGTCTCTGGCGTCACGTCAATAAGTCTGATCTCATCCGCTAAATCGAGCGTATCTGCCGGAACGGTCTCTGCCACCATAATCCCAGTCAGCTTTTGCGCAAGCTCGGTGTATCCTTCAAGCTCGTACACATTCACTGTCGTAATGACGCTGATACCGTGACTTAGCAAGTGTTGAATATCTTCCAGACGGGTTCGAAATTGCGAATCGGGACGATTTCGATGAGCGAGTCCATCAACTAGAACGACCTCGGGATTGCGTTCGATGAGAGCTTCCAGATTCAAGTCCTTCTTTTCCTTGCCCTCTTTTGTCCAGTGAATACTGGGCACGCTCTCCAAGCATCCAATTTGCTCGACCGTTTCCCTGCGCTGCATCGTTGACACAGCACAAATGACTACGTCAATACCGCGCTGCTTCAGACCGTTACCCTCGCGCAGCATATGATAGGTTTTTCCCGAGCCGCTGAAAGGACCGATATAGACCTTCAATCTGCCGCGATGCAGCTCGGAGATGGATAGTAAGATTTCCTCTGGCGTCTTTCTGCGAAACCCTTCCATGTTGGCCCCCCCATAACAGCAAGTACCCTCCCCAGAACCTAGTTCTGAGGAGGGCTTATGATTTATTTAATCTGCTTGGCCAGATCTAAATTGAGCATCAGTACATTCACAGTTCGCTCACCGAGGAAGCCTAGCTCCCTCCCCGACGTATGCTTGTTCACAAGCTGTCTCAATTGCTCCAATGAGATTCCGCTCAGCTTGCTGATTCTTGGAATTTGCGCCTCCGCCGCTTCCGGGCTGATATGCGGATCAAGACCCGAACCCGAGTTCGTAATCAGATCGATAGGCAGCAAGTTGATTCGAGTGTCGGGATTATCCTTCTTCCAAGCTTCAATGGATTCCTGCGTCCGCTTCAACATATCCGCATTGGATGGAGCATAGTTGCTGCTGCCGGATCCCTCAGCCTTGTAATCAATAGAAGACACGCGCCCTTGGAAAAATTTCGGATCTGTAAAGTTTTGACCTATCAGCTCTGACCCGACAACGTTCTGCTTGTCATCATAGATTAGGCTGCCTTCCGCTTTCTTCGGCATAACCACTTGAGCAATGCCTGTAATCGCTAAATTGTAAAAGAGCCCGCAAAGCAACATAAGTACGAGGCTCAAGCGTAGACTGCTAAATATAGCTTTCACGAAACATCCATCCTTTCTTCCTTATACCCAAAGATGAACAACCAGGTCAATCAGCTTAATGCCCAAGAAAGGCACCAGAACGCCGCCCAAACCGTAAATGAACAAATTCCGTTTCAGCAGCTGCGGGGAGCTCATCGGCTTGTACCCAACGCCCTTCATCGCGAGCGGAATTAAGAGCGGAATGATGATCGCGTTAAAAATCAAAGCCGAAAGGATAGCCGAGCTCGGCGACCCAAGCCGCATAATGTTGAGAGTATCCATCTGGGGGATGGCTACCATAAACATTGCGGGAATAATGGCGAAATACTTGGCAATGTCATTGGCGATACTGAATGTTGTCAACGCACCGCGCGTCATTAACAGCTGCTTGCCGATCGCGACAACTTCAATGATCTTGGATGGATCGGAATCCAGGTCAACCATGTTGGCCGCTTCCTTCGCGGCAACCGTACCGCTATTCATCGCGATACCAACATCGGCCTGTGCCAGTGCCGGCGCATCGTTCGTGCCGTCACCCGTCATCGCGACAAGCTTTCCTTCAGCCTGTTCACGGCGAATGACTGCGATTTTATCCTCCGGCTTGCTTTCTGCAATAAAGTCATCAACACCGGCTTCCAAGGCAATAGTCGCAGCTGTCAGCGGATTATCGCCCGTACACATGATGGTCTTGATGCCCATCTGACGCATCTGCTCGAAGCGCTCCTTCATCCCCGGCTTTACCGTATCCTTCAAGTAGATTAATCCGTAAATCTCGTTGTCAACCGCTACAGCAAGCGGTGTGCCCCCTGCCTTAGCAATGCGGGTGCTGCCCTCATCCAAGTCGCTTGGGATTGTTCCGCCTTGGGACTGAACCCACTTCTTCACCGCATCGACCGCACCCTTGCGGACATAACGACCATCCTTCAAGTCCATGCCGCTCATCCGCGTTTCCGCTTTGAATTCGATAAATTCCGCATTGTCGCCTAACCCCTCATTGTAGGTCAGGCTTTGTTTCTTCATAAGAGCCAACACCGAACGCCCTTCCGGCGTCTCGTCCTTCAGCGACGAAATTGCAGCCCACTCAGCAACCTCGGCTAACTGATGGCCGCCTGCCGGAATAAACTCGCTCGCCATCCGGTTACCGTAAGTAATGGTTCCCGTCTTGTCGAGAATGACCGTGTTAATGTCGCCGGCCGCTTCGACAGCTTTACCGGACATCGCCAGTACATTAAATTGCGTAACCCGGTCCATACCCGCGATGCCAATGGCAGATAGCAAGCCACCGATGGTTGTTGGAATGAGACATACGAGCAGAGCAATCAAAATCGGAATTTCCAGAGATACATTCAGATAGTTTCCGAAGAACGGCAGCGTGACGACCACAAAGAGAAAAATAAGCGTCAAGCTTGTTAATACGGTGTTCAGCGCAATTTCATTCGGCGTTTTCTGCCGCTTTGCTCCCTCGACCAGCGAGATCATACGATCAAGGAACGATTCCCCTGGATCGCTTGTAATGCGCACTTTGATCTGGTCGCTGACGACTCTCGTGCCGCCCGTTACCGAGCTGAAATCGCCGCCGGCTTCCTTAATTACGGGCGCCGACTCCCCTGTGATCGCAGATTCATCAACCGAAGCCAGCCCCTCGATAACCTCGCCGTCGCCGGGGATGACTTCCCCCTGGGCGACAACCACGATGTCGCCTTTGCGAAGCTCAGACGACGATACCTGCTTAACCGAGTTATTCCCGGTCACCTTATTGGCCTTGATGTCCTGCTTCGTCTTTTTCAGCGTGTCGGCTTGCGCCTTCCCGCGCCCTTCCGCCAGGGCTTCCGCGAAGTTGGCGAACAGCAAGGTGAAGAGCAGAACCAAGGTTACGACCAAGTTATACCCTCTGGATACGGTACCGCCGAACAAATCGGGGACCAAAATCAACAGAAGTGTAATAATAAAGCCTATTTCCACGACAAACATGATCGGATTGCGCATCATAACACGGGGGTCCAGCTTCAGGAACGATTCCTTCACCGCATTTTGCACGATCGCCGCGCTCATCATCGATTTTTTCGTTTTCATGATTCAAATCCTCCAAATCTTCCTGTTTCGTTATGGCTTCAGCGTCAGCTGCTCAGCAATGGGACCAAGGACGAGAGCTGGGAAGAAAGTTAGCGCCCCTACGATCAGTACCGTTCCCAAGAACACGCCGGCAAACAAGCCGTTATCGGTGCGGAACGTACCTGACGTTTCCGGCACCGGCTTTTTCGCGGCTAACGATCCGGCGATGGCCAACATCGTAACAACCGAGAAGTAGCGTCCTATGAACATGACAATACCGGTGGAGATGTTCCAGAACGGTGTGTTATCGCCAAGCCCTTCAAAGCCGGAGCCGTTGTTCGCCGCGGATGATGTAAATTCGTACATCGCTTGAGTTAGCCCGTGAAAGCCCGGGTTCGATATCGTTTCCGGATAGGCGAACAGAGCCAGCGCTGTAGGGATCAGGATCAGAAACGGATGAATCAGCAACGTGACAGCAATCAGCTTCATATCACGGCCTTCGATCTTCTTACCGAGAAACTCCGGTGTCCTGCCAACCATCAGGCCTGACAAGAACACGCCGATGATCGCATACATCAGCACGTTAATAAAGCCGGCACCGACACCGCCAAACACGGTATTCAGCATCATGTTGGAGATCGTTACCAGGCCGCCGATCGGTGTCAGCGTATCGTGCATCGTATTTACGGCCCCGGTCTCGGATGCCGTCGTGACGACCGAATACAACGAAGACTGAGTCACGCCGAAACGAACCTCTTTGCCTTCCATGTTTCCCTGGTCATGCTGGATTCCCATCGCATTCAAGGCAGGGTTGCCACTGTGCTCTGCGCTCAAAGATATGCCTAGCATGATCAGAAATAGCATGGCCATCGATACGAACAGCACACGTCCCTGCTTAGCGTTTCCGACCATTATTCCATATGTAAATGGAAGCGCCGTGCCGAGCAGCAGCATGAGGATCATCTGCAGCAAATTACTGATGGCATTAGGGTTCTCAAAAGGTTGCGTAGAGTTCGCTCCGAAAAATCCGCCGCCGTTGTTGCCCAGCTCCTTAATCGACAAGAACGATCCAACCGGTCCTCGCGCAATCTGCTGAACCTCGCCAGTCATCGTATGCGCCACTGTGTTAGGCTCCAAGGTTTGCGGAACGCCGAGGGCGATGAAGACAAACGCCATAACAAATGCAACCGGTAGAAAAATTCTTGTAATCGCACGTACCAAGTCGACAAAGAAATTACCTAAAGGTTTCCCCGCCAAGCCTCGGATGAAGGCAATGGCTACAGCAAGCGCAGTCGCCGGTGCCGTAAACATCATAAATACAATTGCAATCATCTGGGAAAAATAGGACAATCCACTCTCCCCGCTATAGTGCTGCAAGTTCGTATTGGTCATGAAACTAATCGCCGTATTGAACGCAAGCGTCGGCTCCATGTTGCCAATTCCGTTAGGATTCAGTGGTAGAAAATTCTGAAATCGGAAGACGATGTATACAAGCAAAGTCATAACCAGGTTGCTAAGTATGACGGAAAGCGCGTATTGCTTCCATGTTTGGTTATCGCGGCGGATTCCTCCGAGAGCGAAAATCGGCTTTTCCAGCCAGCCGAACCATTTATCCGAGCGGGAAGATTCATAATGGAAGACTTGAGCCATATAAAGGCCTGTAGGTTTTGCAAGTAATAATACCAATAACAGCGTAATGCCAATAGACAGAGCTGCGAACATTGAAGTCAAACTCCCTTCCTACCACGTAAAATTAGAATTTCTCCGGATTTAGCAGCACGTAGGTTAGATAAACGCCTACAGCAACTACCACGACTCCTAACACCCACATCATGACTTCCCACTTCCTTCTTGCGCTACATGCCCGGCCCAGGCGAGAAGCCCTGCCATGAGCACAGACAGAACAAGTAAGATGGCAATCATAACAACATCCAACATCGGTACCGCCTCCTGCTTCCTTTGATTCAGTTTAAGAAGGACATATGGAGCCAGAGGGAACAATGAGAAATGGCCCCAAGCTCTTCCTGTAGTATCCACTTTCACACAACTTGTTTTACTCTCTTCGCTCCACATCAAGTATCTTAATATGGCTTACTGTAAAAAAGGCGTAAATAAAACACTCAAGTGCGTAAAAATATCGTAAAAATGCACAGCAAAGAGCCAAGGGCACAGGACCCAAGGCTATAAAAACCGATACTTGCCTGCGTAAACTCACATATTAGGCTGCTAATGGGGACACTACCCATCTATGATCAAAGAGAGGGGGTGTTCTGTGAAAATAAAGTATTAGAACGGATGTATTGAATCCGCGCTGTTTTTCGATTTACAAACCGTTACACTCTGAAAAATAAGTATTAGACAGACCTAAAAAACGAAAGAGCAACAGCTATGGACGAGAAAATAAAGTCCTGACTGCTGCTCTTCTATTGAATTAACGTGTCCCGATAGCTTAATCGACTTTCTGATTCTTTTTAAATAAGTGCCGAATCCCTTTTCCCGCCATTGATTCGTCAGCATATCGAGGAATTACATGTAAATGTGAATGAAAAACATGTTGTCCTCCCACATAACCACAATTCCATCCAACATTGTAGCCATCTGGTTTGTAATTCTGATCCAAATACAACTTAACTTCTTGTAGTAACTTAAATGTTTCATTCCATTCATCTTGAGTTAAGTCAAAAACAGTTTCCCTATGTTCTTTCGGGACAATAATACCAGCCCCTTTAATCTCCTGTTCTTTAAGTAAAGTATAAGTGCAACTTTCATTGCTCATTATGACTTCATGACTATTATCATCGGAAATATTGCAATATGGACAATTAAGCAAACTCCACACCTCACAGAAAATCTGCTGATCCTGATTCGTAATTCTTTACATCAATGTGAAGCTACCGATTGTGCCGGCAGCTTTTTCATTCAACTAACGTGTCCCGTTAGCTTAATCTATGAGGTTATGATTGGATTGCGCTACGAAGGAAGGCTTTAATCAATGGATGAATGGTATTTTTCAATGCTGAACGTTCTGGTTGAAATAAGGTCCCAACAAAGAAGGGATGTTGATTAAGTTCCATAATGCGAACTTCGCCTTCAAGATCTACTCCAGCTATGCTCAAGCCTGCTTTTTCTAACATTGGGCTGAATTCAGGGTTCAAACCGTAATTGCAAATCCCATACTGTTCAACAATCTCATTGGTTCCATAAATATCTCTTACTTTTGAACCGGGAGTCAGCTTAAAAAGATGAATCTTTTCACTAACTGAACACGTGAGAGGAGCGACTAATATCAAAGAAGAGGAAGGATTTTCCTCCGCATGATCCGCGTCGGTTAGTCCCATAACATTCCTTGCGAACTCAATAATCATGTGCTGAAAGCCGCCGCAAGTACCTAAAAAAGGGATCTGTTGTTCGCGGGCAAACCGGATACCATTAAGGGCTCCCTGCATGCTCCGGTAAGGACTTGCTGGAACTACCCATAGTCCTTGATACTTGGAGAGCTTCTGTTCAAAATCACGATCCAACGAAGGCGTTGAAATCCATTCAAAATTAATTTGGATTCCCATTTCTTCTGCTGCTAATTGGATTGCTCGAGGTATAGCCATATGTGCTACGACTTCCTCATCATAATCACCAATTAATCCGATATTGCGCACATTCATACATCCTCTCTCCAATTATTGTAAAATGCAAAAAAAAATAATTATAGTTTCGCATCCACCCTAAATCAAGAAATAATTTCGCTAACCTGCCCATTAACGTAATGAAGGCTGCCGAATCAATAGTTCGCTGGCAGCCTTCAACTTACTTTATTGAATTAACGTTTGTCCGTTACCAGTGGGAGATGTACAGAACAGATTCATGAAGTAAACTCACTAAACTCAGTAGCTTTGATACCTGGCCATTCTGACTTAATGATACTAAAATATACATCGTCTCTCGGCTCACCTTTGGCGTTTATATAATTGCTCCTAAATATCCCTTCCTGTTTCGCTCCAAGTTTAAGCACTGCCTTCTGTGACCTCAGATTATCGGTATCTACACTGAATTGGACACGATTAAAGTTTAATTTCTCGAAAGCAAAAGTCAACAATTCATATTTTGTAGCCTTATTTATTCCGGTTCCTCTATACACCTCTCCGTACCACGTCCAACCTATTTCAAGTCTTTTACTTTGAAATACCATGTTACCAAAACGTGTAGAGCCAGCAACTTGACCTGATGTCTTATGAATGACGATAAAAGGATAACTCGCTCCATCCCTGCGACTCGAGAGTGTTCGCGACATGTATTCCTTAAAATCTTCATTGGTTACGATGTAATTTCCCGTAGACTGTGTTATCCCCTTATCAAAAATAATCTTCCGTAAACCACATTCGTATGACTCATTAAAGGGAACCAATCTAACTATATCATTCTCTAAAACAATATCAGTTTGAAAAAATTCATTCATTTATATAGTCATCCTTTCAGGTAACTCTCTTTCCTAATAAGGATAACTCCGACAACACACCCCATTGAATGGAGAAAATAGTGCAATATTTGTACTTATAAGCAAGAGAAAACAGAGTGTTTACTTAACTATCCTGCCCGTTACTTCAACAGAATACGGCAGCCGATCGTGTGCCGGATACCGCATGACGTAATTGAACTATAGTTCTCCGTTAGCTGAATGACTCAGGCGCCCATGAAGAAATACCGTCTCCTGGAGTAGCCACCACAAACCATTCATTGCCATTGGAGCCTAAACCATTTCCAGCTTGCCAACACTCATATTTATGATGGTGCCCATTAACAAACAGCGTTCTTCCCGACTCAAACTCAATATGTAGATGTGGAGCAAGTTTGCCGAGCTTCACGTTAACTATCTTTTCCCTTCGTAGTCCAAAAATCAATTTATACTCATCTTCTTCTGAAAGCTCACTCATTTCGTCTTCAGAATTCGGAAAATAACCTGTATTTTTCGGTAATACTCCCCATCTTGACTCAATATTAAGCCAAAGTTGGTCGGGAAAATGGTCTCTGTAGTAGTGTTGAAACCGTATTAAAAGAGCAGCTGGTCCAAGTCCGAATTTAACACCATCTAATTGACTGCCGATAAAAATATGTTTTAACAATTTTTCAGCATATTCTTTATGTTCAGCATCCAACTTTATCACCTCGCTCTCAAAATCACGTCCTCCTACTATATAGAACCCTAGCGTAGCAAAGGCAGCCTATAATTTCTTTTCGGCTGCCTTCGTGTTGTTATTCAACCCACACTCTCAGTTAGCTGAATTCGATACGAAAATGACTTGCTAAATGTCGGATTTCCAGAAAACGTGAAGTAATTTGCTATTTAATTTATCAAATTCCTCTAAGAGTTCTGCAGCATTATTAGAATAATTACTTTGTATATAGAACCTGCTACATGTATAAAGAAGGGCACTTACTAATTCTTTAGAAACCATCCCCTCATTTTGAATTGATTCCTTATAGGTATCCAAAGTTGAATGAAGAAGTTTAATCAAGTCGTGGTCAATTAAAGCATTTCCATTCTCGCCTGCATTACCCCTTAACTTTACGGAAAGGTCTATACATATTTCTTTTAGCTTCTTTTCCAAGTTAGCTTCCACACTATCCCTCCACTACTAAACTCAATTTCATTATACTGCCCTTTAGCGTAACGAGGCTGCCATACGTATTCGTGGCAGCCTCGTCAGTTTCCTTTATTGAACTATCGTGTCCCGTTAGCGCAACGATTGTATAGGCTTATGCTTGTGATACGGTCACCGTAATTCCTCCAACTTCTCAGAATGCCTAACTGACTTCATCTTTCAGATCCTTGGTAATTCAATTTGAACATTTCCATCACCTACTGATGTCTCAATTTCAAAGGGTATACTTTTTGACACACGACAGTCGAAGTCGAATAGAAGCGGAATTGTGTGGACTTCAAACAATGAAGGCTATCAGAATCTAAACGCACATTAGAAGACCCTATAGGCGTCTTACGAAAATAAATAGGATGGGGGGATTTACATCTATTTTGAGCTTGGCACTTTTAGAAAATGTGTAAGCATTTCCATCGACCGACTATGAGTTGGCTCTCAGTGATAGGTTTGAAAATATTGTAAACCCATATAAGGGTATGATAAGATGAGTATGAAACATCTTTGAATAAGGTTACCTAAATCAAAATGTGGAGTGTAGCAAATTGAAAAATAATAAGATTAAAGTTGGTGTCTCTAATAAAGAAGGTCAGTTAGGTTTTGTCTTTTCGAGAGGTGGTCTTCGAGAAGGTTCAGGAAGAAAGAGTATAGGTGTGACTAAAAAAGTATCTTTAACCCTAACAGAGGAAATGTGGAATAAAATTGAAGATCATTGCACAGACAATAAAATTTCTCGTTCGGAGGTTATTCGTAATATTCTTGAGTCCTTCTATTCACAATAATTTTGTTCGAGGTAGGTGAGGTCTTTGCTGGTTGAGATAACAAAAGATTCTCTCATGAATGCAGTGCACCACGTAATAAAAGCAGTAGCAGTGAATAGTCCAATACCTATACTCCAAGGGATAAATATTCAAGCAGGTGCAGATGGCGTTAGTTTTACTGCAAGTAATACAAGTATGACGATACAGTCTATGATTCCTCAAGACGGTGCTTCTTTGACTGTAAAAAGAACAGGGGCTATCGTTATACCATCACGTTATTTTTACGATGTTATTCGTAAACATGATGATGAGTTGGTTGTACTTGAAATTAAAGAGCAATTGATTCTTACGATTATATCAGGTCATTCTCAAATACGTTTATGCGGAATGGACTCAGCAGAATTTCCCTATATTGATAATGGGGAAGGACTTTCTCCTAGTAAACTGCAAATGAATAGTGCCTTGTTTAGGTCGACTGTTAAACAAGTAGCGATAGTGGCATCAACGTCCGAGACCAGACCGATATTAACGGGGGTTTCCTTCGAATGCCATAATAACTCCCTAAACCTAATTGCTACTGACGGAGTCCGCCTTGCTTCCCGAACTTTGCATATAGAAGGTTATACAAACGACAGTTTCAACGCTATTATTCCAGCGAAAAATCTCTCTGAAGTATCAAAGCTGTTAAGTGACGCAGATGAAACGACTGAAATTGAAGTGAGCAATAACCGAGTGAAATTTATGGCAAATGGACTGAAAGTCGAGTCCGCTCTTATTGAAGGGACTTTTCCATCCACAAAGAATGTAATACCTCAATCTTATCTGTGTGAAATCTTAGTTGATAAAGCATGTTTGTTGAAAGCAGTTGAATGCGTAACTGTAATGGCTAGTGAAAACATTATTAGACTAGTAGCTACTGCAGATACTTTAAAACTATTGTCCAGAACAGCCGAAATTGGGGATATTGAGAATGAAGTTCCATTACTAAAGATGAGGGGGGAAGAATTTATCATATCACTAAACGGAAAGTTTTTTATCGACATACTTCGTAACAGTGATTGTGAGAGCATCCGAATAAGATATGCAGGGAAAACTAGTCCCATTGTCGTACTTCCAGATGATTCGCTCATGTCCACTCTGTTCTTGATTACTCCAGTGAGGACACATAATTGATTGTTTTTGCCAGTTCTATTAAATAACCACCCCAGATGGAGTGGTTGTTCTTGATTATACATTGATGTGTATCTTGTGGTCGGACCGCCTTTGTGCTTAAAATACATCGTGGTGAAACCGTATCATAACTGCAAACGGTTTGCTGAGCTAACCTGCCCGTTAGTTTCCTTTATTGAGCTATCGTGTCCCGATAGCTCAATCAAATTCCAGTTATAAGAGCTTCCAGTCATTCTTGTTCAGATGAAAAGTTGTAATAGAACAGTTAATTGCCTCATCAATTGATTCCATATCGAAATCTTGATGGACTTCCCAATTGGTATCACATAAGAACAGATAATATTCATTGGCATTTTCATATTTAGCCAACGCTAACCCTGTAATTAATACTTCATTTGATGAGCCATCTTCTTCTTCATACAACATTTTAGTGATGGGACGGTTCGCATCATTTTCTATAAACATTATCACCTTTGCACCGTCCAATTGAGCAGGTATATTCATTTAATTCCTCCTCCAGAAGAATTTCTGTACGTCTATTCGATTTCCAGGTTATCCTGCCCAATAGCTTAGTGAGGCTGCCATACGTGTTTGTGGCAGCCTCATCAGTTTCCTTTATTTATCTATGTCCCGTTAGTTTAGGCTATTTAACAAGAAGGAATGATTAAAGGGATAGTCTTCATTTCATAGATTTTCTGGAGAATTTGGACATGCTTCCTCTTCTTATCATCAGCCTCTGTGTGAAGGAACCCCTCCACAAGCCTGTACCCGAATACGAGAAGTATTATTTCGTACACACAATGGTCAGCGATTGGGGATATATCCGTAAATTCTGAAAAGCCTTTGTAATATGCAGGGATGCATCGCTGATAATGTTCAACCATGTGATCAATATCCGGTTCATCCGCAATCAGACTAGCGAGATCCTCACCTAGATAGCCCCATCCGCTGGTATCCCAATCAATGAGCGCGATGTTGCCATCAGCATAGATAAGGTTGGTTACCCAGAA
>NZ_JBHUME010000020.1:0-98158 GCF_042684925.1 Paenibacillus gansuensis | reverse complement strand
GTTCGTCCTGAGCCAGGATCAAACTCTCCATAAAAGAAAAGCTGATGACTCATTCCGGCTGAAGCCTCCGACCCTCATACAAGGGTCTTCGTTTCAGCACTAGCTGACTTATTTATTAAAGTCACTGTCATGTGACTGCTTATTCGCTCGATGTTCAGTTTTCAAAGATCAAACTGTCTTGCTTTCGCCGTCCGTTTCGATGTTGTTCATCTCAGCGGCGACTTTTATAATATATCACATTCGCCCAACTCTTTGCAAGCTTTTTTTAATTTGTATCTTTTACCAAATCATTTCAAGCTTTCATTTCGTTTTGTCGAATGCTGCCCTCTCGAAGGGGCGAGAATTAATTTATCACAGGATGAGACGGAGAGTCAAGCCTCACTTTAAAGTTTATATATTCTGAAGATTCTGGTGCCTGCTGCGGATGAAAAACAAAAAAGAAAGCCACCCTAACCGTAACGATTAGGGCGCTTTCCTAGATGCAGTCTTACTATATTACATTGCTGTATAACTTAACTCCAAACGTGACCAGCTCTCATCTGTAACCACCGCCACTTCTCTGATTAGAGACTTGGACACCAGTTTTTGCAGAACGGCCGGCAGTTCCTCAGTCAGCCCGGACAGCATCGGATGTTCCGCAAATTTCTCCATGCTCCAAGGTTCTTCCCTGCTCTCAAGCAATTCCAATAACAACCCGCAGCAGACTTTCAATTTAGAACTTACTGCAAACTCACAGGCGAGGACAATCAGCTGTATTCTGAGTTCCACGGTCTCCTGGCTTTCCGTTAATTCTTCATATAGTTTATGTATACCGGGATTGATTTTCCTGACCCTCTGCCATACGGCTTTATCCGGCCATTCCCCATGTTCTATGATTTCGGTAGCCGCCCAATGATGCAATGCCTTAATACTGCTGCTGTAAGAATCCAGAATGAATCCTTCATTCAGAAACTTCTTGCTCTGCATATAGTGATAAAGAAACATTGTAAATTCCACAAAAAGCTCCTGTTCCCGCAACGGCTTCAGCCATTCCGGCCCTTGTCCGGCACTTTCCAGGAAAATATCCCTATCCAAAATAATCTCTCCTTGTTATCCATTCCTATCCAAATTGGCAGATGTTCCCTTACTACTATATGTAAACGGCAGCCCCGTAAATGAAACGGGATCAAGGTGCAAGGCAGGGTTATGCTATGAAAGAGATGGGATATGATATATAATAGTTTCTGCATTCATATATGTATTTCCTGCAATTCAATCTTTTGGTACCGAATATTTTCAGGGAAGAGGAACGTTCATGTTTTTTAAATCCAGCAAAATTAATGAGTTCCGCTTATGGGGACTCCTCCTTACATTATTCGGAATGGGTCTCATGATTCTGGGGACAGCCGGAATATTGTTATGGGGACAAGCAGGGAAGATCTTTGCGGGCATCTTTATGGTGTTCGGTATGATTTCGCTTTTGGTGTCGGTTGGAATCTATTTCTGGGCGGGAATGCTGTCCACTACAGCTACGATGCTGCAATGTCCGGAGTGTGGCAGACAAACGAAAATGCTGGGCCGTACCGACCGCTGCATGTTCTGCAAGACAATCTTGACACTGGATGCAGACAAGGCTACCGAGAAGGTTACGTTCGATAATTAAATCTCATATCATACAAGAAAGCCATAGGGCATTATGCCCTATGGCTTTTGTGCTGACTCCCGATTGATTACGTTCCAAATGTCCGGGGTCTCAAATCCCCTCCTCCAGGAAGCTGTACCGGCAAGCCCGTACTTATGCACCAGCTGTACGCGCGCTTTAATGGAAACCGCGTCCTCCAACCAGGCTTTATACACGTTTCCATTCTCCTCAAACTCCACATAATGCTGCCCGATGTCCGAAAGGAAACTTGGCTGCAGTTTCTTCTCCTTTATGAGCAGGTTTATTTTGTCCATGGATAATGCCTTTGAAGAAACCTTCGTTTCCCCGTTCACCTGCTTCTCTTCCCATAGACGAGTATAGAACGGGATGCCTAGAACAAGTTTAGACGCAGGTACGCCTTCCTTCTCCAACAAATGAACTACATGGCGCTCTGCCCATGGAAGAGAGGAAACCGAACCTGCCTCCGGACTGCTGGCCCAATGTTCGTCGTAGGCCATCAGCATTATATAATCCACACTTTGGCTCAACTGCTTACGGTCATAAAACAAGGACCACATTTCACTGCTGGAAACCGGTGTCACGTCGATTGATACTACTAGCTTCCTTTCATGAAGCAGCGGAGTCAGCTCTTTTACGAATTGCGTGAGCAGATCCTTGTCTTTCAGGTACACATTTTCAAAATCTAGATTGATTCCTTGAAGCCCATATACTTCCGCATAGGTTAACAGCTGCTTGACCATGGCCATTCTCCGCTCATAAGTCGATAAAGCGGCGGAAGTCCAATCCGGATCAAAGCCGTTGCTGAATAACGCCCAGATTTGAATGCCTTTGCTGTTAGCCCATTTCACGTAACCTAAATCCGCTCTGCTGCGGATCGTGCCTTGCCCATCCATAAGCTCGAACCAGGTGGGACTAATCACGTTCAGTCCAGGCATCGGGACAAATTTAGAAGGATCCGGCGTCGTTCTGGTAACATGCTCCCAAGTCATATTCAGCAAGCCGTTCTTCGGTTTCCAGGGAACAAAAGCAGCATTCTTAACAGGTTCAGCCACTGTTTCCATAGTTCCTTTGGTCACCTGCTTCACGGGCACATAACCTTGTATGCCGTTAGGAAGCTGCACTTCATACCACCCGTCAGTCTCTCCCCACAGCACCGCCTTCTGTCCGTGGACGGCATCTGCGACGATAGGCGCTCTTCTGCTAGGGGCATTCCTTACAGGGTAAGTTGCGGTTTTGGAACTGCGTGAGCTCCCTATATATCCATGCTGAATCCGGTCCCCTGCCTTCTTAATGATGACAGCGCCCGTACCGGTATCCTCTTCAATTTTAAGTCCATACAACAATTTCAGCGGAGCAATCGGAACATAAATGTCACCGTTCAAGTTACGCACGGGAAAATGCAAAGGGAACGGTTTCGTATTGAGCTGGCCTGTCCGTTGTTCTGTTCTCAAGCGCAGCACACTGCTGTCGGTAGTCAAAATGACGGATTCCGTTGAAGCTTCATAAATAATGCCGGGATCCAAATGCTTCTGAATGGATTCCAATGGAAGGAGCAATGATTCCTTCGTACCCTGAGCCGGCTTCTCCAGAAGCACTCCTTGATAAAAAACAGGCTTGTCCCATCCGTGAAAGTCCGGCTTGACATGTTCCCGGTTCGGCGCCAGCCACAACTCATAGGCAGCGTAACTGGCCAAGGCTGCGATCAGCAGGCATACGACCCACAAACTGCGCCCTCTCCTGCGTCCGGTATGCCGGCGCTGCCTAATCTCCAAATCCATGTTAATTCCTCCCGGGTCTTATAGATAAAAAAAAGCACACGGGCGGTCAGGAACTGTCCCACCGCCATTCATGCGCCCATTATATGATCTAGTTTAGTTTAGTTCTATTCAGTGCTCAGCTGCATCTTTCGCAGGTTCCGTAAATCTCCATCCGATGGCCGCGGACCCGGAATCCTGTTTCCTTGGAAGCTGAGATTTCCGCTTCCAGCAGCTGGGGGTAATGAAAATCAACGATGACTCCGCAGCTTTCGCAAATGGCATGATAATGGTCAGTCATATCCCCGTCGAAACGACTGGAGTCATCACCATACGTTAATTCCCTGATGAGCCCGGCCTCGACAAAAAGCTTCAGGTTGTTATATATCGTAGCTACACTCATATTGGGATAACGCTGTTCCAACGCTTTGTAAATTTCATCTGCAGTCGGGTGCGTCATCGAATCCAGCAAGTAAGAAAGGATCGCATGCCGCTGAGGAGTCATGCGTACGCCTGACATCTTCAACTTCTGTACAGCGTGTTCAAACCGGTTAGTCAAGCCCCTCACCGCCTTCGTGATGTAATGTCTTTTCATTTTATAGCTGTTAGGAAGCGGTTGTCAACGATGCCGGTATGCGCTGTGAGTACATAGCTGAAGCTGTTTTTAAACTTCAAGCAGCATTATTTATATTCAGTAATGCGGATAGCGGAGTGATTCGTGCGGATTTCAACCTTATACTGCCCGCTTCCTATTGTACCGCCGATTGAGCGCTTGCTCAATTGCAGGGGCAAGTCAGTGGCAATGCTGCCGGCGCCGGTGGATCCGTCCACTTCAAAATTACCGTTCTCCGGCAATGAAGCCTCGACCCCGCCGTTTGTCGTTTTTAGCTGCCAGTCTCCTCCGATCACAGACGATGCTGCGGTAATCGATCCGTTCGTTGTGTGTGCAGCCAGCTCGCCTGTCACGCCATTTACCGTGATTTTGCCGTTCGTGGTTTTCAGTTCCGCCTTCCCGGTAACCGCGTCAGCTTCGAGTTTTCCGTTGGTTGAATGAGCTTCCACATTGCCCTTCACCTGGCTGACAGTAACATTTCCGTTCGTAGACTTTAGCTCGGCGTCCCCTTGGATGTTTTTGATATGGATGCTTCCGTTGGTTGTCTCCAGTTCGACTGCAGCGGCGATGTCCGTTACAAAGATCGTCCCGTTCATATGATTCGCTCTCAGCTGTTCGCGTACAGGCACTCCGGAAACGGTTAAAGTACCGTTCGTCATCTCAAACGACCAATCCAAAGCCGTGTCAGGAACGGTAACGGTCAAGTTCATTCTAGGCTTTCGCTTGCTGCCGATGCTGTATTTTTGCCCTTGGGCTGTAATTTCAAGCAGGTCCCCGGTTGTACCATAAACAATGTTTGAACCTTCCGCGATCTTCTCAGCTTCTTGCTTGTTAACCTGGTCGATCCACATATCGGTATGAATTTCTATGCCTTCGACGTTCCCTCTGAGAAGTGTCACCTTCCCGTTGGGATTGTTCAGCTTCACCTTCTGAATCTGAGGGGTCAGCGGAATCCGTGTCAATCCTCTATCGATATGATTTCCCCTTTCCATGGAGGAAGAGGTAGACATACTAATGAAAAAGTCGGCGATGCCGGACCAGGAAACCGAAGGAGAAAGGGAATAGGCGGTAACACCTGCTGATATCACCCCCGCTAATAGCAGGCTGCCTACATTCACTCTCAGTTTACGGCCCGCATTGCGGTATACCAAGCTGATCACAATAAATTCCAGCCCCAGAACGATCAGCACCGCCGGCCACAGCCTCGGAAGGAGAGCCGCATACTGCATCTCCGAGAAGCGGTCTACCAGCAGAACGGCACCCACCGTAATAAGCATGAGCGAAGCGGTAATTCTGCCGATTCTGATCATGCCTCTTATCCCCTTTCTGTGATGCTTTTGCTAAAATGAGTGATCCACACGCCCGGTACCACTTCGGTCCTGCCTGTTTCCTGAAAGCCGTGTTTCCGATATAACCGGATCGCCGGTTCATTCAGTGTGCCCGTGGAGACGATAAAATGGCTGCAGCCGCTGTTGTCTTCCACATATTCCAGCAGTTTTGAGGCGATTTCTTGGCGAAAATAATCCGGATGCACCATCATCCTGCAGATCTCCGCTGTCCGGCCTTCCGTCGTATAGGCCAGCGCTCCGGCCATTTCTCCGTCCGCTTCATAAGCGATAACCTGTTCGCCGCAATTCTGCAGCGTATCGAGTGTATCCAATAAGGGAGGAATCTGAGAGAACCCGATCAATTCCGCTTCCACCTTATACGAGGCATGCTGCAGGTACCATAGTTCATTGACTGCAAGCCTGTCATTCAAGTCTATTCGTTTCAACATCACTATATCCTCCTGAACGGGACATGAAGCCTATTCTTTACAAAAAGAAAGGCCGCCCCGATCGTGAGCGGGATAGCCTTTCCATAGATGATTAACGGTTTAAACTTTCTGTTAGCAGCTTGTTGACCAACGCCGGGTTAGCCTTGCCTTTGGTTTCTTTCATGACTTGCCCTACGAGGAAGCCGATGGCCTTATCCTTGCCGGCTTTAAAATCAGCAACGGATTGCGGGTTCTTGTCCACAATCGCGTCAACGATAGCGCGAATCGCCCCTTCGTCGCTGATTTGCACCAGACCTTGCTCTTCTACAATCTGCTTCGGCAGTTTGCCGGATTCAAGCATTTCTTTGAAGACGGTCTTCGCGATTTTGCTGGAAATGGTACCTTGTTCGATCAAACCGATCATTTCGCCCAGGCCTTGTCCGGTAATTTTCACATCGCTCAGCTCAAGGTTGCCTGCATTCAAGAAACCCAGCAGGTCGCCCATGATCCAGTTGGAAACCGCTTTGGCATCCTTCGTATATTGAAGGCTCTCTTCAAAGAAATCCGCCAGCTTCTTGGATGAGGTGATCACTTCCGCATCGTAGCTTGGAAGATCATACTCGGCTGCATAGCGGGCTTTGCGCGCATCCGGCAGCTCCGGTATGGAGGCGCGTACGCGGGTCTTCCACTCTTCATCGATGAAGAGGCGGACCAAGTCCGGATCCGGGAAGTATCGGTAATCATGCGCTTCTTCTTTGCCGCGCATAGAGACCGTACGGCCCTGCGCTTCATCCCAGCGCCGGGTCTCCTGCACGATCACGCCGCCGTCGTCCAGCACTTCGGCCTGGCGGATCTCTTCATACTCCAGCCCGCGCTGCACGCCGCGGAAGGAGTTCATGTTCTTGAGTTCGGCCTTCGTGCCGAACTTCTCTTGTCCGTAAGGACGGATGGAAATATTGGCGTCGCAGCGCAGCGAGCCTTCCTCCATCTTCACGTCGGATACTTCGCAGTATTGCATGATAGCCTTAATCTTCTCCAGATAGGCGCGGGCTTCCGCAGGCGTGCGGATGTCCGGCTCGGAGACGATCTCGATGAGCGGCGTGCCTACCCGGTTAAAGTCTACCAGCGACGCGAAACCGCCGTCCACGTGAGTCAGCTTTCCGGCGTCTTCTTCCAAGTGAACCCGGGTAATGCCGATCCGTTTCGTATAGCCGTCTACTTCGATATCTACATAACCGTGCTCACCGACCGGCTTGTCATATTGGGAAATCTGGTACGCCTTCGGCGAGTCCGGATAGAAATAGTTTTTGCGGTCGAACTTGCTTTCCGTCGCAATCCGACAGTTAAGCGCCATGGACGCTTTCATAGCGTACTCCACAGCCTGCTTATTCAAAACCGGCAATACGCCCGGATGGCCGAGGCAGATCGGGCACGTATGCGTGTTTGGAGGAGCGCCGAATTCCGTGGAACAGCCGCAGAAGATTTTGGATCGGGTGTGCAGCTCTACGTGAACCTCCAAGCCGATCACCGTTTCATATTTACTACTAGTCGATGACATGGTATTCCTCCTATCGCTTATGCGTAAAGCGGCCCTACAGCTGCGGGCGCTCCTTATGGTAATCGGTATGCTGTTCGAACGCATGCGCCACGCGAAGCACGGTCGCTTCATCGAACGCTTTGCCGATAATCTGCAGGCCGACCGGAAGGCCGTCGGCAAATCCGCAAGGGACGCTGACCGCAGGAACGCCGGCAAGGCTAACAGGAATCGTCACGATATCGTTCAAGTACATCGTTAACGGATCGTCGACCTGCTCGCCCAGTTTGAATGCCGGAGTCGGTGCCGTCGGCCCGATGATGACGTCATAGTTCGCAAATACTTGATCAAAGTCCTGCTTGATCAACGTACGGACTTTCTGAGCTTTCAAATAGTAGGCATCATAGTAACCGGAACTCAGAGCGTACGTCCCCAGCATGATCCGGCGTTTCACTTCCGTGCCGAACCCTTGGCTGCGTGATTTATGATACAGCTCGATCAAGTTATCGGCATCCGCCCTCTCTCCATACCGTACTCCGTCGAAACGCGCAAGGTTGGAGGAGGCTTCGGAGGAGGCCAGCAGGTAATAAGTAGCAACCGCATAATCCGTATGAGGAAGGGACACTTCTTCCCACACGGCGCCGAGGCCTTCCAATACTTTCAGAGCAGATAGTACGGATTCCTTCACTTTCGGATCGATGCCTTGTCCGAGGTATTCTTTCGGCACCCCGATGCGAAGGCCTTTTACGTCTCCGGTAAGGGCGCTCAGGTAGTCGGGAATGTCCACTTTAGCCGATGTCGAGTCCATCTCATCGTAGCCTGCAATGGATTGAAGCACATATGCGCTGTCTTCTACATTCTTTGTAATAGGTCCAATCTGGTCTAAGGAAGAAGCGAACGCCACCAACCCGAAACGGGACACCAGGCCGTATGTCGGTTTCAGTCCGACCACGCCGCAGTATGCCGCCGGCTGGCGAATCGAACCGCCCGTATCGGAACCAAGCGAGAAGTAAACTTCACCCGCAGCCACTGCGGCAGCCGAACCGCCGCTGGAGCCGCCGGGCACATAGTCCAGGTTCCAAGGATTATGAGTAGGGAAGAAGCTGGAGTTCTCGTTGGAACCGCCCATTGCAAACTCATCCATGTTCAATTTACCGATCGTTACTGCTTGCGCCGCTTTCAGCTTCTTGGCCACGGTAGCGTCATATACCGGTGTGAAATTCTTCAGAAATTGACTCGCACAAGTGGTCCGCAGGCCCTCGGTGGAAATGTTGTCCTTAATTCCGGCCGGCAGCCCGAACAGCAGTCCGCGCTCTTCGCCTGTCTGGAGCTTGGCGTCCAGTGCCCCGGCTTCGTTAAAGGCTCGCTCCTCGTCCAGTGTTAAAAACGCTTTTACCTTGGAATCTACTTCACTTATTCTCTTGTAGGATGCTCCTACCAGATCCGTAACGGTAAGCTCCTTGCCGGCCAGGCGGCTATGTAATTCCTGCAACTTCAAATCAAATAAAGACAATGCTTGCAGCCTCCCTTCAATATATAGCCGTTCTATTCCAATACCGCAGGCACTTTAATCTGACCGTCTTCCTCATCCGGCGCGTTCAGCATCACTTGCTCGATGCCAAGCGAAGGCCTCGATTCGTCTTCCCTCATCACATTCGTTATTTGAAGAACATGCGTGGTAGGCTCAACATGGTCTGTATCCAACGCCCCCAGCTTCTCAGCATATTTCAAGATCGCATTTAACTGCTCCGTGAACTTGCCCTTCTCTTCCTCTTTCAGGTCCAGCCTCGCCAAAGCGGCGACTTTCTCGACATCTTTCACTGTAATGCTCATGGACGCTTGTCCCCTTTGCTTTATTTTGTACGAACGCTCATTCCTTCTATTATAGCTTAGACCCCCTGTGAACTCAATGAAATCCCTGCTATGCGGCTAACGCACATATTTCATCAGACCGGCCTAAACGCGTAAATTTTTAGAACGGACGGAATAGGATATGGGAGAACTCGATTCATACTTTATTCCTATCGGGAAAGAAGGAGCCATCCGACTAATGAAATTGAAATCCGGCATACAACGGGTCCACAGCAAATGGGGCAAAACCCTGCTCCTATTGAAGAGCGACCGCCTGAAACCATACGTTCCGGACACCAGGAAGCTGAGTAAATCGACTTTGGCCGCCATGCTGGACACGTATCAAATGGTATATGTCAAGCCTGATCACGGAACATACGGCAAAGGGGTTATGAGGGTTGAAAAGAACGGGTACGGCGGCGGGGCGCCCTATGCTTATCAGAGCGGTGAAACCAGAAGGTATTTCTACACTATCGATGCTCTTTACAGCTCCATTGCAGCTCATAAAGCCAAACGTATCTATCTGGCCCAAAAAGGCATTCATCTCTTAACATACAAAAACCGCCGCTTCGACATTAGGGTAATGGTGCAAATGAGCCCCTCCGGTTCTTGGGAGCCGACTGGTTTTATAGGAAGAGTTGCGGCCCCTCGCAAAATCGTCACGAACTATCACAGCGGCGGCACTCCGATGGCATTGGAGACGCTGTTGAGCGCCTACCTGCCGGGCGCTGAGATTGTCAGATTCAAGCAAAAGCTGGGCAAGCTCGGTGTCGCCACGGCAAGGCAGTTCCAAAAGAAATATCCCCGGGTCAAGGAAATCGGCCTTGATATCGCGTTAGACCGCCAGCTGCATCCTTGGATTCTGGAAGTGAACACGAAGCCTGATCCTTATATTTTCAGAAAACTGAAGAACAAAGCGGTATTTCGTAAAGTGTACCGGTATTCTAAAGCATACGGCGGAGTGTAACGGCGGGTTCAGCGGGTTCAGCGGGTTCAGCGGGTTCAGCGGGTTCAGCGGGTTCAGCTTGTTCCGGTCCACGAAAAAAGGCTGTCACGATAGAACATCTACCGAGACAGCCTATTCAGCCTGTTAAATCCAGGCTTTCAGATTAATTTGTTTAATAAAGTCCTGGGTACTCAGGTTCTCCTTAGAAAGCTCTTCTTCAGCCGGTGGAGCTTCTTCTTCGGAACCGTTCATGATCTTGCGGAACAATTCTTCATTCCTTGTAGCCAAAGCATAATCTATCAAAGCTTCCCGCTCGATACGTTCAGCTTCCAGTTCGAGCAGCACTTCTTCCATTTCGATATCGCCATCCGTCACGAAGTAATGCTTATTGGTCTTCGGCACCCGGACTACATAGTCGAAAACGTTGTCCTGATTGCGTTCGTAAGCGATGATGTAGCCGTATTCGCCGACAGGCAAATTCTGCTCGAATGAATCGTCTATGATATAAACCTTCTGGCCTAATTTCAGCATGGGTCCAGCCCCCTTCTTCTTGTGAATCTACCAGCATCAGCAGGGTATCTAACAATATATTAGTATGATTCTACTAAAAAAAGGTTGTTGTGTCCAATGCAAAAAATACCCGGAGAAGACCTGAAAATCAGGCCTGCTTCCGGGCTTTGCGCCAAACGAAAATCAGATAGAACAGAATCGGCATTGGGAACTGAATCAGACCCCAAAGCCCCCAAAACCAAGGTAACTTGCCTCGCCTTCTGGCATCTACGAACAGCCAGGTGCTTTGGAGCATCAGGAGCAAAGCGAGCAGTACCCAGCCATACCAAGGCAAAATGCTGCCATCCACCCGGTTCATGCCGTTTCCTCCTTTCCTTTACGGTAAAGGGTAAACCCTCCGGCAGCCCCCGCTGCAAAGATCAACGCGGAGCAGCCCAAAAACCATTCCAAATGATGTAACGCCAGCCATCCAAAGGCGGACAGCAATGCCAGGGAAGCTGCCCAAAAAAGACAAAGTTCCAGCCATAAAGCGGAACGTTCTCTCCTTGCCTGTTCCTGCGCGAGCGAAACGAACCAGTCCATCGCCGGAGGCTCTGCCGAGGCTAGGCGGTCCAGTTGATCCAACCCCCGCCGCAGTTCGATTACTGCAGAATCGAAGTCAGCGGGTTCCGCTTCTATATCGGCAGGTTTCCTTTGCTTCTGTTCTCCTGGTTTTTCAGATTTCATCTCAAATCCATCTCCTTTCTAAGCAGCTTTATTCCATGGTGTACCCGGGATTTGGCCGTACCGCCCGGAATCCCGAGCATATCCCCGATTTCATCGTAGGTGTATCCGTAATAATGTTTAAGGAGAAGCGGCATCCTCATATCATGATCCAGCCCGCCCAAGGCATTCAGCACCTCCGGCCAATCTTCCTGCTCATGTCCCGCTTTCCATTCCAGCCGTCGGACCGATTGTTCCTGTTCCTGCCATAGCTTCTCCCTTTTCCGTCTCTGTGCCTGATCGCTCATCAGGCGGCTGGCGATCGTGATAAGCCAGGAGGAAAACTTGGACTTTCCGTTATACAGGCTGATTTTCTCCATTGCCCTTACAATGGTATCTTGGGTAAGATCCTCAGCCCAAACAGGATTTAGCGTCACCTTCGTCAAGTATTTCAGCACAAAAGTGTAGTGTTCCCGAAACAAGGATGCGAGTGCATCCGTATCCCCGCGCTGCGCTTGTTTAATTAACTGCTCTTCGTTCAACTACGGTCTTCCTTCCGGTGAAATCTTCTTGTTCAGCTGCCGGTGATCCTCCATTAGCCGCTTTCTTGTACGCGGTTCTGCCTGTAATACGAAAGAACCCTGTCATTCGTTCAACAGGGTTCCTTATTTTTAAATTATTTTTTTTCGTAACCCAAACCGCGGAATACAAAGGTGCAAGTGTCCTCCGCCAACTTTTCCGTTGATATTCTTTCCCCGCTGAACAAAGGCTGGAAGTAGCGGGTATGGCGGTGAAACAGAACGATTCCAAGGATAAAAAATAAAGTATTGTCTAATGATTCATAGTGGAACAAACCTTTATCTTTTCCCTCTTCCAATAAATTTCTGAGCATCATCCATACGGGCATCACATGATTGCGGATCGCGTCGATTCTCGGAGAATCCGTCGTAATTTCACGCTGAAGGATCGCTATCATGTCAGGATCGCTGCTTCTGTAATGCACAACCTCCGTTAATAGCAGCCGTATTTTATCCGCAGCATTCCCCGGCAGCCTGTCGATCTCGGGAAGCCTTGTTCCGGGAAAGTAGCTTTCGAACAAGGCACAGAACATATTGTGCTTACCTCCGAAATGATAGGAAACGAGAGCCGGATTGGCCCCTGCTTTCTCACAGATCTGTCTTACCGATGTCGCATCAAAGCCTTGAGCGGCGAACAACGATTTGGCCGCGAGTAAAATTCTATTCTTGATCTCAGGTTCGCCTGCCATAAAGCTGTCTCTCCTTATGCTATGCTTGGTTTGCCTTCCGGTGCGGAAGTGCTTGACGCTTCTTTGCGCAAGGCAATTGCCGCTGCCCCGACAACGATCGAGACCAGAGCAATCCATAGTAAAGCTGAAGCTGCATGCAAGCTTGATGGACCGCCGAACAATATATTCATTAAACCCTCTACCGCATAAGTGGCGGGAAGGAAGCTGCTAAGCTGATGATAGAACCCGGACAATAAATCTCTAGGAACCAGTGCTCCTGAAGAAACCAGCTGAGCCGATAGCATGATCATATTGAAAAGCATACCCGCCATCCCGAACAGAATCAAGAATAGTTGGGATACGAACATAAAAACCATGACGAAGAGGCTTTGGAACAGCCACATGGATAGGAATCCGTGCTCGGCCTGACCGCCAAGCGCGATCACCAGGGAGCTCCCCACCAGCGAAACAAGGAATGCAGTAACTACATTAATCAGACAACGGACGGCGTACAAGCTCCATTTCCCCAGTTGTCCTTTAAGGGCCAATGCAGACTGCTGCAAATTCATCCCCATAATCATTGCGCCAACATAGGATGCCAGCACCATCATCATCGGTACCATTTGCGAATTCATGCCGGTAACCTGATTTGAGTAGTTGAATTGGGATACGACTCGTTCCGACAGTTGTGCAGACAGAGGGCCCGCCTGGTCGGCAGGTACCTTCACCTGCGTCAATACCGCTGCCGTTCCTGCTGCTGCCGCCTGTTTGTTGACGGTATCGGTAATTTGCGCAGCTGCGCTGGCCATTGCCGATTTGATCATAGCCGGATTCGATTCATTAATGAAGTATTGCAGCGAGGCCTGTTGATCCGGTGCCTGCACCTGCTGACTGAAAGCAGCCGGAATATGGAGCACCATATGAACATCCCGGTCGTACAGCTTCTCCTGCGCTTCCTGTAAGGAAGCCGGGACAACAACTTCAAATGGTAATGAGGAGGCCAGCTTCTCCGATAGTTGAGCGCCCATTCCCCGATCTTCGTTCACAATAGCAATCTTCAGATGTTTCATGTTGCCTGTGACCCCGTCGTACCCCGTCATCCAGACGATGCTGAATATCACCTGAAACATAAAAGCGGTCATAATACCGATCTTTGTGGTAGGTTTTTTTAGAAAAGCCAGTAATGCTGATTTCATAAGACTCCACTCCTTGTTCTCTTTATCTTTAATTTAAACAAGCGTTTAAATTAAACGTTTGTTTAAATCTTATGTTGGAGCGAGGTATCTGTCAATAGGAATAAAAACTCAAGAAGCCTTACAACAACGAAGTACAACGACAAGAAAATCCCGATTAAACCTTTTCAGGCTTTATATTTCACGACATGAAAACCCCGATATTGCAGTCACTTTATTTACCCTGAGATAAAAACCCCGAAAATACAGTACTCTCTTTCAAGGAATGTAAGAGTACTCAATTAGCCATGATTTCAATAATAATGTCCTGCACTTTTTAAGAAGAGGCTGCTTCTACCTATCTATATGGAGGTAAAGCTTGATGTCGATCATTAAAGATAACACAAAAAACCCGCCGTGAGGCGGGCTATCGTAGTCTGGGTTACAAATCATTAATCAATATAATTGGTCCCTCGCTTGTTGTTTGAGTCGAAGATATTTCATGCCGACCTTTGTTGACCTTAACAAGGTGATACCCTTCTCGCAAGCCCAGGAAACGCACCAGTTGATTCGCGGCTCGTTCTTACTTCCATTTGAGCTAAGCTGCTCCTTTTTACATGAGCGCGACCGTTGGTCATAGCGCAATACGCTAAATAAGGAATTACCATCAACGATAGATATCGAGCGTTTCCCCCGAAGAAAGCATCTTTCTATAGGTAAACTTCGGATTAGGCATGGTAGTATTTGTTTTACAGGTGTGCAATAGCCTCTTGTGTTGTCCAAGTAGCACTGCTAAATGCTAAATAGTTCGTAACAGCGGCTTGAAAATCCCTCTGACTTATCGTAGCTGTAGCATCATAAACGACGGCAGTTTGAAAACCATGTTCAATCAAATCTCTCATATGAGACTCTACACAGACATTGGATAAAACGCCTGCAATAATAACCTTTTCTTTGCCGTTTTGCCGTAATTGGTAAACCAGATCATTGGTTTGTGGACCAGCAACCTTATGAGGATTAGTTATAATGGTTCTGCTATCAAGTATGTAAGGCAAAAGTGAAGGAACATAATCAGCCCCAACAGTAGGCGGAGTGGAATCACTATGCTTTTGATACAATCTCAGGTTTAGCAACATGTTTTGTTCATTCCCTTTATATTTCCAGCGATAATCATGAGGATAAATATAGTGCGGAGATATAAAAAGTTGATACCCTCTGCTTATACCTATTTTCATTAAAATCTCGAGATTTCCAACCGTGTTATACTGCTCAATAATGCTTTTAGTTAAATGATAGCCTTTGCCTCCAGGGCTCAAAAAGTCATTTTGCGGGTCAGTAATAACAATTGCTGTGTTAGCCGGTTCAGGTTCAAACATGTCTTCCCTCCATTTTCTGCTATCTTCAAGATAAGAGCAGTTATTTCTCATCTTATAAATATGTATGTGTGCAAGGAAGCATGCCGGGCGGAGTTAACGACATGTTTTTGCGGCTATACTCCGCTAGGAAAATTGCCGCTCTTACGCCTTCTAATCACTAACATAACGGTAACAACTATAGGACCACCACAAGGGAATGAGATGCTACCTGTTCTCCAATTATAAAAAATTTATTATGCTGAAATATTAATTTTTTACCTGATGTAGAACAAGTCTTCTTCCTGCATTCTGAAGCGTGTTTCCTTCCCCTTTAGATATCCATTGTTCAAATCTCCAGGTTGCTGCTCCCTGTGCCGGAAGGGATGATAGCATAAGAGGTAAATGTATACTTTAACACTTTATTTGCTCAGCCTAACTCGCTCAAATATTGCTCATACAACAACCCTTAATAAAGTGCTTTTTTGTCGCTAGCGCAGATTAAAGGGATTTTCACGTCCAAAAAAACGACAAGAAAATACGTACAAATGAAAAAGAACCTTGATTTATCAAGGTTCTAAATCGGGATTATTATGTCGTTGTACTAACGACATGAAAATACCTAGGATACCGATAACCAGACAAATCCAAAAGGCCGCCAGCAGTGGCGGCCTTTTGGATATTTTTTAACATCGGAAGTTATTCTATTGCAGTTATGATTTCAGAGGGATGCCTATCGTCAAGATTTCCGCCTTGCCCAGCTTCATTTCAAACGAAGCGGCAGATGCTTCTGCCTGGCTTATGCGTTCCTCCAAAAGATTGCTCTTATACGCTCCTGCTGTTCCAAGCTCGGAACGGACGGAAAGCTCTGTTTCCTCCCTGCCAAGATTAAACCACCTTAGCATTACATCGCCCGTAGGTTCGCCGATCTTCATCGAAGAGAACGCCACGCCTTGGCCCTCCCACGCTAGAGGAGCGTCTTCTGCCTTCAGCGGACCCGGGTGAACGCCCGTCTGGACGGTTACCCAAGGAATCTGGAATTGCTGAGCTTCCGCATAAGCTTCCTGGTTGTGATCTTCCTGCGGCCCAGCAGGAATCAGTTCCAGCTCGGTACGATGATGCCCCAGGCATTGGGCTTCCGGTGTAGGGAAGTATCCCCAATCGCCCAGCTCGCCAACGCTGCGAAGCAGAGTAACGGCCATCGTGTTCCGGCCGTCGCGCAGCACTTCATACTCGTTCAGTCCGAGGTTGGCTGCGGTCAGCCCGTTCCGCCCGTCATGAACCTGAACGAAAGCTTGCTGATGCAGGCAATTGCTTGGGTTCTCCCATTCTGAAGCAGGTTCATTGTCACGTACCGCCACTTCAAAAATCGAATCCGCGCGGTGCACGGAAGTAGCCAGGTCCGTCGGGAATAAAACCCGAAGCCTGTGATCCAGCGCCTGATTATCGAATTCCGTTATAATTCGGATTCCTTTGCCTGAGCGCTCCAGGCTGACTGTCGTACGGATCGTCAGAGGCACCATCCGTTCCGAGCGCCCGCTCTTACGATAAGGGAAATAAACACACTCCTTCTGCTCTTCCTCCAAAGAGACCGCGGCCGAAGCAGGAATTTCCCAGTTATGCACGATCTCGAACGAAGCCCGGTAAGCAGTCTGCTCGATGATCCGGATGGCGGCCGGCAGCCCCTTTGTTGTTAAAGGTTCTGTTCCCGCCGCTTGCTTGTACATATATTCATTGCCGATATCGCCCGTGTTTTCGTATACGCATAAATCTTTGTATGTTCGTCCGTTGACCTTATCGGTTAACCAAAGAGACCCGTCATCGGCGATAATGACACGAATGCGGCTATTTTCCATGGAGCGTTCTCCTACGAGCAATACCGATTCCTCAGAAGACGGCTGTGTCTCCGATTTCGGTTCCGCCGATGGAACCCAAGCATACGTTTTCCACCCGAGAGCCGGTACTTGGGACGCTTCAAACGTCAGCTTTACCCTGCGGGACATATAAGGCTGGCGGAATTTGTCGTCGGGCAGATCATAGCCGAACTGCAGACCCAAATCCTGCATGGTAAATTTCAGGCTGCGGCCGCCGCTGTCCAGAAGCGCTCCTCCATCCAAAGCATAAGCTTTGACTCTGCGGTTGATCTCCTCCAGCGGAAGCCCGTCGCGGAAGTAAATCCGGAACACGTCGACTTCCACATCGACCACGCCGGTGCGGCTCCATCCGCTGGTATTGAATACGACGAACGGCGCCGCATTCGTTCCATACCGGGCGAAGAAAGCCGTATCCACCGCATCGGCCAGCGCCTGCTTGCTGTCGTCAATAATCGTTTCGGCAACGTGGCGGCTTTTGTGGAACCGGGTGACCATTTCGCTGTGCACTTCGTCCACACTGCAGCCGCAGATGCTGTCATGCGGATGGTTCTGCATCAATGTTTTCCAGGCGTAAGTAAACAAGGCATGCGGATATTTCGCGCCTGCTCCCGGTACGGCCATATGTGCCAGCGTGGCCAGCGGCTCGGCTACTTTCTCCAGCATCGCCTGCCCCTTCTGATTCAACTGCTTCAGATATACCCGCGAAGAAGCGGTGTTGACCAGGGTTGACCATCCGTCGGTCCGCTGGCTGCGCAGCTCGCCTTTTACTACGGACAAATCGTCACGGAGCGACTCGCTCAGCGCCTTCAGGTAATCCGGGAAATTCGAATGGATAAAATCCGTATCAGGATAAAGCTCCCTGGCCTTGCGCAGCGCTTCCGGAAGATCGGTCTGAATCGGCTGATGATCGCAGCCGTTCATGAAGAGAAGCTCTCCGGTAGATGCGTACTTCTCAGCATCAGCCAGCTTGCGGTCCCAATACTCCCTAGCCTTGTCCTCGTCCGCAGGCACTTCATTGCCGTTGCTGTACCAGTTGGCGAACAGAATGCCTAGAACACGGGAGCCGTCCGGCCCTTCCCAAATCAGCTCGGAGAAAGAGGATTCATAATCCCCTTCAAACACCTCATTGTTGAATCCGGTAGGCTTAACCCCTCTGCCGAAGAAGGCATTGTCAATCCCCGCCTGTTTCATCATCTGCGGAGCTTGGGCCATAATCCCGAACGTATCCGGGAAATAACCGATTTTGGAAACCGTTCCGTAACGGGCGGCATCCTGATGGCCAATCTGCAGGTTGCGGACGTTGGCTTCGCTGCTTGTCAGGAAGGCATCCTGCAAAATGTACCAAGGCCCGATCAGAATCCGGCCCTCCCGGATCATGCGTTCCAGCCGATCCTTCTGGTCCGGATAGACTTGGAGATAATCTTCGATAATGATCGTCTGCCCGTCCAGGAAAAAGCTTTTATATTCAGGTTTGCTCTCCAGCGTGTCCAGCAGCGTATCCATCAGCTTGACCAGACGGACATGATGCTTCTCGTAAGGGAGATACCATTCTCTGTCCCAATGGGTGTGGGAGACAAGATGAGCCGTTCGTTTCGCCTTCATGTGCATGTTACTCCTTTCCTGTTGCCAAAGCTGCGCCGATGCGCACCTCATCCGGGCGGTAGACGGACATGATGCGTCCTGCCAAATCCGCCGCAAATAACACCGAGCGTTCTTTTTCTAAAATAAAGCTGTAAATGGCGCCGGTCTGCCTATCCATCACTTTCACTTCCGTATCTAGTGCATACTCCGATACGAAGGTGAACAAAGCACCTTCCCGAAAACTGAGTTTTCGTCCGTATATCCCCGGCAGATGTCCGCCGTTCAGCCACACCAGCTCAGTCTCGCAGTCCGCCAGCGCCAGTACATGCCCATACAGCTTTCGTATCGAACCATTGCGCTCATTCAGCTCTACCGGAAGGGGACACCACAGTACACGTCCTTTGCCGGTGTGAAGCTCCAGCACTTCGGCCGGCCCTTGGCCCATGCCGGTCCCCGGATCAGCCGCCGCCGGAATTTCCTTGGCCAGCTCGGCGATGCGCCGGTTTCCGAACGAAACCGGAAGCAGCTCCCCGCCGAGGGACAACGATTCTTCCCGGCGAACATTGCCGAGAAGGGTTTCGCCTGTCAGGGCAGCGGCTCTGCCGGAAGCCCGCCAATAGGCGTCGATGCCGATCGGCCCGGTTATCAGAAGTACCGCTCCGGTTTCTTCCGTAATCTCGATCAGCTCGGCGAAAGCCTGATCGTCAAAGTTGTGAGGACTTGGCAGCAGGATCAGCTTGGCAGGCTCGCTCCTCAGCGAGGCCAGCTGGTACTCGCCAACGCCCCGAAACGGAACGTTCATCTCATAAGCGAGAATGCGGGTAAGGCGTGTCGTTGCGTCAAATGCCAGCTTCCGGTTCGAGAAATCGTTCGAGTACGGGAACACGACAGCCACATCCTCCAGCTTGCGCCCGTCGAACAAATCCCGGATTTCAGCCATGAAACGGCCGAAGTCATAAGAAACGTCCGCTTCGGGCTTCTCGGAGCCGTCTGCCCGCAGAGCTCCGATATGGGACTCATTAGCGTTGTCCATATAGAAATTCGTATTCCAAATCCATTGGACCGCACCGGCGCCTCCCGCCGCGAAAGCGTAGGCATATTTGCGCTCCAGTATATTCCGCAGCTCCAACTCACTGCGCTTGGCACGGCCGTCCGGCGTTTCCACATACATAATGCCGGTTTCCTGCACCAGGTTCGGCTTGTCGGGTGTCTTTGCAAAAATGCCGTCCCAGAGCAGCTGATCGTTAAGCCACCAGGAATGCACGGTCGTATAATCGACCGCTTCGCCATAGAAGAACGGCGAAGGGCGCTGGGCGCCCAAGGCTTCATCCTGCCCTACCGTCACCATATGATCCGGTGCGGCACTCTTAATTTCCTTGTACAGTTCCGAAGCCCAGCTATTGTGCATGTCCATGGAGAACAGCGTGTAGTCCAGCCAGCGCGTTCCCTTCTTCGCCTGATGCATATCCTGCACGTCGAAGTTGATCTCTTCCGGCTCCGGCGGCAAGGCGGACTCGAAATCCGGAAGCTGCTGCGGAGTCATATTCCAAAGCTCCTGTAGCTTCTCCACGGTCCCGTGGCGCTGCTTGAGCCAGCTGGAGAAGGCTCTGCGTTCGTAAGGATCGCGCGCCGAACGCGGCCCGTTCGAGAAAATCCGCGGCGGGTCAAACATCGAAGGTTCATTGATGAGATCCCAGTCCACGTTGGCCGTTTGCCTGTGCCGGGATATGATCGAGCGGATGAACCGCTTTTGTGCCGCAATGCTCCGCGGGTCCAAATAAGGGTTCTCCCCCTCCCAAGTCTCCGGCGTGAAGGAGAAGAAGGTAAATGTTACTTGAAGATCGTGCTTCTTGGCCGTCGAAATAAAGGCATCGATCGCCCGAAGGACTTCTTCGGACACATGGCCGTCCACCTGCATAATGTTGCGGTATGCCGTCCAAATGCCGGTACGGATCCAGTTGATTCCGGCGCGCTTCATCTGCGCCATGTCACGATCCCAGACCTCCACATTCGGCAGGAACAAAAACTTCCGCGCCACGTCCGAGGTCATGTAGGTCATGCCTACCACCGGCAGGGGCCTGCCCTCTTTCTCAAAATAATCCCGGCCTGCTTTTACAGGGCTTCCTTGCTGAAGCATCTCCCGGTCCATGCCCCAGAAGCCTTGACGCAGCGTGCGCTTCACGCCGCCGGGCCCGTCCGTAACACATACCACGCGGTAAAACCCGCTTTCGATTTCAAACGGCAGCGGAATCCTCAGAATGGTCAGATAGGATTGAACCTTCGTTTCCAGCCGGTAGGTCCACAGCGGCTCGCTGCTTTCGCCGTACCGGATGCTGAAGTCAAATACCCACGACTCTTCTTCGCCCCGTTCCTCGCCCCTGCGGGAAGTCCGCTCCTTCTGGAGCGTCAGCAACCCGCGCTCGCCGGGCTCGTAGGAAGCGTAGTTCGGCTTAATCCAAAGCTCCGTCACTCCTGCAGCGCAATATTCAGCCCATTCCCGCAAAGCAGCCGCTCCGCCCTGTTCCCAGAAAGCAGGGCCTGCAGGAAGATGGAGAAACAACCATCTGCCGCCGGTGTAGGTGCCTTTCGTGTATTCCCAGAGCACAGCAGGAGCAGCCACGATTCTGCCTGTAGAGGAAACGCCCTTGAGCAACGGATAAATCTGCGCATCCATAGGTCCTGCGGAGCCCATCTGATCCGGCAGGTCGCTGGTTTTGACGACATGAGGAACGAGATTCCAGGTATCGCTCAGTTCAAACAAGTGCTCCTTGCCGGAGAATAAAGAAATCTCTTCCGAAGCCGCCCATCGCTCTATCGGCCCCCGGTTTACGCGGAGCGCTTCATGGATGTACAACTCCTGATGATAGGCCGTCTGCTCCGCCTCCACAATCCACGTGCCGTTCTCCTCGCGGACGGGCCGCTTGAACGGAGCCCCGCCCATGCTGATCAGCCCGCCTCCGCGCTGCAGGAAGGAGGCGATGTCCGCCCACGCCGCTTTAGGGAAATAAGGAGCGTGCATATTAATAAAGCAGCCGCATTCCGCGGTGCGGAGCGCTTCTGCCAATTCCAAGGCACCCGCTACGCGGAAACCGGCCAACTGGCCGGACTCGATATGCTGACCTTCAGCCAACGGAAAAGTAGGATCGTAAAAAACGATCAGGCTCGGTTTCATAGAATCCCTTCTTTCATCGCCTCATAAATCAGCAGTGAGAACAAGCTGTTGGACCAGGCAAACCAGCTTCTGGTGAACTCGGCCGGATTGTCCGCATGGAAGCCTTCATGCATAAAGCCTGTGTCCGCGTCGGTTGCCTCCAGCAAACGGATCATCTCCAGCTTCTCTTCCTTGTCCGTTGCCGTCAGTCCCTGCATGGACAGCGCCATATGCCAAATGTAGCCCGGAGGCGTATGCGGGCTTCCGATGCCTTTGGCTGCCGAACCCTCATAGTAGAACGGATTTTCTTTGCTTAGGGCGAATCTTCTTGTATTCAAATAGATAGGATCCTCCGCAGAGCAGTAGCCAACATAAGGAATGGACATCAACCCGGGGGTGCCGGCGTCATCCATCAGGCAGTAGTTCCCGAAGCCGTCCGTTTCATAGGCATAGATCGGGCCGAATTCCGGGTGGCGGTAAATACCGTACAACTGGATCCCGTGATTGATTTCCTCTTCCAGCTTCTTCATCTCATCCAGGAAAGCCAGATCGCGGAACACCCACTCCGCAAATTCCTGCATTTGCCGAAGCGTAACTACGGCGAACATATTGGAGGGAATGTTGTAATGGAAATCGCAGGCATCATCGCTTGGACGGAAACCCGACCATACCATGCCGGTATAGTTGACAGGCATGCCCGCTCCGTTGTTGCGCAGGGAATCCGTCGGAATGCCGTTGTTGCGGGTGAAGCGGTACGGCGATTGTTCGGCATGATGCTGTTCTGTTTTCCACAAGTCCACCGTTTTGCGCATTGCAGCCTTAAATCTTTCATCGAAAATATCCGTCAGGCCGGTCTCTTTCCAGTAACGGTAAGCCAGCTTCATGGAGAAGCAGATGGAGTCCAGCTCAAATTTGCGCTCCCATACCCATGGGGACATTTCGGTTACATCCGTTGTATTCCAATGCCAGTCGTTAGCCAGCTCATTAAACGCGTTCGCGTAAGGATCGATCATAATGTAGTTGACATGCCGCTTAATAATGCCGCTGATGATGCGCTGCAGGTCTTTATCCTCTTTGGCAAGCGGCACATAATGAATCACCTGTTCTACCGAGTCGCGAAGCCACATGGCCGGAATGTCGCCCGTAATGATGAAGGTCGTTCCGTCGTCCATCAGTTTCGTTGTCGTTTCCAGTGTATTTGGAAAACAGTTGCGGAACAGCTGCAGCAGTTTAGGCCGGTCTGACAGCTTTTCTGCAGCTTCGTCCAGCAGGTTCTGCACCGCTTGCGGCAATTCCAGCTGCGGCATAGGAATTTTGGGTAGTCTGAATTGTTCCATGGGTTCTCCTCCGATAAAGACTCTTATTTATCTCGTATTTTGATTTGTTGATCTGTTTATTCCTTCACGGCGCCGATCGTCAAGCCCTGCACGAAGTAGCGCTGGAAGAACGGGTAAGCCAGAATAATCGGGCCTGTAGCCAGTACGACCATGGCCATGCGGGACGTATCCTGCGGCATGGACTGCAGGACGCCCAATCCTAACGAAGGGTTGTTAGAGTTCTGCAGAATGAACTGCATGCTGTTCTCAATCCGCATGAGCATCGACTGCAGAGGAACCATGTCCGGGTTATCGATGTACAAAAGAGCGTTGAACCAGTCGTTCCAATAACCGAGTGTACTGAACAGTGCAATGGTAGCTAAGCCCGGCAGCGACAGCGGCAGTACGAGCCGCATAAAGATGCCGAATTCCCCTGCGCCGTCGATCCGACCCGATTCGATAATGGCATCGGGAATCGTCGTAAAGAATGTCCGCATAATCATAATGTAGAAGGCGTTAACCGCCAGCGGCAGGATGAGCGCCCACAGCGAATCCTTAAGCCCCAGCAGCTGGGTGACAACCATATAAGTCGGAACCAGACCGCCGTTGAACAACATCGTGAAAAATGCGAAGAATGAAAAGAAATTACGGTACTTGAAGCTTTTGCGCGAGATCGCATACGCGAACAGTGCGGTCACAATCAGGCTGATCGCCGTTCCTACGACTGTCACGGCAATCGTGACCCCGTAAGAACGCAGCAGCTGGTCCCCTGCTTTAAACAGATAACTGTATGCGGCAAGGCTCCATTTTTCAGGAAATAAAGAATACCCGTTTGCAGCTAACGTGGTTTCATCTGTAAACGAGATGATGGTGACGAATATAAACGGAAATACACAAAGCAGCGCAAAAATGGCAGCCACCAGATGGAATATAACGTTCCAAAGCGGATTTAAATGATGGGCATCCCGGTAGGAGCGCCGAACCGTTTGAGCAGACATGAGCCTTCCTCCTTCTTGCCGTGTTCCCCTTTAGAACAGCGCGTTGTCTTTATTGGTTTTACGTACGATATAGTTGGACACGATAACCAGAATAAAACCGATCAGGGACTGGTACAGACCCGCCGCGGCGCTCATGCCGATCTCCCCTGTCGATTTGAGGCCTCTGTAAACATAAGTGTCGATTACATTGGTCACCGGATATAATGCGCCCGCATCCCTAGGTACTTGGTAGAACAGCCCGAAATCGGCATAGAAAATCCGGCCGATTGCAAGCAGCGTGAGGATTGTCATTAGCGGCACCAGCATCGGGATCGTGATGTTGCGGATTTGCTGCCACTTATTCGCCCCGTCGATCATCGCCGCTTCGTAAAGTGACTTGTCGATGCCGAGAATCGAAGCGAGATAGATGACGCTGCTGTAACCGACCGATTTCCATAAGAAAACCAGCAGCAGAATCAATGGCCAGTACTTCGGTTCGGTATACCACTGCACAGGATCCATGCCGAAGGCCGCCCCGATCCGGTTCACCATCCCCCTGTCAAAGCTCAGAAAGCTGAAGGCGAAGTAGCCGACAATGACCCACGATAGAAAATAAGGCATAAACATGCCGGTCTGATACCATTTTGCCAAACGTTTATTCGAAATCTCAGAGAGAACTATTGCCAAAGTAACGGAAAGAATAAGCCCGATCACAATAAAAGCGATATTATAAAGCAGGGTATTACGGGTAATCACCCAAGCATCTTCCGTGTTGAACAAGAATTTGAAGTTTTGCAGGCCAATCCATTTGCTGTCCAGTATGCTCGCTATAAATCCGTGCCTGCTTACGCGGTACTGCTTAAAGGCAATGACCACGCCGGCCATCGGCAGATAAGAGAACAGCAGGAACCAGACGGTTGCCGGCAGCGTCATGAAGAGCAGCGTTTTATTGCGGTTTAGGTCTTTCCATACTTGTTTGATTTTCCCCACGTACATTCACGCTCCGATCCGTATGCTGTATACGGTAAACAGAATCGGCGAATGCACGCATTCGCCGTTTCCGTCCACCTGTGTTATTTAGAGGATTTCCATTCATCTACTTGACGCTGCGCCTCGGCAATGATTTTGTCCAGGCCGGCAGCTTTAAATTTCTCGATGGCTCTAGGCAGGTATTCTTGAGGGTCTACCGTTCCCGTCATCAGGGATGTCCAGAACTCCTCTTTTACGTTTTGTACAGCTGCAATTTCGGTCGTTACTTTCGTTGTGTCAAAGTTGAAGCCAAGCAGCGGAGCTTTTTGGCCGGCTGCATTAAACTTCTTGAACTCGTCCCATTTGTTGTCAGGATCCGTAGGGTTCAGGTAAGTCAGCATGACATTCCCTAATGAGAAAGTAGGCATATCGTAATTTTTGGATTCAGGCAGATTCTCCAAGCGGTTGTCGCCGGATTTCTTATAATGCACGCCCTCGATACCGGAATCGACCATATTGCGAAGCACCGGATCTGTGTTCAACAGGTTCAAAAATTCCATTGCTTTCTCCGGGTACTCGGAGTTAGCGGAAATCGCTTGCATGGACCCCATAACGGACCAGTTATAGATGATAGACGGGCTGGCCGGTTTGGATACGATTGGGTAGCCCAGGCTTGTCGACCATAAGTTGTCTGCGAACGGCTGGCTGGTCGCTTTGTCCGTAAACCATTTGCCGGTTGCCTGTACATCGGTCAAAGAATCCAGCGTTGCCGCTTCTGTAGGGATGTATCCCGCTTTGTAATATTTGTGCATTGTCGTAAGCGCCTGTTTCATTTCCGGTGACTCTAGAATGTTGACCACTTTAAGGTTCTTATCGTCCAGCTTCACAGCCAGCGGCATTTTCTCAATAATGTAGTCGTAAGGAACATAAGGAGAATAGTTCTTATCTACCGCCAACGGAGTTAAAGTTGGATCTTTCTCTTTAACCGATTTCAACAGCGGCTCCAGGCTTTCCAGCGAGTTGACATTATTGATATCCAGCTTATACTTGTCCACCAGATTCTTGTTGAAGCGCCATACCTCTTGGGCAGGCAGCTCTTTGTTGGCCGGAATGCCGTAGTTGTGTCCATCCACTTTGGAGCCTTCCAGGAACGCCGGGTCCAGCGCATCTTTCACGCCTTTACCTTCCTTATTCAGCAAATCGTCGATTTGCAGGAAAGCTCCTTTTCTGGCGTTTTGAACATAATCGAATGCCCAAGAAGCTGTAAACATAATATCCATCGGCGTGCCGGAAGCGGTCATTACCTGCATTTTTTGCGTGTAATCGCCCCAGTCCAGCATATTCATTTTGACGGTTACGCCAATTTTGTCCTTCGTGTACTTGCTGACTTCTTCCATAACCTTATCTACATCTTTCTGCGGCGTACCGATCGTGTACCAGATCAACTCCACAGGCTTGCTGTCAGCCTTGCCTCCATTTTGGTTCCCGCTGGCATTAGTTCCGCTGTTATTGTTCGATCCGCAGCCGCTGAGTATCAGCGATACAGATAGAAGCAGAGCAAGAACTGCATAAAGGCCTGTTCTTTTCTTGTTCATCTTGCTACCTCCCTATTGAAAAACTATATGTGTGTGCTGCAATTCAAGATTAGCCCATGAAAGCAGTTTCAAATAGTCGAGAAATTAAAGTTATCATGTACAAAATAAAGAAAAGGAACCGCATCCAAAACCGGATTAATGCAGTCCCTTGAAATCTGTCGGCGAAACACCGACATATTTTTTGAATTGCTTATAGAAATAGCCGCTTTCCCAATATCCCACTTCCTTGGCGATCTCATGAACCTTCAGGCTGCTCTCTTTCAGAAGCGCTTTCGCTTTCTCGATCCGGTACCGGTTTACATATTCGGTAAAAGATTCGCCTACGTCTTTCTGAAATAGGGAACCGAGATAAACAGGGTGAATTTTGTACTGTACGGCTAACGTTTTCAAGGACAGTTCCTCGGCGTAAGCTTCATGGATGCGGGCCAGCACCTGGTGGACTACCGGACTTTTGCCGTCCTGGATCAGCGAATCTACAGCCCGGCTTGCCGCCTGCTGCAGCGCAGCGAGGATGTCATCGACAGAACCTGCATTCATTATCCATAGCATTTCCTGCCGGAAGATCTCAGTATGTTCCGTGTGTTTGATTTCCTTAAGCTCCATCTTCAGCCTTACCATAAATTCAATGGAAAATGCCTGAATCGAGTCCAGAGTCACTTCCGGCATCTCCTGCACCTTGCGAAAATCTTCTTCTAACCTGCGGCAAAAGCTGTCTTTATCTTTGCTGACCAGCCACTTGGCATAATCGCCCCAGACAAACGGATCGCGGAGGACGCCGGCCTCGCTTGGCGAAGAAAGCTCAGTATAGTCCATCCAGACGGCCCCGGGATGCACCATGAAGTATTCGAGCGCTTTTTGGGCATTGCGGTAGCTGATATGAGCCTCATCCGGAAGCAGCTGCACTGTTCCCAACGATACCCGGACCATACCCAGCGGCTTCAGCTGTTCCATAATCCTCTCCAGCTGCTGCCGGGCCTTTAACTTCCCTTCGTCGGGATCATCGAACGTAAACAGCAGCACCGTATCCCCTTCCATGTTGGAAAACGGGATGACGTCCTGCTGATCTCCCAGCACTTGGATGATCAGCTCCAACCTGTCCGGAACGTCCGGACCGGTACGGACTATCGCCGCCAGCAGGCGGGTGTGGTCCCAACGGATGCCGAGCAGCCTGCCTCTTTCCTCCATTTCCGCCTGGGCAATCTGGCCGGTCAGCCAGCGGTACATAATATGATCCCGCAGCATCCGGGTATTCTGCTCCTGGATAAACTGTTCATCCTTCCGCATGTTCAATTTATCGATCGTTGCCGCCAGCGTCCCCTGAAGCTCCTGCAGATTGATCGGCTTCAGGAGATAATTTTCGATCCCCAGCGTCATCGCCTCTTTCAAATAACGGAAATCGTCGTAGCCGCTCAAGACGATGACTTTCAGCGCAGGATGAAGGACGCGCGCCTTACGGATGAGCTCGAGGCCGTTCATCTCCGGCATGGAAATATCGGTAATCAGGATATCGACCGTCATCGGCCTCATCCGTTCCAGCGCCTGTTCGCCGTTCTCGGCATGGCCTACGATCTCCAGCCCCATGCCGGACCAGTCTACAATGTCGTACAAGCCTTCTATAATAAACGGTTCATCGTCCGTAATAAATACTCTATACATCTCCGTTCTGTTCCTCCTTCCCGTCCGGAAAAGACAGGCTGACCGTCGTCCCGGCTTCCGGACCGCTCTGAATGTCAAAGGTGCAGGTCTCGCCATAGAAAAACACGAGCCTGTCCCGTACGCTGCGGAGCCCGAACGACTCGCTGTCCTGCTCCTCTGTTTCCAATGATTTCCGGACGGCATCCAGCTTCGCCGGACTCATGCCTCTCCCGTTGTCAGCTACTGTCATTAGGATCTTGCCGTCCCTCCTTGAAACATGAATCGAGATCCAATTGTCGTCCCTGTCTGTGCGCAGGCCATGCACGATGTAATTCTCGGCAAGAGGCTGAAGCAGCATCTTCATCATCGGGACACTGCCAAGCTGCCTGTCCCAATCGATCTCGTAAGAAAACCTTTCTTTGTAACGGATCCGGAACAGCTCCAAATACAATCGGCAGACCTCGATTTCTTCACTGAGGGTATAATCCGTTTTGCGCTGCACCACATTCTTGAACAGCATCGATAAGCTGTAGATCATCTCCCCGACATCCGAAGCCCCCTGCGACACGGCGCGCATTCGAATTACTTCCAGCGTATTGTACAGGAAATGCGGGTTGACCCTGGCTTGCAGCGCCGCCAGCTCCGTATGCTTCTGCTTGATTTCGGTTTTATAGACCCTGTCGATATACCGGGTCAATTCATCCAGCATGTTATCGAAGCTCCGCGCGATTTGTCCTAACTCATCTTCCCTCGGGTCCTCGATCCGCTCATTCATAATACCGCTCTGTACTTTCTTCATGAGACGGATCAATTGATTCGTCCGTTTTGCATAGCTCACGATAAACAACGTCGGCAGCAGAATCGCAAACAAGATGCAAACCGCCGCAATAGCCGTTATTTTTTCTTTCAGACCGGTATTCACTTCGGCCAGCGCTTCCTTCGGCGAAATGGCAACTACGGTATAGCCCGCCTCGTTCTTTGCCAGTGTATTGACATACGCTTCCTTATCGAGCATGACCGTCCCGCCGGCATTCATTACCTTATCTTTATAAGGATAAACCTGCCCGTAATACCGCCCCCCGGAATCAAATATTACATTGCCCGCAGCATCAAGTACAACGATTGAGCCTTTTAGTTCCTTCTCTTGAGCAAGCGACCTAAGGATACCGTCCGAATTCATGTAAACTTGAAGCTGGCCTGTATTCTGCAGCGTTACCTTGTCGTTGATCGGAACCCGGATGGAGTACAGCCTCGGATCATATTGTTCGATCGCTTTGCGGATCCATACGTTAGGTACCGAGACGGGGCCGCTCTCCGAAGCCATGATGTCCGGAACAAACGACCGGGATGCGTTCGTGGGAATCAGCTTGGCTAAAGTCATCGGACGATACCTATATAGAAACTGCTGCTCAGCGCTGTAGACGATCAAGTCCGAAATATCCGGATCGCTCTCCGCTTTTCGTTTGAAATACTTCAGTGCGGCGGCGGACGATGAAGACATATAAGTTTGATCTTCATAATATTGGTCGAGACGCTTTTTTACATAATCCTGAAAAGGCAGCCGCAAAAAAGACGTGATATCCGCCGCCAGCGCGTCATCCGTATAAATATCGTTCACCATTGTCCTTACGGCAACGTACTTCTCCGTCAAGTAACCGTCTACGCTGGCCATCGCTTTCTGCTGATTATCCAATTCCGTTCTTATGATCGATTGGGACAGGAAATAATAGGTGAAGTAGGAGAACGCAATCGTTGTAATCACAATGATCACGGAGAATAGCAGAATTATTTTGGTAAACAGGTTGTTTTGAAAATAATTGCGGTATACATCTTTCAACCTCACATTAAGCCACTTCTTTCTCTGCTGTAAAGCGATTTCATTTCCTTAGTATAAACGCTCTGCCCCAATTAAAAAAGAAGGCACAGTCAATACTTACTCGGTGTTACCGGTATCCGAGACCCGTCTAAGAAAAGAGCCAGTCTAATTTTCATTTTTCCTATCCTAAGCTATAATACTTGTAGGAAACGTACAACATCATAGTTTCATAGCCGATAGGTGCCTTATGGGATTCTTTCTGTAAGGTTAAAAGGGAAGCCGGTGCGAATCCGGCGCGGTCCCGCCACTGTAATTGGGGAAAACCTCGTGAAACCACTGTTCCTCCAGGAATGGGAAGGTGAGGTGTATATCGTAAACCCGAGAGCCAGGAAACCTGCCTGTCAGCTTAGCCAACAACATCCTTCGCGGAAAGGAGAGGCCCAATTTAGGTAAGAGAAACGCCTTTTTCCTAAACCGGTACCTTTATTTCCTTTTGGGAGATAAAGGTTTTTTTCGTTGTAGAATTAGTAGAGGAGCCAAAAATTATGAGAATTGCATCCTTATGCCCTAGCAATACGGAACTTTTAGAATACTTAGGTTTGTCAGACAGCGTGGTTGGCGTAGATAACTATTCTGATTGGCCGGAAAACACCAAACGTCTTCCAAGACTTGGCCCGGATTTGGATATTGATATGGACGCGCTTGAAGCGCTTCGTCCTGATCTGGTTGTTGCATCTCTTTCTGTGCCGGGGATGGAAAAGAACATTGCCGGTTTGAAGGAGCGGGGCCTGTCGCATATCGTTTTGAACCCCAACAGTCTGGGGGACATCGGCCAAACGATGTTGCAGATCGGCGAGGCGACAGATACGTTAGTCCGTGCAAAAACTGCCTATCACAAATACAAGGAATCATTGGATTTCTATGCGGAGTTAAGCAGTACCATAGCTGACCGTCCGACTTTGTACTGGGAATGGTGGCCAAAACCGGTGTTCACACCAGGGGGAGCTAATTGGCTGACGGAGATCAGCGAGCTTGCGGGTGCACGAAATGTGTATGAAGACCACACCGCTGCCAGTGTACAAACGGATTGGGATGATGTGCTTACCCGTAATCCGGATTATATCTTGCTCGCTTGGGTAGGAATACAGCCTCATCTGGTGAAACCGGACACCGTCAGGCAGCGTCCCGGCAGTTCGAAATTGCAGGCAGTGCAGCAGAATCAAATTCATGTTATGGAAGAGCCGCTTTATTGCAGGCCGTCTCCCCGCCTCTTCCTGGGTTTGCAAAAGCTTGCTTCCATTTTGCACCCGGAAGTTTTTCCTGCCTATGACTCGGCAAAATGGGAGAATCGCTATGCAGACTAAAAGAATCCTTATAGCGGGAACCGGGAGCGGGGCGGGCAAAACAACAGTAACCATCGGGTTAATGGCGGCTTACCAGCGCCTTGGCTATACTGTGCAAGGGTTTAAATGCGGTCCGGACTATATAGATCCAACTTACCATTCGGCCGTAACCGGCAGGAGTTCGCGGAACTTGGACAGCTGGATGTGCCAACCGCACACAGTAAAGGAAATTTTCAAAAATGCGATCCAAGATGCAGATGTAGCCATCATCGAAGGAGTCATGGGATTGTTTGACGGGAAAAGTCCGCAAAACAATGAAGGCAGCTCTGCCGAGATTGCCTTGATTACAGAAACTCCCGTCCTGTTGGTCGTGGATTGCGAAGGCGTTGCCAGAAGCGCTGCAGCAATTGTAAAAGGGTTTCAACATTTCCATCCGGAATTGCAAATTGCTGGTGTCATTGCGAATCGGGTTGGAGGTGCAGGGCACTATGGGTTAATCAAAACAGCCATCGAGCAAGAATGCGGAATACCGGCGCTTGGATATTTAGAAAGGGATGGCACATTACTCATGCCGGAGCGGCATCTGGGTCTTATTCCTTCCATTGAGAGGGGAGAATTAGCACCCTTCTTTCAGCTGCTGGCAGACACGATATCCAACACTTTTGATTTGCAAGGAATAGAGAACGTTATGGCGGTAAACCCGATAGAAATCCAACATTTGCTGTTCCCAGGCCCCTCCGCTAAACGCAAGGTTACAATTGCAGTTGCCAAAGACGAAGCATTCAGTTTTTATTACCCGGAGAATTTGGAGCTGTTGGAACAGTATGGTGCGGAAATTGTTTATTTCTCACCTTTACGCGGAGAACTGGTTCCGGATGATATCGAGGGCTTGTACATTGGAGGGGGATTTCCTGAAGAGTATGCTGCAGCGTTATCCCAACAAGAAGCGGTGCATGAATCGGTTCGTAAAGCAATAAGCAGCGGTGTTCTTACCTTTGGGGAATGCGGCGGCTTTATGTATTTGACTGGGGAAATTATCGCTTTGAACGGTGAACGTTACCCCATGGCAGGTGTTATTCCAGGGAGGGTAAGAATGCAGGACAAGCTTTCTGGGTTTGGCTATCGCTATATAAGCGGAAGAGACCGCAATTTCCTGTTGGGTCCTGCCGATCAGGCTAAAGGGCATGAATATCATTACTCTACTTTTGAACCTGACGGAGAATGGCGGCCCGCATATGAGACAAAAGGATTTCTGGATCCCCAGTTGGAAGGATACCTTTCTTCTAATGTTGTCGCCGGATATACCCATATTCATTTTGCTTCGCATCCGGAACTTGCAGACCGCTGGGTAAAAGCTTGTGAAAGATTAAAATTAGATCGCTCTATTTATAAACAATAACAAAGAGCCGTCCTTCCCGGGTTCCCGGGTGGACGGCTCTTTCTAAATAGTGTGGATATATTAATGCATCACCATTGCTACCTCAGGCTGCTGGCCGGTGTTCTGCGCAGCATTCTTAGGCTTTCCCAGGAAGAAGGCAATCAATATGCCCAGCACGGCGATACCTCAAGGACGTAGAACGTATTATTTTTAGTGCGGTTTATGTGTCAAATTAATTCGCAGGCTCAACTGGAATGCCGATGTTCTCGTTCCGAAGCAGCTTTTTTGCTTTCTCGGAAAGTTGATTATATGTCTCTTCAGGAATCTGAATGCTTCCTTTTTGCGGCGCATTCGCTGCAGATGTATAAATTAATGCAACATTCGGTCTGGGGTGATTTGAGCGATTTGGCGTACCCCGATGCCACATTCGATCGTCCCTGATCAATATGGATCCGGCAGGCATCAATACTTTAACAGACTGCATATGTTCAGCAAGTTGAGGTTTGTTGAAAGAATTCGGACCATACCAGTTATCAGGGTGCAGATGCGTTCCGCCCGGCCATATTTCCATAGGCCCATTCAATTCATTCACATCGACAAGCGGGAAGTTGACAACTAGTTTAATGATAGGCAGGTTAACCGTACATCGATCTCCATATCTCGAACCCGTGTCGGAATGTACTTTTTGCGGTTTTTTGCCCCCTTGTACGGATGTATTCGAATGAAAATAGTTCAAGACACAGTCATCGCCAAGAATCTGATCCACTACATCTGTAACAAAAGGATGAGCAATAATTGCTTCATCGCAAAACGGCAGCCTAAAGGGTAAGTCAAAGCCTATATGGTTTGTGTCATTATGAAATCCGACTTCCGGATTTAATTGATGCTTTTCCATAGCTGGACCCAATATTTCTACAAATTTGTCATACAAGTTTTCTACTTGAGCTCTAGGAAGCACTTCTTCAAATAGTACATAACCATTCACTTTTATCAACTGAACTGCTAGCTCAACTGTCTCTGGAAGCAGCTTCCCGGCAGCCATTTCTTCCTTGCTGATTCTCATAGTATCTCCGTCTTTCTTATAAGATTTGTATATTTCATTAAAAAATATAAAGATTCCAAATCATTCATGCTACGATGCATCTGATATCTCACATAAATGTTAATGTTGAGGTGCTGAATTTTATGCGAAATATGGTTATTTTTATGATATGTTGATGGTATCAGATAAATAGCAGCGTTAAAATAAACAAATTCATTCAATTTTGTATATTTCATCAATGAAAATTAGAATGGTGGTCTATTATGCTGAATATTGAAGGCGTTTATCATGATGTTCATCCGAAATGGAGCATTGGTAAAGGCCGAGGGTGCGATACGCTCGTTTATGTTTCCGATGGGAAAGTGTTATATTGTGTAAACAATGAACGTCTGGAGTTGGAGAAAGGAGAAGTTCTCTACATTCCTTCTAGTATGGAGCGTGCTTGGATGAGCCAGCCAGGTAAACTGCACCAAAAATATACTATTAATTTCATATGGGAGGAACAACCGCCGGAAAACACCCTCCATATCATAAAAAAAGACGAGATGTTACGGATCAAACCGCGTAATGCGCCTTACTATAAACAGCGATTTGCGAATCTGTTTATCCAGTGGCTGGGGAAGAGATCATATTTCGAGCTCATGGCTAAGTTTCTCTTGTCGGAACTATTCATACTGATTGCCCAAGAGAGCACTGAACATCGGGCTTCCCCGTCCAAGGAACGGCTAGTATGGAACATTCAGGACTATATGCTGCATAATTACCGGAAGAACATAACTATAGAAGAATTAGCTTCACTAGCAGAAATCTCACCGAATTACGTAACCGTGTTGTTCAAGTCCGTGGTTGGTACCACACCCATACAATACTTGCATCAAATTCGAATCAATACTGCCTTGGACTTGCTGAAAAATACGCAAATGACAGTTGGAGACATTGCGGAGTATCTTGGATATTGTGATCAGGCTTATTTTAATCGCATATTTAAAAAATGGATGGGAATCGCTCCTAGCCATGTAAAGTAACTGATCCATCGTCTTTGAACTCTTTCATCGCATTCTTACCTGTCCGATTGTCTTGAACCTTTGCTTATGTTATTCGTAGGCAAAATGAGCAATAAATCGAGTATATTAAGCAATCAACCTGCTTTTGATGTGAGGAAGTTCACGTTATGATAGGAACAAATAACGATTCCTTACCTAAATGGAGGTTGCGCCCTTGACGCTTAAAGGCATGACAGAGGAACAATTTATGATGTGGAACAGAGACGGTTACCTTGTATTGCCTGATTTTTTGAGTGATACTGAAGTAAGTGAAGCAAACCGCCGGATGGATGAAGCATTCCGCCGTTTCAAGGAACAAGGCCGGGATAATCCCGAAACGGCCAAGTTGTCCAATGTCGAACAACTGTCAGGCATTATCGAACATGACGAGCTGTTTCTTGAGTTGATGGAGCATCCGCGAATGATGGGCTTCATCAGAGACGTGATGGGGGACTCGTTCGTTATGATCGACAACGATGCCTTGATTAAGCCGCCGAAGAAAGCAGCCCATACGAATTGGCACCGCGACACCGATATCCGATATGAGCGCAGCGAGAAGCCGTCCCCGTTCATGGTCAAGATATTCTATTTCTTGTCCGACGTCAGTTATGAAGGCGGGTGCCTGGCTCTACTGCCGGGCAGTGTACACATGCCGGACGCCATTCTTCCTAAGGTTGATGTGCAGGAAGACATGCCCGCTCACGTCCGCATGAATGTGCGCGCCGGTACAGCCGTTCTGTTCCACGGCTATCTGTATCACTCGGCACTGAACAATCACACGGAACATACGCGCCGCTCGCTCATCTACAACTATGGACCGTCCTTCCTGCGGACCTGGCCGGGGTATGAGCCGTCGGAGGAATTGAGGCTGCGCTCCTCATCCGCTTCGAACCTACGCCGTATGCTGTTGGGCATGACACCGTGGATTGAGGATCCAAAGGCTTTCCAGGACTAGCTTCAACCTAGCTCTCTTACCATCCAACCCGCCGGCCGATGCCGGTGGGCTTTGTTGCTATAAATGACGAAAGGTGAGCCTCGATGACTTCCGTTTCATATGAACGTGTATTTACGCCCGGCGATTTTGCCCGTGCCCACCTGTTTTTTCCGTTACTGGGCGGCTATGACGAAGCGGACCCTTTGTTCTCCTTCGAGCGCGGCCATTATCCGGCCTACGAGCTGCTCTTGATCGAGCGGGGGAGAGGTTCGATCAAACACGGCGGAGTATGGATTCCGCTAACGGAAGGCGATTGCCTGCTGCACGATATGCGCGTTCCTCACGCATACAGGGCCGATGCGAGCGATCCCTTTGCCATGTATTATATCGTGATGGACGGGTTGGATATCGAGCCCTTGTGGCGGCGGTTCACGTCTGCGACCCATGTCGTATTTGCCTCCGCCGACGGACCCGTAGGCATGAAAGATACCCTGCTGCAAGCACTGCGGCTGCTTCGGGAAGACGGTATGACGGCAGACGCGGAAATTCCCCTTTCCGCCTTGTTGTACAGGCTGCTGGTTCAAGCACTGTCCCATTCCGGCGGGTATGGTGACAGCCCGGCCCGCAAGCCCGAAGTGCTCGAAAAAGCCCGCGCATTCCTCGATACCGAATATTTGACGGTGCGGCAAATCCGGGAAGCCGCGGACCGGGCCAATATGAGCCTGTATCATTTCATCCGCCAGTTCCGGCGGCATTACGGGACTACGCCGAAGGAATATGTTCTGCATAAGCGGATCCACCACGCTAAGCGGCTACTGCTGCGCACGGAGTCCCCCATTGCGGACATTGCAGAAGCTAGCGGTTTTCCCAGCTATAACGCGTTTCTTCACTCGTTCCTGCGGACTGAACGGCAGTCGCCTGGCGAATACCGCAAGCAATGGCAAAAAAAATCCCCGAAAAGCGAAGGGGAAATTATTACATAGCATCACAAAGAGCCCCTCTGCATGGAGGGGCTACTTTTCCTACGGAATCCTTTCAGCTGCAGATCTGTTTCGTCAGTGTTCCGGGCTTCAGTCCACCTAGGGTTATGCCGGATAACAACATCGTACCGCAATCATCACCAATTCCGGTTGCGCCCCCGGTCACAACAGCCCTTTGACCCCAGTAGAGCGGCACTTTAATCCACCCATAGAATAGGTGGATTTTTACGGTGACAGCCGCGTACCCGTTACATTCCCGTCGCTGTCGATCCCGGTCACCTCGGCAAACCCTTCGTAGACGACTGCAAGAATCTCAGTCTCCAGTCGCTCGCCCGGGTGAAGAAGCCGGTGTGTCCCTTTTTCCGCACCTTCGACAACGCTTACCGGGTAACCGGTACATGGCTCGAGTACGACGGTATGCAGCTCCCGCCAGCCGCCATAGGTAGCAAACAGCCAGCAGCAGGGCAGCACGGCGGGGTCAAAAGCAATACCGAAGCCGACACCGTCCCCGGTATTCGTCAGTGCGCACCACCCCGCCTCGAGACCGGTTGCATATTGGAACTCGGCTGCGCCGGACGGAGCAGGAAGAGTATGCCTCATATCGTGCCTCCGGCCTTCCGCATCCAGTGCGTAAGGCCATTCATATATAAACCCGTGACGGCCGATCCGGGCAGAGCCGAAATTCTCTACATAGACGGAAGCCGCCGGCAAATCGATCCGGCAGTGCTCGTCTACCGCCATCGCTGCATGAAGCTTCCATAAATAAGGAAAGGCGGTTCTCCCGTTGTTCTTGATCACATGACGGAAATGCAGGCAGGATTCGCCAGCCTTGAGCGTAATCCATTTATCCACCCGTACGGCGAACACCGCCGTTTCTACCCACAGATGGAGACATACTTCCTCATCCGACTCCTTCTCCACCCGGTACTCCCACGGAAGCGTCCATAGCTCTCCGTGATCGGGAAGCTACTCTCCCGAAACCGTTTCAGACATGTCATTCGGGAACAATTCATCCCATCCGCCTGCAAAGTTATCGTCATAGACCGCATGCCCGGTTAGCCTCCGCGGCTTGATTCTCGGGTGCTGCCACAGCAGGTCCTTGTCCTTAGGCTTGTAGGTAATCTGCCAAATTTTTGCCCCTAGCTCCGGCATTACGACCACCCGTAGCTCCCGGTTCTCGAGCACCACGACCGGAATACCTCGATAGCCCCAATCGGTCGTCAGCCGGACACTCATGCATGTCCCTCCTCCCTGGGGACAACCAGCAGATCTTCCCGGATGGGCGTGAAAGCCTCAAGCAGCAGGCTGTCTTCCAGCGCCTCCACGCAGTGAGGCTGGCCGCCGGGTACATATAACTGCTCAAGCGCAGACAGGGTATATGTCTTGCCTGCGACAGTTAACGCAACGCTTCCGCTGACGACGAAGGTAAGCTGTTCGTGCGGATGAGCGTGCTCCGGTCCTGCCGAACCTGCTTTCAATTCGATAAGCATGCTCATCAGGCCGGCTCCCGGAGGAAACGTTCGTCTCCGGATTCCTTCTGCCGCATCGATCCAAGGAAAATTGTTATGCATCTCTATCCCTCCGCATTATGCCTTTAGAAACACCTTACAGTACCTTGCGCTTCGATCAGTTTCGCAAACCATTCAGGACCTTTCCCCGTTGACTGCCGCAGACTATGCGCACGGAGGAACCAGGCGCCTGCTGTTCAAGCGGATTATAAGCAATCAGCGGTCTCATAATAACCTTTCTAATTAACGCGGTACTTTAACAGCACCTGCTCATCGATTTCGATTCCAAGACCCGGACGGTCGGTCGGTACGGTAACATAACCGTCCTTGAACGTTACCGGCACATGGACGAGATCACGGGTCAGCGGGGAATCCGAGACAGAGTACTCAATCATGAAGCCATTTGGGATCGAGGCCGCGAAATGCGTGCTGGCCGCGACCAGTATACCTGTTTTGAAGGCGTGCGGGACGATCTTCTTGTGGCTGTCATAAGCCATGTAGGCAATTTTCTTGCCCTCCGTCAATCCCCCGCACCGGGCCAGGTCAGGCTGGATAATGTCGAGATGCCCTTCATCGAGCAACCGCCGGAAAGCATGGCGTCCGCTTTCCTGCTCCCCTCCTGCAATATACAGGCTGGTCCGGTCGGCCAGCTCACGGTAACCGGCGATGTCGTTAGAATGAAGCGGCTCCTCAAGCCAGTAGACGCCGTATTGCTCGTAGACGGCCGCCATCCGAAGCGCCCCCTTGAGATCCCATGCAAGACCCGCATCGATCATAATATCGACCTCATAACCCGCCGCGTCCCGGATCGATTTGATCAACGCTTCATCAAGGCGCGGATCCCGCCCGATCGGTCCCCACCCGAATTTGATCGCTTTGTAGCCCTGCAAAGCATAGTTCTCCGCAAGTCTGGCGGCTTCAACGGGTGTTTCGGGCATTAACAGGCTGGCATACGCCTTCAACTCATTCCGGAATACCCCGCCCATCATTTCGCTCACCGACCGGCCACTGGCCTTGCCCACAATATCCCACAGCGCAATATCGACGCCGCTCATCGCATGGAGTGCAGGGCCGCTCCTGCCGAAGTAAATAGTGCCCCGGTACATCTTGTCCCAAAGCCGCTCGATTTCAAATGGGTTTTCTCCAATAAGGAGATTCCGCAGGCCGGTAGCGATGGAATGGGAAGGAGGTGCGTCCACCGCAGCCTTCGCAACAAGCGGTACGGAATCTACTTCCCCGATGCCGGTAATGCCTTCGTCGGTGTGAATCCGGATCAGCAGTGTATCCTGGGTACCGTCACACTTACTGGCGTCGAGGTCGGGCAGCCGCAGATAAATGGTTTCTACTTCGGTAATTTTCATGTAAGCCTCCTTGGGGTTCTGTTGGTCGTGGCTTAATTATAAATCGCTTACATAGTTTCGTCGACAGTTTTTTATATATTGTTAACAATATTCATTTGAACTGTTTTCTTGATACAATCGCATTGACTTCCCTACCTCAGCCCGGTAAAGTGAAATCAAAACCTGTTGGAATACTCCATACGAAGGATGGGCGCCGTGTCAAACGAATTTAATTTCAAACCCCAAGTGAGCGTCTCGCTCCGCGAAAAAGTAACGAACGATATCCGGGAAGCGATCCTGTCCGGCCATTTGAAGCCGGGGCAGCGAATAAGGGAGACCGAGGTCGCAGAGCAAATGGGTGTAAGCCGCGGTCCGATTCGCGAGGCCATCCGTCAGCTGGAACGTGAAGGTCTGATGGTATCGCAGCCTTATCGCGAGACGGTCGTAGCCGATATTGATCTGAACGAGGTCCGCGACATTTTGATTCCGATTCGCTTTCAGCTTGAATGGTTTGTCGTGAAAACTTATCTCGACAGGATGACAGACAGCTTCTTCGATGAGCTTCAATCGATTGTGGATAGAATGACACTGCTCAGTACCGCCCGCGATACGGAGCAAATTGCGGCAGAGGATTTCCGCTTCCATGACACGGTAATCGCACTGGCTCACGAGAGAACCGTAAAGCTGTCCTGGCAGAGCATTCAATATCAAATTAGGCTGCACTTCAACAAAAATGCGTCGTTTTATGATATCGACAAAGTGCCGGGCGACCACCAGCTTCTTCTGGACAAGCTTCGCGGCCGTCAGCTGAACGAAATCCAGGATGAACTCCTCCGCCACATCCGCGGCGATGAATCATTCCTATGCTATACTTCCTGAAAACGCCCCTACCGCCCGCCGCCTATCGGCAGGCGGTTTTTTTGGGTTTCCCAAAAAAATGGATTGACTATTCGGCGAAGCATCGTATAATGGGGAGCATAAAACAATATATTGTTAACAATCTTTTTTTGTAAGCGATAACATTTTTAGGAAGGGGCGATGGTTCAACCTGCAAATCCGGGTACGGGAAAGACTCGAAATGAACTGCAAGAGATTCAATATAACTGGAGGTACGGATATGGGCATTCGATCGAAAAGGCTGACACAAGCCTCCCGTGAAGCACTGGAATGTTATTTGTTTATCAGTCCCGCAATCATCGGTCTAGTCGTTTTCCTGCTTGGACCCATCATTGCCTCCGCATATTTCAGCTTCACGGAATATGATATTTTGAGCCCGCCCCGTTGGATTGGGCTTGATAATTATCGTACTCTGCTGTCCGACGATCTTTTTTGGAAATCGATGAAGGTCACGCTCATTTATTCGGTAGTCAGCGTTCCGCTGGGCCTTGCCGTTTCCCTGTTCTTAGCAATCCTTCTTAACCAGAATCTCAAAGGGATCTTCATTTACCGGACTATTTTCTATATGCCCGCCGTGCTTTCCGGGGTCGCAGTAGCTCTCTTATGGAGATGGTTGTTCAATCCGGATTTCGGTCTGCTTAACTGGTTTATCGGATTGTTCGGCCTGGACGGCCCTAACTGGATACTAGACGAGAACTGGGCGCTTCCTTCTGTAATCCTTATGAGCTTATGGGGCGTAGGAGGCAGCACGCTAATCTATCTGGCGGGACTTCAAGGCATTCCTTCCGACCTTTATGAAGCTGCCGAGATTGACGGAGCAGGCCGGTTCCGGCGATTCCTGAACGTAACGATCCCGATGCTCTCGCCCGTCATCTTTTTCAATCTGATCATGGGTATTATCGGTGCGTTACAGGTATTCACCGAGGGCTACGTGCTCACACAGGGAGGTCCGAACAACGCCACCTTGTTCAGTGTCCTCTATTTATACCGCAACGCCTTTGATTACCTGTCGATGGGCTATGCTTCCGCAATGGCTTGGGTGCTGTTTCTCGTCATCCTCTTTTTCACACTATTTATTTTCAAATCCTCACCCATGTGGGTGTATTACGAAGGGGGACGCAAACGATGAACTCCGTCATGGAGACACCTTTATCGGACAGATCCAGGAAGACCGGGCTGCGGCTTAAGCGCAAACGCTCCCGTACCCTTGCTATGACGGCGTCCTACCTTGTGCTTACGGCCGGAGCCCTCATAATCCTGATTCCTTTCTTCTGGATGTTGTCCACTTCGCTCAAGGAGAAGGTCGATGTCTACAAGTTTCCACCGGAATGGATCCCTTCTCCGGCACAGTGGCACAACTTTCCCGATGCGCTAACGACTTTTCCTTTTCCTTTGTATACGTTCAACACAGCCATTATTGTATTCTTTGTGCTGATCGGTACACTTCTGTCCTGCTCTCTAGCTTCGTTCGGCTTTGCAAGACTATCTGCGCCGGGCAGAGATTTCATCTTTATGCTGCTGCTGGCGACCATGATGCTGCCGTACGCCGTGACCATGGTTCCTCTGTACATACTGTTTAACAAACTGGGCTGGATCAACACATTTCTTCCGCTTATAGTTCCGTCCTGGTTTGGAAACGCTTTCTATATTTTTCTTATGCGCCAGTTTTTTATGAGTATTCCACGCGAGCTTGAAGAATCGGCAAGGATTGACGGATGCAGTACTTTTATGATCTGGCTGCGTATCCTGGTGCCGCTCACACGGCCTGTGATGGTTACGGTGGGGGTTTTTACGTTCATGGCCACCTGGAACGATTTTATGACCCCGCTGATTTATTTGACCGACGAGAGCAAAAGAACTCTTGCCCTAGCCTTGTCCTATTTTCAGGGCTCAGCAAGGTCATCACCGGAACTGCATTTGCTTATGGCGGCTACCATCTATGCGGTCGCACCTTGTCTCATTCTGTATTTCACCTGTCAACGCATTTTTGTGAAAGGCATCGTATTCACGGGGGTCAAGGGCTAATCGTCCTGTCACATAGATTCCAATACCAAATTGGGAGGAAGCGCAATGAAAGCTACTAGGAAATGGATTTCAATACTGAGTATGACCGTCATGATCCTCGTACTGTTGATCGGCTGTTCAGGGCAAAGCGGCGAAGATAATAAAACAGTGAACGGCAGCGGCACTAAAGACAAGAAAGTCACGCTGAATTTTATCAGATGGTCAAACGGCCCCGCCCTGGATGAGGAAGAGAAGGATAAGATCAAGCGATTCAATGCGTCTCACCCGAACATCGAGGTAAAAATGACTCTGCTGCCCTGGGAAGAGACCTTTAAAAAAATCGAGCTTTCGCTAGCCTCTAACAACCCCGTCGATCTGTTCTACTGGGACGTACCGGCGTATGCTTACTATAAAAAAGGCCTGATTAAGAACCTGCAGCCTTACATGCAATCGCTGGATATGAATAAGTACGACGCTAAGTTGTTCGAACCTTTCAAATTTGACAACAAGAATATGTATGTCGCGCCGGAAAACTATCAAACCCTTATTTTTTACTACAACAAAGATCTATTCGACAAAGCCGGGGTCGAGTATCCTATGAACGACTGGTCATGGGATGATGTCTTGGAAGCTTCCAAAAAGCTGACGATCCGCGACGGCGATAAAGTGACCCAATTCGGCTTCGACGTCGGCGCACTGGGCAACTGGTGGGGCTGGAACGCATTAACTGAAGCGCAAGGCGGCAAATTGGCCGAAAATGTCCACGAACCGGCATCAGTAAACTTCGCTTCCAAGGAAGCGGTGCAGGCGGTAAAGTTCCTTCGGGACATGATTTACGAGCATAAAGTGGCGCCGGATACGATCCAAGGCCAGGCAATTGGCGGCGGCAATCTGTTCCTCACCGGAAAAATAGCGATGACGACGGGCGGCGACTGGGACTTGGGTGCCATCAAGGAAGTGAAGGACTTTAAATGGGGTATGGTGAAGCTCCCAACCTGGCAGGGACAGCGGGCAACCCCCTATTTCATGGGCGGATACGTCATTGCGGACAAATCCAAAAATTCGGATCAAGCCTGGGAATTTATAAAATGGGCTATGACGGAAAACCAGGAAACGCTCGCCAAGCAGCAATCCTGGATTCCGGTCTATAAGCCGGCCCTTGATACGATCACTCCGCCAGAATGGGCGCCGGAAGGCTATAAGGATTCGCGGTTCGAATGGATGCAGAACGGCCTGATCGGAGATATTTACCACCTGAGATGGCGGGAAGCAGGCGATAAGGCAATCGGTCCGGTCGGACAGGAAATCTGGACGAACAAGATCCCGGTTGAAGAAGGCCTGAAGAAAATGAACGATAAGATTAATGAAATTCTGCAAAAAAAGTAACCTGAGATAAATTGGGTGAAAACACGGCGGCGCTGCATGAATGGACATGGAACACGGATTGGCTTGGGAACTGGACGGCTATCCGGTCCCGGCTCCATTGACCTCTCGATCCGTAATAATAAAAAGAGGAAGATGCACTTAACGTGCGTCTTCCTCTTCGTCCATCCGATCCTCTTGCTGCTCCTGCCGATATTCCCCGCCCGGCGTGTTCAGAGTATCGTCTTCCCGTTCGTCAATCAGATCCTCTTGCTGTTCCTGCTGTATCTCCGGGCCCGCATTATTGCAGCCTGCCGCCGCTGTAAGGAGTGCTATGCCAAGAACAGATTTGGCTACTATGCCACTTGATTTCCAATATCTGTACATGTATTCACCTCCTGAGCCTATTATGTAATCTTCACTCCTGTATTATTCAGAAAAGATAGGAGATGGGTTTCCTGCTCTTTTTATCAGTTAATCTGCATGTCGCATCAACTAAAACAACCGTCCCCCGGTTTCCCGAGAGGACGGTTGTTTTTATCAATATTGCTGTACCGATGTTAGTGCATCACCATTGCTACCTCAGGCTGCTGGCCGGTGTTCTGCGCAGCATTCTTAGGCTTTCTCAGGAAGAAGGCAATCAATATGCCCAGCACGGCGATACCTACAAGGACGTAGAACGTATCCCCAAAAGCCAGACCGCCTGCTTTCGCCGGGTCAGTGCCGTCTGTGATGTAATCCTTGGTCAGCGTAGTATGAATGGTTGTCAAACCTGCTACCGCGAACGAAGTCATAACCTGCTGGGCAGCATTCGTCAAGGACGTAACCCGGCTGACCAGGTTTTGCGGTGCGGACTGCATCAGATGGGTGTTCAGCGGCATCATGCTAAGTCCCATACCCGCACCTAACAGCGCAAGCGGAGGCACCATGGCCCAGACACTGTCATCCATCTGGATCCGGGATAGCAGGAACGCTGCAAGGAGAACCAGAGACATTCCGCTGATCACCAGCGGACGCGCGCCGATCTTATCAAACAATTTCCCGCCGATCGGCATGAACAAACCTGCGGCAAGAGCTTGCGGCAGCATAACCAGACCGGTTTCAAAAGCGGTATATTGCTTCGCCATTACGAGGAATAACGGAATCATAAACAGCGTACCGAAAAGGGCGATTTGAGAGATCCACTGCACAATTATGCCGCGGGTAAAGTCTGACGATTTAAACACGCGCAGCTCAAGCAGCGGATTCTCGCGCCTCAATTCGGCGATCACGAATCCGATCAGCGCGGCTCCACCCACAATCAAACCTGTCAGCGTCTGTGCGGAGGTCCAGCTGTTTCCTCCTTCGCTTACCCCGTAAGACAACCCTGCAAAGGCAATTGGCCCCAGGATAATACCCGCCATATCAAGCGCCGGAACCGACTGTCTATCTATGTTAGGAAGCGTGCGCAGACCAATCAGAATTCCGATAATGCCGACCGGCAGGTTCAATAGGAAGATCCATTTCCAACTTGCATAATCTACAAGCCATCCCGCTATAACCGGGCCAAGGGCTGGCGCCAGCAGAATCGGAATGCCCATCATGCCCATTACCGCACCCACTTTGCCGGGAGGGCTCAGTCGATACGTGAACGCCATCGCGATCGGCATAACCATCCCGCCGCCGATTCCTTGAATAACCCTGTAGATAATCAGTTGGTTTACATCTGCCGCAAGCGCGCACAGAAGCGAACCCAACGTGAACATGGCCACAGAAATCAAGAATATTTTCTTAGCGCCGAACCTGTCGGATAACCAGCCTGCGAGCGGAATAACCGCTGCCTGGGCCAGAGCGTAACCCGTAACGGTCCACTGCACCACGGACAAATCTTTACCGAACTCCGTTACGAAACCCGGTAATGCAACATTCATTGCCGTTCCATCCAGAATAACCATAAACAAACCGACGATGATTGCAACCAGCGGAGCCAAAATACTCCTGATGGACGGCTCCTGACCGTCAGGTACTGCCTTTGCTGTTGTTGCTGCCAATTCTCTCTCCTCCATCCTGTTAGCGGGTGTATATTCGTATCGTGGGGCCTCCAGGATTGACCTGAGCCCGTACGTCCCGTTACAATAATATGTAAACGAAGTCGTTATCATCCCGCAAACGGACAATTGTCCGTTTTCTTGCATCATAACGGACAATTGTCCGTCAGTCAATACCCCTATCCATTTTTAGGAAACGAGGTGGCCGTCATGCAGCTTCGACAACCGCGAAGAGACGCAGCAGAACATAGGGAACGCATCCTGCATACCGCCGTTGCATTGTTCAAGGAACATGGCGTTGATACCGTCAGCATGCATCAAATAGCCAAGTCGGCCGGTGTAGGTCAAGGCACTTTATACCGCAGATATGCAAGCAAAGGTGAGCTATGTATAGACTTAATGAACGAAAGCTTTATTCAGTTTCAGGTTCAGATTAAGGCCATTGTCCAGGACCGTCCTGCTGTTTCCCCGGCAGACCGGCTGCGGGAAATCATAAGCGTCTGTATCGATTTTCTTGAGGACAAATCAGGCTATCTCGGAGCAGTCCAATCTTCCCAGTGCGAAGACGGGCGGCCTCTGATGTACCGGTCGGCTCCGTATCTGTTTATTCAGGAACAAATTCAGCAGCTGCTTCTTGAACATAAGGAACAACATCCTGCCTCCGCCGTTGATCCCGAGTTCACTTCCCACGCTTTCCTGGCGGTGATCTGTCCTGAATTGTATATGGAGTTCCGATACAGCCAAGGCAGAACAACAGAGGACATAAAGCGTCATGTGGAACAGCTTTTGGTAGACCCGCTAGTAAGATGATAAAATCCCTTATTTTCCATGCCCATACCGGTTCCGGTTACGCCCGGTCCGCAATGGCTAAGGGCGAGCATGGATAAAGGAGACTTGAATGCACAAAAAGGCCGTTTCCGAATACTTTCGGAACGGCCTAATGTATAGATCCTAATCCTCTGTAGAATTCTCCTCTGTTGAACCTTTCAACTGACGTTCCTCAAATTGCAAATATTCATCCCTGAGAATTCCCATATAAATCACGTCCCGGTATTGCCCGTCTTTAAATAGGCGCTGCCTCAGTCTTCCTTCTTCTTTGAAGCCTGCGTTAAGGTAGGAACGGTAAGCTTTGTCATTATAATCATAGACCTGCAGCTGCAGCCTGTTCAGATTCAATGTCCGAAAGACGAACCTTTGCAGGAGGCGAATCGCTTCCCGGCCGTATCCCTTGCCGTGCATTTCCATATCCCCGATCACAATTCCCAGCTCTGCTACACGGTTTTTCCAATCCACGAAATGCAGGTCGATCTGCCCTATGTAAGCTTCCGTATCCTTATGGGCAATAATAAAGCCTTTGATGCTCGAGGTTCCGTCCAGCATTGAATTCAGGAAGCTCTCAGTCGCATGTACGGTATGCGGATAATCAAAGACATCCGACAGCGCCCCAACGATCCGTTCATCATTAACCCACTTGCGGATAAACGGGAAGTCTTCCTTCCGGTATTCCCTTAGCAGAATCCGGTCACCAACGATATGAGGCATACATGTAACTCCCCTCTATAGACAAAAACGGGAAGATCGCTCCCCCCGCCCGCTTTATTTAAATTGCGTCAATTGTATCACCTTACATATGGATTGTTCTGTTTCTCATAACCGATCGTCGTTCTGGGTCCATGTCCCGGATACACGATTACATCATCTTGTAAAGTATAGAGCTTGCTGCGGATGCTGTTGTAAAGCTCCCGTTCGCTGCCCCCGGTCAGGTCGGTCCGGCCGATAGACATTTTAAAAAGCACGTCACCGCCGAACAAGTGCTTATTGTCGTACAGCAAACTGCAGCTTCCAGGTGAATGGCCGGGCGTATGGAATACGCGGAACTTCTCACCGAGCAGTTTCAGTGTCATCCCGTCGTCCAGCGCGTATTCAGCCGGTTCGGTTACTATCGGGCCGCCGAGATCCGGCCAACGGGCCGAACCGTTCAGCTTCGGATCCGTCAGCCAGTCGGCTTCCGCATCGTGCAGATACACAGGGCAGTTCTTCCACTTGCGGATTTCATCCACCCCGCCGATATGATCGAGATGGGCATGAGTAAGCACAATCGCCTCGATCTCCACGTTCTCAATCCGTTTCAGCAGAGGTTTCGGGCTCATGCCCGGATCGATAATAAAGCCCCTCTTGCCATCCGGATCCGTCAACAAATAGGCATTCGTCTGGAAAGCGCCCAGCGAAAAGCTCTCGATGTTCAACTGTGCCATAAATCAGAACGATGCCAACAGGTCCCGCAGCTCTTTTACGATCACGCTTTGGTAGCCTGTGCCCTCTCCGTATTGCTTCATAATTTCGGCACGAACAGCCGCCATTTTGTCCTGATAATCCGGGGCTTCACGATCCGGATCGGTTTTTTTGAATTCAGCCATCACCGCTTGAACATGCGCAGGACGCGGGCCCCACTGCCCGAGCACATAACCGCCTGTATCCGCAAAAATAACAATCGGGATACTCCGTCCGCCGAACGTAAGGAACCGGTCCATCGTTTCCAGGTTGTCTTCCATAATCAGCACTTCCACCGGAATCCCTGAATTCTCCAACGCACGGAACACGACAGGAATATTGCGCACGACATCCCCGCACCAGTCGGCAGCGAGGATCAGGCAGCGAAGATCGTCACGGTTGTTCAGCGATTCAAAAAATTCCTTGTCTTCCTCCGATTCCCAAGCGAAACGGTCATACCAGTCCTGAAAAGCTTCCTTATTCTTCGTCATCCCATCGATAAATTGCTGCGGCTTTAATCCTGTATTCAGCTGAGACCCTACAGATTTGCTCATTTGTGACACTCCTTAACCGGTGTTATTTTTTATTTCTGCGAACATATTTTACTGCAAAATAGACCGCCAGCAGCACAACAGCCGCTATAAGAGCGGGCTGTACGTATTGTCCCGCCTTCTCATCCACATGTTCCCAGTTTGAGCCCAGTGTATCCCCTAAGTATACAAACAAAATGGACCATGGAATCACAGCTGCAGTCGTGAGCAGGGTAAACTTGCCCAAAGGCATTTTGGCAATCCCTGCAGGGATCGAAATCGCGTGCCTTACGACCGGAATGAACCGGGCTGTGAAAACGACCACCGTTCCATATCGTTCAAACCATTCTTCCGACATGTCGATCTGCTTTTTGTTAATAAAAATATATTTCCCGTATTTCTCAAGAAAAGGCCTGCCGCCGTAGCGCCCGATCCAGTACACGAAAATTTGGGCGATGACACCGCCGATCGTTCCGAAAATCACGGCCCCCAGGAAAGAAATTTCCCCTTGGGATACGAGATATCCGCCGAAAGCCAGCACAATTTCACTCGGAATGACTTCAATCATGAGGCCCAGCATAATTCCCCAATACCCTAAGCTCTCAACCCATTGCAATAAATCATGAACGATACCAGACATGCCTCTCCCACTTTCTATATGTAATCCACTTTATTCTAACATATGGTGACAAGCCTTTGCATAGACATGTTGTATCACAGACTCCGGTAGGAGTTGAACGATTGAGGAGGCATGGCCGATGTCCAATTTCTTCGTTGTAACCAAAAGGCAGCTGCAGCTGGTGCTCATCGCCGGGCTGATGGTGGTTGCCGCCACGCTGTATTTGAACCTCCATAACACCACAAGCGCATTACAGCCTGCAGCTTCCGAAACAGGCGCCGCCGAGCGCACGATTCACATCGTTACAGGAGAGTATAAGTCAACCGGGGCTGACGGAAAAGAAATCGAAGCTTATACCTTCCACCCTGGCACGATATATGTAGGTCAGGGCGAGCCGGTGAATCTTTCGTTTTACGGGGTGAACGGCGGAAGCCACCCTTTTATCATCGAGGGAACGAACATTAGAAGCGAGGTCCGAAAAGGCAAAGAGACCGTCGTCCGCTTTCAGACCGAACAGGAAGGCACTTACCGCATTGTCTGTTTGACGCATCCCGAAAACGGCCGTACCGCCCCCATGATCGGTTACATTATCGTGGATTAAAGAGAGCCGGATAAAGTAGCCTGACGCCCTATCTCTGCATAAGGTGTTGTAGAGAGGAGCGGTGAATTTCATGCAGTACAACCAGGTGAAACATCAAGCGGGGGGCCTGCCGACGGCCAGAAAAATCCGCAGGGCATGCAGTAAAGAATTATACCGTGCCGTGAAGCGGCTGAAGACGTACATCCCTGCCGACAAGCTTGCGGAAGGGGAAACGTTGTATTATAAGAAAGTTATGTTGAATCTGCTCTGGATTCACGAACACAGCAGCAACCGGAAGATGTTGGCCGATTGGTGGGACGAGAATGTGTGTCAGGAGCTTGCCGGGCTTTGGGACGTTCCTGCCGATCAGCTTTCGAAAGCGTTCCGGGAATCGTTCGGAGGCTAAGCAAAGGACCGCCCTTTGGGGACGGTCCTTTTACTGTTTCAAGCTGCTGGCATTTGTATTACCCGATGACCCCGAAAACTTCAACGCCGGCAGGGATTTGTCGTGTTCTAAACACGGTGCCGTTGTTATCCAGCAGCTGGACTCTATATCTGACTTGTGTCAGGGTTGAGATCGTGCTGAACCTGGCTGCTCCGTATCGATCGAAGCTTGTGGTAGCTACAACCTGGCCTGTGCTCTGGCGGATTAACCTGGCACGGAAACCTGTTGTATTGAATGGCACTCCATTGCTTTGCAGCCACACGATGACCAGACGGGAAAATATTTTACCGGCCGTTTTCGCGGATACTTGTCTGCGCGCCAGTACACGTCCGCCTGATACGCCGGCTTTTAATAAAGGTTTAGGTTGCTTCATCGACAGTCACTCCTTTTATGCATTTCCAATTACCGTATGCTAAAAGGGAGACCTATGATTGGATGAACTTTGTGAAGAAACAACCTAATTATGCAGCGGGATTCCGAACACCGATGCGCATTGTTCCGCCAAGAAACTGGCTTGCTGGGTAAGGTGGAATTTTCTTCCGTTGGCCGGGTTTGGGAGTTCACTCAGTGCTTTGGCCAATGTTTCATATTGGAGGTAAGAACGGACCGCGGCCTGCGCGAGCTGCCTCGCCTGCTCTTCGTCTCCCCTGCTTCTTAATTGAAGCGCCCCTTGATATAAAAGTTGAATGTATTCCTCCTGTTTCTGTGTATCATATCTGTCGAGTTCAACAGCACGGGAGAGCAGCGGAACGGCCTCATGCCAGCGGTGAAGTTGTGCCTGCATCGTCCCCGCTTTCCAAAGCAAGGAGACGCGGTCCGGTTCATAGCTTAGTCCGTCGTAGAGCAGGCGCAAACCTTGTTCCAGCGGCATCCTTTCAGCAAGACGCAGCCGGTTGGCCGTATCATAGGGATTGTAACGCAAAGCTGTGAAACGGCTCCCCTCCCCAGGGTTTGCGGAGGTGAGAGCAACTTGCCCCGCCTCAAACCTGACGCTGTAGACCCCTGCTGCAGTGATTCCTATAAGGAGCAGGCCGATCAGGACGTTTGCTTTGGCCGAGGCGGGATGATTCCTGAATTCAGATGGCTTGGCAATCACATCGGTTCCCCCGATAGCGACCATGCTAAACAGGAACAGCCAGTAAAAGCCAAATGACATGTCAAAATCTATTGCAGCGTGTAACAGGAGCACGACAGCAGGGGCCGCAAGCCAGAGAGACCGGCGGACTATCCGATAGAGGAAATAGAACAGCATTCCTATGAAAAAAAGGAAGCCTGTCCAACCCAAATCTAGCAAGATATCAATATATCCGCTATGCACCTCCGTCCCTACATAAGGCTGCTGTTGAAAGCGGGTGTATTTGTTCGCCCAGGTGTTCCCTCCGCCTCCGGTCCAAGGCGATTCCTGCAGCATCGTCCATGCATCCAAGTAAAAAAGCTTACGCGCAGCAGCAGTTTCATAATGGCCTCCTGCACGTTGTACCGTGCTGTCCGGAACAATGGCTGCAAAGAGGACCAGGCCGATCAATAAGATGCTTGTAAGGATCAGGGGCTTGCTTTGGGGCTTTGCTGTGACACGCAAAGTGCCTAGTACAGCGGCTGCGGAATAGGCGAGGGTTACCGATAAGAGCAGAGGAAGCCCGGGATACAGCATATCCATCTGCATCTCCCGCAGTATTTCCCGATAGGCTACAGCCGCGCAGACAGCAGGCAGCAGAGAGAACATCGCGTATCTGATTTTATCTCTCGCTGGGGTACACATGAGGCCGATGATCCAACCAGCCGCTGCCGCGATCCAGCCCCCTCTGGATTCTGTAAGCAATAATGCGGTTACGTACGGGACTTGGGGCAGAGCCAGAAGCCACAGCTTCCATCCATAGCAGCGCAAAGCTGAAAGCTTGGCGGTATGAAAGAGAAAGAGCGCACTCAGCACGGCAGCCAGCATATTCGCATATTGAAAAAATCCAGACAAACGAAAGCCTGCTTCAGATAACCGTCTGTCATCTGTATAAACGACGATGTTCGGGAAGTCCAAAACTCCATAGAACCCGAGCCAGGCTCCTCCTGTAACAAAGATTCCAACCCAAGGCAGCAACCAGTTCATGGCCTCCCTGCCTCGCGGCCTTTGCCCATAGAGTGCAGCCAGCCAGAGAAAGCAGCCGTAAAAAGTCCACCTGAGCAGTTCATTTATCGTAGCGCCTGCCGATGCCGGATGATAGCCCAGCTTCAGCGCATACAACACGGCCATACCTAATGGCAGAAGAGCCCAGGTTAGGGCTGGAAACAGCGGCCTGCGGCTTTTTAGGCTATAGATCAACGCCGCCCCTGCAGACAAGAATATGACGATTTGCAAGGCATACCCATCGCGGTCAAAAAAGAGCCCGCGGCGAAACGCAGCCGCCGCCAGCAGAGTAATCAGGAACACGAGAAACAGCGCGTTGCGGGTTTGCACTAGTCAGGCCTCCCGGTTAGTTGGAATCGATTGTGAATCAGGTATGTGTTAAGTTCTGCATACGAAAGAAAAAACCTGCCTGTACAAGGATAGGCAGGTTTGTTTCACTATAGGCGTTATACCGATGGCAGACCAATAAACAAGTATAACTCATTATCAAGGGGTTCATCTTGATCCAATATTTGAACTTGCCAGATGCCTTCTTCTAACAAATCCGCATCAATATCGAATTTGTATAGATGCTTGTCCGGATCACTTAAGACCGCACTGATAATAGCACCCTCTACTTCTACTTCTGTCTCTCCCTCACCATCGTAAGCCAACTTATAGATCCTTACTGTAAAGTCACGGTCCATGGGCCTACCCTCGGCATATGCTTTAAAGTAGTAGGTCTTGGTGTCTTCAGAATCCTTAATAAACTCCTGGTAATTTTCAAGAATCGTAGAAGGGTCTTTATAAAAGACTACACCATCACTCCCCAATACAAGCGCCGTTCTCCAACCATATCTTACGATTTCACCGGTTGGCGTTACAGCAGCGAAAGCAATTCTATCATCATTAGCAGCCTCTATCTTATCTTTGTACTCTATGAAATCATCGTCAAGTTTACTGCCTACGAAAAGTCTTGGCACTTCATTGGAAGTAACGTTTTTGTATTTCAGAATGGTACCTTCAGGCAACTCTTCTTCTGTGTAGGACGGAAGCGTCGTAAACCCGTTTCCTAAAGGCCCTTCTATCCCCTTAGTGTACAACTCGTCACCGAAGTCCTCGATTAGGGACAGCTGATGCTCAGTGGTAAGAATACCGTGATATCCATTTCCTGAAGTATCTTTTCCAGGATTCGTTTCATCCGAGAAACTCCAATATCCAGCAAGATCGCTATCGATGTGCCTACTGCTATGATTTGTCATATCGGACACAATATCTTCGGACGTACGTGCCGTCTTCCAAATACGCACCTCACCGATCATGCCGTCAAAATAACGTTCTTGGAAATCCGAGCCGATTGTAATGTTAGATGCATTGGTTGAGCTTACAACTCCAGCTAAGGAAGAATCAAGCTCCCCATTGATATATAACCGCATTTCGTTCTGCATTTCGTTCTGACCTACTTTATAAACAGCGGCAATGTGATACCATTTTCCCGTTTCTAATGTACGGACAGAGTTAAGTTGAAAGGTATCATTGATTGCAAAATTAATGTGATTAAACCCATCCAAAGTTGGCGGACCATCGCTGGTACGCAAAGTAAATGAAGGTTCCCTGCTGGTTTGGTATTTACTGATAATTCCTTCTTTCCAACCGAAAGAGTCAGGTTTGATCCATGCCTCTAAAGTATACGATCCGACATCTACATTACTGTCAGGCAGCAGAATATGCTTGCCTTCTGCTCTCGCAAAGGAACGTGAATGCAGCGGCATTTCCCATGCTCTCTGCGGGGCAAACTCACTCTCAACATGGCTGCCTTCATAAACCATGTGCGCCTTGACTGTATAGTTTCCTTGAGACAGCTTTTCAGCCGGGAAGAATGCGTGTCCTTCCGAATCGGCTGTCACAACTACATCCTGATCTGCGTATTGAACTTTTACAGGCGGAAGGTTAGTACTAGCGTATTTATACAAATATATACTGGAATCAGGCACTGCACCCGTTACAACCAGACCTTCTTCCGTCACTTCTATAACCGGGCTCTTCATAAAATACTTAACAGTCCGGGCACTTTCAGCTCTGCCGGGGGAAGTAACCGTGAACCCGAACTTGCCTACTTTATTCTCTATCGGCACCTGTTCAAAAACAACATATGATACCTCACTGCTTGATGCTTCAACCGTTTTGGAGGCAACTAGCTCTCCTGATGGATCGTAGATTTTCACCGTATCGCCCGAGGACAATCCGTCTACTTTCACCTTGCCAAGAGCGGGGTAGATAAAGATATGATCAGCGCTTGGAGGCAGCGAAGCTTCAACCGTTGCAGGAGGCTGCGTGAGCGCCGACACCGTGTTGGACTCGCCTTGGCGAACCCCCGCGTTTACCTGCAGCTTGAACTGATAAGCCGTTGACGGTTTCAGCCCGGTTACCAAAGCCAATTGAGATTGTTCATTCAAAGGCTTGGTTAGGACCGCCTCTTTCCAAGTCAGTCCCTGATCTTCGGACTGAAGCAGCTTCACATTCCCGCTTTGCAGAGCAGAAAACAGCAGAGAAACGGACTCCGGAGTAGACGCGGCAGCCAACACAGTTAAATCGCCAATAGGCGCATTTACCTTCGCAGGTTGGACATTTCCCAAAAGAAACTTAAAGTCCTCTTTCGTTCCCTTACGCCCATCTTGGTTATAATCATATGTATCGGCTCCCGGTGCTTTCATGAGCTTCGCGATGTCCCTGATATCGAACACTTTATCCGAGTCCACGATGACCGGCGGAAGCGCAACGACAGCGGCAGTTTCCCCATACGTAAGCTCTGCAGTCAGGTTGTGGGCTCCTTCCGGTAAATCACGGGCAAAGGTTATCGATACAATCCCGGAGTTGTTACCTTGGCCTCTTCCGAGCTCAATCCCGTTCTCTTTAAGAACAATCATGGTGCCGGCAGGAGCGCGAAAGAGAACCTCGGGCCGCACTTGATCCGTCACTGTTGTACGAGCAGGCATTAACAAAATAGGCCGATCCTGATCTGCAGCCGATAAAGCCGCCTGCGCAGTATCGCCCTCCGGCAGAAGGTATCCTCCTGCAGCGAGTAAAGCGATAACGGATATTTCCTTCACCTTATGTTTAAAGTACGGAGTATAATTCATGATTAAAAATCCTCCCTTGCCTGAATCAGGCGAGATTCCACACCGCAGTGGAAATTTTTACTTATTCGTTTCTATTCTAGCAGAGAGCTTCTAATGAACATAGTATTTTTGTCACATTTTATAGAATTTTGACAATACTAATGACATACAAATCTAGGGCACAAGGACTACTGCAAAAAGGAGAGGACTTTCTATGGAACGCACATTTCTGCAGAGACATACTGTGGAGGCAGCCAAGCAACTACTAGGCTGCCGGCTTGTAAGGACAACCGATAGCGGCCGTATTGTTGTACGCTTAACGGAAACGGAGGCGTACCGCGGTCCCGACGATGCGGCGAGCCACGCCCACCGCGGAGTGACGCCCCGCAACCGGCTTATGTTCGGCCAAGCTGGCATCGTGTATGTGTATTTATCGTATGGCATGCATTACTGCATGAACATTACGACGGAAGGGGAAGGCGAACCGGGCGCTGTACTTCTGCGCGGAGCCGAGGTCGTGGAAGGGCTCGACCTGGTCCGGGCCAATCGTCCTGGGGTCCCCGATGCGCAGCTGCTGAACGGCCCCGGCAAGCTGACCAAAGGGCTGGCGATCGACCTCTCGTTCAACGGGTACGATCTGTTCAGCCCCGGGGAGGGCGGCCTGGAACTGTGGCCGCCCGAAACAGAAAAGCCGGTCTCCATAGAAGAGACCGGCCGGATCGGCATCACCAAGGCGCGCGAACTGCCTTGGCGCTTTGTGGCACGTTAACGCGGTGTTAGCACTCGCTATAGATACAAGGCAAAAGCAGCAGGGTCTTTGCTGAACGTTCCTTAATCTTAAGCAAAAACTTCTGTTCGATGTATTCCGGGCACCAGCCCGGTTACTCTTCCCTCTTATCCCGTTCTACTTCCTTGGTTTTGAAATACGTTTCCGCCTGACTCCGCAAAATAAAAGCTCTAAGTCCCTGCGACTGCTCCGGTGTTAGGTCCAGCAGCTGTACGCCGTAATAAAAGCCTTGTTGCAAAGGCTCGCACCGGACCACTTCTACCGGGCACTCCAAGGTGAACCCGATATCCAGGGTAAGGTCCAAGCGGGTGCCTGCGGGAAGGCGGTCGTAATCGAACACGGTGAGCCCCATACCGCTTAAGCTGACATTCTTCAGCTGCAAAGCAACCGGTTCCCCCTTGGAGAATAGCGTAGACTCGTGCGGGGACTTGAAATGCCCCTTCCGGTCAGCCGGAACCCTCGGGCTCTCCCGTTTGTCCCTGAATTTTCTCTTATTCTCCGGAGGGTTGATCACCATAATAGCGCCGTTATGCCTGGCAATCACCGTGGAATGAAACACATGGATACCCGCCGGGGAATAAATCGTCAGCTTCACCGGACTTCCCAGCTTGAACAGCTTATATTCAGCGATCTCCACTTCTACGATATCGCCTTCCGCATATGTTAATACACCTGTGGATACAAAATCATCTTTCTCCACTACTGTTTTGCAATCCAATAGAACCGAGGCAGCGATCTCCGATTGATAATTTGTCTTCTTTGAGGCAAAGCCTGCGCTCATTTCCTTACCCGCTCCTTTCCTCCACGCCCCTGTATTCTCCTGAATTACAACAAAAAAGACCGCATCCTCTTGAATAGATACCGCCTATGGCTGTAGAAAGGATTTTCGGTAACCAGGCTGCCATAGCATGAATATTGCATTCATTCCTTAGACCCTCGGCTTTGCGTCCTTATCTTTCGATAAGTTTGCCATTTGTCGAATACATTCGAAATTATTTGGTTGATTTTACTATACCTTTTTTTTACAGATGATGCAATAGATTTCACCAAGTTTTTTAGTTCATAAGACCCTGTTTCATAGGACCTTAAGCATCCCTCGATCCGTTTTGACAGCATCCGTTACAATAATTTAATATCATTGGCGTTTCGCCTTAACAATAGGGTGGTACAGTTGGTTAATAGATTGTATATGCATACATCCAAGGAGGAGCTCACCATGGAAGCGGTTATCAGCCAAGCCAACAGGGAAGATTTTCTTGATATGATCCAATTAGCGGACTTAACCCTGCCTGAAAGAATGAATCAGCATGAATTGAAGAAATATTTTGAACTGTACCCAGGGCTGATTTTCAAGGCAACGCTCCATGGCCGCCTCGTTGGATTCTGCTGCGCGGGAATAGACATGTATCAGACGACCGGCTGGCTGCTGTTCAACAATGTAGCCAAGGAGTTTCAGGGCCAGGGAATCGGCAAGCGGTTTATCGAAGCGAGGCTGCAGGCACTTTCTCAGTTCCCCCGGCTTCGCCGCGTCCAGGTGACGGTAAGCGATACGAACCTGGCTTCCATTCGTGCGCTTCAGTCTTTCGGATTTCAGCACAGCCATTTGGAAGTGAATTATTACGGCCCCGGTAAGCATAGAAGTATTTACGAGCTGTCGATGATGCCGGTAGAGGTCGTGGTGGATTTTGCATTTCGTGCTCCTGCCGAGGAATGGAATGTGGTAAAATAGGAAGTAATTTACAACCTATTCGTGCCATAAAGGAGTCATGCCTGTTGAAAAGCTTATACTCGCCTGAACGCATTAAACATACCCATCACCGTTTGAGGACCGATACGATCAGCGCCATTTTAAATGAATTTGACCGGGACATCATGAAGCTGGAGCCTTCCAACCGTTCGGAGAAATACGCTAAAATGGCTCAAAGCGTTTTCCGATTCTTCCGGGGAAGCGCTTATTTGTTTTACTATGACGTTACGCGGATTCCGTTCCCCTTCCATACTCCGGAAGACCGTCCGGTATGGATTCAGGGGGATCTTCATTTTGAGAATTTCGGCGCGTTCCGAAATGAAGACGGACAGATGGTCTATGATGTCAACGATTTTGATGAGGGTTACCTCGGCTCGTACGTATATGATCTGCTTCGGATGGCGGTCAGCATTGTACTTATCGCCCAAATGAGACATTTCGGCGAATCCGACGCGCGGGAAGCGGTAGAGGGCTACCTTAAGGCGTACTACAAGCAGATCCGCAGGTTTGCAGACGGCAGGGATGACGCGGCCCGTATGAACTTTACGGAAGAGCAATCAAGCGGTTTGCTTCGTAAACTGCTGCGCAAAGTAAATAAACGAAGCGCGTCTCATCTTCTGGAGGACGTTACTTCCATGAGCGGTCAGCGGCGCAGATTTAACAGCACCTCGGAACTGGAGCCATTGAAACCGAAGCAGCGTAAACTGTTGGAATCGGCTTGGTTTGAGTACGTTGGAACTTTGGAAGAAGCCGGTGCGCGGGGAGAGGGATTTTACAAGATAAAGGATGTTGTGGTGAAGCATGCGTCCGGGACGGCTTCCATTGGTTTGGACCGCTACTACGTGCTGGTGGAAGGCGGAATGGAGCGTACGGCTCTGGATGACCTGGTGCTGGAAGCCAAAGAGGTTCGCGCACCGGTTCCCGCTTATTTCCTCCCCCATAGCGAATCGTTCTGGGAGCAGTTCCCTCATCAGGGAAAACGGGTCATTACTACCCAGCGCTCGATGCATCATAAAGCAGATCCTTATTTGGGTTACTTTACGCTGAACGGCGATCATTATTATGTAAGAGAACGTTCCCCTTTCAAAAAGCGGCTGAAAATCGACCAGCTGGAGACGGTGGACGATCTGGTTTCGACTGTGAAGCAAATGGGACGAATCACCGCCAAAATGCATGCCAGAGCTGACAGGGATGTAGAAAAGGCGCTTCTGCCCTATCACAGCGAAGAGGAGATCGTCCGCGCCATTGGCAGCGACTCCGATGCTTTCATCAGCCAGCTTTCCTTTGCAGCAATCACTTATGCGAAGCAGGCAAACAGCGACTACGAGATGTTCTGCAGCTGGATCCGTGAGGAGGGCCTGGTGAGCGGGAATGAAGAAGCGGCTGGGAACGCGGATCAGATCCCGATTACCTGAATCAACAACGAAGGGCACTGATCTCCGTCAGTGCCCTTCCTCTTATATTCAAGCGCCGTTATTCTTGGCGCAAATACCGCTTGTCTTTCAGGAACAGCTTCCAGAATATATAGAAAGCTGGACCGAGAATGAGCAGGCCGACGACGTAGGCCACCAGCAGAGCGCGGAACGTAGCCGGGTCCGTAAAGCCCTGCTCCACCGTCATATACGGATAGATAATGTAGGGCATGTGAGACAGACCGTACCCGATGCTGGCAAAGGCGTACTGGATAATAATCGCCGTAAACGCCAGCCGGGGTGCGCTCGTTCCATAGCCTTGTGTCCAAAACAAAGAGCTGTACCCTATGAGAAAAGCGAGAATGGAAAACAGGAACCAGAGGAAGTTCTCCTGAATATTTTCTACAATCCACTGCGCGTCCCCCACCATAGAGAACGTGGTGATTACCGCAAAGAACAAGGTAAACGGCCCAAGCCAGAGTGCCGCTTTGCGAAACAGCTTGTAAGCCGTCTCATCCCCCGACTCGCTGGAATAATCCGCCAGGAACAACGAAGACAGAAACAGCTCGGTGGACAAGCCGAACCCTAAATGGGCCCAAAGCGTAGGCGACGACAACAGGCGGCCGAAATGCAGCACCGGAACGCCGCCTTCTATATCGATAAATCCGCCGAGCGAGATCGGCAGCACGCTTACAAGCAGTCCCGGTATCAACACGCCGGTTACCCCGGAAACAATATTTAACTCCTTGCCGTATTTCCGGGAGGAATAGGCATATATCATAAAGGTGCTTCTTACAAGCAGCAACGCAAGCACCAGGCTGACCGGAAGAATCAAGGCTGTACCCAGCAACGCATTCGCCGTCGGAAAGAATCCGATCAGTGCCACAACTACCATCACCAGAAACGTGTTGGTTACCTCCCACGTAGGCGACAAAAAACGGTTGGCCAAAGCTCCTGCGTTCGTCACCTCGCCGCGGCCGAACACCATGCCCCAAAACCCGGCCCCGAAATCTACCGAGCCCAGAACGGAATAGACGAACAGAATTGACCAGACCAGCAGAATCGCAACGGAAGACTCAGCCATTGCTCTGCACCCCCTCATCCTGCTCAAGTACAGGCGTATTCGGGGACAGATCCTTAGAAACCGGATGGCGCTTGAAATAGAAGCGCAGTACGAATGCCGTCAGGAATAGCAGCACGATATAGATTCCCAAAAACAGCACGAACAAGGGCCCCAGGTTCTCAGACTTCGTAGCGGCGTCTTTCGTCAGCTGCATATGGTAAATCGTCCACGGCTGGCGTCCGGTACAACTAAAAATCCAGCCGGTCTCAATCCCGATTAGGGACAAGGCTCCCGCACTGGTAAGCACCCACAGCCACCACCTCGGCAGCGTTCGTTTAAGTATATACCTCCAGGCTATCGTTCCGAAAGCAAGGCCAATCAGCGCCATCCCGATCATAACCATAATGTTGAATAACGTATGGATATAGAGCGGCGGCCACAATTCTTCCGGGAACTCGTTCAATCCTTTCACGACCGTATCAAAGCTGTTTCCGGCCAGAAAACTGAGCGCCCAGGGAATCTCAATGCCGCCTTCGATCTCTCCGGTATCCGGGTTCGCGCGTCCGAACACGGCAAGCGGCGCATGGTCTGTCGTTTCAAACAGCCCTTCCGCGGCGGCCAGCTTCTCGGGCTGGTATTTATGCAGCATCTGTGCGGTCGCGTGCCCGTTCAGTGCTGTAAACAAGGAAAGCGCGCCCCCCACAACAAGACCAAGCAGAAGGCTTCGGGCATGATATTCCATCTCTTCTTTCGTCTTGTTGCGCTTCAGCAGTTTATAAGCGGCGAGAGACACAATAATGAACGCTCCGGTCATGTAGGCCGAGGACAGAACATGAAGCGAAGTGGTCCACAAACTAGGGGAGAAAATAGCCGCAATAGGATCTACATTCGTAACTTCCCCGTTGACTAAATCAAACCCGCGTGGGGTATTCATCCAGGCATGGGCATCCGTAATCAGCACAGCTGACGCGCTGGCTCCTAATGCAACGAAAAACACACTGACTATTCTAAGTACCGGAGAGAGCCGATCTGCCGCATACACGTATATCGACATGAATAAGGCTTCCAGCATAAACGCCCAAAGTTCCACCTGAAATGGGACGGCGATGACTTTTCCCACAATTTCCATAAAACCCGGGAACAACAAAGAAAGCATAACGCCGACCAACGTACCGGAGGGAATGGCAACGCCTAGAATGATGGCGAAGCCTTTGGTCCATCTCCGTGCCAGAATGGCATAATGCTTGTTCTTCTTGACATGATATAAAATCTCGGCGAATACCACCATAAACGGAACCCCGACACCCAGCGTCGCAAAAATGATATGAAACGCCATGGAAGTCCCGAACAGGGCGCGTGCCATCACTATATTGTCCATACTTAACGCTTCCCTTCGCTGCTAAATGGAAATAACAAACCTTTCCATCTGTAATATGAGCGAAAGAAATTCATTTTATGCATCTTTTACCAATTGAAAAGCGGCATTGGAAACCAGCGGCAGCCGGATGATGAATACGGTGCCCCGCCCCACCTGGCTCTCCACCTTGATGATACCGCCCATAGCTTCTACGATGCTGAATACAACCATCATGCCGAGCCCTGTGCCTTTATCTTTACTGGAGAAATACGGCTGGCCGAGGCGCTGCAGCTGATGAGAATTCATTCCGATCCCCGTGTCCCGGATCCGGATTTCCGCACACGCGCCTAACGGTATGGCCGATAAATAGAGCGAACCTCCTCCGGGCATCGCTTCAATCGAGTTCTTTACCAGATTAATCAGGCTTTGGTGGAACTTTTGACGGTCTCCTTGGATCCATAAGTCATAGGTCAGATCATTCTCGAAAAACACTTCCTGCATCAACGCATAAGGAGACATTACATCGGCTACATACCTGAGCTCGGTGGCAACGTTCAGCCGTTCGACATTCTCCATCTGCGGTTTGGCAAAAGACAGATAATCGGACAGAATATCCTGAGCCCGGTTCAGCTCCCGGAGAGCCAGTTCAATAAACTCCTTCTTCTTGTCCTCCGTATAGCGCCCGTGCTGCATTAGTTGGATAAAGCCCCGGGTGACTGTCAGCGGGTTCCGCACTTCATGTGCTACGCTGGCAGCCAGTTCCCCTACGACCTTCATTTTCTCAGACTTCCGCACCTCCTCTAGCAGCATCATCCGGTTGCGGCTTGATTCGATGAGCGTAACAAGCAGGACCACACTGAATACTTCAACCAGCAGCAGCTGCAACTGGAGGAATATATCGCCTATAATAGAAGGCTTCATAGCAACCGCGGTTCCGATCCATGTGGCTGCAAAGACAACGGCTGTGCCGGCAGCGAATACGGTCCGGGATTTCGACGGAAGCGCTTTATAGCGGGAAAGCACCGGCTGGATCAACAATAAAATAAGGGTCGAGCTGATTAGAGCCGATACGACTCCCCCTCCGCCAAGCCATATCCGGTACAGACAAGTAACAGCGTACAAAAAGAAAGACAGGGCCGGGCCTCCATAGAAAGAGCCTACGATAAAAGGAATCTGCCTTAAATCGAATTGGTATCCTTCCGCTATCCTTAAAGGAAAATTCATCGTGAGTACAGTAGCTGCCCCATAAAAGGCCCATCTCCAATACTTCGGTAACTTCCACTTACGCAGCGTATCCTCGCCAAAATACATCCGGTAAATAAACACCGGAAGCAGGAGCAATAAAAAGCACAATATAAGTTCCTTAAAACCTTCGTTGTACAAGGTGACCACTCCAGCTTTTGTCATCATTTCCCTATGTATAATGTGGACGAAATTGCTAATTTTTACAAGGATTTTTTTGCAAAGCAAAAAAACCGCCGGTCTATGACCTGCAGTTCTCTTTGATAGGGATGACTATGATAGCCGGTTTTACATTGCCGGTGAAACAGTACGCAGGCGTACCTGTCTAGTCTGATTCTGCTTTAGCTCGGAGACAGGATCGGTGATCAGGCAAGGGCTGCCAATAGATCGCATATCGTTCCAGATGCATTCTACTCCCTGTCCACCGGCCGTTCCGGCAAACATGGAACAACCCTTGCAGAACGATGTTAGCTGCTCCTCATCCAGCGGCACCACTTTATTGCGGAGGCAGCAATAGACCTCTCCCCTGTCGTTCTTTATGTTAATATGATGGACTCTTTTCATGACAAAGCTCCTTTCGGTTCGATCATGATATACTAATGACATACTATATGCTTGGCCTGCCCTGTATTCTCACGATAATCGCCCGGGCAGGGCCTTCTTAAGGAGGAATCAGCATGTGCGGACGTTTTACATTAACGAAAGAAGAGGACGAGCTGCTGGACCGGTTCGAAGCGGTTGGACTCAGCTTCCCCTATGTCCCCCGATATAACGTGGCTCCCAGACAGTATGTTACCGCCGTCATCCGCGGGGATAACGGCAACCGGGTAGGACAGCTTCAATGGGGACTGATCCCGTCTTGGGCAAAGGACGAGAAGATGGCTTCCCAGCTTCTGAACGCCAAGGCGGAAACGGTTCTGGAGAAGCCGTCGTTCCGTAACAGTTTTCTTCACAAACGCTGTCTCATTCCTGCGGACGGTTTTTATGAATGGCGCAAGACGCCCCGCGGGAAACAGCCTATGAGGATTCAGATGAAGCACCGCGGCATCTTTTCCATGGCCGGCTTATATGAAACGTGGAGTGACCCTGCTCAACCCGGGCGCAGCATCGCCACTTGTACGATCCTAACGACGGCTCCCAATTCCCTGATGGAACCGATCCATGACCGGATGCCGGTTATTTTGCGCCGTGAGGACGAAGATATCTGGCTCAGCCGGGACATGACCGACAAGGAGAGGCTGCTGCAGCTGTGCAGGCCATTCCCCTCCGAGGAAATGATGGCATATCCCGTATCTCCGCTTGTCGGCAGCGTAAAGAACGAGAGCCCGGAGTGCATCCAAGAGGCTGAATACATCCCGGATGAACCTCTGCTCTTTTAACTTACGTCATAAACGCTGACGACAGCTGCGGAAATCTGCTTCGCCATGCGGACTACATGATTAAGAGATGTATTTTGCAAAATCCAGTATTTTTTGACACCGTCCGCATTAACGATCGCCGCAATGCTGAAATCTCCCACGCTCGGCAGTCTTTTCCCGACGGACGCACCGGGTAACAATGGCTGGTTGGAGACTTGATAATATCCGACGGAGGCCGGCCTCCCTAAGCAGGCATCAATGGCGACTACCGTTTTTCCCGGCGGCACCTGCGCCAGCCTCTCCTGTAAATTACCCGCGTCACACGGTGCTTCCAACGTTCCGATCACATGCGGGCATCCCGCTTCCTTAAGGAATGTACCCGTAAGGGGACCTAGTGAATCGCCTGTGGAGCGATCGGTTCCGATACAAAGAAAGACAAGATCATCGAGTGAAGGACAGATGATTTTCATATTTTCAAAAAACTCGGGAAGCTCTTCCCCCGATACTTTGGCGCGAAAAGCATAAGCTTGATCTGCCACACCGCATCGCTCCTTTCGAAGGTTATGGTTGATGTACCGTATTATATCACGCTTGTCCTGTAGAAAATGTCGGTCCTTGGCACCACTCGCTTGCGTTTGTTTCCTTGCGGAAACATGGTACAATGAAGGCAACTTGAACTACTATTTATGCCATATGAAAGGTCGTGCTTCATGGATCTAACCCAACCGACGGCGGAGAATATCTCTTTCATGATTGAAGAGATCAAAGGCAAACTCAAGATGGCTTCCGCTGCTGCCATTAAGCCGGAGCATTTTGACGCGAACCAGTACGAGGACATTAAAGATGTATATGAACTTGTAAACAGCAAGTCTAATTTCAGCATCAGCGAAATCGAACAGCTCGTTTCGGAGCTGGGCAAGCTTCGCAAAAACGTCTGATCAAGCGTAACAAAGAAGAACACCCGGCCGCAGCCGAGGTGTGCTTTTTTGTTTGATCTCCATGCCCTCACGCTTCCGCCAGCGGCAGGGTAATATCCACCACGGTACCTTTATGTACGACACTGTTTATGGCAATACTGCCTCCATGGGACTGGATAATCTTGTAACAAACCATCAGGCCGAGACCTGTTCCCTTTTCTTTGGTCGTATAAAAAGGTTCTCCCACCTGCGGCATCCGATCCTCCGGGATGCCGTCCCCCTGATCTTCAATGCGGATCCGGAGCCGGTTGTCCGGTTGCCTGGTGAACTCAATACGGACATAACCGCCTTTGGGCATTGACTCCACCGCGTTCTTCGTAATGTTGATAAATACCTGCTTCATCTGATTCTCATCACAGTTTACGAAGATGGAATCCGTAAATTTTGCCGTAAGAAACTGAACGTTGAATAATGCCGCTTGGGAACTCAGCAGGGAGATCACCTGGTCCATGATAGCCGCAACGTCTTTCTTCTCAAACTGCACGGCGCCTTGAGGCTTGGCCACCAGCATAAATTCACTGACGATATAATTAATCCGGTCCAATTCCGAAGACATAATATCCAAGTATTCCGTATACCCTTTGCTGCGGGCCTTGAGCAGATGTACAAAGCCTTTAAGGGAGGTGAGCGGATTGCGGATCTCATGGGCGACTCCGGCCGCCAGCTGGCCTACCAGAGACAGCCGGTCCGTCTTGCGGAGAATCTCCTCCGTCTTATTGCGCTCAGTCATGTCCATAACTGTTCCAATAATTGCCTGCTTCCCGTTAAAGGTCGTAAGGCTGCCCGTCCCCTCCATCGAAGCGATGGATCCGTCCTTGCGCACCATGCGGTAGGAGTAATTTACATTCTTTACGTCTTCGTTGAAGCGAAGCCGGATATTCTCTTCCATCAGAGGCAAGTCATCCTTAAATACAAGTTCCGCCACAGGAATACGGGAGATTTCCTCAATGGTATACCCGAGCATCTCGCATAACCTAGGATTCGCATAAAGATAATATCCGTCCTGATATAAATACACACCCATTAGAGCTTCTTCCACAAGTACCCGGTATTTCGCCTCTGCTTCAGCCAGCGCCTGCTGATCCTTCTTCCGTTGGGTGATGTCCCGTGCCACTACGGAAATATATTTTAGCGTACCGTCTTCTCTATAGAGCGGCATCGAGTTGCATTCCAGAACGATCCGGCTACCGTCAGGCAAGCTGAATTCCAATTCGGTCAATATCGTTTCACGGATCCCTGAGGACATGAACAACGGTTTCAGCGGAATTCTCTGTTCATCCGATATCCATGCCCATACCAGTGTGTTCTCCAGCTTCTCAGGGGGATAACCGAGAATCCATGCGCTGGATGGCGACATGAACCGGATCATCCATTTATCATCGATCAGGCAGATCAGATCCGTCATATTCTCTGCAATAAGCTTATATTTCTCGCGGCTTTCCCTAAGCTCGCACTCCAGCTTCTTCCGCGGAGTAATATTGTAAATCGTTCCGGCATAACCATAAACGCGACCCTGCTCATTGGCAATCGGGCTTACATGGATATCAAGGTTGACAATACTCCCGTCCGAGCGGACCTGCTCGGCTTCATAATTGAACCATTGATCTCCGTTGGCGATATGCCCCCAAATGTCAAGAAGGTTCTGCTGGTTGAGATAATTGGGCAGGCTGTTGATCGGTGTGCCAAGGACCTCCGAGGGGCTGCTATCGATCAGATCGCAAAATGCCTGATTTGTCCTTATAATGTTGCATTCCAGATCAACCACTACAATCCCGTCGGAGGAGTGATGGATGAACGACTCAATCGTGTCCTTTGTCCTCAACAGCTCCCGCTGCGCTTCGCGGTATCCCGTCATATCCTTGAAAATGCCGAAGCAGCCCGCTACCTGCCCGTTAACGACCATGGGAACAAGCTTTGCGTCGATTTCCAGGATACGGCCGTCCTTATAGAGCATCCGTGTGCTAAAGGTCTGGTGTTCGCCTTGAATTACTTGTAAAAAATAGCTATACAGTTTCTGCCGCTCTTCCTGGGTTACCAGTTCCCCGTAAGTCTCGCATTGAATTAATTCATGGATCGTACGTCCCAATATGGCCTCCGCTGCAGGATTGGCCGATAGGATCCGTGCATTTCTGCTGAACACCATGATCCCGTCAGGATTATGGTGAAGCAGGGAATGATACCACTGTCTGATCATATGGGCTCCCTGTATGGAGGAATTGACGGGCTTGCGGATATTTCGGTTTCTGGACCGGTGTAACCTTGCTCTCGTTCGCCTTGTCATGCAGCAGCACTCCAATTTTGAATAGTTACCGTGAAATTCGACATGTCCGCTCAAAAACCTTCTTTCGCAGCATATCCTGTCATGAACCGAATTTCCCACCCTAATTTATACAGTTTCATCCGAATAGTATGATGGTAATACATTGGAACTACCCAGCTTGGGAAGAACGGAGGAAGTGTCAAGGATGAGCTCCGAAAAACGTAACCAAATTCCCGAGCTGTATTTGTTTCGGGCTATAGCCATGATAGCCGTGCTGACAATTCACGGCACAAATACGGCGGTCGCCATACTGGATCGCCATTCGACCTTATTCGGACTATATTTATATGCTAATAAATTCAGCTCTTTTGCGGTTCCCGCCTTTTTGTGCGTAAGCGGTTTTGTTCTGTTTTACACTTATTACGAGAAGCCCGTAACTTCTTCTATGCTGTCCGCTTTCTACCGGAAACGGATTCTTTATATTGTTGTGCCTTACGTATTGTTCTCCGTCCTTTACTTTGCTGTTAAGGCTTGGCTTCATCCTTACCCCGACGCGGGCACTGCGGTTTACAGGGGTATAATCCAGCTGCTTACCGGCGGGGCGCACACTCATCTCTACTATATGTTCCTGATGATTCAGCTGTATGTTTTGTTTCCTCTTCTGCTAGTGTGGATGCAGCATGGAGCCGCCCGGTACGCGGTGCTGATCGGGATCGGCCTGCAATGGTCCTATATTTTTTTGAACAGCGAAGTCATTAGTCAAATGAAAGGTCTTCCAAATATCGCCTATCGAAGCGGGAGTATTCTCTTATCATATTTTGCATACTTGATGCTTGGGGCATTTTTGGGAATCTATTGGGAACGGGTGAGCGGGTGGCTGAAGTATCCATGGACCGGCTTAGGTTCCGGGAACGTAGGGAGTAAAGAAAGAAGCCTGCTGAGAAGGGCAGGGACGGCTGTGCTTTGGACCGGTTGGGTTCTCTTAGGCTCAATCTATGTCTATATGCACTATGTACTGCTCTCCGGGCAGCCTGCCTATTCATCCAAAATGTACAGTCTGGTCTCCTGCGGCTTTAATCTGGTTTCCTGTCTTGTCCTGTTTCAAATTTCGTTCCTGCTGTACCGGTCCGGTCCCTTAAGGCTTGTAAATTTTCTGATGCGTCTGGGCATCGTATCGTTTGGCGTTTTCCTCATTCATCCGCTGGTGCTGTTATTCTACCGGATGCTGTCGTTCGGCAATTCGCCGATCGGGTTTCATCTGTTCCAGGTTTCCGGTTTCCTCTTAGCCTGGGCGGTTTCGTGGATCGTCACAGAGGCCGTGTTGAGGTACTTCCCTTGGCCATGGATGCTTGTGGGCTCCGCCCCAAAGAGCGCCCGTTACAGAAGGCCGCAAGTCAATGCGCAAGAGCTGCAGGCTTAACACATAAGTTCTCTTTCTCCCCGTTTCAGGCGGACCGGTTTGTAGTAAATAAAAGTAACGGAACAGCAGTCAGGGAGGCGATTACTTTTGCGGATCTACACCACCATTTCATATAAAAACAAAAGCATTCCCGTTCATAATACATCGGGTGACACCACCCACCTGAAACACCTTCATTGCAAGTTGAACGAGTTAAAGTTGAACTTGGATTTCCGGCGCAAAATGAAACAAATCTCGGCCATTGAGCTCGTCGGCGACGTAGCTATTTTCAAATATGCGGACGGTACGAAGCTGTACATGGAAGTGGCCGGATAGCAGGCCTTACATAGAATAGACCCAATACCCCCGGAGGGTATTGGGTCTATTTCTTTGGTTGCGCAGCCCTTCGCTACACGCTGCGCAGAAATTCACGGACGACGGCCGCCAGCTGGCGCGGCGTCTCCATCATGCTCATGTGCCCGGCGCTCTCCAGCCGGGCCTGGGTAATGCGGTGTCCCGTCGCCGAGAACGTCTTCTCGGGAGGGATCACCGCATCCTCGCCTCCGGCCACGAGGAGGACGGGCATGGGGGTTTCGGCAATGACCGCCGTCCGGTCCGGGCGGTCGCGCATGGCTGCCGCTGTGGAGGCGGCTCCTTCCGGATCGGTCTCTGTGCCGATCCGCTTCGTCTCCTCCAGGGCGTCCAGCCGGGCCGCGCGGTGGGAAGAAGCGAACAGCTTCGGCGCAAGGCCGTCCATGAATGGAGCCATCCCGTCCCGGCGGATGGCTTCTATAGCTTTGCCGCGGGCTGCCTTGCCCTCTTCCGTATCCGGATAGCCGGTCGAATGAATCAGGCCGAAGCTGTTCAGCAGTTCCGGATACGCTTCGGCGAAAGCCAGCGTAATGTACCCTCCGAGCGAATGCCCCAGGAGATGCGCCTTTTCAATGTTTAATGCTTCCATCAAGCCGCGGATATCCGCAGCCATCGCCTCGATCGCATAAGGACCTTGGGGCACAGAGGATTGTCCATGGCCCCGCAGATCCGGCGCAATGATACGGTAATCGCCGCTAAGCAGCGGAATGAACTTCTCAAAGTAACGGGAGCTTCCGCAAAAGCCGTGCAGCAGCAGGACCGGTTCCCCTTGTCCCTCTTCAACATAAGCCAATTCCAACTGGTCCTGCACCTTCACTCGTTTGACTTCCATATGGCATACCTCCGGTTCGTCAATGTATTTCATCATATCGGATTTCAATTCTTACCCATTGGAACGCGCCTTGTAACTACGCCAGTATGGCGGGAGCGATCGGCCTCTCCCCGGTCTACTCTCCGGCGGCGGCTGCATACTTTGCGATAAATTCCATGAACGGACGGCCGTATTTGTTAAATTTGGCCTCCCCGATCCCCTTGATCCTCAGCATAGCTGACTCGTCCGTCGGCATATTCTCAGCCATTTCACGCAGCGTGGCGTCCTGGAAAATAATGAACGGCGGCACCTTTGCTTTCTCCGACATTTCCTTGCGAAGCCGGCGAAGCTCCTCGAACAGTTCGCGGTTCGGTTCGGGCTGCGCGGCGGATGCCATTTTCACGGCCCTTCGCGATACCCGTTCCTGCCCCGCCAGAACGGTTACCGCCCGCTGAGTCAATTTCACAACGGGGTACTGCCCGCCTTCCATAAGCAGATAGCCTTCCGCCGCAAGATAATTGATCATGGCGGATATGTCCTTCTCCGGCAGGTTGCGGAACAGACCGTAGGTCGGAAGTTCATCAAACCGGAAATCCATAATCCGGCGGTCTTTGGAGCCTTTCAGTACTTTGGCTACCAGGGAGACTCCGAACCGTTCCCGCATCCGGCGGATGCAGGAAAATATTTTCTGGGCTTCCTCCGTGACGTCCGACCACTCGGTCTCGTCCGTACAATTGCTGCATTTGCCGCAGGTATCATCATGCTCCTCGCCGAAATACCGCACAATGTAATTCTGCAGGCAGCGTCCGGTATGGCAGTAATCGACCATAGACTTCAGCTTCTTGTACTCCATAGCCTTCCGCTCGTCCGACAGCTCCCCCTGCTCGATCAGAAACTTCTGCAGCTGAGTGTCTTGAGGAGAATACAGCAGAATGCATTCGCTTTCCTCCCCGTCCCTTCCGGCACGGCCCGCTTCCTGGTAATAGGCTTCCATATTCTTCGGCATATTATGGTGCAGCACGAACCGCACATTCGACTTGTCGATGCCCATCCCAAAAGCGTTGGTTGCTACCATGACGCGCACATCATCGAACAGGAACTGCTCCTGTGCCTGCTGGCGCTCCACATCGCTCAAACCTGCATGATATTTGCCTGCGGCGAACCCTTTACGGTTCAGAAATGTGTGAAGGTCGTCCACCTCTTTGCGGGTAGCGGCATACACAATGCCGGAAGCATCGGGATGTTCGTTCAGGTACCGGGTAATGAAATCGCGCCGGTCCGCCCCTTTGACTACCGAGAAGGAAAGATTCTCCCGGCTGAACCCGTTCACAAAGACGTTGTGGTCTTGGAGCGACAGCGCTTCGGCAATATCCCGTATGACTTCCGGGGTAGCCGTTGCCGTAAAGGCCGCGACAACCGGACGGCGCGTAAATTTGCGTATAAAAGAAACAATGGATAAATAGCTTGGCCTAAAATCGTGCCCCCACTGGGAAATACAGTGGGCTTCGTCGATGGCGATGAGCGGAACCCGTATCGAATCCATCAAGTATTGAAAACTTCCCGTATCCAGCCGCTCCGGCGCGATATACAGCAGCTTGTACTCGCCCTGCGCCGCTTTGCGCAGCCGTTCGTTCGCTTCGGATGCGCTCAGGGAGCTGTTGATGTAGGCTGCCGGAATGCCCATGCTTTCCAGTGCATCCACCTGATCCTTCATTAAGGAGATCAATGGGGAAATAACGAGGGTTGTCCCCTCCGACAGCAGGGCGGGAATTTGATAACAAATCGACTTTCCTCCGCCTGTCGGCAGAACCCCCAGCGTGTCGCTGCCTTCCAGCAAATTCTCTATAATCGGTTCCTGCCCCTTGCGGAAGGACGGATACCCGTAAAATCGTTGCAGCAGCCTGACGGCATCTTGCAGCACAACCGTTCACCTCTGTTTCCTAAACTGCGAAAACCAGCAAGCCGAACCCGGCATACCGGCTAACTATCTTCACCTCATATAGTACCATTCCGGGGAGATGAAGTCACACGAAGGATCACCGAATGATGGAGGTAAAATGAAGTAGAATTATTTTTTATACAGGCAAAAGGGGGATGCGGTGGTAAACTATATATAGCAATACAATGAGCAAAAAAGCTTGAAATACAGAACATAGGTTAGTTCAAAATAGTCTACTTAAGGCGGTGTCCCAACCCATGAATCCAACATTACTTCATAAATTATCGGTCCTGACTTTGGCCAAGCCTCTGACGATCATCGGCATCGACGGCTGCGGCGGTTCCGGCAAAAGCACCCTGGCTCGGCAGATCGCCGAACAATTTTCCGGTACGACGATCGTCCATATGGATGATTTCTACAGGCTCTCGGCGGACCGCGTGCAGCTTCCTGCAGACCAAAAACCGATTGCAGCCGATTATGACTGGCCAAGGCTGCACGCCCAGGTGCTGACGCCGCTTGCAAAAGGTAACGAAGCGCGCTATCAGCGGTATGATTGGCCATCCGACAGTCTGGCGGAGGAACATACCGTTCCGGCCAAGGGACTTGTCGTGATTGAGGGCGTGTACAGCACCCTCCCGGAACTGGCCCGCAGCTACGGCCTGACGGTATGGGTGGATTGCCCGAGAGAACTGCGGCTGGAGCGCGGTTTGCAGCGGGATGGAGAGGAAGCCCGCAAATGGTGGGAGGACTGGATGGCTGCTGAAGACCGTTACGTCAAGCTGCTGAAGCCGCAGGAGAAGGCGGATGTGCTCGTGGAAGGCGTTTGATTTCATGCAGCTTCAGCCTGTATGCAGGCAGCAGAGGGAAGCCTGCTGCAATCAACAAATTCCTGCGTAGTATTAGACTAAATGGTATGGAATCCGTGGACCGGCCGGAGTAAGATTGAGTGCAAAAATAATGCCAGTGGCGTAAATGCCACTGGCGAATTATTCATTCGACCAGACCCTGATCGTAATTTGCTGTACAGCCCGCAAGCAGCAACAGTGCAGTGATTGTAATCCACTTCTTCATAAAATAAACCTCCAGCAATGCAACTAGTAGATTTGCTTATGGTTTGCTTTCCAGCCTGCACTTATGCCTCTTGCAGATTACGAAATGCTTTACCCCGGACAAACACAATCATCCCGCACACCAGACAGCCCATGCCCAGCATGGTCAATAATGTCTGAACGGAGAATCCTGCCGTCATCATCACAGAGAGGAAGGCGAACGCCAGCGGCTCTACCCCGTTGGACGATAAGGATACGATACTCATGACACGACCCAGCTTTTCTTTGTCCGTACGCTGCTGAATGAGCGTGATAATGGGGAGATAAGCCGCAATCGCAGCAAAGCCGATTCCCGCACTCAGCAGGATGAGAATTGGAATCCGATCGATACGGCTAAAGATAACCACCAGAATCGCTGTCGCAAACAAAGCTATAAAAATCGGCTTTGTACCGAGGTTCTTTTTGGATATGACGAACATCAGCAGAGCAGCCAAAAACGTTCCTGCACCCAGGGCCGCCTCCATATAGCTAAGGTCCAGAGCGCTTCCTTTTAACATCGTAACCAAAATAGGGAAACTGTTCCCAAGCGGTCCAAGCACAAAAAAGTGAACCATCACAATAATGATGACTCCCCACAAGAGAACCGGCGAGCGCCTCACATAACGAAAACCTTCCCGGAGCTCATGGATCATCTGCGTTTTCCCCAACGTATCTGCCATAACCTCATCTTTTATGAAGCCTGGAAAAACAAATACTGCAGACAGCACGATCATTAACGCGCTCACAAGGAAACTGACGCCTACCGAAAAGGCTGAAATTAAAGCTCCCCCGAGCACCGGTCCGAGTACATAAAAAAACGTATGCGAACCTTGCTGCAAGGAATTCGCCCTTTGAAGATCCTCTTCCCTTACAATAGACGGAATAATAGAGGAACTGGCCGGCCAATAGAACGCATCGAACAATCCCATGAAGAAAGCAAAGAGGAGCAGAAGCGGAAACGATAGTAAGGATTCGGTAAAAAAGAAGCATAACCCGGCGATTGTTATAGACTGGAAGACATGTGTCCAGAACATGACTTTGGACTTCTGGTATTTATCCGCCAACACCCCACCCAAGACCATGACCGCTACGCGGGGGACAGCTGCGGTGGTCAGCACTATCCCGACCGCCTCCGCCATGCCAAGATTGTTAGCCAAGTGCCAGGACACCGTAATCATGTACATAGAAAATCCTATGGTTGAAAAGGCCGTCGCTAACCATACAAGAAGAAACGGGCGGTTCCTGAACAATGCCGGTGCCTTCAAGTTTGCTCACCTTTGGACTGGCGTGTCATAGCATCCAAGCGTTCCAGTACAAGTTTCTTCATCCCCTCATCCAGCTCCCCGATTTGCAAAAACTCGCTTTGAATCATCGCATCGAAAGCCAAACGGATGATGGTTGCCCATACGGGATCCAGCCCATCGTTCTCAATCCGCTGCTGAGTCTTCTGAGATTCAGCGCGGATAGGGTCCAATATGGAAGGGTTCGAGGCAAGGGCAGCAAGGATCCCGGGTCCCATCTCTTTTTCATAATCCTCTACAGTGTGCAAAGAGAGATAAGCTCTCAGAAAAGCACCGGGTTCTTTAGGCGCTCTGTTATACTCTTGCTCAATCTGCTGATCCGCCAATTGGCTAATCATTGTGACCATTCCGCCGATCAGTGCCTCTTTTGAATTAAAATGATATAGCAGTCCCCCCTTGCTGACCCCCGCGTGTTTAGCGACGGCCTCCAGGGTGAGGGACGTAAAGCCCTGTTCTTTTACAATTTGATAGGCAGATTTCAGGATTAGTTCGCGTGTAGTGCTTGATTGTTGTGATTTCATTATGTTCCCCCCTAAAAATGGTCTATTTTCTAACCGTATAAGTTATCGGCAAATTCTCAATCCCGTCCAAGGCATTCAGGCGGTACTCCACATCCGGTTTCAGCCGGATATCGCTAAAATAGGCAAACAACTCTTGCATGGCAATATCCGCCTCCAACCTGGCTAAAGGTGCCCCTAGGCAGAAATGAACGCCATGGCCGAAAGCCGCATGCTGCAAGTTGTCTCTATGAATATCCAGCATTTCGGGATTCGGGAATTTCGCAGGATCCTGATTGGCCGCTCCGAGCCACACGATCACGGTTTGTCCCTTTTTGATCAGCTGGCCTCCTACTTCGATATCATTCCCGGCTACGCGCTCCAGACTCCGTACCATCGAACGGTAACGAAGAACCTCTTCAATCGCTTTGCGCATATCTTCCGGATGGTTTCTCAAGTGGGCCGCCGTTTCGGGGAATTGATTCAGACTGAAGATGATGTTGCCGAGCAAGTTGGTGGTGGTTTCGTTCCCTGCCACCAGCAGCAAACTGCAGAAGCCTAACAGTTCGAACTCCGTTAATTGTCTGCCGTCCACTTCGGCCTTTATCAGCTGTGAAATCAGATCGTCTTTCGGTTGTTTGCGGCGTTCCTCAAAGATCTTTTTGAAATAGGCGCCAAGCTCTTTTTCCGCTTTACGGAATTTTTGCACGATGCGCAGCTGTTTCGCCAGCCTCTTCGCCTTATCGCCGAACCCTGCCTTTTCGTCGTTCATGTCAAATGACCCGAGCTCTGCACTGTTCACAATATCATCGGACCATTGTTTGAACTGGTCCCGGTCTTCTTTCGGGATGCCCAGCATTTCCGCAATCACAATCACCGGTAATGGATACGCGAATTCCTTCACGATATCCATTTCGTTCTTGTTTACTGCGCGGTCCAACAATTCCCGGGCAATCTCCCGGATGCGCGGCTGCAGATCCTGGATCGCTTTGGGTGTAAAAGCTTTGCTGACAAGACTCCTCATTTGGCGGTGATTCGGCGGATTTAGCCCGATCAAACTGGTTTCCAGCGGGCTGATTGCTTTCTCTTCCGGCCGGGACAGTTGCGGGAAATTCATGTAATCCGCCAAGACGGACATCACATGTTCGTAGCTGAAAATATGCCATTTCTTCTGCTTCGGATGATAGTACACCGGGTTGTTTTCTAACATATACGCGTACCATTCAAAAGGAAATAACCGATCATATCGAACCATTGTCATCTCTATAACCTCTTTCGCTTTTACTGTACCATCTGGACGGTATAGAATTAGTATACCGTCTGGACGGTATGATGTAAAGCGAAGTGTATGATTTCCAATTCATCCTTGAAGTATCAAGGAGAAAATGAATTTAAAACTTAATGAGAATAAAACTTTTGATTCTGGAGCTTTAGGCCTTTTTTATCAAACGGTTAGATGACCTTGTCTTTAAAGTAGACTATACTAATTTAGAATCAGCGGCAGAGGACATTATTTTTCGTCCAAGGCTGCCGCTGTTTGTATTCAAACGAATAGCACAGCCAAGCGTGGCCGCCCCGTTGCTGATTACTAGGAACTCCTCTACCCTATATATAAAATTTTGACGAAGATCGCAAATATTTCACCGCTTTTCTATAGCTGTGCTTTCCACCTAAAAAAAACGACAACAAGGATAAAGAAATTCCGCCGACCCTCCTGTCTTTTAGTGCTATGATGAGTGGACTTCCGATGAAAGAAGGCGGCTTCTTCATGATCTTTGTCTTATATTTGGATACCCTTCTGATTGCGGTCGGCTTTTTTATGCTGGTCCCGATGCTTGGCCTTCATATGATGCACGACTTGGGATGGAGCGCGGCGGCCGCAGGTTCTATCATGGCAACCAGCAGCTTTTCACAGCAGGCTTTCAAGGTGCTGGGCGGCATGATAGCTGATCGTATCGGATATAAACGGTCCATCTTAATCGGCGTGGCGTTACGCATTCCCGGCTATCTTTTGTATGCATTTGCGGATATGCCTTGGGCGTTCGCATTTGCCGCATTTATTTCCGGATTGGCGGGAGCAATCTTCCATCCGGCTAGTTACGGTGCGTATTCGAAGCTGACTCCGGATGAATCCAAAAGTAAAATTTATGCAATCCGCGAGATGTTAAGCAACTTCGGCTTCATACTGGGACCGGTAATCGGGATGTTTTTGTTAAAATTCAGCTTTACATGGGTTTGTCTGATCGCAGCATTCATGTTCTTGCTGGTCTTTGCCATCTCGTATCGGTTCCTGCCGCCGATGAAATTCGAAGGAGATTCCGTCTCTTTCCTGTCTACCGTCGGGTTGATTCGGAAGGATGCATCGTTCCTGCTGTTTTGCCTCTGCATGATGGGAGTATGGGCACTTTACGTTCAACTGTATCTGGCCATACCCGTCAGGGCGGGGATGCTATTCGCGGAAACGTCGTCCGTGGCGTATTTATACTTGGCTGGCGCCGTCTACATGGTGGCGATGCAACTGCCGCTGACGCAATTCCTCCAGCGCCGTTGGCCGGCCAGCCAAGTGCTCGCGATCGGATCCCTGATGCTCGGGCTGGGGCTTTTCGCCATCGGAGCTGCCTTTCAGTGGTGGACACTTCTGCTCGCGGTGCTTTTGTTCACGACCGGGCAGATGGTCACAATGCCGATCATGAACAATATGATCGCTTCATTTACGGAGCGCAACTTGTTCGGGACTTACTTTGGCTTTAATGGTATTGCGCTTGCGATCGGCGGGGTGATCGGAAACTCTGGCAGCGGCTTTCTGTTCGACATAGCAAAAAAGCAGCCCGCACTTTACTGGCTGCCTTGGTGTGTGCTGCTGCTGTGCGGCGCCACATTCGCCATTTTGCTGTTACGTCTAGGAAAGCGAATGGCTGCTCCACGACAGCAGCGCGGCGAAATGATTGCTGCGGGGTAAAGCTTTCCTACTTATATAAATTTACAGTAAGAACGAAAGAATAATCATTCCTATTCCACAACTATCGTGTCCCGTTAGCGTAAATCAGAAACCTGTCGTAGCTACTGTAATTCCATCCTCATCAAATGCTTTCGCAGAGTATTCTCATTCTCTAGAAAGTGTTAATTCAGACTCGAAAAAGTCCTGTTTTGGATAACCAATAAACACATTATCTATTACTGGTATTGTCACGTTAATCTCAATGTCAGAAGCATTCTTGTTAGTAAATGTGACCTTTACTGTTTCCACGTTTTTGTCTGTCTGTATTACGCCAAAACACGTTACCAGCAGTTGTAGTATTAAGTGACCTAAACAAAAAAGGAGTCATTCCACTGTCAGCAGTAAATGTCCATCCATCTTCCCCATCAGTAGAATAAACCTACCCAAGCATATACCATCGGATAACGAGAATCGTCATACACATGAATGCTTTCCGCACCAACTTGGTGTGTTTTACATAGTTTTTTAATCACATTAAATATGTGCCAGAAGGGGTGTCAAGCATGCTGAATTATTGTGAAGGTTTATCGAACGGAAAAAGAAGGGCATTTCATACCGTCTATAGCCTGTTGTGCTAGCTTTATATATGTAAGCGTCAAACTCTCCCCATTTTCACCTGTCGCTATCGCCCTAACCTACAAGAAAAGCACCCATAGACTAAACAGTCTATGGGTACCAGTGTAAACACAGTTTTCATCCCCATTCGGTTGGCACTTAATGAGAGTTTCTGTGCTGTGCAATGGATTCTTGAATCTTTTTCGCCCACTCTACTCGAGGAGCATCCGAACCATTGAAATCAGGATCTTGGTGCACATGTACCCGTTTAATGAGGTCACCATCAAATTCGAAAACGTTGCAGAAGCGACCATGCGAATACGGGTTATTTGGAAAAGTTTCGCCGGAATTTGTAGTGCCTTTTACTTGTCCCTCAATTACTACATAATCACCGCTTGGCATAATATTAAAGTTCTTTATGTCGTGTTCCATATGGGCAATTTCTAAAGCTCCGAATCCTTGAGCAAGAAGGCCAATTTCATCCTTGCCGTGTACTATACCTACCTTCGGGAAATAAAGCGTTGCATTATCTTTAAAAAGTGCCATTAAGCGTGGATCCCCTACTTCGACATATCGAAAGTAATTGACTGCCGAATCAATACGTTTTTTCTGCAATTCAGTTTGGTTCATCGAAATCGCTCCTTTGAAAAATGGATTAGCATTGTCTTCTACCATCTATGGAATTTAGCGGCGAAGTATATGTCGTTTTGCTGTTATAGTCGCTTATAATATATCTCTTCTGTTATTAGATCTGGGCTGTTCCGCCATCTACGAACAATTCAATTCCATTTACATAGCTGCTATCGTTAGAAGCGAGGAACATGACAGCATTTGCGATATCTTCAACGGTTCCCACTCTTCCAAGCGGAGTTATCGTCTTCGCATGTTCAAGAACATGATTCTTCGCTTCCCCGAATAACTCATCATACGCAGGAGTATGAACGAAACCTGGGCTAAGTACATTGATGCGAATTCCAGTCCCTTTCAGATCTAGAATCCAGCTGCGGATTAATTGTCTGACTGCTGCTTTTGAAGCTCCATATACACTGAATGCTGGATCGCCGATTGAACCAGCGGTGGACCCCGTTAGAATAATGGAACCCACTTTGTCAGGAAACAAAGACAATGCCTTTTGTACGGTGAAGATGGTTCCTTTTACATTGACGTCGAACGTTTTGTAATAATGCTCTTCTGTAATTTCTCCAAGTGGAAGCATCGACCCCAGGCCTGCATTTGCAAAGAGAATATCCAAATGGCCTTTTTCTTTTTTAACAACTTCATATAAATGATCCAAATCCGCAAGATTGGATATGTCGCCTTGGACTCCGGTAACATTTTTTCCAATAAGCTTAACGGCTGAATCAAGCTCACTTTGTCTTCTTCCTGTAATGAATACATAAGCACCTTCATTTACAAACTGTTGCGCTGCTTGTAAGCCTATACCGCTAGTACCACCTGTTACGACTGCTACTTTTCCTTCAAACTTTCCCATTTTGCAAAACTCCTTTGTTAATCTATTGGTAAATATGGTTTTTTCATTTCATCACGCGGTAACAAAACTTATTATGCGATCTTAATATCCATTTGGATAGTACGCACTTTAATGTTATATAGTCACATAAAAGTAATAATTGTATTCAGGCGGAGAATTTCAGGACGAGTAAATACCTCCCAGCTCCTGGTTGGAGGTTAATCCTCTTATTATGTATATACGGCTGCAGAATTATTGAATAAATTGATTACAAAGAAAAAACAAGCTTTGTCTCTTGTGGACAAAGCTTGGGTGCAGCCGAACATCTATGGCATGCTAATACGTTTAAATATATTGACATATAGGAAAAACTAAAAAAGAAGTTCCCTGGAGCGTTATTCATCTCATTGCTACACAATAAATCCTTGTAATATAAAACTTGATGGTTGGAGTGAGATGATGAAAAATCACAAACAAATAAAAACCACTGGCTAAACCGAGGTATGTTGATCTAAATTATATAAAATATTTATATATACAGTTATAGGTATCGGGGTAACCTGGTTTCTTGTAAGGCTCTACGTATGAATGTAGATTGACTTTCTAAGTAATAAATTTCTAGTTTCCGTTTAATGTTCGATAATAAAAAATAATGACACGTCAGCAGCGTAAAGCGTTTCGCATATTTGGTCAAATTCGGCCGTGAGCGTCGATTCGCCATCCGTGGAACAATACGAAAAACCGCCCCTTTTTGCCGGGGGCGGTTCTTTGTTTTTCTCCGGATTGCTCCGGATTACGTATAGGTCTATTTTTTAGAATGATGCTGCAAGTACTGTCCATAGACTGGTGTTGTTTCATTGAACTAACGTTCTCCGTTAGCGTAATAAAGCTGCCTGACGATTTTTTTAAAGATAATTCATTCATGCTGAATTGTTGAGGCGATCCAGAGGGATCCGCTGGAATATATATACCAGCTCTTCCTTTTGGAATCAACACGCTCCACTCCCGACAAGGTCCCCACATTTGGGTCGTCTGTCTGCGATACAAATGTGGGGACATAAAAACAAAAAAGCTTGATTTCTCAAGCTTTCGGGCGTTCAGTTATTTCCCTGCTTTGTGTCGTCAGACGTACGGAGTTCCAAAATATATAAGTCCGTATAACGCTTAACAAATTAACTTCCCATTCTTCGCTTTTATAACAGTAAAAGAACGTCCAGCTGTAGGCGTTCTTTTTGGTTAATCGTAAAAAATGTTTGTTGGATGACAGCAAAAACATATGTTCCAACCCGGCTGACTTCCTGAACATTTTGAAAGTAGTTAATTATGAGGTTTCAGTCGTCGGTTGACAGAACTTGATGTCTTAAATACATGAACTTTATCCCATTCCGATAGGCTTCGGCTTGCAGATGATGGAATTTCCCAAGGTGCGCTTAACGCAAGTGACCAACTTTAAAGACCTCATTATGCCCGATATTTAGATAATATCTATTGAAGCTCTTCCAGAGGTGAAGGACTCGACTGTTCAAAGTGTCGCTTCCATTCATGAACGCCCTCTTCGATTCGGGATGCATGAAATCCATTGACTTTCAAGATCTCAACGGCTTGAGCGGACTTTATACAATAAGGACCTCGACAGTAGACCACAATTTCCTTATCCGTCGGTAATGTCGCAAGTTTTGTTTTCAAATCATCAACAGGTACCGAAACAGCTCCAGGGAGATGACCCGCTTGATATTCATCTTCGGGCCGTACGTCTAACAATAAAACTTGCCCTCTTTCCTTCTTTTTGAGCTCGTCTAAAGCTATGGGCGTAATATTGGCGTGATCTTGAAAAACTTCAGCTTTTAGCTGTTGAATAGTCGTCAACTGCTTCTCGCCAAGTCGATGCAAACCAACCATGAAGTCAGCTATTGATAATTCCGCTACCTCATAGATAACGTAGTTCCCCTTTTTATGAAAACGAACCAGCTTTGAGTCATGCAGCGTTTGCAAATGTTGCGATACATTTGCAACACTCATTCCCGTAGATTTAGAAAGCTGCTCGACAGATTTAGGTCCTTGAGAAAGTAAGTCGATTAGCTCTAAACGTTTCGGACTGGATAGACATGTGCCGATACGAGCAAATTCAAGATACAAATTATCTTTCCATTTACGCTCATCGTCCACGATCAACACATCCTAACTATTCAATTGTATTATTGAATGGATATATGTTATATGCTATACCTAACAGTGTCAAGGGCCATAATTCTCTTCCAATCGATTTCGCACCGTCCCAATTATCTTCTTCGATGAAATTGTTTCACATAATTTCGAGTATCCTACGTCAATCGCAAGTAGAATAAACTGTTTCCGGCAATACCGGAAACAGCTTCTAGCAAGAATGGATTATGGCTCGCTTAAATGAATCATTTATGTTCCGTCAATGCCGCATCATCTAATCAGTAAGACTTTTTAGGATATTTCAGCTCGAACATCGAACGATTCTGAAGCCCTTAGCTTCATATATGATAGAATGCACTTTGAAAAGTTTTATTCATAGTGCCGGTTGAAATTCATGATTCGTAGCAGCCTCAAATGCTCTTCCTACCCGCAAAATCGTCGCTTCATCAAAGGCACGTCCCGCTATCTGCATGCTGATTGGCAACCCTTTTTCAGTTAATCCGCATGGAACAGCTAGTGTTGGCTGGCCGGACAAATTAAAAGGGCACGTATATCGGAACATGGCTTGGCTGACACGCTCTTCTTGACCGTTAATCACAACGAAATCCTCACCAATCTTCACTGCTGGAGAAGGTACGGTTGGAGTAACAAGAACGTCCACTTGTTCCATGACTAAATTGAGACTTTGTTTGAAAGAGGTCCGTAATCGCTGAGCTTTTAGGTATTTGGTAGCTGTTATTGCCTCGCCTGCTCCAAGGTACAACCGGACATCTGGAGAGTACAGTTCGGCCCATTTTTTCACAAGTGGTTCATGATAGCTGGATGCCTCTGAGAAAACAATGGTAAACGACAGTAAAAATGATAATTCTAATTCCGCGGGTAACGTAACCTCAACAGGGGTTGCCCCTAAATCAATAAGCACCTGTATTGATTTCTCGACCTGTTGCTTCACTTCCGGATCTATTCGGTCAAAGAAGTAATATCGCGGGATCCCAATGCGAAGGCCTTTAATTCCATTTTCAATATTGGAGGTATAGTCAGGCACAGGCAGTGAGGATGTGGTTACATCAAACGGATCGTACCCTGCAATTGTTTGCAGTGTTAGGGCAGCGTCTGTCACTGACTTGTTTACCATACCAACATGATCCATCGACCAACTGAGGGGAATTACTCCAAAGTTGCTTACCCTGCCATAGGTTGGTTTGAGTCCAACAACGCCGCAAAGAGCTGCAGGAGTATTAACTGATCCAACGGTATCGGTTCCAAGTGCCGCAATACATTCTGAAGCTGAGACGGCTGCCCCGGACCCGCCGCTAGACCCCCCGGGAATATATTCAAGATTCCAAGGATTATGTGTAGCACCGTATGTTAGATTATTCGTTGTTGCCCCATATGCAAACTCGTGCATATTTAGCTTACCTACAATGACAACACCGGCTTGGCGAAGTCGATCTACGGTGGAGGCATTATAATTAGGTATATCCTTCGCCAAAACTGCCGAGCCTGCAGTGGTTTTAATCCCCTGAATATTTATATTATCTTTAATGCCTATCGGAATACCGTGTAACGGTCCTAGGTAATTACCCGCTAGAATGTTGCGCTCCGCAGCGGAGGCTTCATCTAGAGCCTGTTGTGTTAATTTGGTTATATAGGCGTTAACCTTGGGTTCTGCTGCTTCGATTCGTTGCAATACTTGCTTTGTCAATTCTACTGGTGATATCTGTCGGGAGGATATGAGTGGCGCCAGTTTTGACACGGGAAGAAATGCTAGTTCTTGACTCATAATAGAGATCTCACCTTTCTATGGGCTGAAAAACAATACTTGGCTGTACTTCCATTGGAACTTCAATCATATTTAGTCCATCTATAAACGGGGAAAGCAGACCTACAACATGTTCTGTTAAGGCCGGGTCAATTGGCCGTTTGACTTGTTCAATAAAGAGCTTTTGGACACTTTCAGCGGATATGGGCATTTTTTTTAACTCCTTCTCGCGTTTTTAAGGGCTTCAAGTTTCATATTCTTAGCAATCCATTACATCCTTATCCTAGGCATTTTCAGTCCAGTGTCACCAACAGCGACGGAGTCTCCTGACCGAGGGAAAGTTGGCTATAGGTTATATGACCCTTGACAATAAATAAGTTAGTTATTAACATAAACCTATTCAATAAAACAATTGAATAATTTATTGAAATAATCTTATAGGACAGTAAACATGCAACATTGGATTAATTTACTTGTCCTCGCAGCAAGAAAGCTTACTTTTGCAGCGTTAATTAGACGATTATTAATTCAGTCGGGTTAATTGAGCCTTCGTACAGAGTGACAGTCAAGGTACGGCGTATCTTCCGTCTTTGACCAGTTTGCGCGATAACCTTAGCATCCTTGACGTCGTTCTTCGTTGGCGAATTGTCATCCGGCTCTTTGCTTTTCTTTACATGCAGAGGGTTATATGTAAGCGTCAGACTCTCCCCAGCCTTCACCTGCCGTTAATCGCCCTACAAGAAAAATTACCCATAGACTAAACAGTCGGTGGGTTCTTTTTGTGTTACAAAAATGAGAAAAGGGGCGTCCCTTGTCATCTTATGATGACTTTTGGGAGAGCCCGTTAATGGAACAATGTTTTGGCGGAGAGCCCGCTTGCGCAGCGGGCTTGGCCAGGCATCAGCAGTCGATTTCGGCTCGAATCTCATCTGCGGTCTGTTTTGGTGCCTGCAGATGCGGATAATGGCCACGGTTAGGGAGAATTGTAAGCTTTGCCTGAATGCACTCAGCGAACTCGACACCCATTTCCTTCTTGATGATGATATCCTTTTCGCCCCACACGACTTTCACAGGCACTTTGAGCTTCGGCATATTGGCTTCAAAATAGTCCTGGTCGCGGGTGAAGTGAGAGTAATAGTGATATAACGCGTCGGCCGGAGTGATATCGCCGTTCCACCCTTTCGCTATATCGTCCCTGAACTCCTGTGGCAATGAGTAGTGCTCTTCTGCCGGCAGGCCGCGAAAGAACGCGCTTGCCAGAATTTCATCTCGGTTCTGGTTAAACGCAGCACGCACGGCATCGGACGAGGGCTTGGATTTCAGGGCCTTTAGGCTTTCATACATGTACTGCGGACGGTTGAATGGGGCAAAATCTCCGACGATGATCTCCTTCGCGATATGTGGCTGTTCCAGGGCGGCTAGCAGCGCAGGCAAAGCCCCAATATCGGTTGCATAAATCACCAGCTTCGAGCTGTCGATACCGGAAGTCTGGATATAATCTTGTAGCACGCGGGCATAGTCTTTCGGCGCGTAGGAAAAGCGATCGGCACTTGGACGTGAGGACTGTCCGTAACCGGGCCAGTCAAACGCATGAACCTCATAGTCGCTTGATAGAGACTCAGCAATTGGCATCCACGCATACATTGTCTCCGGGAAGCCGTGCAGGAACAACACCGTAGCCTTTGAATGGGCAGAACGATAAACCATATGTCGAAGCTTGATATCCGAATTGACCTGCAGCTCGCCAATCTCCATCTTTGGCGATGTTGTAAAGTTAGTGTTCATTCTGTTAATCCCATCCTTCTAAGTTAATTTATTAAATATATTGTGTTCTTTTTTTAGCGAAATATACGGAAATCGTAAATGCGTTTTCCGTGTTCGTATTTAACTATAAGTTGGTAAGTTGTCAAAGGAATGACCAATTACGGTACTGCAGCTGTTAGTCATGGCCACGATGACTTCGAACGCTTGATGCTCACGGTGAACGACGGGGTGAGGAGTGGCCATGTGTTATGCATGAACCGGAAAATGGCGCCCGCTCCGTCGATCGTCGCCGCTTCGTAGTATTCCTTCGAGATCGACTGCGATTACGCTTAAACTGAATGCTACAAAAGAATTGGCATATTTGAGCATCTCTCTTGCGCGGCTAGGCAAGCCCTGCCGGCGGGTTTTTACGTTGAGATAGGTGGACAAAACTTTAGCAGATACCGGAGTCAGCTTGCAATTTGTCAACAACGTACTTTTATAATTTCCTGGTACTTAATCAAGTAAATTCTTACCTAAGTTTAAGTCCAATTTCGGCATTATCTTCGGGCGTACCAAGCCAATATCCGTAATTGATAGCAACTTCAAAAAATTTCTGTAAAGCTTCTGGTGCAGGTGGCCCTGGCGGAACGGACGCTACTGGACGGCCAACCTCACGAAAGAATTCTCCCATTTTTACTGTTGAAGTAATTAATAAAGTTACCTTTTCGTTCGTAGTATTTCTCCAAGCGTGCTTTTGGTTCTCGGGAACATCAAGTACGTCACCAGCCCGAACTGTTACCCAGTGATCACCAGACCAAGCTTCAAGCTCCCCTGAAACTACATAGAAAGTTTCACGGTCTTCATGACTATGAATAGGCACGATAAATGCCATTACAGATTTGGCGCGCTGTCTAAGCTTGATGTGTACTTGCGGTACATGAACACGCAAGTGATTGCAAGAATCGCGGCAAGCGTCATACCCCATATAATATTTCCGAACGCATGCACTTCCGGCAAAGCGTGCTGCCACACCAGCGCAGTTCCCGAAAGAGCGACACCGAAAGCCCCGCTGAAAAATTGGAGCAGCTGGAACAGCCCCATTCCGGAGCCGATATGCTCCTTGGGCAGCAAGCGTGACATTTCGTTCGAAACCGCACTGGAAATAGCCGTAAAACTGATACTTGTAAATACATAGATGAAAGCAATCGCGTAATAAGAATAGATGGACGTCAGTGCCAGACATACGATGGATACCAACAGAAGCCAGGGCACATAGCGGAGAATGACACCATTGCCGTAACGGTCAATCCATCTTCCTACCTGGTTTGAGACGAACATAGCGGTCAACGCTCCGGGAAACATGACCAGGCCTGATACACCGGGATCCAAACCGTAGACACGGGAAAGCATCTGCGGTGCGATGAACAAAAAGGTAAAATTAATCATATACGTACCAATGCCGACCGCCCCTAACGACATGTAGGCTCTGTTTCGGAACAAAGACGGCTGGACAAAAGGATCCGCCGCAGCACGGATACGAAGCGAGAACAGAAACAGCGCAAGCAATCCTGCCAGCAAGGCTATGATGCTTTTGGATGTAAGAAACAGCAACAGTCCCGTTGTACCCGCTCCGACGAGTAAAGCACCGATGAAGTCAAAGGTACCGCTGGACGCTTTTTCCTTAGGAAGCATCAGCAGGAATACAGGAATGAACAGCAGCATGACGCCGGTAATCACAAATAGAAAATGCCATCCGAGATACTGTACGACGGATCCGCCGATAACCGGTCCGAGTCCCAATCCTAAAGAACTTGCCGATAAAATAATCGACATCGATCTCCCCCGACGGGATTGAGGAATATAACGAGTAAGCAGAACGATACCTAGAGCCGGAATGGCCCCTGCCCCCGCTGCTTGAATCAATCTCGCTGCCAGCAGCAGCCCGAAGCCTTCGCTGAACATACCGAGTAAGGAACCGGTCCCAACCGAAACCAGCGCCGCAGTAAACAAGGTACGGATCGGTACAAAGTCTGAAAGGCGGCTAAAGGTGATAGACGACATCGCAAAGACGATCGAGTAACCAGTCACGATCCAGGAGACCGTAGAGGGACTCAGTGAAAATTGTTCGGCCACTTTGGGAAGGGCCAAATTGAACATCATCGTATTCATGATAACAAGAATAACGGCGATACCAAGTGTGTAGGTAACCGGCTTTTCTTTGAAAACGGAGGTAGCAGGATCTTGAGCTAGGGCTTGCATTTCCGGTGAGCCGCTCTCCTGTTGATTCATTGATATCACACCTTTCTCATTATGTTTAAAACGGGAATGATCATTCTAGTATTGTCAAAAAAAGAGCAGCGCCCCTCAACGTTCCAGCACTGCGATCGCGTTCTCCGCTATTCGATGCAGCTTCTCCTTGCTGGCCGAAGTCCGGACAAGAACACGCAGCCCGAGCATCGTGCTGTGAAAATGCGCAGCCAGCTCCCCGGCATCACGGGAGGTAACAAACTCCCCGTTCTCCTGGCCCTTGCGGATCAGTTCCGTAATAAGGTTCTCCATCCGTTCGAAACTTTCCGCCGCCTTCATCTCCGCGTCCGGGTCCCGCAGGGCAAGCTCCGCGGCCATGTTCACTACGAGACAGCCGGGCGGAAAACCTTCAGCCCCGTCAATGATGAAATCAGACATCAGCCGCAAACCTTGCTTCGCACTTTCAGGCTTCCTGACTTGGTCCAGGTTCCGCTTAACAAAGCTGCGGTACACATCTACCGCCTGCAGAAACAATTGATGTTTATCGCCAAACGTATCGTACAAGCTTCTGCGATGAATACCCAGGTGCTCGACCAGGTCGTTGACCGATGTTTCTCATATCCCTGCTCCCAGAATAGCTTCATCGCTTTCAGCAGAACTTCATCCACATTGAATTCTTTGGCTCTGGGCATAGCTCTTACGGCCCCCCTTCTCCGTACAATATAGCACATTGAGAACGATCGGTAAAGAATATACTTTTACCGATCGTTCTCATTTGCTGAAAAGTAACTAACATAGCTACATTCGTTTGCCCATTCAGGAACCCGCCGGGACACCCGCCGCATCCAACGGAATAGAATCTGGCGCGTTCTATCAATTCATTAATCCTCCTGTCGGGAAGGCGCCTGCCGCTGTTGCCCGAATACGCTTCGGATCGCTTCCAGATAGCCGTAACCGTTGACCGTATCAGGTTCGATATAGCTTCCCTCCGTCCACTCGTTCCATGAGTTGATGGTAAGTACGGGAGGGTTCGTGCCGCCCTCTTGGAGAAAATTCTTTGTTTCAAGTCAGCTTAATTTATTACTTATGGGACAGCCCCGGTATGGCTTTAATTAAGCTCTCTGCACCAACTACACTTTACGAACCGCAAACCATAGTTCAATATTATTAAGGCCGCCTTTCACATGGCCGCTCCTCGCCCGGTCGTTCACAATCCCGATTGCACTTCCGCCTAATATGACGAAACCAAAAACCGCTCAAACGTACCTTAATTACGGTACGATCACTCGCACACTCAATGGGAGTTTGTACAAGGGTGGCAAAGAAAGTACTGTCTTACTTCTATACTCGTGCAATAAATGAACTTGATCTCAAATCTCCGTATGAAATAGATGAGGATTTACTGGACAAATTCCTTTTAGCGATTGAGCATCAATCACAAAACGAGGTAAGCAATTGGAGTTGCTGGGAAAGTCGAGAGCATTTCTTGATTTACCATTATCACCATGATGTAATGAAGAAACTTATCACAAAGAAGGGATCGGCAAAGGGGGACTTAGTTTGAGAAAGGAATTAGCCATTTGTTTCTTCTTGTTTTTCTGACCGCATGCTCCAGTAATAAGATAAGTTTTGCGAATATGGATTCCGAGGTCCAGCAAATCAATGGCTACTCTAATGTAAAACAGGATGTCCAATACTCAAGTGTGAGTACAGTTATCGAAAACTATTTCAGTGGGTTCAATGATATATACACTTGGAGTAAGTACTCTACCGAAGAGTACGTTAGGCGTGTCTTCACGTGGTGTACAGGTGAAGATATCAACGAACTAACCTTGGATGATGTTAAAAAGCGATATGCTGAAGAAGTTGCCCAAATAAAGCTAACTTGTTTGAGATTGTGAGTCTAAACCAGCTAGATGATAAGATGTTTGAATTGGAAGTTAACCGAGAATGGGATATTGGAGATGCTGATAACACGACCTACTCAATTATTAAGGCAGGGGATTCCTGGAAGTTCGATATTCGATATTAATTTATGGCCTTACACGCAAAGTACCCTTGGATAGGATAGTGTATTCATTTACGTAAACTGCCCTTTAGCTTAACGAGGCTGCCTACATATTCGTGGCAGCCTCGTTAGTTTCCTTTACTGAGCTATTGTTCCTCGTTAGCGTAGTCAGAAACCTGTCACGGCTGCTACTATATTTCCATCCTCATCGAATGCTTTCGCTGATAATTTCCATTCCCCAGAAAGTGTTAAATCAGAATCGAAAAAATCCCGTGTTGGATAACCAATAAATACGTTATCTACTACTGGTATTTTCACTTTAATCTGACTATCAGAAGCATTTATATTAGTATATGTGACCTCGACAGTTTCTACGTCCTTATCTGTCTTTATTGCACCCCAAAATACGTTACCAGCAGTTTTTGTATTAAGTGACCTAAACAAAAAAGGAGTCAATCCACTGTCAGCAGTAAATGTCCATCCATCTTCACCATCAGTAGAATAAATGTATTTATCACCATTTTTCTTGAAAGTATTAAACACATATTGGTCTTGGTCCAGAAAGACAACCGTGTTTTTCATTTTATCTATGAGAAGAACCTTTATTGGTGATTTCCACTTACTTTGTATAGCTTCATCTAATGATTTGTATGTGTTACAACCAGTTATAACTAATAACGTTATTATAAAATACACTAAAATGAATTTATGTCTCATTAGCCCACCACCTCAATAGAGAATTTCCTTATATATTATTAATATATATCCTTTTGAAAATATCTCGTGTACTAACCTACCCTTTAGCTTAACGAGGCTGCCTACATATTCGTGGCAGCCTCGTCAGTTTCCTTTATTTTACTATCGTCTCCCGTTAATTCAACCTATCTAACCAGACGTGACCGTGAGGATACTCCCTCTCAATAGTCCATCTTAGCCATTGTTTTTGCTCCAAGCTAAAACATAATAATGCTGAATCTAGCTCTTGATTATGGTGTTAAGCATCGCTGCCATCTAAATAACTTGATTTATAAAAAGAACTATTTCAGGAGCTAGATATGGAATTCCATCGGATGATGATAAAATGGATTTTTTTAGTTCGCGCTTTGCAGCTCATTGCATAAAAGGATTCAAGAACTACTTCGGCATCATGTATAGGCATATAGTCGCGCGAATGGAAGGAAATGAGCAGGACTTGTAGTCGCTCATGTCATGCTCCGATTCTCCTATTACCTTCTAACTCTTGTGAAATCTATGTCCATTTTGGTAAAGAATACTAGTACAAAACTACCAGGAACATAGATCATATATATCAATTAATATATATCTCCTTCCCAATAGTTGTGAAAAACTTTATAATCAATTCTGGAAATAATCCTATTTTTAGATTATTTCATTTTATTTTATTTTACTTTAGGGGGATATATTATGACAAATCATCAACAAGTAACAAGTGAACGTCAAGCCATTTTCCATCGTAATAATGAAATCGAGTGGCTGTACTTTAACCACGCGCCAGGAGAAAAGTTCTGTATTCGCGTAAAAGGTGAAGATACTAATGGCGCTTACTCCATTTTAGATGTAGTCGCAGACTACTCTTCTTACGGACCACCGTATGGAACGCCGCTTCACTTGCATCAAAGGGCCGACGAAATTTTCCGTATCATTGAGGGAAATGCTCGTTTCCATCTGGACGGAAAGGAGTTCGACGCAGGAGTAGGTGATATCGTTGTAATTCCCAAAAATACGATTCATGCCTGGGCAAATTTTAGCGACACTCCTTTACACATGCAGATTACGTTTACCCCTGCGGGAGATGAGCATGCATTCCTAGATGCAGCAGCAGGAAATCACGATGCAGATGAAACAGCAACAAAACATCAAATCATTACCGTTGGACCTCCTCTTGAAAGATAATGTTTAAAAGCAAGTTACTGAAATAGAAAGCAAAGCTGGGGGAACCCGGCTTCTTATTTCAAGTGTCAGGAAAGCGACTGGTTTACTCCCAATGAAAATTGTGGTAAATTTATTTCGATGGTTTTAGAAATATTATCTATCTCAATGATAAAGGTGAAGTAATCATGGTTGAAGACCTCGAAGACATCCGGCAAGCCGTGAAAGTGTACAAGGCACTCGGAGAGCCGACACGCCTTAAAATCGTCCGTCTCCTAACCGATGACAGGAGTCTGTGCTGCATCGACATCGGCTCTGAACTTCAAATGGTGGCTGGGTCGACGCTGTCCCATCACCTGAAGCAATTGACGGATTGCGGCATTCTGAACCCACGGAAAGAAGGCACCTACATTTACTACAGTGTGAATCGTGAAGTAGTGCAAAAGTACGCGCCATACTTAATGCAGTAATTTTTTTGACATTATTTCTATATTTTTAGAAACATAAAATTATATTGGAGTGGAGAAAGGAGCAAACCATGTTGTCAAATACGTGGAAAATCTTCATGCTAGCCGCCGTCAGCTTCCTGGTGGGTACATCGGAGTTTATTATCGGGGGGATTTTGGATATCATCTCGAAAGACGTGAACGTATCGATCGCCGCCGCCGGCCAATTGATTACCGTCTACTCGCTTTCGTATGCATTCATAACGCCGATCCTTGTAGTGTTAACGGCCCGTATCGAACGCAGGAAAGTGATGATTTTCTCGCTCGGTGCTTTCGTCATCGGCAATGTGATCGCCGTCGCGGCTTCGGGATTCATCCCCCTCATGGTTTCACGCATTATACTGGCTTCGAGCACCGGGCTTTTCGTAGTCGTCTCGTTGACGGTTGCCACTAGTCTTGCAAAGCCAGGAAAGCAGGCGAGCGCCATTGCTACGCTAGTGATGGGCTTCAGTTTCGCCCTTATCATAGGGCTTCCGCTCGGAAGGGTTATCGCCGCCTCATTCGATTGGAATCTGATCTTTGTGGGCCTTGGAGCGTTAGGGGTGCTGGCGATGATTATCATCCATCTGGCAATTCCCCGTACGGGTGGAGAGGAGCCGGTACCACTGAAACGGCAGTTATCTTTGCTCAGTGACCGAAAAATCGTCGTGGCCTTATCTATCAGCTTCTTCTGGATATTCGGGTACTCCATGGCTTACACGTACATTTCTCCGTTTTTGCTAACGATAACGGGAATGAATGAACGGGAGGTAAGCATCGCCCTGTTTGCTTTCGGATTGGCCAGCCTGATCGGCTCCAAGCTTGGAGGCTACGGAACGGACAAATGGGGCGTCTCCCGTACACTTGTCGGCGGCATGATTCTACATACCTTAGCGCTGGTTTTGCTGTCGTTAGGCGCACATTCAACGGTGATCGTATTTCCGGTATTGTTGCTATGGGCGTTCTCCACTTGGTCGACGGGCCCCACTCAACAATACAATCTAATGAAGCTCTCTCCGAATGCTTCCGGCATCGTACTTAGCTTGAACTCGTCCGTTATTCATTTAGCATTTGCTTCTGGCGCCGGTATCGGAGGCATCGTTGTGGAGCGGATATCGCTGGCGTCCGTAAGCTGGCTGGGCGCGTCCGGAGTATTCGTCGCGACGGTGATAGCTGCCACAACCATGGGCATGGCTAAGTCCCGCTCCCGGAATCGGGCGACGGTACCGGGTCTCCCAAACAAATAAATAAAGTGAAATATCAATTTAACAGGAGGAATTCAAATATGAAAAAGGTAGCTATGATAACTGGAGCCTCAAAGGGACTTGGGAGGGCACTATCGATTTTTTTTGCACAAGAAGGCTATAACCTAGCAATCTGTGCACGAAATGAAGCGGCATTAATAGAAGTAACGAAAGAAGCAGAGAAGTTGGGCAGCCGTGTATTAGCAGTCAGCGCAGATGTTTCGCAAGAAGAGGACGTTGAGCGTTTTATCGCATTGACTGAAAAACATTTTCAAACCATTGATGTGTTGATTAATAATGCAGCGGTTAATGGGCCGACCCCGCTGCCTGTACTACTTCTTAACCATCAAAAGCATGATATTGAAGAAACACTACGTGTCAACACGGTAGGAGCATTTCTTGTAACCAAAAGGGTATTGCCTCTTATGCTACAAAAAGGCATCGGCAGCGTGATAAATTTAACGACGGATGCTGCTGCAAACATATATCCAGGCATAGGAGCGTATAGCATATCTAAAATTGCGCTAGAGGGATTGACCAAAATATGGGCAGCGGAACTTGAAGGAAGCGGAGTCCGAGTGAATTTGGTAGACCCAGGTGCGATGGATACGGACATGCTCAACGCGGCTATGCCGATTCGCGATTTTGAAGTTGCCCTTCCGGAAGACATTACAAAGGTCTTCGGTTACTTGGCATCAGATGCTTCCCGTGATAAAAACGGCATGCGCTTTAAAGCTCAGGAGTTCCATTTGGTGGAAACAGATAGAGTGTGAACACGGTTTTCTAGTTTAAGCTCCCGAGCTGACTAAATGCCACGACACCCTTGAATGACAGGGGCTGTACCGGAATTATGCTTCTAAATAGACAGCGACATATTGATGCATACTCTTTCAAATTTATGATCCTATTTACCTTGAAAATTCTTCGATCGTAAAATGTAAAACTGCACTATGTCAAGTAGAAGACAAAAAATGAAATCACTTAAAGCGGCTTTATTCCTGAATTCCATGGGACTGAGGCCGTTTAATTTTGCCTGTATCGTTCGTAATCGTATAAGTGTATGTAGTCGACGCAGAGACCCGGCCGTTGTAAATACAGAACTTAGCGGAGTTAGTTTTTCACTTGGACGATAACGATTGACCCTCCTAAAAGGCATTTTGATCCCTGTCTCAAAATAGGGGTCACTCCCAATTAGAGTTTCTTTTCTATCTTATCGAGTGGAAATAATATAATCCAAACTGCAAGAACTATTATTGATGTAACCTTGATTTTCTATCTTCTCAGGAGAGTTCAACGTTCTGCCACCCATAGATATAGGCGGTCTTGAACAGACCGCCGAGTGACTCTCCAATCGATACCGATTAACGAAGCGTCCTAAAGGTCGCTCGAATTTCATCCACTAAATATTTTGGCTGCTCCCAAGCGGCGAAGTGTCCGCCCTTAGGGAGCTTGTTGTAATGGATGAGTTTCGGATAAGCCTTCTTAGACCAACTCTTCGGTGCTTCATACATTTCGTCTGGAAATACGCTGACGCCTGCGGGGATTTTGACACCCTTAGCGGCGAAGAAGGAGATGTTTTTTTCCTGTCTCTCCCAATAGAGACGAGCTGCAGATATCGCTGTTTTTGTCAACCAAAAAAGCGTAATGTTGTCCAGCACATCGTCTGGTGAAAGTCCTTCGGGCTGCCCGGCGAAAACCCTCGAGATCAGGTCTAAGCTCTTTGCGTCATGGTCAATCATATAGGTCGCCAAAGCAACAGGTGAATCCACGAGTCCGGTTTGTGTCTGCGGGCGCGTCCCCATCAAGTAGGCGTAACCGCTGTGTTTATAAAAGAATTCCAGTTGCTTGACCGCACGCTTCTCTTCTGCCGAAAGCCCTGAGGGCAGCGGGCTTCTGATAAAGGCAGCGGACTGGACCGCCTTATCAATTTCAGGCGGAAACACGCCAGGCATGTTAGTATGAATACCGACTAGTCCTGGAGACTTTTGTACAGCCATCAAATCCGTGATAACCGCTCCCCAGTCACCGCCCTGGGCCACATACTTCGTATATCCAAGCCGTTTCATCAGCTTTGACCATACTTTTGCAATGTGCTCCGGGCCCCAACCAACCGTGGTCGGTTTGCCCGAAAATCCATAACCGGGCATAGATGGAATCACTACGTCGAAAGCGTCGGACGCTTTCCCGCCATATGCCGTGGGATTCGTAAGCGGATCGATAATTTTTAGTTGTTCGATGATCGATCCGGGCCATCCGTGCGTAATGAGGATCGGCAAAGCATTTTTGTGCTTAGATTGAACGTGAATGAAGTGTATGTCCACCCCGTCGATGTTAATCAAGTATTGCGGCAGTGAATTGAGTTTTGCCTCAACCTTGCGCCAGTCGTAATTCGTTGCCCAATACTTCGCAAGCCTTTGAGTCGTTTCAAGCGGTACGCCTTGAGATTGATCGGAGACGGTTTCCTTTTCAGGCCATTCCGTTGCAAGGATTTTATTGCGTAGATTGGCTAGAGCCGAATCCGGAAAATGCACTTGAATTTGACGAATATCAGCATTGTTAGTAGGTTGTTCTCTTATCACCGACTCAAGGCGAAAGGATTGGGATTGATGGGGATTATTAGCGGATTGATTCTTGATTATCTGGTTATTGCGGCCGACTTCGGATATTCGAGCTCTCTCTGAATTATTATTGACGCCGCAAGCCGGTAAGACTAACGAAGCGAACAGGATGATCGTCATGATCTGTGGCAATCGAAACCAGCATCTGCTGTTCATTGGGTGGAACTCCTTTCTGTTTAAGGGATTAGTAGTTTGTTCCATCCATATCCATAATTTTATTCCATTTTTAAAGTAATTTCTTTTGCAGTCTTCTGGCGAGCAGGGAACCTGATCATCACAGGCCGACAACTTTAAAGATTAGTCCCGGAATTGATCGCTGTCTCACAACAGGAGGTCAGTCCCCTTGAAGAACACTGCAGTGAAGGCAAAAATATAAAGAGGCGGTGCAAGGGTGTTTACATCCCTTGCACCGCCTTTCATGTTCCCGATTGAGCCATTCTTAAAGTAAGTCAGCTTACTCTTGGGTCAATACCTGTAGTTTCTAACTTTACTGAAAAAACTCTTGAAAAAAAGTTTAATGGTTTCTTGCGGTTTCTCCTTAGCGATCCAGTGTCCGATTTTATCGAGAATCACCATTTTTACATCAGTTGCATTTCACGTAAAAACGGTTCAAGACCGAATTTTGTACCCCCAATACCGAGGACCGGCACGGACAGCTTTTTATAAGTTTTCAAATCATTAATATCTTGCCTGAATGCTTTATACCAACCGTTACTTGCGCGAAGCGCCGCAGGGCTTTCGTAACTCGCATTCTAAATTGCTTTATCTTCTTCGGACATGGAGGCTTTGTCATAGATGATAATCAAAGATCCTATTGTGAACGATAGCCGCCTTTTTTCCTTACAGCAATTGCTCCGGCAAGTCCGGTATGGAATTTAATGCGAACCACCTACATTGGCCAGAAGCAAGAACACTAACGGTTGCCACAGTTTCCCCCACCAGACCGAAAACAGAAGCAAGTAGTTCTTCCTTTGTTAATTGATCAGTGGATATCAAGGATAATATATTTCCGAAATTACTTGCTGTTAAATCTCTCGGGATTGGAGGTTCTGCTCCCTCATAGATATGACTAACTTTCAAATCTATTCGATCTCGAAGTCCCTTAGTTGCTAATGATACAATTGCTTCATACTCGGTTAACCCGGTCAGCAGCTGAGATAGACCCATTAATGTTCCGCCACCGACCCCAGTACCACCGATCCTTTGGTGTTGATTATTGTCTATATGGTGAATCGAATTGCCGGTACCAACATTAGATATTATGTATGCTTCCTCTGATACTCCGTACTTTGCAAGAAGATAGCGCACTCCGTTACATGTTGCCTCAAATTCAACAATCTCTGCAGCTTTTGATTCATAAATGAGTTCAATAAAGCTGCTTTTCCACCGGTAATACATATCTTAACGTTTTCAAATCCGTTTATCCATGAGGCCACATATTCCAATTAGGAAATTGGAAACTTTTTAAATTCGAGCGAACCATTCTTCATAGAGGCGACTTTGATAAGCGTACCACCAGCATCAATCCCAATATTCAACATTGATTTGTCAGATCACTTCCTCTGCTTAGACAAGAATCGTATATTTCGCAATATTGAATTGTCTCAGATGTAAAGAAAGGTTACAATAACCACTCCATCAAACCACTATTACTTTGCTGTCCGCTAAATATTTTTTCAAAGCATTTACTACTTATAACGTACACTTCCCTTAGTTTCCCATATTATCGTCATTTCTTTTAGCTGTCCTGAACCGTTTTCCTCCTTCTCACCCTCATTAAACTAATCTGCCCTTTAGTTGAACAAGGCTGCTGATCACCAGATCTGCAGCCTTTGTTATATATTGTGCT
>NZ_JBHUME010000019.1:0-394592 GCF_042684925.1 Paenibacillus gansuensis | reverse complement strand
AGGCAGGTTGCCTACGTGTTACTCACCCGTCCGCCGCTAAGCTTCAGAGAAGCAAGCTTCTCTTCTACTCCGCTCGACTTGCATGTATTAGGCACGCCGCCAGCGTTCGTCCTGAGCCAGGATCAAACTCTCCATAAAAGTTCGTTTGACTTGCTCAATCTATTTCGCTTGGCTTTGAATCGATGTAAACACCGATTCGTGATTCCATTCATTTGTTCAGTTTTCAAGGAGCTTACACCTGATATTTCTTTCGTGAGCCGTGTGTGTTTCTCGCGGTCACAAGAAGATATATTACACGACTCCACGAAAGAACGCAACCCCTTTTTTAAAGGTAAAATTTTACTGCATCTTTTTCTCTATTTACACTTAGTAATCCAAACTAAAAAAGCGCCCCGAAAGGCGCTTCCACATAACAAGCTACTCTGCTTTCCCCTCTAACAACCGGACAAACTCTTCCTCATCATCGATGATACGAACGCCCAGATCCTGAGCTTTAGTCAGTTTACTTCCGGCATTTTCCCCCGCTATGAGGAAATCAGTCTTCTTAGACACACTTCCGGACACCTTGGCTCCATAAGCCTCCAACCGCTTGGAAGCCTCGTCGCGCGTCATCAGGTGAAGTGTTCCTGTCAACACGACCGTTTTGCCCGTAAATATATTTTCCCCGACCGGTTCTGCCGCTCCCGCTTCTACAGCCGGGGTGACCCCGCGTGCGAGCATCCGTTCCACACTATCACGCATAGCAGGCTCAGCAAAGAAGGAAACGATACTATCCGCCACAATACCACCTACATCCGGAATCTGAACCAAATCATCAACCGTTGCTTCCATCACACGGCGCAAATCCTTGAAATGATCAGCCAGAGCCTTTGTAGTCGTCTTGCCCGTATTCGGAATACCCAAAGCGTATAAGTAAGAAGAAAGGTCACATATTTTGCTCTTCTCGATGGAAGCAAGCAGGTTGCCGGCCTTTTTGGCGCCGAAACGAGGAAGACCCAGCAAGTCATCCAATGTAAGGTCGTACAAGTCCGCCGGATCTTTCACTCCCCGCTCATCGTAGAGCTGTTCCGCCGTCATGTTACTGAACGTTTCAATATCCATCGCATCCCGCGAAGCAAAGTGGACAATACGGCCTACCAGCTGAGGACGGCAACCGTACTTATTCACACAGAACAGGTGAGCACCCTTCTCCTCCAGCAAGGAACCGCATGCCGGGCAATGGGTTGGGGCAATAATTTCCCCGCCGTCCTGCTCATCCGTTACTTTGCCGATCATTTCAGGTATGACATCATTTGCTCTCCGGATGTAGACAAGGGTTCCAAGTGCAAACTTCAATCCTTTACGCTCAATGTCCCCGACATTATTCAAAGTACAATTTCTCACCGTCACCCCGGCAATATCTACAGGTTCCACATTCGCTAGCGGAGTGATCTTCCCGGTACGGCCGACTTCCCAGCTGACATGTTCCAAAATGGTCGTAGTTTCCTCAGCCTCAAACTTATAAGCAATCGCCCAGCGTGGAAACTTATCCGTATAGCCAAGGACGTCACGCGTACGCAGGTCCACAAGTTTGATAACCGCACCGTCGATCAGAAAATCCAAGTCATGCCGCCTAGCTTCTACTTTCTTCAATTCCTCAAATACCTGATCCAGCGTATCGCAATATACGGCATAAGGGTTTACTTTGAACCGGTTCTCGCGCAGGAAATCATGCATTTCACGGTGAGTCGAGAAAGAAAGGCCTTCTTTGTAACCAACATTATAGAAAAAAGCATCCAGCTTCCGCGAGGCCGTCACCTTAGGATTCAAATTGCGGAGGGCGCCTGCGGCTGCATTGCGGGCATTTTTCAATGGTTCTGCCGCAGTTTTGTTGTAATCTTCTAGAACCGATAAGTACATGATGCCTTCGCCCTGCACCTCAAACTTCCCTTCAGTAAAGGGGATCCGGGTAGGTATAGACTTAATCGTTTTGATCTGAGGCAAAATAGCTTCGCCTACCGTTCCATTCCCCCGTGTGGAGGCTTGGACTAATTCTCCGTCTTCGTAGGTCAAGTTGAGCGTCAATCCGTCGTATTTCAGCTCAATGACATAGGAAGGTTCCGGCAGGGGTTGTTCCGGGTTTTTGGCATTATAATCCGTGATTAAACGGGCGGCGCGCTGCTGCCATGCTTGCAGGTGTTCGAACGTTTGGGCCTTATCCAAGCTCCACAGGCGAGACAAGTGTTTGTGGGGCTCGAAACCTTTCAGTATTTCACCGCCTACGCGCTGTGTCGGAGAATGCGGAAGAACCGTACCGGTTTCGCGTTCCAGCGTAACCAGACGGACATACAGTTTATCGTAGTCCGCATCGCTGATCGAAGGCCGGTCTAACGTATAGTATTCGTAATTATGCCTGCTGATCTCCTCAATTAAATGCTGCATTTCCTGTTTCGGATCCATCGCCGTGGACATGAAGGCATCGCCCTTTCTTCTATAACCTTCTATCTATGTAGCAGGGCAGGATACCCGTTAAAAGAAATACCCTGCAACCCTGTTGTTATTGTACTTTGGTAATCGGTGCAAAACCTGCCAGCAAACGCTTTACGCCGACTGGAGCAGGAAACGCAATCTGCAGTTCGGTATCGTCGCCAGAGCCCTTCACGGACACAATCGTACCCGTTCCCCACTTGCCGTGGGAAACCTTGTCGCCTACGCCAAACTCGCCCGGCTTAGGCCGGTTTGCAGCCGCAGCAGCAGAAGGAGCTGCAGACATCTGTGTCCGCACCTGCCCGCTCGATGCAGCTGCAGTGCTGCCAAAGCCCCCGAATCCGCCGCTGCGCTGCGCACCTGGACGGCTGAATCCGCCGCCCCCGCCTATACTGCGCCCAAACCCGCGGGAGGACGAAACTATTTCCCGGTGTTCCTCGGGGATTTCCTCCAGGAAACGGGAAGGCGCATTCGCCGCTGTGCGTCCGAACAATGTCCGCATCCGAGCTGACGTCAGATAAAGCTCCTTCTCTGCCCGGGTAATGCCCACGTACGCTAAACGCCGCTCCTCTTCCATCTCCTCTACGTCATTCAAAGCGCGCATATGCGGGAATACGCTCTCTTCCATACCGCAGATGAAGACAACAGGGAACTCCAAGCCTTTGGCACTGTGCATCGTCATCAGCACGACAGCCTCTTTGACCTCTTCATCTTTATCCATAGAGTCAATGTCGGCAATCAGCGCCAAATCCGTCAGGAAGGAAACGAGGGATTTATCATCATTTCTTTTCTCAAAATCCAAAGTAACGGACAGGAACTCGTCAATGTTCTCCAATCGGGATTTGGACTCGATGGTCCCTTCCCGGTGAAGCTCCAGCTTGTACTCCGTCATCTCCAGCATCTGTTCCGTCAGTTCCGTGACCGAAAGATACTCTACCATCTGATTCAAATGGTCGATCGTATTGCGGAATTCAGCCATTAACGACTTTGTGCGGGCTGCAATATCAAGCACATCCAGGTTGCGAAGCATGGCGAACGCAGAAATCCCCCGCGCCTGGGCGGCTTCCGTCAGCTTGGCTACCGTCGTATCGCCGATCCCTCTTTTGGGCACATTGATGACCCTGGCCAGTGAAATATCGTCGTCCGGATTCGAAATCAAGCGCAGATAGGCCAAAATATCCTTAATCTCTTTTCGGTCGTAGAACTTGATGCCCCCGACGATTTGATAAGGGATATCCGATTTGATCAGAATTTCCTCTATTACCCGTGACTGTGCATTCGTACGGTACAAAATCGCATGTTCATTGTAAGATTTCCCGGATTTCCGGTTTTTAATAATCTCGCCGCAAATAAAGTATCCTTCTTCATGCTCAGAGTCGGCCTGGTAGATTTGAACCTTTTTGCCGCCTTCTTTGTCGGTCCACAATTTCTTCGGCTTCCGCCCCGCATTGAGCTTGATGACCCCGTTCGCCGCGTTCAGGATATTGGAAGTAGACCGGTAGTTTTGCTCGAGCAGAATCGTAACCGCATCCGGATAATCCTTCTCAAAGTTCAAAATATTGCTGATATCCGCGCCCCGCCAGCCGTAAATCGACTGATCGCTGTCCCCGACAACACAAATCCGCTTATGCTTATCGGCAATCATCAGACAGAGCATGTACTGCGCCCGGTTCGTATCCTGGTACTCGTCGACGTGGATGTATTTGAATTTATTTTGGTAAAAATCGAGCACTTCCGGCACTTCTTGAAACAACCGGATCGTCACCATGATCAAATCGTCGAAGTCCAGAGAGTTATTCGCTTTCAGCCTGCGCTGGTATTGCGTGTACACTTTGGCCACAATGCCCTGAAAGTAGTCCCCGATTTTCTGCTCATACTGCTCCGGGGTGACCAGTTCGTTCTTCGCTGTGGACATCGCCGCCTGAATGGCCTTGGGATCAAATTTCTTCGTATCGATGTTCATATCCTTTAAAATACTGCGGATAACCGACAGCTGGTCTGTGGAATCCAATATCGTAAAATTAGAAGAATAGCCGATTTTATCAATATCTTTGCGCAAAATCCGCACGCACATGGAGTGGAATGTAGAGACCCAAATATCCCGGCCCACCGGCCCGACCAGCTTGGACACCCGCTCCTGCATCTCGCGTGCGGCCTTGTTCGTAAATGTGATAGCTAAAATGCTCCACGGAGCAGCCTTCCCAGAAGCGATCAGGTAAGCGATCCGGTGCGTAAGCACACGGGTTTTGCCGCTGCCCGCTCCTGCCATAATAAGCAATGGTGACTCTACCGTTTCTACGGCTTCTTTTTGCTGGGGGTTCAATCGATTTATTGCCTTAAAAATATCTAAAGCTTCGTTTATCACGAGCATCAGTCCTTTCCTATGAGACAGCGGAAGCAATCTGCCGCTCCTAAGCCCCGTTCCTTGTCGCCGGCACCGTTTCCAGTGCCCGTTCCAGATCTTCATAGATAATGTTGCCGACTACTATCGTATCTGCCGCTTCCGCCGCAAGTTCCGCTTTCTCTGCACTATCAATGCCGCCTCCATAGAACAGCCGGGTTTCCGAGAGCTGGGCACGGGCTTTCCGTACAATGTCCATATCGCCGAAGGTTCCGCTGTATTCTACATAAAACACAGGCATACGGAATAGATGCTCCGCCATTTGGGCGTAGGCTGCGACGTCTTTGGCATCGAGATTTGTTTGGGCTCCGGTTAGTTTTCCCACGGTAGAATCCGGATTCAACACCACATATCCTTGTGCGGCCATCTCATCCCATGGGGTCATGTGGCTGAATTCTTTCACGGCCCGCTGATGGTGTCCGGTAATCCACTCCCCTTGGGAAGTGTTCATGACGATCGGTATAAAATATAAATCAAACCCTGGCACCACAGCCTCTTCGTTGGAAATCTCCAGCGCGGCAGGCACCGTATATTGACGAACCCGGGACAGTAATTCTACGGTATTGTCGTACGTCACTCCGCTGGAACCGCCGACAATAATCGCGTCCGTACCCGACATGCAAATCCGGTCCAGCGCTTCGTCGCCGATCTCCCGGTCCGGGTCCAGTTTAAACACGTGTTTCCATGATTTCAGTTCATTCTTCAATGCTGCTTGTTCCTTTCGGAAAGGGAATGTTAGTTCTCCTTTTTAAGTCTATTCGATGGAAGAAGGAGTGTCAATTTACAAACTTTAGATGAAGGGAGAAGCTCGGCCATAGCTGCAGGTAATACGAAAAAGGTCCAAAGGAACAAGGTGACACGGCTGATGCCGTCTTTAGGTGAGCAGTTCGTTTCATTCCGGAGATATTGCAGAATCAGGTTCTGTAAAAGGAAAAACGGCCCCACCGGAGTGAGGCCATTGTTGATTCTATCTGGTTGTGCTGCAAATGAGATGTATGTTCCGTTAACCGATAACTTGGGCAAAAGCGGAAGAAATGGCCTTTGTTACAGCTTATTTCACCAGCTGTCCCCGTGTTACGCCAAGCTGATTGGTAGCTTTCAACGTACGCCAAACTTGGGTACCGCTGATTTCGCCTTTTAGTGCGCGGCTGTACAGATCCAATACTTCCAGCACTTTGTCACCGGTCTCTTCCAGGAATTCCACACGGTAAGAAGGTACACCCAGCTCCAGGAAGTTTTGCAAATATTCCGCTCCGGACTGTTCCACGGCGTTGTATACCGTGTTACGGCAGCCTTCATCCACCCTTACTGGGTGAGACATGCCGATCCTGTCTTTCAGCGAGGCGCGTTTTTCTTCGCATGGGCGGCCGCAGTTCGTGTAGTCAGTACCTTCACTCATGAACGTACAGTACACGCAGTGTTCGGTGTGGAACATCGGCAGATGCTGGTGAATGACCAGCTCTACCTTGGAACCGTCAGTCCGGCGCAGCATGTCGACCATTTGCTGAATGTTCAGGTCATAAGAAGGCGTTACTACGTCGCAGCCTGCTTCCAGGAACAGCTCCGCCGCCTTATGGTTGGCGATGTTGAGCGAGAAGTCGCCAATGAGCCGCGGATGCTGCTCGTTCGGGTTCTCTCTGCGCGCTTTCAGGTAGTAGTAAAGCGCGCCTGTGTTCCGGACCAGCACGGCGTCCGGCTTCAGGTTCAGGATGTTGCGGTGGTAGCCGTTCTCATTCGGCATATGGATGCGCGGCGTTGCCAGCGCAATCTGTTTGCCGGCCCGGCGTACCGCCTCAATCGCTGCCGGGAACTGCTTAATAAATTCAAAGTCGGCGTAGATGAAGCCGACGTCGCTGCGCGACGCAGCAGCCTCGACCTGTTCGAGGCTGCGGCACAGCACCGTCAGCTGCGCGTTTGCGCCAGCGACGGGCTGGCGGGCCGGAGCGGCGTCGCCGAATACGTCAATGCTCCGCTTGACGTAGACCGGCGGCTTCCGCCGCTCGGCCTCGAGCTGCTCCACGGCGCGGCGGCGCAGCGCGTTCAGTTCGCGGATCGGCAGGATCACATCTCCGGAGAGATGTGCATCCAGCCCGCGCAGCTCGAACAGCGTGCCGCCCAGCCGGCCGAGCTGCTCGGCCAGCAAGGCCTCGTCCATCGGCCGCTTCTGAGCAAGCTCCAGCGGCAGCTCGGACTCCACGTGAACGACGGAACCCGTCTTCACGTCTGTCCACTGCGTGCGGAGCGGCTGTCCCGCCGCGCCCGTCACGCGGATATCGACCGGAAACGTATGATACGGTTTCTCGGTCTCGAACGTCTGCCGCAGGCGCTTGTCCAAGTGCGGATCGTTCGTCTTCCAGATCCGGTCCCCGACATGCACCCGCTTCAAATCCACATCGTTTCGGCCTGCCACGATCTCGATGACCGCGCCTTCCCCGGCTTCGCCCTCGATCTTCACGCCGCGCTTGCGAAGATCATAGACGCGGCCGCCCTCTTCCTTCTTCGTCGGGTCGCCCGCGTCAAACACAATCCCGTCGCCGCGCTTCAGCGGCGCCTCGATCTCGCACACTACGCCGTCCCGGAGAATCTCCTTGACGCGTCCCAGATAAACCCCGCGGCTCTTAGGGAACGTGCCCTCCACCAACTGCTTGTTGTTGGTGCCTTTCAGGAACCCGTACGTGAAGCCGCGGGAAAAGCTTTGCTGCAGCTCCCGCACTTCTTCCTTGGCCGGCATCGGATCCCGGCCTTCGAAGTAACGGTCGATCGCTTTGCGGTATTTGCTCACTACGTTCGCCACATACTCCGGGCTCTTCAACCGCCCTTCGATTTTAAAAGACGTCACGCCGGCTTCGATCAGCTCCGGCAAAATCTCCAACGCAGCCAAATCCTTCGGAGACAACAGGTACGCGATGTCGCCCATCGGCTGGTGCACCCCGTCAACCATCAGATCATACGGCAGGCGGCATGCCTGGGCGCATTCCCCCCGGTTCGCGGAGCGTCCGCCCCACATTTCGGAAGTCAGACACTGCCCGGAATAGGACACGCAGAGTGCGCCGTGCACGAACACTTCCATCGGCAGCTTCGCCTGATCGCCGATCGTCTTGATCTGTTTCAGGTTATTTTCCCGTCCCAGCACGACCCGCTCAATGTCAAAAGGCTTCGTAAACTCCACTGCTTCCGGCGAAGTAATCGTCATTTGCGTAGAACCGTGAATCGGGAAATCCGGTGAAATTTCGCGAATCATCCGCACCAGGCCTAAATCCTGTACAATAACCGCATCTACACCGGCTTCGATACAAGCGTCGATGAGCGCCTTTGCATCCGGGAGTTCTTCCTCAAACACGAGAATATTGAAGGTGAGAAAACCCTTAACTCCGTAGCTGTGCAGATAGGACATAATTTCCGGCAGTTCCGCCATCGTAAAGTTCTTCCCGCGCGCCCGGGCATTAAACTTTTCCACCCCAAAAAAGATCGCATTCGCCCCGTTCGCCACCGCTGCCTTCATGCAGTCCCAGTCGCCGGCCGGAGCCAGTAATTCTATATCGTCAATCGTAAGATTACGCATTCTTTTTGGTCCTCCAGACTATATCTTTGTAACCCTAGTGTTCCCAACAAAAAAGGCCCCGAATCTCTTCCGAAGCCATCATTTTATTATAGCACATTTTGATACTAGATAGGACTTTTCGCAGCCCTGATACCAAAATCGCATAAAAACTCCGCAATCCTATGCATTTTATCCTGGGTTGGAGTAATGATATAATACGCGTGTATACGTTTTCTATAATTTGGAGGTGCCACGGAATGAAATTAGGAGTATTTGCAGTCTTGTTTGCACAGAAGCCTTTTGAAGAGGCATTGGACTACATCGCAGCTAAAGGTTTGGACGCAGTTGAAATCGGTACCGGAAGCTACCCGGGGAATGCGCATTGCGATCCTGCCGTACTTCTTAGCGATGACAGCAAGCTGAAAGCTTTCAAAAAAGTAGTGGAATCCCGCGGCCTGATCATCAGTGCCCTGAGCTGCCACGCTAACCCTCTTCATCCGCAAAAAGCTATCGCAAAAGCGGCGCATGACAACATTCTGCAGACGGTTGAACTTGCACAAAGACTGGAAGTTCCTGTAGTTAACACTTTCTCCGGCTGCCCAGGCGACCATGAAGATGCGAAATATCCGAACTGGCCGGTAGCTCCTTGGCCGAATGACTTCCAGGAAATTCTGGACTGGCAGTGGAGCAACAAAGTCATTCCTTACTGGACGGAAACAGGTAAGTTCGCTTCCGACCGCGGCGTAAAATTCGGTTTGGAGCTGCACGGCGGTTTCTCCGTACATACGCCAGCCACCTTGCTTCGCCTGCGTGAAGCTGCCGGTGAAGTCATCGGGGCTAACCTGGATCCTAGCCACATGTGGTGGCAAGGCATTGATCCGGTTCAAGCGGTTCATATTCTCGGCCGTGAAGGCGCAATTCACCACTTCCATGCAAAGGATACAACCATCGATCCGATTAACGTGAACAAGCACGGCGTAACTGATATGCAGTCCTACTCCTTGATGCTGGACCGCGCTTGGCAGTTCCGTACTGTAGGCTTTGGACATGACATGAAAGTATGGGCCGATATCATCAGTGCGCTTCGCTTAGTCGGCTATGACTATGTTGTCAGCATTGAGCACGAAGACGGCCTTATGTCCGTTGATGAAGGCTTCACTAAAGCTGTAAACAACCTGCAGCAAGTACTGATCCGCGAGCCTTTGGGCGAGATGTGGTGGGTATAATTTCACTGTAACACGCAAAAACCCTTTGAACGCCAGTTCAAAGGGTTTTTCATATTCATTCATATGTACTAAGTTACGTACGGAGGTCTATAGCAAGCCAAGCCAGTTCTTAATCATCAGGTAATCCAGAAATAAGAACACAAGAAGGCTGACTCCGGCGAAACCGATTGCAAATTTATTCTTCTCAGGTGCCTTCAGTAAGCGCAAAAACCCGATCAGGATTATTACTGTAAATGCAATGATGAATACATCGAACGGATCGAAATTGCTTGTGGTTTTCTTTGCCGCCTCTTCTGCCAGAAACATGGGGGGCCCTCCTTTTTGTTCACACAATATTCCTATATTAATACATGTTAGCTTCCCGGACCTCCAGTTGCAAGTCCCAAACAGATTTATTAACAAGTTTGTCACAACCTTACTTGGGTATAAGGCCATACACCTTCATTTATAATAAAGTCTTATATCTTGCAAGCTGTCAATTCGTTTACGCAGGCTACCAAATATGGTACGATCAATTATATTCATAGTAATTTAATCGGAAATAAATTTATTATGCGACCGAGGGGGATCAACATGGCTTACGAACCGGTTTGGACGGCTAATTCCGACAAATTAAATAAATTCGAATTCGCCAAACTGCAAAAGGATGGACTGGACGTCATCCGCACGATTATCGAAGAGTATGCTCACAAAGGCTATGACGCGATCGACGCAGACGACATGTCCAGATTTAAGTGGGCAGGCGTGTATGAACAGAAGCCTAAAGACGGCTATTTCATGATGCGGATCCGCATCAACTCCGGTGTATTGACTTCGGAGCAGGCCCGTATGATTGCTGCTATCGGCAAAGACTATGGACGCGGCTTAATTGACGTCACTACACGCCAGGCTATCCAGTACCACTGGTTAACTGTGCAGGATTTGCCGGATATTTTCAAACGTCTGGAACAAGTCGGCCTGTATTCTTATGAAGCATGCGGCGACTGCCCTCGTACGATTGTCGGCAACCCGCTTGCAGGAATCGATAAAGACGAGTTAATGGATACAACGGCTTTAGTGAATGAAGTAAACGACTTCTTCCTGATGAACCGTGATTTCTCCAACTTGCCTCGTAAATACAAAATGTCCATCTCCAGCAACATTCATAACAACGGCAACGCAGAAATTAACTGCCTGGCTTTCACTCCTGCCATAAAAGTGATTGACGGTGAAGAGGTGCTTGGCTTCCACGCTTCCGTAGGCGGCGGTTTGTCTGCAAAACCTCACTTGGCACGCCAGATGGATATGTTTATCCGTCCGGAAGAAGTGTTGAAAGTAGCGGAAGGCGTTACTGTCATTTTCCGTGATCACGGTTATCGCGAGAAACGCCATCACGCACGCCTGAAATTCCTTGTGGCTGACTGGGGAGTTGAGAAGTTCCAGGAAAAGCTGATCGAACTAATCGGACCTATGCCCACTCGCGGCGAAGACAAAATTGCCGGCTGGTCATCTTCCTACTATGACGGCGTTCATCCACAGAAGCAGGAAGGCCTATACTATGCCGGCTTGAATGTTCCTGTCGGCCGTTTGAACAGTGAAGAGTTGGAAGAACTTGCGCGTCTGGCTGACACTTACGGTGACGGTACAATCCGTACTACTCAATCTCAAAATATTATTCTTACCGGTGTTCCTGAAGCAAAATTGGAACAGTTCCTAAACGAGCCTGTCTTGCAGCGCTTGACTCCATTCCCTAACCGCTTCATGAGCCGCACGGTTTCCTGCACTGGCAACGAGTTCTGCAACCTGGCTCTGGTTGAAACTAAGGAATTTGCCCGTGACGTAGCCAAATACCTCGATGCTGAAATCCCAGGTATGGAGGAAGAAGTTCGTATCCACTTCATCGGCTGCCCGAATTCCTGCGGACAGAAGCATATCGCTGACATCGGCTTGCAAGGCGCTTTAGTGAAAACTCCTGAGGGTATGGTCGACGCTTTCGATATTGCAGTCGGCGGAACACTCGGACCTGAAGCTAAGTTCAACACAGCCCTGAAGGGCCGCGTAAGACATGACCGTGTAGCTCCTGTTTTGAAAGAGCTGGTGCTCTTCTACAAGAACAACAAGCTTGACGGCGAAACTTTCCACCAATATGTACAGCGCGTTGGTGTACCGGCTTTCCAAGAGAAACTGACTGAAATTATTGCTTAATTTATGAGATAGAACCGGCAGCTGATAAGGCTGCCGGTTTTTTGATTGCTTCAGTCTATGAGGGTGTTCTAAACCTACAATTCACCTGTATAGGGATAGGAAAATCGAAATACTGCACTTTGTACAACATTTGAATCGTAATTCTGATAATAATTGATGAAATGCTGTACAAAGTACAATAATTTCAAGCATAGAGGGAAACGAAGGCCAGGCATGTTGTACACCGTACAACATATTGACGATAGAGGCCGCTCATGTCGCTTATTGTTTACCGTGGACGTGATCGAACCGCCGTTAATTCTCCAAATTTCATACTCCTCATATCAAAAAAGGGATGGGCCCTTAGGGGCCTATCCCTTTATAATTATTCTATCTTTTCTTTGATGGTTTCATTGCATAATCTTCTTCTTCCTCAGCAACCTGATTCGCTAGATCCTTCTCCACCGCTTGACGGATAAAATCTGCTACGAGATCGCGGCCCTCTTCCTCATCAGCCGTCTCATCCACAGCATCATGGGCAGTATCGAAAGCTTCCTCTACATCCAAATCAGCGACCGAATGCTTCGCACGTTCCATTTCATTCTGTGCTTCAGCTGCAGCCTCAGCCATATGCAAGGAGATGTCGGTTTCTTCCGGAGCAGACGCAGCCTGAGGCCCCTTCTTCTTGGAAGATTTCTTCGTATCGGAAGTATCTGCATTTTCATCCGCCATTTCATCAGTCCGCTTCCGGTCACGCTCCAGAATTGGCTTGAGGTAACGGCCCGTATAGGAGATATCTACCTTCACCACATCCTCCGGCGTACCTGATGCAATAACGGTTCCGCCGCCGCTTCCGCCTTCAGGGCCCATATCGACCAGGTAATCGGCTGTTTTAATCACGTCAAGGTTATGCTCGATAACAAGAACGGATTCCCCTGAATCGACTAGACGATGCAGCACTTCAAGCAGGCGTTCAATATCGTGAATGTGAAGACCGGTAGTCGGCTCATCCAAAATGTAGAGCGTCTTGCCTGTGCTTCTGCGGTAAAGCTCTGCAGCCAACTTCACACGCTGTGCTTCCCCGCCGGACAGTGTTGTTGCAGGCTGCCCCAGCTTCATGTAGCCGAGACCAACGTCCAGAAGGGTATTCAATTTCCGGTGAATCTTCGGAATGTTCTTGAAGAATTCGCAGGAGTCTTCAATTGTTAACTCTAAAATTTCGGAGATGTTCTTGCTCTTATACTTTACTTCCAGCGTCTCGCGGTTGTACCTGCTGCCTTTGCAGATTTCACAAGGAACGTAGACATCCGGCAGGAAGTGCATCTCAATTTTAATGATCCCGTCACCGCGGCAAGCCTCACACCGGCCGCCCTTCACATTAAAGCTGAACCGGCCTTTCTTATATCCGCGCATCTTCGCTTCATTCGTGGAGGCAAAGACATCGCGGATATCATCAAATACCCCGGTATAGGTAGCTGGATTCGACCGCGGTGTTCTGCCGATCGGCGACTGGTCAATATCAATTACCTTCTCGATATGCTCAAGCCCGCGGATTTCTTTGTGCTCTCCGGGACGAACTTTCGCCCGGTTCAAGTCGCGGGCCAGCGTCTTATACAGAATCTCGTTAATAAGCGTACTCTTTCCCGATCCGGAAACGCCTGTTACAGCTGTGAATACTCCAATAGGAATCTTCACATTCACATTCTTCAGGTTATTCTCTTTGGCGCCGCGGATTTCCAGCCACTTGCCGTTCGTCTTGCGGCGCTTCTTCGGAACCGGAATGAACCGGCGCCCGCTGAGATACAAGCCTGTCAAAGAGTTATCGTCCTTCATAATCTCTGCAGGCGTCCCTTGTGCCACCACATTGCCGCCATGAATCCCAGCTCCCGGGCCGATATCGATAATATAATCGGACGCCAGCATCGTGTCTTCGTCATGCTCAACGACAATCAAGGTATTTCCAAGATCCCGCATATGCTCCAATGTCTGAATTAAGCGGTCGTTATCTCTCTGGTGAAGACCGATACTAGGCTCGTCCAGAATATAAAGTACGCCCATCAGGCTGGAACCGATTTGGGTAGCCAGACGTATCCGTTGAGCTTCACCGCCGGACAAAGTTCCCGCAGCGCGGCTAAGCGTAAGATAATCCAATCCGACATTCACAAGGAAGCCTAAGCGTGCATTAATCTCTTTCAGTATCAAATTGGCGATCGTACGCTCCTTCTCAGTCAGGGTAAGCGAACTGAAAATTAGCTGTGCGTCACCGATCGATTCATTCGTCAAATCGGAGATGTTCTTGCTGTCTATCGTAACGGCCAGAATCTCCGGTTTCAGACGCTTTCCTTTACAGGAGTTACACGGCTTTGAAGCCATATAAGCCTCGATATATTCACGGATACCTTCCGAAGCGGTATCGCGGTAACGGCGCTCCAGATTGCTGATAATCCCTTCAAAAGGAACCATAGCCTCCTTCGTGTGGCCGAATTCGTTCTGATAACGGAAACGGACACGCTCTCCGCCGGTACCGTGCAGCAGCTTCTTCATCTGTTCCGGGGTTAAATCCTTAACCGGTTTATCCGTAGGGATACCGTAATGCTTGCAGACCGAGTCTAAAAATTGCGGATAGTAGTTAGACGTACTTCCCGCCCAAGCTTCAAAGGCTCCTTGATCAATCGATTTCCCGGGATCGGGAACCAAAAGATCCGGATCAACAATCATCTTGCTGCCTAACCCGTCACATTCCGCACAAGCGCCGAAAGGACTGTTAAAGGAGAACATTCTAGGCGATAGTTCATCTATACTGAATCCGCATTCCGGACAAGCCAGGTTCGAGCTGAACATCAACTCTTCCTTATCGATGACATCGACCAGCACCTTGCCTTCGCCCCACTTCAAGGCGGTTTCAATCGAGTCGGCCAGGCGAGTCTCCACTTCATCCTTAATTACGATCCGGTCAATCACAAGCTCGATGTTATGCTTCTTGTTCTTCTCCAGCTCGATCTTCTCGGTTACTTCACGGATTTCCCCGTTAACGCGGACACGCACGAAGCCTTCCTTCTGAATATCCGCCAGAACTTTGGCATGTTCGCCCTTCCTTCCGGAAACGAGCGGAGCCAGAATTTGAATTTTCGTACGTTCCGGATATTCCATAATCCGGTCAACCATCTGTTCTACGGTTTGCGATGCAATCTCGATCCCATGAATAGGACAATGCGGCCGGCCGATCCGGGCAAATAACAAACGCAAATAGTCGTAAATTTCCGTTACTGTTCCTACTGTGGAACGCGGGTTACGGCTCGTTGTCTTCTGATCGATGGAGATAGCCGGAGACAACCCCTCGATGGAGTCTACATCCGGTTTCTCCATATTCCCCAAAAATTGTCTTGCATAAGCGGACAAAGACTCCACATAGCGACGCTGCCCCTCAGCATAGATCGTATCGAATGCAAGGGACGATTTCCCGGAGCCGCTCAGTCCTGTGAGCACGACAAACTTATCCCTTGGGATCGTTACGTCGATATTCTTCAGATTGTGCGCCCGCGCGCCTTTAATCACAATATTATCCCGTGACACGTTGTTTCTCCACTTCCCCTCACCCGTGCATTAGCTTTGTGCTTTTAATTCCAATAAAGCATCTCGTAGTTCCGCCGCCCGCTCGAACTGCAGATTCTTCGCTGCCTCTTTCATTTCCGCTTCCAGACGTTCGATTAACGAAGCTCTGTCCTTCTTAGACATCTTACCCGCTTGGTCGGTCAGATAATCCGCCTTCTGCTCCGCCACTTTCGTCGCCTCAATCACCTCGCGGATCTTCTTGCGGATCGTCTGAGGCGTGATGCCGTGTTTCTCGTTGTAGGCAATCTGAATCGTGCGGCGCCGTTCGGTTTCCGATATCGCTTTCTGCATGGAGTCTGTAATCCGGTCTGCGTACATGATGACACGCCCGTCGGAATTCCGCGCCGCCCGGCCGATCGTTTGAATTAAGGAACGTTCGGAACGTAAGAATCCTTCCTTATCGGCATCCAGAATGCTTACAAGAGAAACTTCCGGCAAATCAAGGCCTTCCCTCAGCAGGTTGATCCCGATCAGGACGTGGAACGTGCCCAAACGAAGATCACGCAAAATCTGCATGCGTTCCAGTGTCTTGATATCCGAGTGAAGATATTTCACCTTGATGCCTACTTCTTTCATATAATCCGTCAGATCTTCCGACATCTTCTTCGTCAGCGTAGTCACTAGAACCCGTTCGTCCCTTGCTACGCGCTCATTAATCTCGGCAATCAGGTCATCAATCTGCCCCTTGGTAGGACGGATTTCAATGACAGGATCCACCAGGCCGGTAGGACGGATAATCTGCTGCGCCATCGTAGGGCATAATTCCAATTCATATGGGCCCGGCGTAGCGGAAATGTACATGATCTGGTTGATCCGTTCCTCAAATTCCTCAAAGCGGAGCGGACGGTTGTCTTTGGCAGAAGGCAGCCGGAAACCGTGATCTACAAGCACGCTCTTCCGTGCCTGGTCCCCATTGTACATAGCCCGGATTTGCGGTAATGTCACGTGCGACTCGTCGACGACAATCAGCATATCTTTCGGGAAGAAGTCTAGCAGCGTGTATGGAGGTTCGCCGCGTTCCCGGAACGTCATCGGACCGGAATAGTTCTCGATCCCGGAACAGAAGCCCATTTCGGCCATCATTTCCAAGTCGTACCTGGTACGCTGCTCCAAACGCTGCGCTTCTAACAGTTTTCCGTTCTCACGCAGGTACTCAAGACGCTCTTCCAATTCCCGTTCGATGTTTACCAGTGCGCGCTTCATCGTACTTTCATGGGTGACAAAGTGAGATGCCGGGAAAATGGCGACATGTTCCCTTTCGCCCAACACTTCACCCGTAAGCACGTCGATTTCGGTGATCCGCTCGATCTCGTCCCCGAATAATTCTACACGAATAGCCTGCTCTCCGCGGGAAGCCGGGAAAATCTCTATCACATCGCCTCGTACGCGGAACGTACCGCGCACAAAGTTCATATCGTTCCGCTGATACTGAATGTCGATCAGCTTGTGTAAAATTTCGTTGCGCGGCCGTTCCTGGCCTACCCGCAGCGACAAGACAAGGTCAAAGTACTCTTTCGGAGAACCCAAACCGTAAATACAGGAGACGGAAGCTACGATAATCACATCCCGCCGTTCAAACAAAGCGCTTGTTGCGGCATGTCGGAGCTTATCGATCTCGTCGTTAATGCTGGAATCCTTCTCAATAAATGTATCCGAAGAAGGAATGTAAGCTTCCGGCTGATAGTAATCGTAATAGCTGACAAAATACTCCACAGCATTATTAGGGAAAAATTCCTTAAACTCGCTGCAAAGCTGTGCCGCCAGCGTCTTGTTGTGGGCAATGACCAGCGTCGGCCGGTTCAACTGGGCGATTACCTGCGCCGCCGTAAACGTCTTACCCGTACCTGTCGCTCCCAGCAGGGTTTGGTGCTTCTGACCGGACTGAATGGAGCGTACCAGCTCTTCAATCGCGGCAGGTTGGTCTCCTTGAGGAGAGAAATCGGAAACCAGTTCAAACTTCTTATCGCTCATTACTACATCGCTCATGCGTCCAATCACCCGGTTTCTTCTATAGTTTCATACTCATGATGAATATGGTCAATTATGGATAGGAATATTTGTTCCCATTTTACCATTATACCTTTTTGAGCAAATAGTTGCAAATCTTTTACAACGGCAAAACACCTGATCTCATTCTATCCGCGGCTATACCATTGTTTACAAATAAACGCTGCCGATAGACGCAAAAAAGCCCTGCTTTCGCAGAGCCTTATCACATATCCGCGGGCCCGTTCCGGGACAGCCCTGTCAATTTGCCGCGCAGCACCGTCCAAAGATTCGTTTGATTGGTGTCCACTACATACATAGCCTGCTGGTCCGGGGCCAGGATGACACCCAGCATATGGTGCTCTCCCGCAAAAAGCGCACGCTGCACAAATTTGCTCTGGCCTTCCAGGTTGATCACTTCGAGCTTGCAAAACGCAGATTGAAGACCTAGTGCCGCGTGTAAATCTTCTTTGCGGGTCACCTTCACACCGTTCACTTTATGGATCCGTTCTCCAGTGACAATCCCCAGTTCAGCCGCCGGGCTGCCTGGCAGCACATCCAGCACCATCAGTCCGCGCCGGTCATGAACAAACATAGGGGAACCTTCATGCTCCACCCGCAGGCTGTAACGGATCATCGCCTCATGCAGGACAATGGAGCCAACCGAAGCGGCGATCGTAAATGGAGCCCAGTACCATGCCGCCAAGCCCATAATCAGTACAGCAATACTGTATCCAAACAAAAGAAATCCGCTTAATCGTACCTTTTGGCTGGGAAGTCGGGTCCAAGTCATTTCTGTGAACCCGATAATCAGCGGAAAGGCCAGAAACGTCCATCCTCCCGCTCCCTGCAGCCCGTCAAATAAGGTAGGCCAACTAACGGACATTCCGCCATCGGCAGCAGGTACCGTCAAAAACAGCGGAACGGGCCAGAAGCCATACAATTGAAACCCGCCGACTACTTTGCCGCGCTTGCTCTCCATAAACAGCGGCGTAGCCGATCTCGCCCCTGTGCCGCGTACCAGCAAAGCTTCCACAGCATGGACCACAGCGACAAGAACCAGCAGACCCGGCATGCTCACCTCATCCACCAGACGCAACATATCACCCCAAAACCCTGGAGTCTCCAAAGCCTGAGGCAGGAAGGAAACAATAAACTGTATGATGCCTAAGAGACCAATCGAATAGGCAAAACATAAGTATCGAGAACGAACGAACATCAATAAAATGGAAAGCGCCCACAAAAGCAGCACAACTTCCATCTTGAGCCCGATCCCGACAAAGGCCAGCACAACGGAAGCCCCAAGCCCGGAAAGAAAGCCCCACACCAGTGTCCGTAAAGATTCATCCACTAAAGAGTGCAATTTCGTGTGAAACAATTTACGTTCTAATTTAATCTGCCGCCGGTACTGCAGCACGATCAGCAGGATCCCGATATAATAAAATGGCTGGATCAGCAGCTGCAGAAAAGCGCCTGCAAATCGGTGCAACACTTCCAATGCAATCTCCATGCGACCATTTCTCCTTTTCAAAATGAACCGTCCGGCACCGCCGAACAAGCGGCGGTAAAAATGAAAAGAAGGTTGAATGAATCCAACCTTCCTCGGTATTCGACGCCGCCCAGCGAATTTCCTGCTTCGCCGGCGTTCCGGTTTATTTGGTTTGTTCCTGCAAATACTTTACAGCTTCCGACAATTGCTTGTCGTTCTCCGGTTTGCGGATCTGTTCGATCAGTGCCGCCTCCAGCTTCACCGCTGTCCCCTTATCCAACTTGCCGGTTACCGGCAGGTCCGCAGTTTCCTGGAACACCCTTACGGCTTCCGCCGTCGACTTGCTGTAGTATCCATCCTGGCGTCCCGGCTTGAACCCGAGACCGTCAAGCATGATTTGCGCATTCTTCACATCTTCGCCGGTCTGGTCTTCGACCAGCGTAGTTTCTTTTGACAACGGCGAGACGGTAAAGTAAGAAGGCTGGTCAACGTGAATGTCAGGCTTAATGCCCTTCTCATGAATCCAGTTCCCCTTAGGGGTCAGCCATTTGGCGATTGTCATCTTCAAAATGCTGCCGTCGCCCATCTCTTCCCCATAGCTGATCTGCACAGTTCCTTTGCCGAAGCTGGTTTCCCCCATCAGCTTACCGCCTCCGGCTTCCTGTACGGCTGCGGCCAGAATCTCCGAAGCGCTTGCGCTTCCTTTGTTAATCAGAACTACAACAGGGTAGTTCTTCCCGCTTCCTTCGGAAGGCGTCGCTTTGCGGTTCTTGTTCCGGTCTTCTACCTGAACGATGGTTTTGCCTTTCGGCACAAACTGTTCTGCGATCTGCACTACGACCGGAAGAATGCCGCCCGGGTCATTCCTGACGTCTATAATGAGCCCTTTCATACCTTTGGACTCCAGCGACTTCAGGTCTTCCAAAAACCGCTCTCCCGTGTTTTTGGAGAACTGGCGGATTTCTATTTTGCCGATCGAACCGTCCATCATTTCGCTGAACACAGTTTCAACATCGATCGTATCCCTTACCAGGGTAATCTCCGTCGGTTCCGTGGAACCCTGGCGGAGAACGATGATTTTAGCTTTCGTCCCTTTCGGACCGCGGATGAAATTCAAAGCATCCGACAACTTTAATCCGTCGAGCTTATTCCCGTTTACGGAAAGAATAACATCTTTTGCATGAATGCCCGCTTTCTCAGCCGGAGAGCCTTTAATGGGAGATACCACCGTTACACGGCCGCCCACCATGGTTACTTCAGCCCCGATGCCGGTAAAACTTCCCTGCACATTATCCGTAAACTGCTCCGCTTCCTGCTCGTCCATATAAGAGCTGTATGGGTCGTCCAAAGCGGAAACCATTCCGTGGATAGCCCCGTCTACCAGTTTCTTGCGGTCAATCGGACGTACATATTTCTGTTCAATCAGCTCAAATGCGGCAGCCATCTTATTCATTTCCTGTGCCGACAGCTTACCGGCATTGAGGCGGTCCTGTTCCGCGTGCCCTCGCTGCACCAAGATGGAAGAGTCCACCAAAGTTAACGTGATCAAGCTGCTGGCAAAAACGGACAGTAGAATAAAAGCCAGTACCGTGCGTCCTTTAAACTGCATCCTAGTAAACACCACCTTTATTTCCAACCATTGTCATACCCTTTAGTATATGCACGCTTGTACAGAATATTATACTTATTTCGGGCGGTTGAAGCTAGGTGACGGTCCAGGAACACTACCTTAGATACGGCAGCGGGTTCACAGGCTCTTCATTAATACGCACTTCAAAATGAAGATGGTTGCCGGTCGAACGTCCTGTTGACCCGACTTCAGCAATCTTTTCGCCGCGTTTCACCATGTCGCCCTCACTTACTTTGATGCCGCCGTTCCGGATATGGCCGTACACCGTCCACATGCCTCCGCCGTGATCGATAATGACACAGTTCCCGTAGCCGTTCCACCACTGAGCCACAATGACCTCTCCGCTCTCCGCCGCATAGATCGGCGTTCCGTTCGGAGCACCGAAATCCGCTCCTTTATGGAAGGATTCGCGCTCACCCGTTACCGGATGCGTACGATAGCCAAAATCGGAAGTAACACGCAACCCTCCATGCAGTGGGGATGCTAACTCGCCTCCGCTGTAAGACTCGCTGTTTGAAGCAGATGCAACGCTATGTCTTTTATTGCGCTTGGCTTCGGCCGCTCTGCGTTTGGCCTCGGCTGCTTTTCGTTTCCGGGCTTGTTCCTCTTTGATCTTGTTGGCCTCGGCATTGAGGGAAGAACGTTTCCGGGCAAGCTGCATCAACTCTTGCTCCATCTCTTCTCCGATTTCCTCCAATGCATGTTCTTGGGCATGAAGGCTGGCGATCATCACTTCTTTTTCCCGTTCCTTGGAAGCCAGGTACTGATGCTGCTCCTCCATCTTGGCATACAATTGTTTCACTTCAGCCAACTGTGCTTCCACAGATTTTTTTTGCTCGGCGATCTGAGCCTGGTCCTTTTTATTCGTAGCAAGGATCGATTTATCTTCATTGACGATGGATTTCAAAGCATCATACCGGTCAAGAAAATCCGAGAAGCTGGTGGAGCTGAACAATACGTCCAGATAAGAAACAAAGCCGTTCGTATACATCAGGCGGATCCGGTCCCGCAGCATGCTGTCGCGCTCCTTGACCCGGTTCATTGCTTCCTGAAGTTCTTCGCCTGTTTTCTGCAGTTTCTCCGTACGGTCACCGATCTGGCTGTTGTAAGCATTCATCGCGTTGCCGACTTTATCAATTTCGCCCATGAGGACTTCAAGGCCTTGCGCGGTAATTTTGCGTTTATACTGCACTCCGGCGATATTCTTCTCGGCTTGGCGTGCCTGCCATGCGGCAGACTCCTGTTGTTTTTTGACCTCTTTGAGCTGTTGGTTGATCTTATCTATTTCCGAGACGGCAAACCCCGGAGAGGGTAAAGCTACCGGTGCAAGCAGTCCGGCTGTAAGCAGCAGAGGCAGGAATAACTTTTTCAAATCAAATACTCCTCCTTAGATCTAGCAACCTGGAACCAGGCTGGCCCGGCACCGTAAGGTTTGCGATTCGTAATGATCCTATCATGGGTAAATAGACTTAGAGACTTTAGTAATTTCGAACGATGATAGCTATACTTTCAAAAATTTCCGTATGGAAATCGTACTTCCCCATATGCCAATGACCGTGCCTAAGAGTAACAGTAGCAGCCCGACGTTCACCGCAATCTCCTCAGCCGGGATCAACTGGAACATAAGCAAGCCAAGCTCCATTTGGGAGTAAGAGATCAATTCCGTGTAACCGTAGACGAGAATAGCAATAGGGATAATAGAACCGATGATCCCCAGCAAAGCTCCCTCAATGAAAAACGGCCAGCGGATAAAACTGTTTGTAGCACCTACCAGCTTCATAATGCCGATTTCACGGCGGCGGGCTAAAATGGTTAATTTAATCGTATTCGCAATCAGGAACATAGCGGTGATACCTAATCCGGCGACAATAATCAGACCGATATTGCGGATCGCCCTTGTTACTTTGAAGAGCACTTCCACCGTACCTTTGCCGTAATTCACCTGCGTGATGGGCTTATTCGGATCATTCTGGTTCAACGCCTCAATCTGTTCGGCCACCTGACCGACTTTGGTCGGCTCCTTCACCTCTACCGTCAGGGAATCGGGCAGCGGATTGTTCTTGCCCTCGAAGCCGTTCAGCATGTCCTTATTGTCCTCGCCGAGCTTTTCTTTCAATAGCTGCAATCCTTCATCCTTGGAAACGAATGTAACTTTGCTGACATCCGGAATCGACCGGATATCAAGCTGTACTTTGTCCGCTTGCTCCTTAGGCAGATCCAGACCGAGAAATACCCGGATTTCCACCTGGCTTTCTATCTGGTCGGCCATCGCATTCACGTTAAGGCTAAGAATCAGGAACACGCCGAGGATAAAAAGAGAAATGGAAATCGAACTGATGGAAGCAAACGACATCCATCCGTTACGGATAATGTTTTTGGCGCCTTCCCGGACATGACGCAGCATGGTGCTAATCTTCATAGCCGTAGTCACCCCGTATCTCGTCGCGCGCGATCTGGCCGCTCTCTATGGCTAGCACTCTTTTGCGCATCGTGTTTACGATCTCTTTGTTGTGAGTCGCCATAATGATGGTCGTTCCCCGGAAGTTGATTTCCTCCAGCAGCCTCATAATGCCCCAGGACGTTTCCGGATCCAGGTTCCCCGTAGGCTCGTCCGCTACGATTACCGACGGATTGTTCACAATCGCTCTGGCGATCGCCACCCGCTGCTGTTCTCCTCCGGATAACTGGGCCGGCAGGCTGGCAGCTTTCCCCTTCAGGTTGACCAAATCCAGCACTTCCAGCGTCCTTTTGCGGATCAGCTTCTTAGGCGCCTCTATGACTTCCATTGCAAAGGCAATATTTTCGTACACCGTCAATTTGGGCAGAAGCCGAAAATCCTGAAATATAACGCCGATATTCCGCCGGACAAAAGGGATTTTACGCTGTTTCAACTTGCCCAGATTAAAACCGTTGACCGAAATTTGCCCTTTCGTAGGTTTCTCTTCCCTATATATCAGCTTCATAAAAGTGGACTTCCCCGCTCCGGAGGGTCCGACTACATACACAAATTCATTCTTGTCGATCTTGACGTTAATCCCCTTCAGCGCAGGGGTGCCGTCCGGATAATTCTTCCAGACATCTTGCATTTCTATCACTCTATCACATCCTGGGAATCAAATATCGAGCTAGAGTATATTCGACAACTAGTATGGAAATCCTCTATTTTCTACCTTTTTTCACCACATTTACTGATTATAGCACGGGTTCGTCACCATTCGACATTAAAATCCCATGAAAATTTCCCAGAGTTCTGCATATAGATGTAAAAGATGGGTGGATAAGCCCTCTGCAGTTTTTTAGGGCGGACTGGAAAAATGGGGTGATTGTTTGGATAGATTCGTTCGTGCCCGTTGGGTGATTGCGGCTGGGTTGGGGATTGCTTTGGTGATGTTTCTGGTGATTGTCATGTACGGCGGACAAGGCCGCCTTCCCAAAGGCGTTTCGGTTTCCGGCTGGGAGCCTGGGCCGTTGAGTTATGTCATGTTTCGACAGGAATTGAGCTTTAGAGTGAAGGTGGCGGGGGAGAGGTTGGTTGCTGTTGGGGTGAGCAAGGAGGCTGAGGGGGATGGAAGAACGGATGAAGGGCAGCAGGATGGAGGGCAACAATATGAAAGGCAACAACATGAAGGGCAACAACATGAAGGGCAACACACCATGAATAGCAGCAACTCCAAAGAAGCGGTACAGACCCTGCGGCATGAAGACGCTGAGAGTGCGCGTTATGAAGAGGTGACGCTGTCCGCCGCCGATTGGGGCGTGCGGTGGAACGAGGACGAACTTGCGGCGAGGGTTAAGCCGCTGTTCGTCGGGTCTTTGTGGGAGAGAGCCAAGGCACGCTGGCGGTTCGACAAGCAGTTGGCGCTGCGGGCCGGCGTCGACGACGCCGCGATGCGCCGGGCGGCGGACGCCGCCTGGCCGGAGCTTGCGAAGCAGCAGCCTGTGGACGCGAAGCGTCGCATTACGGCGGACGACCGTGTGGAGTATACGCCGCATAAGAGCGCGTACCGGGTGGACACGGTCGCGCTGGCACGTGCCCTGACGGCCCGGGTAGGCGGGCCGTTGTGGGCGGGGTTGGCGCCCCAGCCGGGACTGCGGCTGGGGCTGCGGCTGCGTCAGCTCGACCCGGAGCTGACGCTGGCGGAGCTGCGCGCCCAGGGCGTGCAGCGGAAGATCGCGGAGTTCTCGACGCCGATCAAGAGCACTTCCGCGGGGCGCGAGTTTAATATGAGCGCTGCCGCCAAAGAGATATACGACAGCATGCTGGCGCCGGGCGAAGTGTTTGATTACTCCAAAATCATCAAACAAGCGGAAACGAACTCCGGCTTCCGGCCGGCTCCGGTTATCCTTAACGGACGGATGGTTCCGGGCGTCGGCGGCGGCATCTGCCAAATCTCCAGTACCTTGTACGTTGCGGTGCTGCGGGCCGGCTTGGAAATTGTAGAAAGGCGCAACCATTCCCTTCCTGTCAGCTATGCACCGTTAGGGCAGGATGCAACTTATGCGGGCGGCTACATTAATTTTAAATTCAAAAACACAACCGGAAAACATATGGTGATCCGCACCTATCTTCAGAACGGAAGAGTAGTCGCCAAGCTGTTCGGGACGCTTCCTGCCAACGTAAAGTACGAGCTCTCCTCCAAAACAGTGAGGACGATCCCCTCTCCGGTCAAATATGTACGCAACCCGTACATCCCGCTGGGCACGGAACAATTGGTCCAGCGCGGCAAGGAAGGGTATGTAGTCGAGACCTATCGTTATAAAAAAGTGAACGGCCGTACGGCAGCAACCGAGCGTATCTCACGGGACACCTACAAGCCGCAAGCCACTATCATTGCTGCCAATACCGGAAAAGCTCCTTTGCCGAAATCCGTTCAACCTCGTCTGGAGCCTGATGTGATAGAGGACGGGGTCGCGCTGCTTGAGCCATAAGTACTTCAGCTGCCAAACCTATTCCCTTTCTGACGCGTTTCAGCATCACTTTTCACCGTTTTGCTCCCTCGCCCTATCCGGCCCATTTACCGCTGTCGGCTCACAAAAGCCCCTTCATACTAATGAAGGGGCTTTACCTTGTTTATGCGTTCTGCTTTTGTTTTTCGGAATACTCCTGTACCCATGCCTGCGCCTGTTCGTTCGAAGCCTCGGCGCGCGCAATCGCATCCTTGACCTGCGGTGCCGCCGTACCTCCGTACACATTACGGGCATTGACCACGTTCTCAGGCTGCAGCACTTCGTAAATATGCTCATCAAACAGCTCGGAGAACTGCAGGAACTCATCCAGCTTTAAATCCAGCAGGTACTTGTCGTTTTGGATGCAGTACAGCACCGTTTTGCCGATAACCTCATGCGCTTGACGGAATGGCAGGCCTTTCCCCACCAGATAGTCAGCGATATCCGTAGCGTTGGAGAAGTCGTTGTTGACCGCCTGGCGCATGCGTCCGCGGTTCACCTTCATGGTTGCGACCATCGGGGCGAAAAGCTGCAAAGCCCCTTGGAGCGTCTTCACCGTGTCGAACATGCCTTCCTTGTCTTCCTGCATGTCCTTGTTGTAGGCCAAAGGCAGCGACTTCAACACGGTTAACAAGCCGATCAGGTTGCCATACACACGGCCGGTTTTGCCGCGGACCAGCTCGGCCACATCCGGATTCTTTTTCTGCGGCATGATAGAGCTTCCTGTACAAAAAGCATCGTCGAGCTCCACGAAAGCGAACTCCGTGCTGGACCACAGCACCAGCTCCTCGCAGAAGCGCGACAGGTGGGTCATAATCAGTGCTGCACCGGACAAGAACTCCACAATAAAATCACGGTCGCTGACCGCATCGAGGGAGTTTTCATACACGCGGTCAAAGCCCAGCTCGGCTGCTACGAAATGGCGGTCGATCGGGAACGTGGTTCCGGCGAGCGCTCCTGCACCCAGCGGCAGCGCATTGATCCGCTTGTAGCTGTCCTGCAGGCGCTCAATGTCGCGCTGGAACATCGATACGTAAGCCATTAAGTGGTGAGCGAACAGGATCGGCTGCGCCCGTTGAAGGTGTGTGTACCCAGGGATGATCGTGTCGATATTGTTCTTGGCCTGTTCCAGCAGAGCCTCCTGCAGAGAAGTCAGCAGCCCGACAAACTCCACAACGCGGCGGCGTAAATACAGATGCATGTCCGTTGCCACCTGATCATTGCGGCTGCGGCCCGTATGCAGCTTGCCGCCGACAGGGCCAACCAGGTCGATCAGCTGCTTCTCAATGTTCATGTGAATATCCTCATCCGAAACCGAGAACTCCGCTTCCCCCCGGCGAATGCGCTCCAATACTTGCTTTAACCCGTCTTGGATCGTCTTCACGTCCGCCGCGGGCAGGATGCCGCATTTGCCCAGCATCGTCACATGCGCCAGACTGCCTTGGATATCTTCTTCAGCTAATTCTTTATCAAATAGAATCGAAGCCGTATACTCTTCTACCAACTGGTCCGTTTTCTTCGTGAAACGGCCTCCCCATAGCTTGCTCACTCTCGCCACTCCTTTACTGTCTTTCCCGCAATAAGGCAGCATACCGCACCGTCTATCCCGTAGGCATAGGCTGATCAATCCGCTAACGAACCCAGGCACCTTATTTCGGCTAAAATCTAATTTCAAAGGCGGCCCAAGGGCCGCCCCGTTCCTTACTTCTGTTCCTGAAGCTGCTTTGGAGCAGCACCGCCGGTCTGAGAAGCGTTTTGCTCCACGCCGGAAGCCACTTTCAAACGTAAAGCATTCAAGCGGATGAACCCTGCAGCGTCGCCTTGATTGTAAGCCTGTGTAGGGTCCGCCTCCATCGTAGCAATGTCCGGATTATACAGGCTCACAGGGCTTTTCACGCCTGCGGCGATGACATTGCCCTTGTAAAGCTTCACGCGTACCGTACCGGTTACATTCTTCTGGCTCTCCGTTACCAGCGCCTGCAATGCCAGACGCTCCGGCGCAAACCAAAAGCCATTGTATACCAGCTGGCTGTACTTCGAAATCAGAGAATCACGCAGATGCATCACGTCGCGGTCCATCGTCAGCGATTCCATGCGACGGTGCGCCGCAAATAGAATGGCACCGCCGGGCGTCTCATATACACCGCGGCTCTTCATGCCGACAAAACGGTTCTCTACCATGTCCACGCGGCCGATGCCGTGTTTGCCGCCCAACTCATTCAGCTTCTCCATAACCTGCAGCGGATCCAGCTTCACGCCGTTAACTGCCACGCAGTCCCCGCGCTCAAATTCCAACTCCGCATACTCCGCCGCATCCGGCGCCCGTTCCGGCGATACGCTCAGCACATACATGCCTTCGTTCTCTTCGCTGCTTGCGTCAAACCAAGGATCCTCCAGCATGCCGCTCTCAAAGCTGATATGCAGCAGGTTGCGATCCATGGAATACGGCTTCGATGCCGATGCCTGAACAGGGATCCCGTGCTTCTCCGCATAGGCGATCATTTCCGCACGTCCCGGGAACTGCTCGCGGAACTCTTCCAGACGCCAAGGAGCAATAACCTCAAGCTCCGGCGCCAGGGCAGCCGCGGTCAGCTCGAAGCGGACCTGGTCGTTCCCTTTTCCCGTGGCCCCGTGGGCAATAGCAACAGCGCCTTCCTTCCTCGCAATCTCAACCATCCGTTTCGCGATCAGCGGACGCGCGATGGACGTACCGAGCAGGTATTGTCCCTCATAAAGCGCACCCGACTGGAACATCGGGTAGATGAAATCGCGGGCAAACTCCTCCCGAAGGTCATCAATATAAACTTTGGAAGCGCCTGTGCTTAATGCTTTCTCTTCCAGACCGTCCAGCTCTTCCTTTTGTCCGATGTCCGCAGTGAAGGCGATGATTTCGGCATCATAAGTTTCTTTTAGCCAAGCCAGAATGACTGATGTATCCAAACCGCCCGAGTAGGCGAGCACGATTTTATTTTTTGCCATGAATAACGCTCCTTTATTAGTTCCGGTGCTGGGATCTGTTTTATAAAATAGCTGCCATAATTGCTTTCTGTGCATGCAGACGGTTTTCCGCCTGGTCAAAAATAATCGACTGCGCCCCGTCAATCACACCCGCGCTGACTTCTTCGCCGCGATGCGCCGGAAGACAATGCATGAATAAGTAATCTTTCTTCGCGTACCTCACTAGTTCCTCGTTCACTTGATAATTGCGGAAGGCGCGCTCACGAATTTTCTGCTCTTCTTCCTGCCCCATGCTCGCCCACACATCCGTATAGATAATGTCCGCTTCCGCAATTGCTTCTTTCGGGTCTCTAGTCAGCGTAATCGTTGCCCCGGTCAAACTAGCGTTCTCTTTAGCCAGCTGCACTACTTCCGGATCCGCATCGTACCCCTCCGGCGCCGCCAGCGCAAAATGCATGCCCAGCTTGCTCGCCCCGATCATTAAAGAATGCACCATGTTGTTCCCGTCGCCGATAAAAGCAATTTTCAGCCCATCCAAACGCCCTTTGTGCTCCAGCACCGTCTGGTAATCCGCAAGCGCCTGGCAAGGGTGAGACAAGTCCGTCAATCCGTTGATCACCGGCACAGTTGCTCCTCTGGCCAAGTCAACGACATTTCTGTGGGCAAACGTACGGATCATGATCCCGTCCAAATAACGCGAAAGGGTCTGGGCCGTGTCCCATACCGTTTCGCCGCGGTTGAGCTGGATGTCATTCTTACTAAGGAACAGTGCCTGACCCCCGAGCTGATACATGCCCACTTCAAAAGAAACCCGCGTACGCGTCGACGATTTCTCGAAAATCATGCCCAGCGTTTTCCCTTTCAATGGCTGGTATACCTCGCAGTTCTTGTGCTTACTCTTGATTTCTATAGCCGAATCGATCAGGTACCGGATTTCCTCTGGTGTGTAATCCACAAGAGCCAAAAAATCTCTGCCCTTCAAGTCCAGTTCCAGCGCCTCAATTGTCGCTCCCTTTGCCGTTGCCATCGGAACCGCTCCCTTCTACCCCTTTATGATTGAACAGCCTCAGCTGCTTTTTTCGCCAAAATACCGCTAAGCACAGCAATTCCCTGCTCCGCTTCTTCGCGGGTCAACAACAGGTTCGGAAGCAGTCGGATGACATTCGGCCCGGCCGTTACGAACAAGACGCCTTGACGCTGGCCTTCCTCTACCAGTTCGCCAACCGGCTTTGCGCACTCAATACCGATCATCAGCCCTTGGCCCCGTACTTGTTTGACAAACGGGTTACCGGCAAGCTCCTCGTCCAGGCGCTTCATCAAGTACGCACCTGTTTCCGCTGCCTGCTGCGGAACCGACTCCGTCAGCATTGTCTCCAGCGTTGCCAAAGCCGCGCGGGTAGCCAATGGCGTACCGCCGAAGGTAGAACCATGGCTTCCGGCGCTGAACGCCTCTTTCAGCTTAGCCTTGCCCAACATAGCCCCGATCGGGAAGCCGCTTCCCAGACCTTTCGCTAGGGTGAAAATATCCGGCTCAATCCCGTAATGCTCGTAAGCGAACAGCTTTCCAGTGCGGCCCATACCGGTTTGGATCTCGTCGATAATAAGCAGCAGATCGTGTTCGTCGCACAAAGCGCGCACTTGTTGGAGGAAACCGGAATCGATCGGATGGACGCCGCCTTCCGCCTGAACCAGTTCCAGCATGATGGCTGCTGTTTTATCACTGACGGCTGACTTTAGGGCGTCGAGATCTCCCATAGGTACAGTCAGGAATCCCTGAGGCAGCGGATCAAACCCTTCCTTGACTTTCTCCTGACCCGTAGCGGTCAAAGTAGCTAAGGTCCGCCCGTGGAATGAACGTTCAAAGGTTATCATTTCATACCTGTCGCGCCCCAGCACTTTCTTGTTGTACCGGCGGGCGAGTTTAATGGCCGCCTCATTCGCTTCGGCTCCGCTGTTGCAGAAAAAGACGTGGTTTGCACAGGAGTTGGCTGTCAGCAAAGCGGCCAGCCTTTCCTGATTCGGGATGTGAAACAGGTTCGATACATGCCATAATTCATCCAGCTGGGCAACCAGCTGATCTCTTACCGCTTTGGGCGAGTGGCCCAGGTTTGTGACGGCCAGCCCGCACATCAGGTCTAGGTACTTGTTGCCCTGATCGTCCCAAAGCCAGCTGCCTTCCCCTTTAACCAGGGCGATCGGGTAACGTGCATAAGTAGGGAATAAGGATTGGGCCGCCCGGTTCGCACCGCCGTCTCCCTGCACCCCTCGTTCTTGAGGCACCTCCGTGACCAAGCCTGTTTGCTGCGTATTGTCCGCCATAACCTTTTCCACTCCTTCTCCCTAGCGGGATTTCATAATTCTTGTTCCGATCCGTTCGCCGCTCATCACTTTGCTAAGCACTTCCGGCTCGGACCCGTCCACAATAACGACTTCCTCCACGTTGCCGTGAATACATTTCATAGCTGCCTTCACCTTGGGGATCATGCCCCCGTAGATCTCGCCGCTTGCAACCATCTCTTCGATCTCAGCAAAAGTAACTTCCGGCAAAATAACCTTCCGTCCTTGGCCCCCGGCTTCGTCACTGCCGTTGAGCTCGGTTCTCATAATGCCCGGCACATCCGTGACGACAATCATGCGCTTTACGCCGATATGGGAAGCGACTGCACCCGCCGCTGTATCCGCATTGATGTTGTAACGCTGCCCGTTCTCACCCAGGCCAATTGGTGCAATGACAGGCATATAGCCCATCGTAACGATGCCCTCCACGATTTCTGCAGCTACGGCTACCACATCGCCGACAAGACCTACTTCCGCTGCCGTAGCTACCGGTACAGCACGCACCAGGCCTCCATCCACGCCGGACAACCCGATGGCACGGCCTCCCGCGCCCTGAATGCGGCGTACGATTTCTTTGTTAATCTGGCCTGCTAGGACCATCTCAACCACATCAAGTACGGCCTCGTTCGTTTTGCGCAAGCCGCCCACGAATTCCGTTTCGATGCCCAATTTCTCTAATGTATCGTTAATGGCAGGACCTCCGCCGTGGACGATGACGGGAATGACCCCGCTCTCCTGCAGACGCCGCAAGTCTTCGTAAAAAGACTCCGGCAAAGCCGCCAGCGTGCTTCCGCCGCATTTCATTACGAATGTATTCGTTGAGCCTTCACCCATTTCCATCTCCGCCTCCTTACGTCCTGTACGCCGCGTTTATGCGGACGTAATCGTACGTCAGGTCGCAGCCCCAAGCTGTTGCATTTCCGTCTTCCATGTTCAACTCTACACGGAATACAACGGTATCACCTTGTAAGTAAGCCGCAGCGCGGTCTTCATCGAACCGGACAGGCCTGGATTGTACAAGAACCGCAATGTCGCCCAAGTAGATATCGACAGTGTCTACATTTACCGGCTGTCCTGCACGGCCCACCGCCGCAATTATACGGCCCCAATTGGCATCCGCTCCAAACACGGCCGATTTCACCAGGCTGGATCCGATCACCGTCTTCGCGATCGCTCTGGCTGCATTTTGGCTCACTGCACCATTCACCTGCACCTCTACCAGTTTGGTAGCCCCTTCGCCGTCGCGGGCAATCGCCTTCGCTAGATACTCCGCTACGTGCTGAAAGCCTTCTTTATAAGCATCCCAGTCCGGATGACCCGGCGCCAAGCGCTCAGCACTTGCCAGGCCGCTGGCCATTACAACCACCATATCGTTCGTACTTGTATCCCCGTCAACGGTAATCATATTGAACGTGCTGTCCGTGACGCCGCTCAGCAGCCCCTGCAGGTCCGCCGGCTCCACCAAAGCATCCGTCGTAATAAAGCCCAGCATCGTCGCCATGTTCGGATGAATCATGCCTGAACCTTTCGCCGCCCCGGCGATGTAGACGTCCTTCCCGCCCACGCTCACCTTGACACAGACCTCCTTCTTCACGAGGTCCGTCGTCAGGATCGCCTGGCAGAAGTCGCCCCCGCCTTCCGCGTGAACCCTTGCCGGCAGCTCCGCGATGCCCTTCCGCACGCGCTCCATCGGCAGCGGCTCCCCGATCACCCCCGTCGACGTCACGCCGACGTAGTGCTCGGGCAGCCCCAGCGCCGCCGCCATCGCGCTGCGCATCTCATACGCATCGGCCTCGCCCTGCTTGCCGGTGCATGCATTGGCGTTGCCGCTGTTCACGAGCATCGCATGCAGCCGTCCTCCGGACGCTGCTACGCTTTCGCGCGTGACTCCCAGCGGCGCCGCCTGGAAGGCGTTCAGCGTATATACCGCTGCCGCCGCCGCAGGCACCTCGCACACGATCACGCCGAGATCGTAGCGCTCGGTCTTCTTCAGGCCGCAGTGCAGCCCTCCGGCCTGAAATCCTTTGGGCGTCGTTACCGAGCCGCCCGCTACTACTTGAAACTTCTGTCCTGCTGCCGTCCCCATCCTTACGTCCAGCCCCTCTCTTAAGGAAACGCCGGCGTCAGCTCCAAGCCGAGCGCTTCGTTCCAGCCCATCATCAGATTCATGTTCTGTATCGCTTGGCCAGCCGCCCCTTTAACGAGGTTATCAATGACCGAGACGATCGTCACGCGGCCGGTACGTGCATCCGCCGCGAAACCGATATTGCAATAATTCGAACCCCAAACCTCTTTCGTAGCAGGCCATTTTCCTTCGGGGCTGATCCTTACGAACTTGCGTCCCTTGTAAAATTCACTATATAACTGTATGAACTCCGCATTTGTCCGGTTCCCGTTCACCGAGGCATACATCGTGCACAAAATCCCCCGCGTCATCGGTACCAAATGAGTCGTAAACGTCGTCGTAACCGGCTTTCCCGCTTCCCTGGTAAGTACCTGTTCTATTTCGGGTATGTGCTGATGCTGATTGACTTTGTAGGCTAGAAAATTTTCATTCATTTCCGAATAATGCACGGTTAAACCCAGTCCGCGTCCCGCTCCCGAAACGCCAGATTTTGCATCCACAATGAGAGTAGCCGGATCGATCCAGCCTGCCTTCACTGCCGGAATCAGCCCTAGCAGCGTTGCCGTCGGATAACAGCCCGGATTCGAGATAAAAGGCACATCCCGGACTTCTTCCCCGTAGATCTCCGCCAGCCCGTATACCGCTTCGTTCAGCAGCTCTTGGGGCGGCGCGTCATGTTTGTACCATTGTTCATAGAGCGCTCCGTCCTTCAACCTGAAGTCCCCGGACAAATCTATCACTTTCAATCCGGCTTCCAATAGCTGCGGTACTAGTTTCGCACTGACGCCGGAAGGCGTTGCGGTAAACACCAGGTCTGATTTCTCCCGGATCAGCGGCACATCCACCCCGTCCAGCAGGTCCGTCACGATATCACGCAAATGCGGAAATCCGTCCCCCAGCAAACTTCCGCTGCTTGATGAAGAAATAACTGACGTAATCTGTATATTCGGATGACCCAGCAAGAACCGGATTAATTCCACTCCGCCGTAACCTGTAGAGCCGATAATCGCGACCCGCAGCGTATTTCCCATTGTTCTCCGCCTCCCTGACGTTGCTCTCTATCTATGTTATTCCTGTATAAGGAATGTATATTTCCGAAAAGATATGTATTATTATACGGTTGGTTTCATGTTTATACAACACTTTTTTGCACAAAAAAAAGCAGAGAACCTAAGTTCCCTGCACTTTAAACCCTTTGCCTAACACTTCCGTCGTATCGCTGATAATGATAAAAGCCGACGGGTCCACGGATTGAACCAGTGTTTTCAGCTTCGTCACTTCCGTTTGTCCGACCACAACCATCAGCACCGGACGGTCCGTATTTGTAAATCCGCCTTGGGCGGTCAATTTTGTTAGTCCCCTATCAAGGTCTTTCAAAATCACTTCACTCAGCCGATCCGTCTGATCCGAAATGATAAAAGCCACCTTGGAATAACCGAAGCCCATTTGTACCACATCGATCGTTTTGATCGTTACATATAGTCCGATGAGGGCATATAAAGCTTTTTCAGGCGATATCGCCAGCCCTGCAACCAGGATCACGGTCCCGTCCAGCAAAGCTACACATAAACCGAGCCTTAAACCCGTATATTTATGCAAAATTTGCGCTGCTAAGTCCAACCCGCCTGTCGAGGCTCTGCCCCGGAATACCAATCCGAGCCCTGCTCCCACTCCGATGCCGCCGTATATGGCTGCCAGCAGAGTGTTATCGGTCAAGGACGGAAGTCCGCTGGTTACCAAAACAAGCAGCGGCAATACGGCCGATCCGACTAACGTTTTGATACCGAATTTCCCGCCCAGCAGCCACAGCCCCGCAAAAAACAACGGTATGTTTAATGCCCACTGGGTAAGCGCCGGCGTGACGCCAAACAGCTCTTTGACGATAATCGAAATGCCAGAAACTCCCCCGGACGCCACCTGATTCGGCACAAGAAAAATATTAAAGCTCAAAGCGATCACAAGCGATCCTAAAATTAAATATACGTACTCCATGATATGGCTTAAGGGGCTGCCGATCTGGATGAACGGTTCTCTTCTGCTCATTATGCACCCCGCGTAGTTGGTTCCTTACATTTTCAGTGTTGGGTTAAACCCCGTCCCTTATTCTTCCTGCTTGATCTGCAGACGAAGATATCCGTCGATAAACGGATCCAGGTCGCCGTCCATCACGGCTCCTACATTCCCCGTTTCGACTTGGGTCCGATGGTCCTTCACCATACTGTACGGGTGGAATACATACGAGCGGATTTGGCTCCCCCATGCGATGTCGCTTTGGTCACCGCGTATTTCAGCGAGCTGCTTCTCCTGCTCTTCGATTTTCTTCTCGTATAACTTGGAGCGAAGGTGTTTCATCGCGCGTTCCCGGTTTTTAATTTGCGATCTCTCGGTTTGGCAAGTGACCACTACGCCGGATGGGATGTGCGTTATCCGTACCGCGGAGTCCGTCGTGTTGATATGCTGTCCGCCTGCACCGCTTGCTCTATACGTATCGATTTTTAAATCTTCCGTACGAATTTCAATTTCCACATCATCTTCAATTTCCGGTACGATATCACACGAAGTAAAAGAGGTATGCCTGCGTCCGGAAGCATCGAACGGCGAAATCCGAACCAGCCGGTGAACGCCTTTCTCCGCTTTCAGATAGCCGTAGGCGTTGTAACCCTTGATCAGCAGCGTTACGCTCTTTACGCCCGCTTCGTCTCCAGGCTGATAGTCGAGCGTCTCCACTTTAAAGCCGCGCTTCTCCGCCCATCGGGTATACATACGCAGCAGCATGCTTGCCCAGTCCTGAGATTCGGTGCCGCCCGCTCCAGGGTGAATCTCGAGAATCGCGTTCAGTTTATCGTAAGGCTGGCTGAGCAGCAGCGTCAGTTCAAAGTCTTCGACCTTACGCAGCATAGCCCGGATGCTGTTCTCCAAGTCAGCAGCCATGCTCTCGTCGTTCTCTTCCTGCGCCAGTTCAATCATCACTTCGATATCCTCGAATTCGGACCGCAGCGCCGTATAGTCGTCCACAACGGACTTAATCGCGTTCATTTCCGCAATGACTTTCTGAGCGGCTTCATTATCGTCCCAAAAATCAGGGGCAGCCATTTTTTCCTCAAAGTTTGCGATATGTTCCTGCTTTAGATCTAAGTCAAAGAGACCCCCTAAGGCCGGTTAATTTCTGGGCGATATCGCGCAAATCCTGTTTCAATGTGTAATCAAACATGGTTTCGTCACCTCTTAAATTATTGTTCATACGGAAAGGGAAGCATCCGCATATGGAATCGCGGATCCTTCCCTGAACTAACATATACATGTATATTAGTTAATTAATATACCGATTTAAGACTGGCCGTGGCAGTTTTTGAATTTCTTGCCGCTTCCGCAAGGGCACGGGTCATTGCGGCCGATCTGATCTTCAGCATTCACTACCGGACGCTTCACAGTCGGTTCGCTGCTGTTCGTGCTGATCTGCTGCTCGTCAACTACGGATTTCCGCTCCAAGTTACGCTCTACTTGAGCTTTCATGATGTACATCGCCACTTCTTCCTGAATGCTGGCGATCATTTCTTGGAACATCTCATAGCCCTCGAACTGGTATTCGCGAAGCGGATCCGTTCCGCCGTATGCACGAAGGTGGATACCTTGGCGAAGCTGATCCATCGCATCGATGTGATCCATCCACTTGCTGTCTACCGCACGGAGTAGAATCACTTTCTCGAATTCACGCATCGTCTCCGAACCCATAATTTCTTCCTTCGCATCATAATCGCGAAGGACTAGAGATTTCAGATACTCGATGATCTCGTCCTGCTCTTTGCCTTGCAGATCTTCTGCCGTTACGCCGCCTTCCTGAAGCAGCGTAGCGTTCGTATAGTCTGCAATGGACTGCAATTCCCACTCTTCCGGAATGATATCTTGCGGCGCATGAGCTTTCACGATCCGGTCGATTACCGGGAAGATCATTTCCAATACGATTTCACGGACGTTATCGGAGTAAAGCACTTCGCGGCGCTGCTTGTAGATAATCTCCCGCTGCTGATTCATCACGTCATCATATTGAAGGACGACCTTCCGCAGATCGAAGTTATTGCCTTCTACGCGCTTCTGCGCCGATTCAATTGCTCTCGTGATCAGACGGCTTTCGATCGGCTGATCCTCTTCAAAGCCCAGACGGTCCATCATATTCATGATGTTCTCCGCTCCGAATCTGCGCATCAGTTCATCTTCCAAGGACAGATAGAACTGGGATGAACCCGGGTCTCCCTGGCGTCCGGCACGACCGCGCAGCTGGTTATCGATCCGGCGGCTTTCATGGCGTTCCGTTCCTATAATATGCAGACCGCCAACATCCGGTACACCTTCACCCAGCAAAATGTCGGTACCGCGTCCAGCCATGTTCGTTGCAATCGTCACGGATCCCGGTACGCCCGCACGAGAAACGATCTCCGCTTCTTCCGCATGGTACTTGGCGTTCAGCACTTTGTGGCTGATGCCTTTCTTCTTGAGCATATCCGACAGCTTTTCCGAGTTCTCAATGGATACCGTACCAACCAGTACCGGCTGATTCTTCTGATGGCGCTCCACGATCTCATTCACTACCGCACGGAACTTGCTCATTTCCGATTTATAGACGACATCCGGGTTGTCCTGACGGATATTCGGACGGTTTGTCGGCACTTGGACTACGTCCAGGCCGTAGATTTTCTTGAATTCTTCTTCTTCTGTCTTCGCCGTACCGGTCATTCCGGCTAGCTTGCGGTACATCCGGAAGTAGTTCTGGAACGTAATGGTCGCAAGGGTCATGCTTTCGTTCTGAACTTCCAGCTCTTCCTTCGCTTCAATCGCTTGATGCAGTCCGTCGGAATAACGGCGGCCCGTCATAAGACGTCCTGTAAACTCATCGACGATCAGCACTTCGCCGTCTTGTACTACATAGTCTACATCGCGCTTCATAATCGCATGTGCTTTCAGCGCCTGTTGAATATGGTGGTTCAACGTAACATGCTCGTGATCAAACAGGTTGTCGATACCAAACGCTCGCTCTGCCTTAGCCACACCGCTTTCAGTCAGTGCTACAGAACGGACCTTTATATCAACCGTGTAATCTTCTTCATATTGCAAGCGCTGTACGAACCGGTTCGCAGCAAAATAAAGCTCCGTAGATTTAGCCGCCTGTCCCGAAATGATCAAAGGCGTTCTGGCCTCATCAACCAAGATCGAGTCTACTTCGTCAATAATCGCATATTGTAACGGACGCTGTACCATCTGCTCTTTGTACATCACCATATTATCGCGCAGATAGTCGAATCCGAATTCATTGTTTGTTCCGTAAGTAATGTCGCAGGCGTACGCAGCCTGTTTCTCATCGTGAGACAGATCATGCAGGTTAACACCTACCGTCAATCCCAGGAAGTTATAGATCTGAGCCATCTCGGCGCTGTCACGCTGTGCAAGGTAGTCGTTGACCGTAACTACGTGCACGCCTTTGCCAGCAAGCGCGTTTAAGTAAACCGGAAGCGTTCCGACAAGTGTCTTCCCTTCCCCGGTTTTCATTTCTGCAATACGGCCTTCGTGAAGCACCATGCCCCCGATCAGCTGAACGTCGTAATGACGTTTGCCCAGGGTCCGCTTGGAGGCTTCTCTGACTGTTGCAAAAGCTTCCGGCAGCAGGTCGTCCAAATCCTCGCCTTTCTCCAGCCGTTCTTTAAATTCTATCGTTTTATGGGCTAACTGCTCATCCGATAAACTCGCAAAATCCGGCTCCATCTGGTTAATCCGGTCTACCGTCTTGAACAATTTCTTAATTTCACGTTCGTTGGAATCACCAAATATCTTCTTTACCAATCCCAGCATGGGTTTTCCCCTTTCTACTTCCAAAAACCATGGTTTGCCTTAAATTGTAACAGTTTGTGGGATAAGCCGCAACCAAACCGACAGCAAAGCTTCCTATAGATCATACCATAACGGACCAACTTTGTTCCCTATTCAACGTGAATTTCCAGAGGAAAGTTGCAGGATTCTACTGGAAAAAAGAAAAACCCGGCACACCGGCCGGGTCCTTCCGCCTTCTATTTAATTAGCAGGCTCAATCAGCCCGTATTTGCCGTCGTTTCGTCTATACACTACATTGATAAGGTTGGACGCCGCGTTAGAGAATACAAAGAAGTTATGTCCTACCATATTCATCCGTAAAATCGCTTCTTCCAAGTCCATGGGCTTGAGGTTGAACTGCTTGGTGCGGACCACTTCATCCAAATCTTCCTCATCCAACAACTGGGTGGCTGTTGCTGCCGTGGCATCCGCCGTTTCCTTAAACACTCTCGCTCCCCGTTCATGTCTTACTTTACGGTTCATTTTGGTTTTATGCTTCCTGATTTGGCGCTCCAGCTTATCGACAACCATATCGATGGAAGCGTACATGTCCTCGCTTTTTTCTTGGGCACGTAGGAAAAATCCGTTTAGAGGGATGGTAACCTCCACTCCGTGGATCCCGCGTACTGCGGTTAGTGTTACATGAGCATCGGATGCAAGGGGTGTCTCAAAATACTTGTCAAGACGGGCTAGCTTCTTCTCGGCGTAGTCTTTCAGTGCTTTCGTAACTTCCAGGTGATCTCCGCGTATCAACAGATTCATAGATGAAACGCCTCCTTAGACTTTGCTGAGCTTTCACATGCAAGCAGTGTAACCTGACTTACATATATACCTATTCGACATACAGTTAAAAATTCCTTTACATGTTGCGATAAATTATCAGAAAATTTTGACTATATATAGAGAGAATAGGTAAGAGTAGTTATGTACACAAAAAAGCACCCTGCCTAAACAGGGTGCCGTTGCAAGCGTTATTATGCATACCAGGTTTAACCATCTATAGGAGCCCGAACGGGCCGATGATTACAACTTAGTTACGTTAGCTGCTTGAGGTCCGCGTGCGCCTTCCACGATGTCAAACTCAACGGATTGACCTTCTTCAAGAGTCTTGAAGCCTTCGGATTGAATTGCGGAGAAGTGAACGAAAACGTCGCCGCCTTCTTCGGATTCGATGAAGCCATAACCTTTTTCTGCGTTAAACCATTTAACTTTCCCTTGCATGTAAACAACATCCCTTCATCTTCAAATGCTGTAGGCTCGCGCCTTACAAGTTGAATATATCACCGCAAGAAATCAATGTCAATCGTAAATGTAAGCGGTCACATGGTGTGTAAGGAGTTGTCAGAATATTTTGGTATACACATATTTTCGACAAATTACACACATCATGAAAGCTTGTTTTCATTAGTTATTAACAGAGTTATGCACATTATCCACAGGGAAAATATTCACGGTTAATTACTCTAATTCAACATCAATCGACACGCCTCTCAAAGCCTCTTCCCTCAAAAATGAGTAAAAAGGCATTCATGTCCTATGAAAATAATCCTAAAGAAACTCCGTCTACAACTCAATTGCAGACGGAATTTGATGTACTGGTCCTACTTCACGTTTGAATTCAGTCCGTGATATTACCGAGCTGCAAGCCACATAAACATGATGTTTTCACGGACAGCTTTAGCGATTTGACGAGTGGAGTAGATACGCTGGGTGTAGGCGTAGATGATAACTTTGGCGAGAATTTTAGGGTGATAGCTATCCCGGCCGCTGCCAGGATATATTGAATGTACAAAGAAACCAATCCCTTCGTAGATGGCGGGTGGTACTTCCATATTAACAAGGAATGGTTTCCTTTTTCTGATAAAAATGAGAAAGGGGGTGTCCCTATTCATCATCTCATGATGACTTTTGGGACAGCCCCTTTCACCAATTATAGGTAATTGTAAGTTACAATATTACTTTTTTGTCCATCTGGATTTTCAATATAAATTTGTACCGGTCCAGGAACGGTTGCTGGCGGCATTGTGATTTTAACTCTATAAGTGCCGTAGTAGGTCATTACAGGCACGAGCTTTCCATCGACATAAACCTTTACAGCAGAGTTCATATTGCTGCCGTTAATTAATTGAACCGTACCGCCTGTTACAGGTCCGCTTGTCGCGCTTATGCTCGAAATTGTAGGTGATGGCGCGACTGGATTTTGATAAGTAAAGGTAGTGGTTACCGTAGCTCCCGAAGGATTCGTCAGCACTACATTAACGGCACCCGCTACTGCACTGCTAGGCGTAATGATTTTAATTCGATTTGCGCTGTAATAAGTAGCCACTGGCACAGACTTTCCAGCGATTTGAACGGTTATTTTGGAGTCAAAATTCGTACCGTCAATTAGAACAGCGGTGCCGCCCGCAAGAGGCCCATTATTCGGCGAAATCGATGTAATCGTAGGCAATGCCTCCATATAAGTAAATGCTTGGCTTATAATGGCTTCCTGTCCGTCTGGATTAACGACTCTAACATCGACTGGGCCTTTAGATACAGCTGCTGGAGAAGTGACTTGAATGCGTCCCGTAACCATGTAATTAAATTGAGCTAAATTATTTCCAAAATACACCTTTGCTCCTGAGGCAAAGTTCGTACCGTTAATATTGACAAGCGTACCGCCGGACAAATAACCAGAATCGGGGCTTATGGAAGAAATTGTAGGAGCTTCTGCTTTAGGAGGTAATGTATAAGTATAACCTCCTGTTACAGTCGCCTCTTGACCATCCGGATTTACAACCTTTACATCCACGACCCCTTCTGTTAGAGATGGCGGGGTAGTCACTTTAATTCTTGAACCTGAGAAATAAGTCGTTAATTTGCCCTCAACATTTCCGAAAAACACTTTCGATTGAGAAGACAATCCGCTGCCATCAATTAACACATCGGTTCCTCCACTGATTACCCCGGTATTCGGTGTTATCACCGTAATCTTGGGAGCTGGCGCCGCAGGCAGAGGATCATAGCTGTATCCAGCAGGAGCAACAGCACTGGAGCCGTCCGAGTTTTCAACTTTTACATCCACCGGCCCTGGTTGAGTTGCCTTAGGAGCTGCTACTTTAATTCTTTGCGGGGAATAATATGTGACCATATTCGCTAAATTAGCCCCAAAATAAACCTTGGAGGAAGAGGTAAATAGATTGCCGTCTATAATTACAAATTCTCCTCCACTAACTAGTCCAGTATTGGGTGTAATCGAAGTGATTTCCAACTTAGGCAGTACTGGTTCATTGTAAGTGTACCCCTGTTGAACAGTCACAGTGGTTCCATCTGGATTCGTTAATGTAACATCCTTCGCCCCGGATGTTTCGCCTTCCGGAACAACTACCTTCATAAGGGTAGATCCATGATAATAATTCATGGCCGCCGGTTTCCCGCCGATAGTCACCTTAATGCCGGACATGAAATATCTTCCCGTAATCGTTACGATATTTCCACCAGCAAGCGGACCATTCGCAGGATCAATTAGTGTGATAATGGGTTCGGCCTTATACTGATAAGTGCTAAACGCTGTCTGCCCGTCAGGGTTTTTAACCGTTAATTCACTCGTACCTTGTACGCCTGGAGGCACAACAGCTTTCAACTCAATTGCACTTATCCATTGAATATTTAAAGCCTGTTTAGTCCCAATAGTGATAGTTGCTCCATTACGGAAATTTGAACCGATTATCGTAATTTCGTTTCCGCCGTCTGGATGCCCGCTGTTTGGTTGAACAGATGTAATTGTAGGTGCGGGAAAATTAACTTTTAAATATTTCTGAGGGATTAATTTCGTTCTTGCAGCACCCGCATAATCTAAATAGGTAGCCTTCGAATTATAATCAGATGTGTAGAAAGTACCTGTCTTGTTAAGGTCTTTAGGTCTGATTTTGTATGTAAAGGTAAGGGTATTATTCTTTAACTCCAAGAAACTCCATGTCAACGTGTTTCCATTCACCACAGGTTGAGGGATATTATCCTTATAGGAATCGGGGACAATTTCAAATTCAGGGGAAACGATATCAGACACAACCACATTGTATGCGCTAGCAATGCCTATCTCTTTAACAATCGCCGCATAAATTTCGGCAAGTCCGGTTGACCCAAGTACAAAGTGATGGTGACTTGAAGTGGTAGCCATTTCTTTTAACAAAATATTAGGTCCGCTTGTATCCGGGTTGTCTGTTGTATTCAACAATGCGATAGTGTAAAATACAATTCCTTCTTCTTTGGCTAAATTTGCCTTTTCCTTAGCGTACTGGTAAGCGGTTCCTGTAGGCACAGTCGCATCTCCATCCGTCATAAGCACAATAACAGGTTGTGCCTCTGGCCTTCTGCTCTCAAGCATCTCCATAGCTTTTAGGATGGAATCTCCAGTAGCGGTGGCTCCGCCTGCATTAAGATTACTAATATAATTCTTTACCTGAACCGAGTCCGTAGTAAGAGGCAGTCCCTGGGCATCGGAACTAAAATCTACAACGCCGACTCTATGTTTCGTCAGATCCATCATATCAACAAATTGCTTAGCTGAGCTTATTGCATCTGTCATTTTCTGACCTGTCATACTGCCCGAACGATCGATGATTACAATAACGTCGTTCGGCACAATTACATTAACAGGTGGCGTACCCTTAATATCCAAGGTAACTTCAGCCTCTTTGTCTGTTGTAATAGTTGCAGGATTTACAGACCTGTCCACTGAAACATAATCTGTAGCTGCAGATGCTGGAGTTACGTAGCACAAAGACGAAAACAAGAACATAAGCGACATGACGATGCATACTATTTTATTCAAAGATTTCATAGTTCTCCTCCTTCTTGGTAAACCAGTTCAACATGCAAAAAGAAGCAACAGCTGGTTGCTATTGCTCTGATTGGAACAAAAAGCAACCTGGCGAATCTAAACTTTAGACCCATGGCTTTGCGTCCTTACATCACTGTAAGTTTGCCATATTCATTTGGATAATTATAGAATATTATTAATCTATTTTTTTTGGTCGAAAAAGATACTATCTGAAATAAAATTCTCTTCATATCTATTTTTTTGTTTTCGAGCCATTGCGGCCATGTTGAAATTATGAAGCGATTCTTCTTTAAGCTGCTGCATTTTGTTCAAGATAACATGATCGTTTAGGAGCAGATTTACAATTCTATCCCTAAAGTGCTCTGCATTAATCTCAATCTGGTCTGAATTTAGTATCTGTTGAATCAGTTCTTCCCGTTTGTCAACATACTGAACCATCTCTTCAACAGACAGCAATTCAATCTGTCCAATCCATTGCTGGGTATGCTCCTCTAATTCTGACAATGATTTAGGCATGAGTCATCGCCTGAGACTTGCCGGAGATAATCAATTTGCTTGCTTCAATCCACGTTTCTTTTAGCTCTATCAGATAGCCCAGCACTTCTTCAATTGGGGACTTAACCTTTTTTATATTTCCTTGGATGAGCAAATAATTCATATACTCGTACAGCTTGTGCAACCCGTCCGACACTCCATGACTAGAATCCAAAGAAGAAATAAATTCATTGATGATAGCTTGAGCCTTGCACAAATTAATATTCGTCTGCTCATAATCATTGTTTTCAATCGCCTCAAGTCCAGACCTGCAAAAGCGAATCGCTCCATCATATAACATTATCAGCAGCTGAGCAGGAGTCGCTGTTAAAGCGGCATTCTCCAAATACTTGTTTGTAATTTTTTGATGTTGTAGCATAAGAGCCTCCCTCTTTTTAAGCTCTATTGACCACCAAAGGAATTCATTAAGGATGCCGACTGAGCTTGGTATTTATTCATAGCTTGTTCCATAGCGTTAAATTTTTTATAATAGTTGTTCTCTAACGTTGTTAGCTTGCTGCTTTTCTCCGAAATTTGAGTTAATAGTTTTTTTATTTCCCTGCCCATCATGCTTTCCGTATTATACGGCTGTGTTGTTGAAGAAGAGTATGCCGATGTGCCGACCTTGGAAGCGAACGCGTTAAGAGTTTCCTGAAGATTATCTTTCATTCTTTCAAACAAACCTGTTTCGTCATGAGTTGCCCCTTTTCCCGTAAAGAAGGACATTACCTTATCAGGATCGGTCTCAATCATCTGTCTTAATTTCGCTTCATCCTTTAACGTTAGCTTCCCTCCTTCGTAATACTTTCCGGTTACAAGCCCTAATTCACCCAGCGTTACATCGTCGGCGCCGATTTTCACAGGCTTGGTAACATCAGTTCTCAAATCGGTAATGCCTTTTTGGACCAAGCTTTCGTTACGAAGCAAGCCGCTTTTAGCTTTTTCTTCCCACAACTTAATCTCATTTTCTTTCATTTCCGATTTTTGATCCGCTGTGAGCGGCAAGTAATCTTTATACCGTTCTTCTTTAATTTTGTTATTCATCGTGTCTATAAGTTCGTTATAATCTTTTATGAAAGATTTGATTGTATCTACAAATTTATCAGTATCTTTGGAAACGGTAATAACTGTTGGATCCCCAACCGTCTTAGCCTTAAGAGTAATCTCGACGCCGTTTACAGTAAATGTATTGGAGGATCTTGTAGTTGCTACTCCATTTATTTCTACCTGAGCATCGGCACCTGCACTAAAGGTGTTCATATTGAACGCCCCTGTTAATAAATCGCCTGCCAGAGCAATATTACCGGTTCCGTTAATATTACCGGTTTCCTTTGAGGTAATAGATAGTTTACCTGTGGTCTGGTCGAAGAATGCGTTAGCCTTCGCGCCTGTGTCTTTGTTTATTTTTGAGATTAGGCTAGAGATCGTATCTGTATTCTTATCTACAGCAATCGCAGAACCATTGATGGTTATCGTTGAATCCGAGAAATCGGCTAGTTTGCCGTCGGCTATTAATGTGGCCAGCGTTACTTGAGTTGAAGCATTAGGAGCTATACCTGCAGTGCTGGTTACAGAAGCGGCTTTTGCCAAATCATTCACCTTAACGGTTAATGAACCTTCAACCGCGTTAGTTAGAGACTTCGCCGTAAAGGCATTGGTGTCCCCGGATAAAGTGGTCTTTGTAGCCGAGAGGCTACTACTTAGGCTATAGTTAAATAACTTATTATTCCGAAAATCAACGATCTTGGAGTTTAACTGTCTGTAGTCGTCTCTCTGCCATTCCATGACTTGTTTTTTCTGGGAAAGACGATCAATGGGCATCTGATGCCCCTTCATGAGTTGCTTAACAATCGTGTCGATATCAAGTCCCGAGGACATTCCCGTAATTCTCATCTTCTACCTCCTTAAAATTCATTACAATTTTTCATCAACAATAACGCCCGCAGCTTCAAGCAAGTAGACTAAACGATCAAGCGTCTTTTCCGGCGGTAGCTCACGGATAACTTCACCAGTGTCACGATTTACAATTTTGACCATAATATCCTTGGTTTTTTCATGAATGGAATATTCCGCCTTCACATATGGACCTTGCAAAACTTTCATAGCTCTGTCTACAGCCTCAATAAACTTCTCTTCGCCTATTGTTACGCTTCGACCTTGCAATTCAGCGACTTTTAATTCTCTTTCATTATGGATTTCAGGCAAATTCGGCGTTTTATGAGAACCGTCACTAACAATTGAATTCATTATGTTTATCTGTGGTGTAGTCCATCCTCCTAATGATACATGATTAGACATTAAACGACCTCCAGTCATTATCCTTTAATTACAATATCGGCAGATATATGAGATAAATTAGATACTTTTATAGATTTTAATCATTTTTAATTAGAATCATTAGATGCGACATTTGGGTATAGCCGGTTTCTTTTAAAATCTTCAATATACCTCTTAGAACACCCTCGCTGTGTTCAAAATTTCTCGAAAAAGATTGAATTAATTTAATCACAATTTCATCATTTAGTTGTTTATTGAATGCGGCAATACCAATTAGTTGCATTTTAATCAAGGCATAATGCAACACCAGCATTAAGTAGCTGTCAAATACACTTCCCTTTGTACTAAAAGGAAACAACTTACTGAACACATAGTTGACCAAATAGTTTTCATATATATATTCACGACTATTAAAATATTCAGCATAATAGTCCTTATATGCTTTTTTATAATTTGCGGTAATACTAGACAAACTTTCATTCCTCTTAAAACCTAGTCCCATTAAAAATTCATTAAAGCATTCTTCATACCGTTTATTTTTTTTCTGCAGAACAATATCCGTCAATAGCTTTAACAATTCAATTTGAACACCGACAACAGAGGGAACCTCTCGTAAAGTTCCATTTAATGCCCCCGTATCCACTGCATGCGAATAATCGCCGATCAATTGGGCTATATGATCATCATTTTTTTCAGCTATCGCCTCAGAACATTCCATATAGAACATCCCTAATATAATGAGTCGGTCTTCTATCGTATAATTTCTATTTTGTAGCAGCTGAATTGAAAACACTCTTAAGTCCCAAAAAAACGATTTTTCATCGTCTCCACTATTTAGAGTGAGAGCAATAGCGGGTCTATGATGTTCATGCACTTCTTCTTCGACAACATTAAATTCCATCGGATTGGGGTTTAGCAGGGCCTTTCTCGCCACTTCGGGACACGATACGACACCAGATCTTTCAACCCTTCCGTCTATTACATGATTTAACTTAGGGTACACGGAGCAAACCTTTGATAAATACTCTTCACCATGCTTTAGCTGGATTCCGCAAAGCCCTTGTTTCGTAAGCAACGGACAACTTCCATTTGAATCCATTTGAATATAAGCATAATTAGTATCTCCCGCCCCGTTCTTATTACGTTTAATGGACTTACCCATCGTTTCCTTTAGTTCCGGATCTCTTAGTTTCATATACTTCTTATACGTTTGGCGATCTATGTCCACTTTCCAACCTTGACAACAAGTGTCCTCACATTCGGAGCCAATGCATGCAAATTGTGAAATATAATCAGCTGTAAGAATCTGTAAGCGTTTCTTCATAACCCAGTACCCCCTGATGAATTAAGAAAGACCCGGGAAAATCCCGAGTCTTGTAAGTTGAACACAAATTAACGAAGCAATTGCAATACGCCTTGAGGCTGTTGGTTGGCTTGCGCCAACATCGACTGAGCTGCTTGTGTAAGAATATTTTGTTTCGTGAAAGTCATCATTTCTTTCGCCATATCTACATCACGGATACGGGACTCAGCGGCTTGAAGGTTCTCGCCAGTTGTGTCCAAGTTGTTGATTGTGCTCTCAAGACGGTTTTGGTTAGCTCCCAAGTAAGAACGAGCGGCACTTACTGCGTTAATTTGAGTTTCGATAGTACCTAGAGCTGCATTTGCGCCTGCCTGATTACCAAGATTGTAAGCAGCTACTGCAGTATCAACAGCAGTTAAGTTGAATTTAGTTGTATTCAAGTCAAGGATTTGAGCAGCCTCTTGACCGATTTGAAGAGTGATTTTGTTACCTGCTGCAGTGTTATCCAGCAAGCTGATGCCATTAAATTTAGTGTTATCTTTAACGTTCGTGATTTGTTTGGAGATTTCAGTTAATTCTTCTTGAACACGAGTTAAATCAGCTGCTGCATCATAAGTTCCGTTAGCCGCTTGAGTTGCTAGCTCTCTAACACGAACAAGCATGTCGCTAACAGATGCAAGTGCGCCCTCGGCTGTTTGAATCAGGGAAATACCATCTTGAGAGTTACGGGAAGCTTGATCCATACCACGGATTTGGCCTCTCATTTTCTCGGAGATGGACAGACCAGCTGCATCGTCTGCTGCACGGTTGATACGGAAACCGGATGATAATTTCTCCATGGATTTGCCTGCACCGATGTTGTTGTTCGTCAATTGACGGTGTGTGTTCATTGCGGAAATATTGTGGTTAATTCTCATTGTTTTCTTCCTCCCTGAAGGTAAGTTAATTCCACATCCTTGTGGAAAATTGTTGCTTGATAATAAGGTCGGCCGCCCCAATTATCAGCTATACTATATTTATCGCAATATGTAGACTGATAGTTTAGAGGCTTATATAGCATATTTTTTCCGATTTCTCCTAAGAATCTTACATTATCTCTATTTCTCTTTATAATTCCTCATCATTTCGCTGTTTTTCGAAATTTATTAATACTTTCAAATTATTGATATTAATTTGGTTGCCAATTGCTTCCTTATTCTCCAATAATATAGTTTCGAACAGTTCTTTACGGAGGATACCCACATTTTTGGGAGCCTTAATTCCGAGTTTTACTGCATCTCCCTCTACCCCTAGTACGGTTACCTCTATCTCGTCCCCAAGCATAATGGACTCCCCATTTTTCCTGCTTAATACTAGCATGATATCCCCCCTTATGCGCTACCAATTAAAGAGTGCTTTGTTTCATACTCTGTATTAATCAGAACGACCTGTTTAGCCTGTCTATTTGAAAGATTGATAATAAGAGGAGCCAGTAAGTTTACCGTAGCCGTCTTCAATGTCTCCTTTATAGTTAAAATGGTATAGATAGCAACCTCTTCGGTTTTCTCAATTCTAAGCTGTTCTAGTACATCCTGAGGAATTTCCAACTCATATTCAGGATAAAATACAAACGGATTTGTTATTACAAACGACAATTCGCTAGTATCCACACTCTGCAAATAATAGATAGAGACAGATTCATCAACCTGAAGAATTACATATTGACGATACTCTTTAAAGCCTGGGATCCCTTCGTTGAATGTGATAATATCTTGCTCCTGAACCTCGACTTCTCCGAGATATTTGGTTTCTAGTTTCATCGTAGAGTGTCATCCTCTCTAAATGGATTTGGAATGCAAAAATGGCTATAGAAATGCTCTATAGCCATTATAGCTTATTTATAAATATTTATTTGAGGCGGTGTAATCTCCAATTCAGGATACTGAAGCATATATATGCTCAATTTTCCCGGATGATAAATGAACTCAGGCTTGTTAGCAATGGTTTCAGTGCTGACCTCACCAGGTATGTAATTCATCACAGGCTTGTGCACGGTATATTGAAAATCAACGTTATTAAAGGAAACATCACCAAAGACATTCATATTGTAGTCTTCGAAATAAGTTTCAAAGCCCATATCGGCGATCACATTATTCTTGTGGTGAATAGCAGCCATCCGATTGCCCTTCTCTACAATATGGGCGATACCTTGCAAGGCTAGTTGTTTATTATTGCTATAAATTCGATTATTAAAAATTTCTACAACACCGCCAGTCAGGGCTTCCCAAGCTTTGGACTGGTCAATCTCCAACTCTCCTCGAGGGGACTCTATCTCCACTTCGGAAGGCTGAATATTGAAGTCTTGGACTGCCCTAGGCTGCTTCATTTCCACAAAAGCCCGCTCGGACTCCATTCCAATACGCCCGAACTGCTGTTTCATTTGAATAATAGGCAGCTGCACCTAATCAACCCCTAGCGCAGGAAATCTACTAGAGTTGGCATAATGATTTTAGCTCCGGTGGAAAGGGAAGCTTGATAGACGCTTTCATTCATCTTTTGCTTCATAATCGTTTCCGCCATGTCTGCATCTTCGACCTTGGACTTTAGGTTTTCTAGATTCCCCCCTAAATCCTCCAAGCGGCTACTTAAAAAATCTAGCCTATTTACCTTCGCGCCGACCTCTGAACGAACATTGAGCATCTTCTCAAGGCGCTGGTCCAAGGATGGGATCAAACCGGTTAGACCGGCGCGGTTGGCTGTGCCTAGATAAGTGATCATATTATCGGCAATAGTAAAAATATTATCGGCCGCATTGGCCCCGCCAAATACATCATTACCGGTAATGTTTACCGGAATGCTAATGCCTAACCCCAAATCATAGGATATCTCAGCAGAGTCTGTAGTAACCACTGCCGGATTAGCCGCTGAATAAGGCTCGATGTCCGTCAACTGGCCGTTGAACACATAGTTATCTCTTAATTTACTGTTACCTATACTTACCAGTTGGCCCCGGAGTTCGGAAACTTCGCTTCGAATAGCATCCAAGGCTGACTGAGGATTCGTACCGTTGGCAGCTTGCGTTAATAATTCCTTAAGCCTATGAAATATATCCGTAGTCTGGTCCGTCATCGCATCAGTAAAATCAAGCCATGACTTGGTATGATCCAGGTTGTTCTTATACTCTTCGTTAGCGTTTATATTGCTGCGGTAGCGAAGAGAATACAGAACGCCTACCGGATCGTCTGATGGCTTGTTGATCACTCGTCCAGTTGACAGCTGTTGTTGATAAAGTTCTGTTTTGCGCATATTATGATTTAGATTTCTTGTCAGCTGTGAGCTGATCATGTTTTGCGTAATTCGGATTGACACGTTATCTCACCTCAATAATGTTATCTGCCTACGACTCCCATACCGTTAATTACCTTGTCCAGCATTTCATCGAAAGTAGTCATCACGCGGGCAGCAGCGCTGTAAGCATGTTGAAACTTGACCATGTTGGACATCTCTTCATCCAGAGATACGCCGCTTACAGATTGTTTGCGGGAATCTACCTGTTCTAGAATAGCTGTCTGGTTATCTACCTGACGGTTAGCCTCTTTCGTTTCTACACCCAGCTTACCGACTACAGAGCGGAAGAAATCATCAACAGTCCCCTGAACAGGAGCCCCCCCTCCGCTGTTGAACGTAAACTTCGTATCTTTGAGTTTCGTCATAATAAGGGCAATCGTGTTATTACCGTTAACTACTGTTTCACCGCCCGGACCCGTTACGGTTCGCATAGAGGCCACTATTTTCTCTGGATTCGATATAAGGTAAGCGTTCAACCCGATATTTGCGGCAGCGCCGTTTCCACCTTTAGTAAACGTAAAGAAATCGCTGCCAGGTTCCAACGGATTGGTGGAAGCGTACCCCAACTTATGCAGTCCGTTAATGCCCTCTACTATGACCGTTGTATCGGCAGTCAGTGTCCTTCCGGCTCCGGTATAAACCGTACCGTTAATCACTGTACCTTCCGGCACAACGGAACCTGCAGGAAGCGTTACCTCAATCTTTCCATTAGCGATCGTATCCGCTAGTGAGTTTAACTCTTGGATGTAGGCATTTACAATCCGGTCTCTGGATACAATCATTCCGGTTACTTCACCGCTGTTAAGGTCGCCGGCCACATAAGCTTCTTCGAGCGATTCCTGCGTTACTTGTTGGGAAGTGTCTCGATCCACCAGCGTGGTACCGCCCATTTCAATCAGATAACCGTCCGGTACCACTTCTCGGGAGCGAATATTCACAATCTTGGATAATTCATCCGTAAGGTTGTCCCGTTGGTCTCTTAGATCGTTAGCATCGTCTCCCAATGCCTCAACTTTACGTATTTGAAGATTAAGGTTGGCAATAGATGAGGTAATTGAATTAACTTGATCCGCTTTAATTTGAATATTGTCGGACAAATCATTCTGCAGATCGGAAAGCTGCTTATGCGTTGCATTAAAAGCATCGGCTAATGCAATCGCATTTTCTTTCACAATGACTCTTCCGGATTTGCTTTCCGGGTTCTTGCTCAGGTCGGACCAGGACTTCCAGAAGTTATCCATGAGGGTCCGAATACCGCTGTCCGTTGGTTCATTCATGATCGCTTCCAGTTTCTGAAGCGTATCGCTTTGAATACCCCACTCCCCTAACGATTTGTTCTCATTTCGGAACTGGTCGTCCAAAAAGCTTTCGCGTACTCTACGGATGTAGCTCACTTCCACACCCGTTCCAATTTGACCGGGAGCAGTCGAGTGCTGCATGCCTGGCGCCTCAATGGGTCTGCTGTTCACAAGGTTGGCAATTTGCCGTGAATATCCTGCGGTGTTCGCGTTAGCTATGTTATGCCCGGTTGTACTCAATGACGCTTGATGAGCAAACAAGCTCCTCTTACTGGTCTCGAGTAAATGGAATGTTGATCTCATGACACCCTCCTGATGGTCTATTCAACGGCAGCGTTATGCCTTATGGTCAAAATAGCTGTATCTGCCGCCTTCAATCGTCGTTTGATTTGGTTTCGTATAGGTCATTTGGTCAACCGGGGCGCCGGTTAACAAGTCGATGGATAGCTCAATAAAATCCAGGGACTGCTTGATCAGGTGCTGGTTAGATTCATTGACTTCCTTAAGGTTGCCGATAGTTTCGCTTAATTCGGCATGCAGTCGATGTAAGCGTTCCTTCTCCTCCAAATTAAACACAACCCGAGTCAATTCCATCATCGTAATAGAGGCCGGCAGGCGCAACTTCTTCTCCTGCAGATAGCCGCCGACAGCGTCGAGCCGCTGCTTCTCCAACTCCGCTGACCGCTTCATCAGCCTATTCTCGGCGCTCATCACTTTCGTTAATCCGTCCACGTCATTATGCACAATGAGTTGTCTCTTCTGTCCGCCCAGTTCCAGCATCTCCATGTAGAGAGCATTCAAGGCTTCCATCGCTTCGGTTATTCCCTGCATGGACATACCAGTTCACCTGTCTATTCTTAATTATTTGAGAAACGGAAGGATCCGCTCAGCCAATTTCCCTGCATCTACACGGTAAGTTCCAGCGGAAACGCTTTGTTTCAGCTCCTGCAGCTTAGCCTCTCTTGCCGCATCGTTGCCTTGTGTCTGCTGTGTCAGCAATTCTTTGGCCTCTGCCGAGATTTGTATCTCGTCCTTCTTCTGTTTCTTGTTCATCTGTTCCGGACGCTGCTCGTTGTTACGTCTATAGTTGTTAATTGCGCCTAAACGCTGAGTTTCATTAATTTTCATACGGGTTCACCTCTCTAAAATAAAAATAACCGATAATCATTACTAGTATTATCGGTTCTGTATGTATAAAATTTTATACCCCAAAGGACTATCTTCAATCTCCTAATTATGGATTAATGGTCCCGTTTGTAGGTGAAGCCAGCCTTTTGGTTTAAAATATTGCGACTTTCGGTGGATGGAGCAGCCGAATTAAGCTCCTTTGCCAGCTTTTTGCGGCAGTTTTCACAGATGGTGCCGACTTGAATATTATCCCCGCACATTTCGCACGGAAAAGCTAAATTAGGTGCAAGCACAACAGATATCCGGCCTTCACGGATGAACTTTATAATCTGGCCAGTTGATACCTCGGTAGCATCACTAAGCTCCTGCAGGGTGCATTTGCGGTATTCGCGCAGGTATTTCAGACATTTCTCATACATCAACTCAACTTCTTTGTAACAATTATTACAGACTTCTCTAATGTTTCGAGTATAAATTTTACCGCATTTCGGGCAATTGGCTACATTCAAACTCATTGCAAATCCTCCGTTCAGACAAGCTTACCACTTGATTGTACTTTATCATCGGCATTATTTCACTGATTTTTTAGCAAAAAAAAGCCCGCCCTGGCTGGACAGGCGGCGGACTGTTATGGTGCAAATGCGGGACTGCTCTATGATTTTATTGATTTTGCATAAGAAGATACAACTCTTCTTCAGTTTTGGACAGCTTCTCCCGTTGAAAATCCAGACGGTCGTTGACAGTCTTTATCGCTTCAAGAAGCCTATTGTCAGATTCCATATTTTCTATGTGGTAAGCCATCAAATTTAGTATCCAATCCATGAATATCATGCTTCATTTCAGTCAGTTTAGAGTCCATCTGCTGGACGTAAAAGTTCATCTGATTTAAACTAAACTCCATTTGATCGAACCTATTGTCCCATTTTGTCCAGTCTAGTATCCATCTGGTCTAGTCTAGAGTCCATTTTGTCTAGTCTATTGGTCATTTGGCCAAATTTGGAGTTCATATCCGAAATCGCTACCTTGCCCAAGACAACCCGTACACTTCCGCAGCAGTGCTCTCCTTCAGAACTTTGGCGCATTGATTTAGAGTACTTCCAGTCGTATATACATCATCGATAATTGCGATCTTCAAGCCCGGCCTAGCCACAAAACCCGGTTCCGGCTCAAAATGAAATACCCCTTCCATCGTCTGCAGGCGCTCTTTACGGGTTTTGAAGCTTTGTTTCTCCGTGTGACGCGGGCGGGACAGCAGGGAAACCACCGGGATGCCAAGAGATGAACCGATGCCTCTAGCCAGCTGCTCGGCCTGGTTAAAGCCGCGCTCCGCTAACCGGACCGAGCTTAAGGGGGTGTAGGTCAAAACTTCTGCTTTTAGGTTGGATTTGATGTACAATTCACAAAGCATGCCGATAAAAAGCATTTGTAACCGCTCCTGGCCGCGATACTTATATAAAGCAAGCAAGTCTTTCATAGCAGGATCATATACGACACAGCTCCGGTTCATGACAAAATGCTGGTCTGTCCGCCGGCCGCAGTCATAGCATTTTTCGTAGCGGCCGCAAACGTCGCATAAAACTTCCCGTATCCATGGGATGATTTCCCGGCAAGCAGGGCATAGCTGGAGCTTGTCTAATGCGGCCGACCGGTTGCGGCAGAAGGCGCATTCTGAGGAGGCGGGGGATAAAAGGCCGTGCAAGCCGGTTACACTGGATCGGTACCATGAACGCAACTTGCTGATGCTTTCCGAACTAAACATGGGATCCCTCCAGTAAATAGCCCTTGCGGGCGGCAATGCGGTTCATGCTGCGGATTTGGCGGATGGCGCCCGACTGGGCGGCATTCATGTCGGAGGCCGCGTAATACACGCGGCCGGCGGGATCGTCCTTGGAGCGGCCGGCCCGGCCCGACATTTGGACCAGGGCTGCTTCGTCGAACAGCTCGGAATCGGCATCGAGGATGAACACGTCGGTTTTGGGAACGGTGACACCCCGTTCCAAAATCGTCGTGGTGACCAAGATGCGGATATCGCCGCTGCGGAAGCGCTGGACTTTGACAGCGCGTTCGCTGTCTTTGGATGAGGTGCCTTCGGCCACGAAGCCGGAGAATTGGCCGCGGAGCAAGGCGAGCGTGCCGTCGATGTGCCGGATTTTTGGCACGAAGACGAACAGCTGCGCTCCGCGGGAGAGGGATTGCTCCAGCGCCGCGGTCAGGCGGGCGGGGAGCCGTTGTTTGGAGAGGAGCGCGCGCAGAGGCCGCGCAACAATCCGCTTCGGTACGGGAAGCGGATGCCGGTGGTAGCGCACCGGCACTTTCACGTGCGGCAGCCGGCCGCGCCGCACGAGCTGCTGGAGGTGAGGCGGGGGTGTCGCCGAGAGGAAGATGAATTTCCCTTCCACCTTGCAGACCCGGCGCGCAGCATACTCAAGCATAGGATTATTATGAAAAGGAAAAGCATCCAATTCATCAACTATAACCACATCGAATGCCTCATGGAACCGAAGCAGCTGGTGCGTCGTGGCCAGTACCACATCGCCCTCCTCCCAGCGCTCCTCGCTGCCTCCGTAAAGCGTTACGACCTTTCGGTCGGTGAACGCCTTCGCTAGCCGCGGCTGCAGCTCCAACACCACGTCGCGGCGCGGCGTGGCGACGCACACCTTGCCTCCGGCGGCCAGCGCGTGATCGATCAGCGGGAAGATCATCTCGGTCTTGCCTGCGCCGGTGACGGCCCAGATCAAGAACGCCTCCTTCCCGCTACCGCGCCGCGCCAAAAACCTCACCCCCGCGGCCGACGCCTCCGTCTGCGCGGGGCTCAACCCCCACCGCCCCAGCCGCGCTTCGCCCGCGGCCCCGGCGAACCCCCCGGGCACCGCAGCACGCGCGCGGTGCCCCGCGCCCTGCAGCAGCGGCGTGCACAGCTTTGCTCGGCCCATGGTGAGGCAGGCCTCGCAGTACACGCAGCCGCTGCCGCAGGCTGCACACGGCGCGCCGTACAGCTGCGCGCCTCCAGACCCGCACCGGCTGCACGCGAGCACGCGCTGCGCCGGCAGCCACCCCCGGCGGCGTTCCACGACGCTCACGCCGCCCCCAAACTCCAGCTCGCCCAGCAAATAGGCGAGCTGCGCCAACCCGCGCCACCGGCCTTCAACACTCAGGCCGCGCGAAGCCCACAGCTGCAGCGCCTCTTCCGGCAGCAGCGACCGCCCCCTCAGAAGGCGGCCCATCTCCGCCGCCTCCGCCCTGTCCCTTACCACTATCCCCTCAGCAGGCAATGGGGGAAAATCGACCGCATAGTGTCTACGTTTATTTGCATCAGTCCGAGTTTTCCCCTGCCTGGTTACCAACGCATTAAAGTCCGCAGCACAAGACTCCACCGATTTCCGCCAAGATTCGATTTCTCGGTACCTCTCCTGCCGCCTATCCATCTCCTCCATAACAAACAATGCCTCACCATAAGGCATCTCCTCCCTGACAGCCGCCAACTCCCGCTCCATGACCCCCTTCTCCCGCCAATATCTCATATCAACCTCTGCAGCCATTGTAAGCTTCGTATGCCAGGCACCCTGCAGTTGAACACCATAAAGTTTGACTCTCACTCCGAATTCCCCCTCCGAAAAAACTCCCGAACTCGTGTACAACTCAGGAATAAGCCGCTTCTACTCAGAAACACAACAAAAAACACACCAAACCCATGTCTCCATGAGCCGGTGTGCTTCACTCGGCGATCGCTATTCTACTTAAACTACTTTTAATGCTGCCTCAAAACTCAATACACCAAAGGCAGCTTTCCGACATCTCCAGCTTTGTTCAACTCCACGACGATCCGTTCCTGCAGCGGGTCCGGCTGGTCCATCCAGTTCTGGGAATCGGCTGTACTAACCGTCACAGCACCGTTCTTGGCCGCAGCCAGCCTCTCTGCAATGGGAATCGTGTCATCTGTGGAACCCTCGTCTGCTATCGTAACCTTGATTTCTTCCCCCTTCAAAAAGGAGAATAGAAACAAAGAGCCCATATACCATTCGATTAGCTGTTGATTATTATGCGTTACAATAATGTAGTGCCTTTCCTTGGCAGCCCGCCGCTTCCAAAAGCGGTGGAAACCGTGTACCAAAACGGCACAAAAGCCATAAATACCGATGATCCAGAGTAAGCCCAGAATCATGGAGGCCACCTCCCTTTCCAACATCATATGCTGAAAGGGTTTTCAAGGTTCCTGCATAACTCCAAACTCCACTAGAGCAGTCAATGTAAGCTTATGTTACGCTTGTTAAGAAGATTTTCTCTTTCTTAAGGGAGCTAGCCTACAACGTAACCCAGCCATTCTTAATCGAGTTGATAACCGCTTGGGTACGATCATCCACTTCCATCTTCTGCAAAATGCTGCTCACATGGTTCTTAACTGTTTTCTCACTTATGTACAAGTATTCGCCGATCATCTTGTTGCTCTTGCCTTCGGCCATGAGACGAAGCACTTCCGCTTCCCTGCGGGTCAGCGGGCTGTTGTCGTTCGGCACGTATTTCACGCCCACGCCGTCATCCTTCAGCTGAGCTTCACTGCCGGAAACTACACCTTTTTGATCCAAATAGGTCATTCTGCGAAGCTGATTGATCAGCTTTCCTGTGACCTTCGGATGAATATAGGCATGCCCCATAGCAACGGAACGAATCGCGTTTATCAGCGCCTCCGCTTCCATATCTTTCAGAAGGTAGCCTGTCGCCCCTTTGCGAAGCGTTTCGAACACATAGCTTTCATCATCATGAATGGATAGGATAATCACTTTGATATCAGGAAAAATCTCACGGAGACGCTCAGTTGCAGCCACCCCGTTCTCTACCGGCATGTTAATATCCATGAGGACCACGTCAGGTTTGTTATGGTTGCAGAATTCAATGACTTGAATCCCGTCGCCGCACTCTCCGATAACCTCCAGATCGTCCTCCATATTCAGGATCCGTTTCAATCCTTCCCGGAAAAGCTGATGGTCGTCTGCAATTACAATTTTGACTTTATCATCCGTGTTAGTAGTTCTATAGTCCATCCCTTTACTCCTTTCGATTATCACCGCTGATCGGTATGAGCATGGTAATTTTGGTTCCTGAACCGGGTTCAGAGAAAATCTCCATTCTTCCTTCTAAAAGTTCAACACGCTCCCGCATACCGATTAACCCGTAATGGGTTCCTGCAGCCGTCGGCAGTTCCAGCTTCTCCGCCTTAAATCCGACACCATTGTCCTGAATCGAGATTTTCACCATATGTAACTGAAACGTAATTTCCAAAGAGATAAAAGACGCATTAGCGTGTTTCAACGCATTGGTAAAGGCTTCTTGAACCAATCTGTAGATAGCCACTTCCATAGCGGAGGGCAGTCTTGCTTCCTTGCCGATCATTTCAAAACGGGTACGGATTTTGGTCTTTTCCTCATAATCCTGTACATATTTGCGCAGCGTCGGAATTAAACCAAGGTCATCCAGCGCCATAGGCCGCAGGTTAAAAATAATTTTGCGGATCTCCTCCAGCCCGGTACGCACTTGGGATTTCAAGTCTCCTAATTCGACACGAACCATATCGAATTCCTGCTTACCGATCATCCGTTCTGCAATTTCCGTCCTAAGCACTATGTTGGCCATCGACTGGGCAGGTCCGTCATGAATCTCACGGGCGATACGTTTCCGTTCTTCTTCCTGCGCAAGTATGATTTTAAGCCCTAGAAGCTGTCTATTTTTGGCAGATTCCAAAATACGGGTAACCTGATTGAGGTCCCCGGACAAGTACTCCAGCACTACATTCATTTGGGATCCCAGCACTTCCGCACGTTCAATCGATCTCTCCAAGTTACGGATTCGGAGCTTCAGCTCGTCGCGCCGATTTTTCAACTGTGCTTCTTTCTCCCGCTGAATGGTCAGCTCCAGCTGCATTTTGGTCGCAAGCTCGTAGGCTACTTTGATGTCATTCTCCGTGAAACGCTGAAAGTCGCGGCTTACTTCCGTAAGCCGCACTCTCGCTTTTCTATAGTCAACTTCCAATTGATCTACTTTAAGAATCGTCTGGGTAGTCTGCTCGAGGATCTCTACGAGTTCTTTCTCCAAATTCCCGAATTCCTGCCTTGCCGCGTCGCAGATTTCAAAAATCTGATATTTGCTGCTTTCCATCACTTCAATGGCATTCTTGATGACTTTGTCGATTGCGTTCACCTGAAGATCCACGGCATTTACCCCCATCTACTTTAACCTACTGCCTATCATACCATATTTATTCGATTGTAATGGATTGTGTCTTCGGTTCCCATAGCACTTTCATCCCAAGTTTTTCGGATACTAGACGCAGCGGAATCATGGTCCGGCCTCCGATGGCCTGAGTCGAAGCGGTGCCGGTTCCCCGTACGCCGTTCAGAACATAGCTTTTGTCGTTAAACCACAGTTCCATCAATCGTTCGTTTCTCAAAATGGATACCTGTTTCGTAGCCGGATCATAGGTAGTTCTGCCTCCCAGTGCGTCCGTTACGAATTTAATAGGAATATAGGTTACGCCGCCGATTGCTTTAGGAGCAACGTCCATGGTCATAGCCGTGCCGTTCACGTCTACCTTTTTGCTGCCTAATTTCAATTTCATTGTAGTTGCAGACGGCGCCGTGCCCTTGCTGTCGTATTGGAAACGGATATTATCCATGGAAATGCTGCCGGTGGAAGCCCGCTCGTCCTGGCCCTGCTCTATGTTAGCGATGTATAGCTTTTTCAATTTGATAGGATAGCTCATATTGTAAGATGCGAGGTCCGCCGTGATCGTTTTCCAGCCAGTCCAGTTTACGGTTTTCGCCAAATCAACGCGGTGAATAGTTCCTTTGGCATCTGTAAATTCCGCACGGAGCAGGTTCAGGCTGCTATCGCCCATTACATCCAGTTTGACAGCCTTCGGCTGGCCTTCCACTCCATATCCCGCTGTTCCGCCTAAAATTGCATATGCTGCTTTGGTGCCCGTGCCCAGCGTGTAGTCGTAAGTAAGCTGCAGTGTGTTGGTAGCATTATCTGCGGAAACGCCCGGCACAACGGCCGCCGTGCCTGTTGTTTCAGGATGCGCCCCGGTAAAGCTAACTTCCACATTGCCCGACTCAAAATCATTCCACAGCTTCTCCTCAGCCGATTTGAACGACACTAATGTGCTGTAACCGTCGTATCGCGCAATAGCGTAGCCCGGAGTGTTCTCTTTCACTTGATCCACGTACAGCGTTCCGTCCTGCACTCTGCCTTCGAATCCGACCAGCTCCCATTTTACAGACTCGGCAGGTATCGTACGGGTGTTTCCTTCTGTCGTAGTCAGGCTGACCGGCAGCTGGTAGGATGCTCCCGCCACAAGAACAGGATTGGCAATATTCGCCTTAAGCTGGCTGATCTGATTGCGTCCGATCACATTCACTTCCAGGGTTTCTTTGGCGTTCCCGGAGGTTACTGTCAGAGTAGCTTTTCCCGGCTTGACGGCCACGAAGGTGTTTCCCGCAAAAGAGCCTACCGGAGACGATGCGGACCACTGTGCCGGCATGCTGCTAACGTCAACCGGATTGTAGTACTGGTCATAAGCTTTTAATTTATACTCGGCTTTCTCATTCAGAACCAGATTCTTCTCGCCCTGTACTGCAATGCCTTTCACTGCGCCCTGCGGAGCTGTGGTAAATACGCCCAGACCGTTTACTACTCTGCGTTGAGAGTCGTTCTCCGGCTTATTAGCAAGCACTGTATTGAATTCGCCCAAAGGACGGGATACCAGAGTCGTAGATCCGCCTCCATCCAGATTCATTGCTTTCCAAACGCCGATGGATACCATAAACTTTTGCAGCTCTCCAAGACTCATGCCCTGGCTTTCGCCTTTCAAATCCGCTGTTACGATATACACATAACGCCCGTCTTGGGAATAGCCTACTGCTGTCCTGGAACGGTACCCTCCCAAACTGGAAACATCTCTGGAGAACTGGGAGGGCTTGCCCGAATCTACCAAAATGGTATGCCCGCCGATCATTGTTTTTACGCCGGTCATATCAACCGGGTTGTTGGTGTCGGCATTCTGAATGCTATAAACGGAGCTTACTTTTTGGCCTACCTGCAGATGTTCTTTTATATAAGCCGCACCCGTCCCGCTTGCACGCAAAATATATCCGTTCTCCGGAGGGGTCATCTGCAGCACTTTATCTGCGATTTGCGTTACGATCTCGTTCTCTACCAGCACTTCCACAGGTTTGGTTCCGCCGTCGTTCGCACGGTTTATGCTTGCCCATTCGCTGGTATACATATGGATTGCATTAGCGTGGCTATGTACTTTCGGATTTCCATAGTAATAGGGAGCTTTGTTCACCCCGGATAGTTTGAACGTAGTGCCGTCCTGTGCAAAAATTTTGCCCTGAAAAGCGAACATATCAATGACAGGGCGGTTTCCTTTAGTGATTGCTAAAGCATACATCCCTTCAAGGTTGGTTGGAGAGGACAGGATTTCACCGGATGTTACCTGAGGCCCAATCGGTGCGCCCGGCCCTGAAACATTATAGTAATCGCCGTTTACGGCCGCAACAGCCCCTGTTTCTTTAGCCATATTGGATACGGTCGTGTTCTTCGTAAACTGCTGCCCCGTTCCGGACATGACGTCCAGCTTCACATACGGGTTGCTCAAATCAACTTGAATTACTTTAGGATAAGAGTAAGCCGCTTTTCCGCTGCGGATGGACTTGAACTTATACTGCTTCATCGTTGCCCCGGAGGTTATGGGCTCTTGGGATACAAGGGCCGTGGAAGTCGCTTCCGTAGAAGTCGCTGCGGCCGCTACCCTGCTGTCAAGGACGTTAAATACGGTAGAAATGGGTTGTGCTAACAATAATGCCGATAAAGTAACAACTGCCGTTCTCTTAACTATTGATATAGAAGTTTTGCTGTTTTCAGAATGCATTCTTTTCTCTCTCCCTGCTGCTAATCTAGTATACCCTTCGTATAATAGACTCATTTTGTGCGGAAAAGTTACGTATTCTGATAGAATTCTCATTCTGTTCACGGTTTCATGTCGACTTTTGTCGGTTAAAGGTGATGCGTCTCCATACCTTAAACAACTTTATGTAAAGAGGATATAACGCAAAAAAGCCCCCGTGTAAGGGGGCTTTCGACATTCATTACATTAAGCCAGAGCGTCTTGCTTTAATTTGTCGGACTTGTCAACGCGCTCCCAAGGAAGGTCGATGTCTGTACGTCCGAAATGGCCGTATGCCGCAGTTTGGGCATAGATTGGGCGGCGAAGGTCAAGCATCTTGATGATGCCTGCAGGACGAAGGTCAAAGTTGTTGCGGATCACTTCAACCAGTTTCTCTTCGCTCACTTTGCCTGTTCCGTAAGTATCAACGGAGATCGAAACCGGTTGAGCTACGCCGATAGCATAAGCTAACTGGATTTCGCATTTGTCAGCCAGGCCGGCAGCTACGATGTTCTTAGCTACGTAACGGGCTGCGTATGCTGCGGAACGGTCTACTTTTGTAGGATCCTTACCGGAGAATGCGCCGCCGCCGTGACGAGCGTAACCGCCGTACGTATCAACGATGATCTTACGTCCTGTTAAGCCTGCATCGCCTTGAGGTCCGCCAATAACGAAACGGCCTGTCGGGTTGATGAAGTATTTGGTTTCGCTGTCCAACAGGTTATCTGATACAACCGGTTTGATAACGTGTTCTTTGATGTCGCGTTGGATTTGCTCCAAAGTCGCTTCTTCCGCATGCTGTGTGGAGATAACGATCGTATCTACACGAACAGGCTTATTTCCGTCATATTCAACGGTTACTTGCGTTTTGCCGTCCGGACGAAGGTATTCCAAAGTTCCGTTCTTACGAACTTCAGACAGTCTTCTGGACAGCTTGTGCGCCAGGGAGATTGGAAGCGGCATAAGTTCTTCAGTCTCGTTAGTTGCAAAACCGAACATCAAGCCCTGGTCTCCAGCGCCGATCGCTTCGGATTCCTTCTCGATGTCTTTGCCTTCGCGCTCTTCCAAGGCAGCATTAACGCCCTGGGCGATATCTGCCGATTGCTCGTTCAAGGAAGTCAGTACTGCCATTGTATTAGAATCAAAACCATATTTCGCGCGAGTATAACCGATGTCCTTAACTGTGTTGCGGACAATCGATGGGATGTCCACATATTCCGATTTCGTGCTGATTTCGCCGATAACCAGAACCAGACCCGTTGCTACGGAAACCTCACAGGCTACCCGTGCATGCGGATCATTCGCCAGGAATGCATCCAATACCGCATCCGAAATTTGGTCACAAATTTTATCCGGATGTCCTTCTGTTACGGATTCAGAAGTAAATAAACGTCGACCGCTTTGTAATGCCACAACTATCGACCTCCTATAGATATATTATGTAGAATTACATACGACCCTACACAAAAAAATGAACCTTTCCCGTGTGGAAAAGGTTGTTAACAGCCTTCGTCTAAATATTGTAATCATTTTGTCGAGGATTGTCAATATTTTTACAGGGATTCCAACCCATTTACAGCGTCCCCAAAATCGTGCTTTCCGCTTTACGAATCAATCGTCTGGTGATCTCTCCCCCCACAGCTCCAGTGTCCCTGGAGGCGATATACCCCCAGTAATCTTCCTTCACTGAGTTAGTGGATGGGATTCCCCCAAGTTCAGTTGCAAACTCTACATCTGCAGCCGTCAATGCTTGCTTTCCAACCGGAAGACCCATCTCAGCTGCAATTTCGTATTTCATTAGATCCAGAGCTTTGTGACTTTCCGGAACAATCTTGCGGCGGCTCGTTGAACCTTTAGCCATGGGTAATCAGCTCCTTTAGGTAGTGTACCTATAGCATGCTCGCCCGCGCCCCCGCAAAATCGTATAAAAAGCTGCTAATCCGGTTAAAATATGGTCGAGCCTCTACTTATCAGCCATCTTGATTGTATAATCACCGCGCACCAGAACCACTAAACTCACCTTCGTTTTGGCATCTGCCGTGATCCCGCGTTTCGCTCTCGGAGCTACGATGTAATGATTGCCCGCAAGCACAGTACCGCCGGCAATATCCTTCCCACCGGTGAGGTCGGATAGGCCTCCGCCATCTTCAGTGTAGGCTATCCCTTTCCCGGCGCGGATCACAAACTCTGTCCCCTCAGCCCCTACAATGGTTTCTCCCGGTTTCACGGTCACGAGACCCATGGCTGCCGATCCGGCCCCTGTTGAAGGCTTATCAGGCACTGTAGGCTTCGTCCCGTCCAGCTTAGCGATTTCTTTCTTAACGAGCTCGGCCACCTGCTGATCCACGTAGCTCTTCGTTACGATCGGATCGTTGGAGGATCCGGGTTGGGTGGTTCCGTCGGCGTTGGAAACGTATTGATATCCTGTCAAAAGAAAAGCAACTGCAGCGGTGCTAATGAAAAGTTTTTGCGCTGGTTTGATCATGTTGTCTCCTTAGTAGTTGATTTGATAGAAATTAAAGGTTTGAGTGCCAATCTTCTTCTTATAACCGTTAAACTCATCATATATGTTGACATTAATGATTCTGTTTTGAATGTCAAGCAGTCGGCTGTCTTCAAAATCTAGTGCCTTTTGCACAGAATTCCCAGTAATCAGGCTCTTATCGCTTTCAGCCTTATCCAAATCCAGCGACTGGCTGAATTTATTCTTCCCGTCGTCAATTTCTAACGTGATTTTATGAGAATCTGTAACTTGTTCAAAATCAGTAGTTTTGTTCAGGTCATACTCAAAGTTTAATCTGATTTTGTCCTTATCCATAATGACCGGAAGCACATTTCTTATATTTAGTGTATATGGTTTCAAATTTAATTTTGATAAATCTTGTTTTACGGACGTATCTTCACTAGGTAGCTTGAGAGTGAATCCATTCATGATGCCATCAGGCGTTCCATCTTGTGGAGTAAATGCTGTGTCTGTTATGGCTTCTCCCAAAACTACGCTCAGATGATTCACTTTGTAATTCTTATTCACTTCACCCCAAAGACCAAGCAGTACTTCTCCGTTTGGATTCACTTTAGTTGTTACTTTTGCTAGATTAGCTGTGTAATACAGATTCTCTGATGTTTTGAAATATCCTGTCAACTTAGGCAAATCAGCATTTCGAAGCTCGGAATTCTTCATAATCAATTCTACGTATACTAGATTCTTAGTTGCACCCTCGTAAGTGTGGACATCCCCAACTTTGATTTGAGATCTGCGCCCGATGCTTTCTATTTTCTTTATACTGTCAGTAGAAATCTCAGGAAGAGCAATGGAGTCTATCGGTTTAATTAATTCTACCAGCGGGGATGTCTTACCATCAACTTCTTCCTCCAAGTGTAGTGATACGTTTTTGAAATATGCCGTATAAGGTATCTTTGTTGAAAAGACAATCCGTGCTGTCTCACCACTGGATATGTTCACATTAGGATTGACTTGAATAATTTTAGTTTGTGCTGCATCCAGTTTTATTCCGTCAATCTCAATAGACCCTTTTGCTGGCAGCTGCGGCAAACTCGATGACCCAAGATTTGTTACATCAAGACTCACGTTAAGCTGATCTTTTTCTCCCCATGGTAGTCGTTCTACATTACCTATGCTGAGCTGATAAGTACCTTTTGCACTGTTATAGAGATATTGATTATTGGAACTAGGAAGTCCGTTCATGGACGGTACTTTAAAAACAGCAAGGGGAGTCGCAGATGCAGGCTTTCCTTCCACTAATGGAGCCCTTAGTTGTAAATCTAAGTTACTCATATTTACCGTATTAGGAACAAGTGCTGATAAAGTCAGTGTTTTAGACGCTTGGGGTGCGATCGTAATCGTATTTAACTCTTCGGATGAGGTTAACGGATAGGTTAGCCCATTTTGATTCAAAAGCATAAATTGATATGCGGGCAGTGTTACAGGCGTTTTACCTACATTTTTCAAAGAGAAGTTAAGAACATAATTGTTGTTGGTATCCTTAGGATATTTCCGTACAGTCTTGATAGTTGCTTCAAAACTGCTTTTATTAATTGTAATCACTCTAGTTGCACCTGCAGGTACTTTTGTGATTACATTCGTTGTGTAGGCCAGCTGGTTATAGGCAAGAGGAAGCTCTAGCTTTGATTCCGGTTCTATATAGGAAATCAGCATTTTGGATCCAATTAGGTTGACGTTTTTATCAATGGAAGTGGTCAGTTCTAGTGTAACTTTTGAACGTCCCTTAAGCTTCGTCGCATCGGCAGGCACATCTAGTGGAAATAAAGTTCCACTGACTGTTGTAAGGTAGAGCTTAATGTTGGCTAGTTCCAGCTCCTTATTACTCGTGTTATCTAAATCGTAAGATACAGTTACGGCTTTCTGCTCATCATTTTTTTCAATCACAGCTTTTCGGATAAAAGTGTTTAAAGAAACTCCGGGAGCGGCAACGGAGCGCTTCATGTAGATAGGCGTGGTATTGTTATAAGTTTTTGGAAAAGATACTGTGCCTAAACTACGCTCGTAACCAGGAGCGCTAAAGTCCCACTTGATAAACTTCACAACCAAGTCAGAAATATTCAGACTAGCATCTACTTTAGCGTAAAAGGTGTATTCCTGCTTGGTTTTTGGATTGATTTCATTGTTGTTTTTCGGGGCCGTTACCGTCTTCGTTACATACTTCGTACCGGTTTTGGTTTGAAGACGCAGCCAATAATCCATGAAATCTATAGGCTTCTGCTCTCCGTTGTAGAAGGATACTTTAAAATAGACCAGCTTTCCTTCTTCGGTAGGCATCATGTTAATTTCTTTCAGCTGGATAAAGCTATTTTTGGATAAGTAAATATAATTGGACTGGGGAAGCTGAAATTGTGCTCCATATTTAGCCGTAGATAATGCAGGCGTGGCCGCAAGGGCAGGAACAGACAGTGCTGTTAAACTTACCAGCTGGCAGGTAAGTAAGGCTAGTTTCCATTTCTTCATATATAGCCGTTCCTTTCATCGGATGATCGTAAATTCTTACTCTATTTGACGCAATTGGCTTGGAAAAAGTTTCGTTTCGAGGGAATCTGAAGAATTTCTATTAATATCATGATAAAAAAAAGAGCCCGGGTCTAGGACCAGGCTCTTTTCGTTATGACTGATAATTAAGCAGTTACGATTACTTTGATTACCAGAGTTTTACCGTTGGATGTAACGGCTGTTACTGTGAAGCTGTTACCAGCTTCTACAGCAGTGATGTCTTTGCCATCAGTTACGTTGGAGATAACTGTTGTGTAAACATCACCTGTAATTTCTACACCATACTGGTCTACTGCCTTGATGAAGGAAGTAGCAAGTGCTTTTACTTCAGCTTCAGAGTTTACTGCAGCTTTAGAAGCAGAAATTGTGTTAGCGTCGATTTTCTTAACGCCGCCTTCTTCTACAACTTCAATAGTTGCAAAAGTTGGTGCTTCTTTGGAGATTTGAACTGTTTTAGTTACTGGCTGTTGGTTGTTAGCTTTCACTACAACTACTAGGCTAGCATCAACAGTAGTGTTAGATCCAAAGTTTACAGCATCTTGATCTGCGTGTACTTTGTTTCCAGTAACAGTTACACCGTAAGTTGCACTTGTAACAGTGAACTCAGAAGTTGGAACTGCAACTTTAACGCCGCCAGCAGTTACACCATTCACTTTTACTTCTTTATCGTACTTAGTTACTGCGTTATCTTTAACTGCATAAACTTTAGCAACGTCTGCTACTTCATAAGAAGTAATTTGAGACTTCTCAACTACATTAGAGGTAATTGTGAAAGAGCTGTCCTTCACTTCAGTTGCGCCGTTCATAAGAGTAAGTGTAAGATCTACACTACCTTTTTTAACACCAGCAACTGTGTAACCAGATGCATAGTTACCAGTGATGGAAACTTGATCGTCGGAATCAGCTTTAGTTACTTTAACTGTATATCCAGCTGCATTTTCGTCAATTTCACGACCGTATTGGTCTTGAACAACGATGGAGTCTTTATTCAATGTGAAAGATCCACCAACCAGAAGGTTAGTAACGATATCCTTAGTAGCGGATACTACTACTGGCTTTTTAGCTTCCTTTACATCGATTACAACGTTAGCAAATTTACCGTTAGCAGTGATCGCTGTTACAGTTACTTTACCAGCAGATGTTACACCTTTCAGAACTAGCTTAGCTTTGTTGTTCACATAGTCCTGAACGAAGCCGATGGACGATCCTGTGCCAGCAGTAGAGGAAAGGTTAACACCTTTGCCAGCGCTGCCAGTGTTCAGCTTATCAGCGTTTGTGATTTCTTTTCCGTCTAGGTCAAGAACTGTAGCAGGGATTGTGATGTCTTCACCAGCAACAGCAAGCTCAGGAGCTGTCAGGGTGATAGCATCTGCTTTCACGCCTTCTTTAACAGTAACATCGAACTTAGCGATATCGCCAGTTGCTTTGGAGATGATTTGAACAGTCACTTTACCGCCTTTAGAAATACCTGTCAGGGCAATTGCAGCATATTCAACACCATCAACTTTTTGAGTTGTGAAAGTTGGAGTTGTGTCACTTGCGGAAAGACCAGCAAGAGTCAGTACGGAGTAGTCGGACAAAGAAACGATCAGATCGTCTTTAATGTCTGCTGCTGCTACTTTGTTTCCGTATTGATCTTTAACATCAAGCAGCAATTTGAAATCGGAAGCTGTGCTGTCGGAGCTCAATACCGCAGCAGCGTCGCTGTTGTATAGGGACTTCACTTCAACATCTGCAGTAACAGCTTTAGCGGATACCGTCAGAACTTCGGATTTGAATGCGCCTGTAGCTGCATCAAGAAGGCTTACGTTGATTTTGTCGCCAACTTTCAACTCGCCAGTAGCATCAATTGTAACTTTACCGTTGGATGCAGTTGCACCGTACACGCTAGAAGTAACAGTCAATGTAGTGCTGTTCAGCTCTTCGCCGTACTGGTTAGTTACTTTATAAGTTGCATAGGCTTTAGTGTTGTCAGTTGCATCAAGAACAGCGTTAGTAGTGTTGAACGCGATAGCTGTTACTTTCTCGTCTTCAACAGATACAGTGCTAGTCAGGTCAGTCTTAGCAACGCCGGAGACTGTTACAACATAGTCACCTTTAGTAAGTTTGTTAGTAAGTTCCAGTGTAGCGGACAGTTTGTCGTCAGCAACAGTTGTCTTAGCAACGCTTACGGAGTTAGCGCCTTTCTTAACAGCGAATTTCACAGCAGCTGGATCAACAGCTTTGGAGAAAGTCACTTTCAGTTTCTTAGCGCCAGCAGCTTCAAACTTGGAGATTTTAGCTACTTGGGAAGCGTTCCATGCTGCGTAAGTAGCATCGATGATTAGGCTGCGAAGTGCAAGACCTTTAGGGTTAGCAGAAGCATCGATCAGACCAGCTTTAACTGCTGCTGCCACGTACTCTTTCGCCCAAGGGGAAGCGTTTGTGTCAGGGGAAGCTGGGTGTTCGATTTTAAGAGCTACAACTAGTACACGAGCTACTTGCTCAACTGTTACTTTACCAGCTGGAGCGAAAGTTGTTGCGGAAGTACCAGCCATCAAACCAGCTTTGTTAGCTGCATTGATGTAAGAAACAGCCCAACCGGATTTCACATCTTTAAAAGAAGAAGCTCCGGACACTGGCTCAAGACCAGTCAGGGATACTAGGATTTTCGCCAGTTCAGCGCGAGTAAGGGAATTATTAAGACCTGGGTTTCCAGCAGCGTCAATACCGCTAAGAATACCTTTTTCTTTCAGTGCATTAAATTTGTCAGTAGTAGTAAGTTCGGCACCGGAGACAACGCTAGCGAACATGGAGAACGCCATTGCTGTGGATAGTGCTACGGATACAATTTTCTTCATAACCTTTTTTTCTCCTCCTCTATATACATGCAAGTTTAAATCTGATTCTTTAATTTGAAAGCTCGTATTACTCATAGGTGATTGCACCCCCTTTCCAGAGTTAGAGCATGAATTAATATAAATAATGTCTGCGACTTATGTATGCCACAGAAACTAGTAAACAGGTAAAAAATACTAGTAGACACTGTGAAACTACCTTAAACATTATACAACGGCAGCGCAAGAGCGTAAAGAAATATTTTGAGAAATATATCCAACTTGATTCGCTGATTAGGTGTATGTTTAAGTTTCACATATATAAACGCAGGGTTTCAAGAAAAGTTGCGTCTACTCCAAAAAAAATTTCAGGTTTCTGCAAACATTGCCGAAACTTGTCTTTCATTTGTCTTCTTCTTTATGTATTTCCGTCCTGCAATGCTAATTATATCCTCGCCTGCCATTGCCGTCATGCTGTAAGTTTTACCATATGATGTGCGATTTTCCTCTTATTAATAAACGAAAAAACCGCCACCTAATCAGGTGACGGCTGCGCAGGTTATTTCAATTTCATTGCTAATTGAATAACAGTTGTTCTTGCTTCTGCGTTTCTGTGAAGATTTGCGTACATATTTTCAAAATGGCTTACGTTATCTTTATAAGTCTGCTCTTGCTTAATGGCTTCATGGGACCAATTAATAAGATTAGTCTCAGCCTCTGTAAGCTTCTCAAATGCTTGATGGAACCCTGTCTCTACAACCAGCTTTTCCATTTCAGGCTGTTGGATCTCACGGATGACCGTAATCGTCTGGATTTTCTTCTCCAGCACTTTACTAATCTCCTCAAACGCATTTTTCGCGTTCAAATATTCCTGCTGGGCTGTAGAATAGATCTTCTTCATTATAATCACCTTTGTGTGTATATTTAGTAATTGGTTAAGTATGTATCTATTGTATATTAAAAAGCTTACAAGCACAAAATTAAAATCTACCAGTGGTAGGACGAGCTATCTTAAAAAAGAAACCGCACAGCATCCGCTGTGCGGTTCTTAATGATGTTTTAAGGCGTGTACGGTAAGAAGATACCGAGTTCATTGAGCTTGCTTACTGGGAAATGCAGGAGCACTTCCGAGAAGAGTTTCGGATCCTCCATAAGCTCGTATAGAGTATATGTCTTGCCCAGAGCCTTACTCTCTTTAGGTAGGTAGTCGTTCTTTAAAGGATTGTTACCTTGGACTGATAACTTAATATTTCTTTCTTCAAGTATTTGTCCATACTTGTCATAAGCCTGAATTCTAATTTCATTAATGCCATCTGCTTCTAAACCAGAATATCCAGCAGTAAATACATTGTTAACCTTAGATGTCAAAATTCTTGGTCCACGGTTTGAGTTAATTATAATTTTATCAACATCTGAATCAGCAGTAATATCAATGTTTGTAAGGTTATTGCCTTGAGTTGACGGAACTAGTCCCTGCACGTAATGAAGTGTTTCAATATTTTTAATATAACTTTTTGGAACCACTACTCCAACTCGCCTTGGCGGTTCAATGGATAAAATAGTGTTATTGATATTTTGAACAGTTGCGGTGGCAGGGTTAATTAATGTTTCCTTAAAGTCACGGAAAGTCGAAAAACGGATAGAAATTGGATCGTTTGTTAACGGATATTTATTTGACATAGCTTTTGATTCAGGTGTAAAACCTGTCTCGTTATCGTAAGAGTAACTGGCAATAACTACAGCATCAAATCCCGTAGTAGCAGTTTCAATCGCATCATAAAGCGGTTTGGCATGTGCCGTCTCTAGAGCTGCTGCTGTAGTTGTTGTTGTATCCATCGTGACGTTTCTAAGCGTGTTTGTAGCTAGATTTGCTAACTTCTCTGCTTCAGTTGCTGCATTAAGTGTTATGGTTTTATCCTTCATGAAATATGGATAAATAGCATTAAAAGCATATCGGCGTACTTGTTCAGCATATGCAATTACATCTGATTTATATTGCGCTGTACTTTTAGAAGCTGTAACTTTTACTGCTGCAGAGCTTGGTGTTATTGGCTTTTTGTTAAAGTAGCGCAAAGTATTGGAATCTGCATCTGTAATGTTGTTGCTTATGTTTACTGTATACAAATGATTGGCCTTAAGAGGATTATTCGTATCCATGGTTACTATTAACGTATTTGACGCTTTAGGGTCTTGTTTAGTTACTGTATTAGGATTATGAGGTGTAGCGTTTGAACTTAATTCATTACCTGATATTACCACAGTATTTTCTGGAATATTAGGTTTTACTCCATTCTGAAACTCTAAGACGAGTGTTTTACGATAACCTACTCCTAGGGCACTAACATTATTGGGCAATCCTGTGTTAGTTACTTTAGGGTCGAACCGAAATGTTTGATTGCCAGGTTGAAAACTAAAAACACTTGGTGTTGGTTTACGCTCAACAGTAAAAGTCCATGTAATGGCATCATTGTTATCAAAAGACGTATCCGCAGGCGCTTTATGTACAACGCTGCCTTGAGGGATAATCACCTGATATGTTTCACCTGGCTTTAACCTGTTTTTATTAAATGGATCATCAACTGCCTTTGTCGAGTCAAAAGGATTAACTTTAATAGCAAGCGTGTTACCTTGAATATGTAACTCAGGATCAGCTACTCCATCATCATTAACGTCCGTTCCCGATAATGTTGCATGCACGGGAGTATTGGTCGAGAGTTCAATAACCTGAATTTTTGCCTGTTGCCCCTCTCTACCACCCGGTTGGTCTGCTTTTGAGATTGAAATGGAAGTGGGACTATGGGTGCCTACAATTCTCCCAGGGTTACTGTTAAAACTTAAGCGTACAAACTCTAACTGCGAAGGTACCCCTGTTGCATTATTTTCTGGATACTGACTAGATTCTAATGGAAGCGGTTTGTAAGCACTCGCCGTTGGAGCCCCCAAAAAGGCCGCTGCCGCGAAAGTGATCAGAAAAGCGGAGCCTATGGCCGCTTTTTTGATGGACTGGATTGTTTTTGCTGATATCATCTCTTCTTCTCCCCCTTAATTCCCATTAGTCGTCTGGGTGACGATGTAGTCTTTCTGGTCGATCACTTTGCCGGAGATGTCCATGGCTTTGATGGTGACTTTGTCGCCGAGTTTCAGGCCGGCTGTGGCGATGCTGAAGGTGTTGTTGCCTTCGTAATGCATTTGATTGTTGTTCGCTGTAATGGTGGTTACTTTCTCGTTGCTTCGCACGACGATGGTCGAAAACAGCGAGCTGAAGCTGATTTTTACGTCTCCGAGAGCCGGACCGCCGATATTGATTGGCTGACCGCCATTATTGCCTCCGTTGTTACCGCCGTTGTTGCCTCCATTGTTGCCTGTGCCGTTGTTTCCGTTAATTACAAAGATGGTCAGTACGGGTCTGTAAGTGGAATTGCTCAAAGTACCCTGAACTTTTTGTGTGCCTAACTCGCTGGTGCTGACGGAAGGCCATGTCACGGCCACTTTGCTTACTTTCCCGTTGACTGTAGCATCCACGTAAGAAGGCAAGTACGACGTGATCGAAGTGTTCTGCATGACAGTGATCGGATTTAACGGCCGGTAGGAGACGCCATTGCTGATAATGGATCCTCCGGATCCGGAACCGCCGCCTGCCGAGCCTCCGCCTTTGTACTCGTCCAATACACGCTTTAAAATCGCTGCGACCTGAGCACGCGTGACGGCTTCCGTTGGACGGAACGTCTTATCGGGCATGCCGCTCATCAGGCCGGATTTCACCATAGCGCTGACTGCGGATTTACGCCAAGGCTGGATCTGGGCGTTGTCTTTGTAACTCAGCTTCACGGAAGCATTGTTCTCCAAAGGCAGATCTAATGCTTTGGCCAGCATACTCGCTACTTCCTGCCGGGTGATGGCGATAGTCGGAAGCATTTTGCCCCCGTCCTGATACTCGCCTTGGATATATCCCGCGCCTACTGCCGCTGCTACTTCACTGTAATACCAGCTCTTAGTGCTTACATCCGAAAACATAGGAGTCTTGCGGACATTGTAGCCCATCACTTTATTCAGCATTGTAAAGAATTCCACCCGGCTGATCGCCTGATTTGGCCTAAACGTACCGTCTGCGAAGCCCGACACAACCCCTTGCTGTGCGAGCGCGTTAATCGCCGATTCCGCCCAATTCCCTTTTGTGTCTTTGAATGATGCTGCCGAAGCAGCCTGTGCCAGTGTCAAGCCCAGCAGTAATGTACATGCGGAGATCTTCGCTGCCCTGCTTACTTTCCATTCCCTCAAAATCCTCAACTCCAGTCTCATTAATAAAGCACGATGTTATCTGCATAATCCACTTTCAAGTCTTTCTCTATAAATTCCAGGAACCGCGACAGCATCATCGCTGCATCAGCCCGTGTCATTTCTTTATTTGGCTTAAATGTGCCGTCAGACGTTCCAACAACCAGCCCAACTTCGTTCGCGGCATAGACCGCATCTTTTGCCCAATATGGAATGGAAGCATTATCTGCAAAAGAGGTGCTGTAAGACGTCATGGGAGCCTTAGTTTCAAAACCCAGCGCCCGAATTAAAATCGTAACCGCCTGTGCCCGGGTCAACACTCCACTCGGCTCAAAAATGCTCGGCCTTACGCCGGAAACGACCCCCTTCGCCTCTGCACTTTGCATATATTTTAGATTCGGGTCGGTTGAACGGATATCCCTGAACGGATTTACAACCGGTGCCTTCGTCTTGGATGCAGTTTTCGGGTCGGTTACCCGGTTATCTGCGGCTCTCATGACAGCTACAGTAAAGTCGTATCGGCTGATAGGAATGTTGGGAGCGAAAATCTCTGTTTTTTCCTCAAAAATATCCAGTGAATACAACTTCTCAATGGCTTCCTGCGCCCAATGCCCCTCGGTATCTCTGAACTTAGGAACAATGAGGCGTTCTATCTTCGGAACCTTACTCTGCTTCAGCGCCCGTTCTCCAATATTCCGGTCAACGGATGAAGCATTAACGACACCGTCTTTCAGGACAGGCAGATTATACTCATACCTGGAAACCATCTCTCCGTCCGTCACTCTCATATATCCGCCGTTAAAACTTGTATAGTTGGCCATGTTATCCTGGTAAGTCAGTTTCTTGGCCGTACTGTCCGAAGTAGTTGACTTTACACTGCCTGTCCAGCTTTTGGCCGTAATATCCTGTTGGATCACTTGCGTCTCCGTGTTCCCCCAGAAATTTTTGAAGCCTATGTCGCCCCCGCTGAACGTAACGGTCAATTCTTCCTCATCGGAACGTCCGCGGTTCACGATATATGTTTTTTTGCCGACGATGTTTCCCGAGTAAAAATCACTGACAGGCCGGTTATCCACCACATCCGATTTGGAGAACTGGTAGTCGGCCAGGGAGAACTTTTTGCCGAGAATCTCGATATCCTCTTTATAACCTTTGGCAACTCCTGTCGTTGTGGTCGTCTGCCCTTTATCCGGCCTAACGGTTTCCGTAGTAACGAATGAAAGCTTGCGGCTCAATTTGCCTTTCTTGGCAGGATCAACGGAGGTTAAAGTAAAGTTATAGGATACGGTAGTGATCCCTTTGGCTGTTTTCTCCGTGCGGGTCATTTTGCCTGAAAAAACAACCGGTTCGCCCGTTAGAAACACCATTTCATCATATTTATATTCGTTATTCACACCGCCGGAGAAATCCGGAGGTGCCGCAAACGCCCCTGCAGGAACAGCTAAACTAAGAAGCAAGATGACGATGCATACATATCTGATTCGATGGAACAATGGATTCCCCCCTTCCGAGTGCATGTACGTTACGTGATGAGTACGAAGATGGCCGTTCCGCCGTCCCTGATAACGTAGATATTGCTGTTAGGCTGGATCTCCGAAGCGGCAATTTTGCGTCCGTCTTTCATGATGATGGCCTTGCTGACGTCTAAAGAGTTAAAAGAGGAGGTCATCACCTGCCAATTGCGTTTCGTCAGGCTCCATTCCTTCACTTCTTTCAACGACAACAGGGTGCCGTTACGCGAAACCACTTTCGCTGTTGTTGTTTTATGGTTCAGGAAGTTATCAGGCGTCTGTTTTACGTTAATGGCCACAACCCTGTCGTCGCGGACATACATATATCCGTACCAGTCTTTCCTGCCGGACCAGGTCGATGACGCGTCGTCTACAGCGTAATTTTGGCGGTCAAATTCTTCGGACGGCACAGTCTTGTTTGCTGTCAGATCATAAATACTTGTATCGAGATCGTAGAATAACTCTTTGGATGCCCCGTACTGGTACTGCCATTGATGCATTTCCTGAGTGGCAAAATCCTTAATGAACAAACGCCCGTCCACCAGCGTATCCAACGTCCCCCAATAGATCTGATCGCGTACCCGCTGAGGCTGTTCGAGCCCTTCATTGTAAATATTGATTATGTTCGCAAGCGGCGCATACCCTTGATTGGCATCGGCGGCTGAAACATAGGCAAAGCCTGAATCCGTCAATCCATACTGGTCGACCAGCCTTCCATTGCGGATCAGAATGGAACCCGGATGAACGGTGAAGCTTCCGCTTCCCACAAGCTCGAACAGATCCGTATTAAAATTCGCCTGCGATACCTGCTCCGCATAAGACCTTTCAAAGCTCTGCTGGATCAGGACCCGGGCAGCCTGTTCGTTTCCGGCCTTCACAACGGTTGCAAGGTATACTTGTTTATTCGTAAATTGATTCATATCATTCCAGGCCGTCTTGTTCGGTCCATAGTAGGCCGGCTGATTCACGTCTACCGGCAGTTTCAATAAACTTTTGAAAGGCTTCCAAACGTTATCAGTCAATATTTCAACATTCTTTAGCGTGATCGTGTAAAACATGGTGTCATAAGATTGTAATTGCCCTCTGTACAGCTCCTTCATTTCTATAGAACTGTTCTGGATTTCAAGCAGGGCCAGCTGATTGGATTTCGCTTTGTCCATAAACAGCTTCACCCGGTCTCCAGGATAAAGCGAAGTTAGATCCGTGCGTTTGCCTTCTTTCAAAATGGAAGTGGACGGATAAACGGTGAAATCCTCCATCAGACCGAATACCCTTTCAACCCATACACGATTACCCTCGATATCCCGTACAATCCCTGTGCGGTATTTAGCCAGGTCCGGAATGACTGCGGTCTCCTGCCTTGTAATTCCCTGAATCTGTACAGTGGCTCCATTCTTCTTAGAGACGGTAACTTGAGCCTGCATACCGGGACGGTACACCGCGAATTTCACAGCAACCCCGTTCACAAGCAGCTTAGTGTTGGGCGTAATCCGGAACGTCTGTTTCTTGGAAGCAGAAAGCTGGAGCGTCACTCGCAGGTTTTTGGCATCAACTGAGCTGATTTTCCCTTTATAAACAAGTGTCGAGCCTGCCGCGGCAAAACCGGCAGCAGTATGTAACACCATACTAAGCAGCAGCAAAATGAGAATCGGGAGCGTTCTCTTCATAACATTCCTCCAAGCCATGAGCACACGGATGTAATGGGTAAAAAACGGTTAGTCCTATTTGTTATATCGTCCTGAGGTGTCCAAATGTTTAGGGTTGCTTCCCGAAAAAAGGAAATGCGGCAAAACAACAAAAAAGCCCTTTCCCGAAGGAAAGAGCTTTGGACTATACGTTAAGATAATAGATGAATTATTTCGTACGCGTTTCGGTCTCCGCCTTCATACGAAGCCGCTGCAAAGCGGAGATCAGCGGACGGCGGGTCCGGTCAACAATACCGATGACCTCCGCACCCAGTTGAAGCACGATAATCGTAACTGCGATGACAAGCACCGTAATCCAGTTCGCTACTTGAGATACTTGAGACAGAACAACAGCTGTCGCCCCGAAGAACGCCGCCACCCCGTAGATCACAAGAACGGTTTTGCGGTGGCTGAAGCCGAGCTGCTGCAGGCAGTGATGAAGATGTCCCTTATCAGGCGCAAAAATCGGCTTATTGTTCACCCAGCGTCGAACAATGGCGAAGAACGTATCCGATAGAGGCACCCCGATAATAAACAGCGGGATAATGAACGAAACGAGCGTTGCCTGTTTGAAACCCATGATGGAGAGGGTTGCAAGGCTGAAGCCCAAGAACAGCGATCCCGAATCCCCCATGAAAATCTTGGCAGGGTGGAAGTTGAAGAACAGGAAGCCGATAATGCTGCCTAACAACATGCAGCTGAGCAGTATAACCGTACCGCCGTTCGTCATGAACAGCGCCAGGACCAAAATGGTCGCCGTAGCAATACCGGACACTCCGGCTGCCAGGCCGTCCAGGCCGTCGATCAGGTTAATGGCGTTCGTCACGCCGACAACCCAGAAGATCGTAAGCGGAATGGAGATCCAGTCCTGAATCGGCATCATCGGATCGCCGAACGGTACGTTGTAGAAGTTCACTTTAATTCCGAATCCGAATACAAGCACACATGCCGCAGCAATCTGACCTAGCAGCTTGACCTTGGCGGATAATTCAAATCTATCGTCCAACGCGCCGATGATCACGATGATCGTGCCTCCGGCCAGCAATCCGTGGATTAAATTCATATTTCGGTTGTCCAGATGTAACCATGGAGACAGCAGCAGATAAGTACCGGCAAATGCGGCAAAAATCGCTAATCCTCCAAGACGCGGCATAATGCGCGTATGTACCTTCCGGTGATTCGGCCGGTCGACTGCATTGACTTTAATGGCGAATGTCTTTACTAAGGGCGTTAAGATGAAAGCCAAAGCTAATGCGGCAGCAAAACCAAGCAGGTATAGATAACTCATGGTTTCCCCCAATTGTCCATTTTTATTACCGTCCCAAATTATACTCCCATTAACAAAGAAGTTCCACCTTAATTTTCATTAGATTTTCATAATTTTTCGTCGTATTCGAAAGGAAAGTCAAGGTTTTTGCACATTTTCTTTCTCTCGCATCACTTTCACGGCAAATTTCGGCAAAGCCAGCATCCTTCGGTACCGGGAAGGCTCCTTTAGCAGCCTGTAAAACCATTCCAGCCTTAGCTTCTGAAAAATTTTAGGGGCGCGTTTCGTTTTGCCGGAAATGACATCGAAGCTTCCGCCGACCCCCATCATCAACGGCACATTCAGCTGTTGCTTATAGCGGTCGATCCAAGGCTCCTGTGTATCGGCGCCCCGGGCGACAAAGAGCAGATCCGGCCCGGCTTCGCGGATTTCCCGGATGACTTCCTGATCCTCGGCCGGCCCGAAAAATCCGTCGCGGAATCCGACGAATTGAACGCCGGGATATTGGGCTCGCAGACGGTTATGAGCTTCCTCAATGACCTCCGGCGAGGACCCGAGCATATACACTTTCCAGCCAAACCGTCCTCCCGCCCTCAGAAGCTCATGGAGCAATTCAAAGCCGGTAACCCGTTCGGCTACAGGATTGCCGACATACCCCGCTGCCCAAACTACCCCCGCTCCATCCGGCACAATCAATTCCGCGCGCTTCATCATGGATAGATAGTCCGGATTGTTCACCGCGGTCATTACCATGATCGGATTAGCTGTAATGACTTGCGTAGCCTGCCGGTTGTTCACAGCCGAGGTCAGATATTCTACGGTTTCCTTCATATTCATTTTGGAAAAAGGGACGCCGAAAATTGATACTTTCTCAAATCCAGTGTTCACTGTTACCATCCTTTAACCCGTTTTGCGTAAAAACTAACAATCTCCTGCGCAGGCCGCACCGCCTGCGCTTTCAGTTCTTCGATCACGCTCTCTTTGGAGCGGATCCAGGCCTCCCGGCCGTCGAGCAGCGAGACGGCCTCTGCCCCGAAGGCATGCGTATCAAGCTGCTCCGTCGTAGCCGCGGACTTCATCCCGAGACGGTTCATGAAATGATCGATTTTCGGATCATAGCTGATCCCCATCACCGGCACAGATTGTCCCGCGGCATAGATGAGCGAGTGCAGCCGCATGCCGATCAAGAGCGAGCAGGCGCTGACCTCGGCCAGCATCGCCTGCGGGTCTTCGCTGCCGCCGTAGAGGCTCGTCTCGAGGTCCGAGCCGGCGGCAGCGGTGCGCAGCCGTTCCATCACATACACCGAAGCTTCTTCGTCCGAAGGCAGATGGAACGGGAGAAAATGAAACCGCACCGCCCGCTCCGCGGCAATGCGGGCAAGCCCTTGAACAAGGCGGTCGAGATCCGACCGGTCCTTGTTCCAGAACCGCACCGACACGCCCACCACGGGCCGGTCGGTGCCCGCGCCTGCGGCGGCGTCCCGCGGGAGCGCCTCCGGCAGCGGCATCGCTATCACCGGATCGGGGACGACCCCGATCCGGTCCGGTGCCACGCCGATGCGGCGCAGCAGATCGCGGGACTCCACATCGCGGACGGAAATGTAATCGCATTTCCGGAAGACGCCGCGGATCAGCGGGTAGAACACCCGCCGATGCACAGGACCGATGCCTTGGGAGTAGATGAAGGTCGGCTTCCCGGCCCACTGGGCAAGTTTAATCACGCCCAAGTAATAAGGAATCGACTTCAATCCCGTAGCATCCTGCAGCAGGCTGCCTCCGCCGCTGATCAAGCCGTCGCTCTCGCGGATCGCTTGTCTCACTTCTGACAGCTTCATGCGGTGTACAGCTTTTACGCCATACAATTTCTCCGTCAGCGGCGGATTAATAGACAGCACGACAGGCTCAATCCTCACCCCTTGCCGCTGGCCCTCCGCTTCCAATGCGAGAAGAATCGATTTCAAAACCGCTTCATCCCCGCTGTTATGAAATCCGTAATACCCGGAGATAACTATTTTCTTACTAATGGAGCCCAAAGCTTCCAACCCCTTACAAGGATTTCCCACACAGCTACATATATTACGCTCAGCACGATGCCAAGCCCTATGCCAAGCAAATCGCGGACCAGCGAGATCTTAATCGGCGAATGCAGATGCGCGAACGTGTCGACCATAGACAGCTGTCCGATCACGGCAAAAATCAGCAGATACAGCGCACTTTTATACTTGGTGCCTTTAAGAGCAATATAAACCGCAGTAATGAAAATCGGATGGGCCAGCAAAAACTCTTTTGTCCGCGGCCGGACACCAAACGTATTTTCCAATATCGAACGGAACATGAGCTCGATGGAAGATGCGGAGCCTTCATTCCCTGTACGGGAAAGATAGTATAGACCCGCTGCCCCTAGTATGCCGGCTGCAACCACCATCAGAACGGTGATATTCCTGGAAAGCAGGTTTCTGATTGTGCTGATCACCCCGCCGCTGGTATACAGAAGCACATAAATGCCTACCAGCCCGATCGGTGCCGCATGCAGAAGGCTTACACCCCGGAATTGATCCAGTACCAGCATATATTTCGGTGCGTTCAGCAGCGCGACCATGAACGGTACGGCCACTAAGGAGATGAGACTTGTCCGCAAAAACAGCACAACCGCTTTGCTCCATCTTGCCCCTGCCGCCCCTTGTTCATTCCATTTCTGGATAGTGCGGATTGCGAGGATGACAGCTAACGTAGGCGCGCTGATGGCTGCTCCTAACGCAAGCATTTTGCTGAGAAGATCTGCAGATAGAACCACTAACCCGGCTGCACCTATCGTACCAAGCACAAAAGCCGGAATTGCTAACACCGGGATAAACTGTCCGATCAGCAGCGCTATGAGCGCCACACCGCCTACGACGGCGATCAGCTTAGCGATTTTCTGCCAGCCGGAATGTACATAGTCGAACGGTTCCGCCGTACCGATCGTGTATCCTGCCGCCTCGATTCTGGCCAGGGCCCCGTTTTCTCCCTCCAAGCTTTGAATCAGGTTCTCAAACGGATCTTTAATGACGCCCTTCTCGTAGTTTCTTTGAGCCGAAGCGTTATAATAGAGCATCCGGATGCTGCGGTCTTTTACCGCAAGCTGTTGCCGGTCGGACAATGCCGCCGGAGTCTTCCATGCATCCTTGTCCGATAAAGAATTCAACCGGACCGTGTCATAATCAATCAGGTAAGCAAGTTTGCTGAAGCCTTCGATCGGTTTTTTCAGCAATTCGATGGCTGCTATACCGATCCCGTTCTGTTTCAACGATTCGGCAAGATAACTCATCGTACGTTTGTCGGGTTCGTTGTTAAACCCTGTGACGGAAGAGCCGTCAAACACAATCCATCTTGTACCTTGGGATTTATAAATACCGATAATGCGGTCGATGTCTTCTCGAGTAAGAGTGCTGCGGCGGTCCGATATCCGGGCTACCACTTGAAAGCCCGCTGCTTTAATAGTTTGAAGCGCCTGCGGGTCCGGGTCTAACGCCTGCATCGTCGCTTCTTCGAAAGGAACTTCGATTACCAATCCGGCCTGGCCCTTGTACGTCCAATCCTTTGTTCCTACATTCAATCTCTGAAAAGCGCCTTCAATCAGAGGACGGTACGTATCTGCCGCCTGCTTGTCCGCAAAGAGCACATAAGTATAATTTTTATCCGCCGGCAGCGGTGTCCCGGTCAGTGCCGCATAATCCACAGAACTGAACAGCTGGATATGCCGGGTATTTCTCAGCTCCGATAAACTGCTGTCATAGACAGCCATGGAAGTAAATCCGGCGCCTTTAAGCTGCTCCAGTTTCTCCTTCACAAACTGCTGCGGATTAGGCTTTACAGCAGCAATATCCGTAATGTCCCGGTAGTCGAACACAAGCTCCACTTTCTTGGAGGAACGCTCTGTTTCTACCCTTTGATATGCGATCGGCAGGGAAGCCGCCAACCCTAAAATTACAATGATCCAAAGCACTTTCCCTATCTTTCCGTTCCAGCCAAGTAACGTACGAAGCACTGCGATTCCACTCCCGTCAAAAATTGTGAAACCTCTCCGGGCATCTGAACCGATGTCCGGAGAGGCTGGATCTTTCAACTATAATAGTGATGCTTATCCCCTGAACGGATTAACTGTCTACCCGCGACATCACAGCTTCGGTAAGCTGGCGAAGCGAAACCTCCGCCTGTTCGCCGGAATCCCCTTTGACTGCGAAGTACACTTTGATCTTCGGCTCCGTGCCGGATGGACGAAGACAGAACCAGGAACCGTCCGTTAATTTGAATTTCAGCACGTTTTCCTTAGGCAGCCCTTCCAGACCAAGCGCATAGTCCAGTACTTCCGCAACCTTGATTCCCGCAATGTCGGCAGGCGGGTTATTCCGCCAGTCGGACATGATCGACTGAATTTTCTCCACGCCGTCTTTCCCTTTCAGCGTACGGCTCTCCAGGCTCTCCAGGAAGTAGCCGAACTGCTGATACAATTCCTGCAGCACGTCATACAGCGTCTTGCCGTGCGCCTTATAATAAGCCGCCGCCTCGCAAATCAGCATAGATGCGATAATAGCATCCTTGTCTCTTGCATACGTTCCGGCCAAATATCCGTAGCTTTCCTCGTAGCCGAACAAGAACTGATATTCTTTCGTTGCTTCGAATTCAGTCATTTTCTCGCCGATGTACTTGAAGCCGGTCAGCGTATTCAGGACAGCTGCACCGTAATGGCGTGCAATGGTGGCTCCCATTTCGCTTGTAACGATCGTCTTGATTACCGCGCCGTTGGAAGGCAATTCACCGCGTTCCTTCATACTGCTCAGCAAGTAATGGACCATAATGGCACCGGACTGATTGCCGGATAATACAAAATATCGGCCGTTCGGATCTTTAACAACGGCGCCCATGCGGTCAGCATCCGGGTCCGTTCCGATAATAATATCGGCATCCACCTTCTCTGCCAGCTCAATCGCAAGCGTGAACGCTTCGCGCTCCTCCGGATTCGGAGATTTCACGGTAGAGAACATAGAGTCCGGCTGTTCCTGCTCGGCAACGATATGAACGTTAGTAAAGCCGATTTCCTTCAACGCAGCCCGTACCGGCTTGTTTCCGGTGCCGTGCAGCGGAGAAAATACGATTTGGAACTCTTTATTCATCCGGTCCTGAATCAGCTGCTTGTTACGGCTTAGAGCGGTAATCGTACGGATGTATTTCTCGTCCATCTCCTCGCCGATCCAAACCAGCAGCCCGCGGCTTTCCGCTTCTTCGCGGCTCAGCTTCACAATGCTGCCCAGCGAGTCCACACCCTTGATACGGGAGATGACCTGCTCCGCAAATTCAGGCACGAGCTGGCATCCATCCTCGCCGTAGACTTTGTATCCGTTATATTCCGGAGGGTTATGGCTTGCCGTTACGACAATCCCGGCGGATGCCTTCAATTCCCGTACTGCAAAAGACAATTCCGGCGTAGGACGCAGCGACTCGAAAACATAGGTTTTCACGCCGTTGCCTGCCAGCACAAGCGCAGCTTCCAGCGAGAATTCAGGAGAAAAGTTCCTGGAATCATATGCAATAACTGCGGATGCCCCTTCCGGATGGCGCTGTGTCAAATACTCGGCAAACCCTTGGGTAGCACGTCCGACAGTATAAATGTTCATGCGGTTCGTCCCCGCTCCGACTACACCGCGCAAACCGCCTGTGCCGAATTCGAGGTCTCTATAGAAACGGTCTTCAATTTCTTTCTCTTGCCCTTCAATGGAGCGGAGTTCCTGTTTGGTCGTGTCGTCGATCAGTTCGTCCAGAAGCCATTCTTTATAGATATCTGCAGCTTTTCGAATCAGTTGAGTCATGTAGGTCCCTCTCTTCCATTGGTTGAAATGCTTTTCTCTCTTTAAGCCTTGCTTTATGCCTTGTTCGGATCTACCAGCGCAAACATCAGCTCTCCTTCGGCAACCACCTCGTCGCCGACTTTCGCGACGGCTTGGCCTTTGCCTACAGGTCCTTTCAGACGAGTCATGTTCACTTCCAGAATCAAGGTGTCTCCCGGAGTGACTTGGCCGCGGAAACGGAACCCGTCGATACCCGCGAACATCCCCAGTTTGCCGCGGTTCGAATCGAGTTTCAACATTGCCACTGCGCCGACCTGCGCCAATGCTTCGACGATCAGGACCCCAGGCATTACCGGGTAACCCGGGAAATGCCCTTCGAAAAAGGGTTCGTTCATCGTTACATTTTTCAGGCCGACTGCGCGTTTGCCTTCCTCAACTTCCAGAATACGGTCAATCAGCAAAAAAGGATAGCGGTGCGGGATAATTTCTTGAATCTGTTTAATATCTAACATCTATGTATTACTCCTCTCGAGCGCCGCTTTCCTGCGGTTCGCGTCTTTCCATGCATAAATTTCCACTCTGATAACAACACTATACTTGTCCCTTATGGCCTGCAGCAGTAAGGGTTCACATAAGAGAGTATCTTCATGGGGTTCCCTTGTGAAGATGCTCTTTTTCTGCCTGTATGGAAGGACTGTTTAGTGAAAGCACTTTGATGATGTAGTTGGCTGAAGACAGGAACGAGAATCCGATGACCACCCATAAAAAATGAAGCGAGTAAGGGATCCCTGCAGCCAGCATGGCAATTGCGCAATAGAACAGAACCGTCGTAAGCTTCCCCATAACGTTGGCCGGGACGGTTTGTTTTCCGCGGAAATAGAACAGGGCCGAGCCTGCAATCATTCCTAAATCACGCACAAGAATGGCCATTGCCGCTTCCAGGCTAATGATATCAATATATAATAGCGACAAAAAGACAACCAGCATCATCGATTTATCCGCGAGCGGATCCAGAACACTGCCCAATTTGGTAACAAGTCCCCGGGACCTGGCCAGATGACCGTCCAATATATCCGTTACTATCGCCAGAATTACCGCTATAAAAGCATACACATAGTTTTCGTAAGAGAAGCAAGTTACATAGACGGGGATCATGCCAAACCGGCATAGGGTCAACAGATTCGGCAAATTCATTCCAGACCCTCCCCACTTTCTGTAACATTCCCATTTATTATACATCGACATTCAGTCAAAATAAAACTCCCCTTAGGGAGTCAGTTTAAAAATATGGGATAAGCGGAATTATTCATTCGAAAAAACCAAATCAAACACATGCACCCAGGTGCTCCACTGCAGCGCTTCGGACAGCGGCTGTCCGCCAAGATACACATAACCTGCAATCAGGCCCGCGATAACTGCGAGCACACATAGCACGGGCACAAGCAGAATTCGCGAAGTGCGAAGCAGAATACGGAGCCATCGGGGTCTGCCGGCTGGTCTTGATTCTTGTAGGTTGGACATGAGCTCGATTCCTCTCGTTTCTACAAAATAAGATTACGCGCGCAAATTGTTCGCCAATCCGGCCATGACATCGCTGGAGGCCAACGCCCGGGAATTCAGCTGAAAAGCCCGCTGCACTGTCATCAGCTCGGTCATCTCGTCAGCCAGGTCCACATTGGACTGCTCCAGGAAACCTTGATAAATCTTCGGTTGATTTGCGTCAGGGTTCAGCCTGTTAAACGCTATTGCGCTCATGGCATTAGCCGGAGCCCCTTCTTTCAGCTGATACGTATTGTCCCCAGTCAGTTCGAGCATTTCAGGCTGCTGCGGCTTTACCATTAACAGTCTTCCCGCAGCGACAGGCCGTGCATACGGATTCGTCAGATCCCGCGTAGTAATATTACCATAGGCATCTACTGTAAAGGCGTGATCCTTAGGGATTTTGACCGGCTGCGGATTATTCGGGTTACCGCCATTAGGAATGCCCATTACCAGATACCCGTCCTGCGTTGTTAAATAATTAGACGCAGAATCCCCCAAGCTCGATAGCTGGAAGTTCCCGCCGCGGGTAAACGCCGTTTTAACAGAGGTTTGGCCTCCGGCTCCTGTATTCGCCACGGATAGTTGGAATAAAGCATCGCCCTGCACTGCCAGATCCAACGGATTCCCGGATTCTTTCAAGGCCCCGGAAGTAAAGTTCGTCTGCACATTAGCCAGATACGTGCCGTACCCGTTCTTATATCCAAGCGGACTCAGCCGTCCGGCTTGCTTAAAGGAAGGCTCCTGCTGTGTAACGTTAGTCAGGACATCCTGAAAAGAAGCCTCCTGTTTCTTATAACCTACTGTATTCACATTGGCGATATTATTTGCTAAAATATCAAGCTTCTGCTGCAGGCCGTACATGGAAACGCCTGCTGTTATCATTGAACGGTTCATAAGATCCTCCCGGTCCGCTATGCGTTAGACGCGGCCGATATCGTTGACGGCGCGATCCATGCTTTTGTCGTAGTACTGAATCATCTTCTGGTTAGCTTCGTAAGCCCGTTGAGCTGTCATTAAATCCACCATGGCCGCCGCTGCATCGACATTCGAGCGCTCAATAAATCCTTGGCGCACCGCGACATTATCTCCCGGCGCCACATCCGCCGCCGCTGCCTCGCCGGAAAGCCGGAAATTGCCGTTTCCTTCGCGCACCAGGTCGTACGGGTTCTGAATCTTGGAGATTTTCAGCCCTGAGATCGTCGGATCCAGCTCTCCCGTCTGCGCATCGGCAAATTGTCCTTGCTCCGTTACCCGGTAGTCAGACAAAGGACCACTCAGCGTTATTGGCTGATTGTCAGTTCCCAGCACAAGAGCGCCGTCTGTAGTGAGCAGTTGTCCGGCCGCCCCCACTACAAACTTGCCGTTCCGCGTAAAGCGCTCTTCCCCGTTGGCATCCCGAACGGTAAAATAGGCCTGCGGCTGGTACGTTACCGTTCCATCCGGACTTACATATTTCCCGGAGGCGTCAAACGTCATGCCTGGGACCCGAATATCCGAGGACAGCGCAAAATCTCCTGCATTCTTCGTCTCCTGAAGATCGCCCTGAAGGTGCACAGTTACCGGCTCTTCCGCCAGGACGCCGCTGTTCATCCGGCCAATCTGCTTCGAACCCGGCTTCTGGTCTTCGCCTATTAAGGCGATCAGCATCTCGGGAAACGCCCGGTTCACTGCCTGCTCTTCCTTATATCCGGGGGTATTGATGTTTGCTATATTATTCGTCACCGTATCGTGTTTCCGCTGCTGGGCGATCATGCCCGCAGCCGCGGTGTATAGGCCTCTTAGCACAGGAATTCCTCCTTAAGCACAGCCAAGACCGGGTTTCCCCGATCTTCTGAGCATCTACCTATCATATCGGCTTGTCCGGCTGTAAAGTTTACCCTAATTTACGCTTGCTGATCTTGTCCAGATGTTCCAACATGAGGCCCGTCCCCTTGACCACACAGTGCATCGGATCCTCTGCAATGAGCACCGGAACACGCAGCTCGTCCGACATCAATTGTTCCAGCCCGTGCAGCAGCGCCCCTCCTCCTGTAATAATGACGCCGCGGTCGATAATATCCGCAGACAGTTCCGGAGGCGTCCGCTCCAGCACCGATTTCGCTGCCGTTACAATCATGGATATCGGATCCGTTAATGCCTCGCGGATTTCTTCCGACCGGATGGTAATCGTCAACGGCAGTCCCGTGACCATATCCCTTCCGCGTATATCCATCTCCCCCTGCTTGTCCCCGTATACCGATCCGATACGTATTTTAATTTCCTCAGACGTCCGTTCGCCAATGAGCAATTTATATTTATGCTTAATGTATCTCATGATAGCCGAGTCGAACTTGTCCCCAGCAACTTTAATGGAAGAGGAGGTAACGACGTCGCCCATGGACAGCACGGCTACATCCGTCGTTCCTCCGCCAATATCAACAACCATGTTTCCGCTAGGCTGGAAAATGTCCATGCCGGCGCCGATCGCCGCGGCTTTCGGCTCTTCCTCCATGAACACTTCCCTTGCCCCGCTGCGTTCGGCAGCTTCGCGTATCGCTTTCTGTTCGACCGACGTAATATCCGTCGGCGCGCAGATCAGAATGCGCGGATGGCTGTACCAACGTTTGCCTCCGACCCGGTTAATGAAATGCTTAAGCATCATCTCCGTAATTTCAAAATCCGCAATAACCCCGTCCCTAAGCGGACGGATGGCCACAATGTTACCCGGCGTCCGGCCTACCATCCGGCGCGCTTCGTCGCCCACGGCGAGCACCCGCTTGGAGTCGCTCTCAATGGCGACGACGGAAGGTTCGTCAAGCACGACACCTTTGCCTTTTACATGAATCAATACGTTTGCCGTTCCTAAATCAATACCGATGTCTTTGCTGAACATCCCGCTCAAAATCCTCCTCGGGCTTGCCCTGAAACGGCCCCTTGCCGCCAGGAATGCCCCAATTGCTGGTCATCACCCGTCACCCGGCTGTCACGCCGGCGTAAGTAGAATGAATAATGAATTATCAATTCGCTGCCGAATCCGAAAATCCTTTAATATTCATCGAACTTTTTGGAGCAATCAGGCAAAAGGGGGAAGGCATGAGCAATGGACTTTACGTTCTGGCAAATACAGCTTCCTTCTTCTTGGGGGTGGTTTTCTTATACTTAATTTTTGTCGCTTCGCCGCCGCGCAGATGACGTATGGATTTATGGTATTCCAGGATCGTCTTCACCTGATTGGCCAAATCGGGATTAATCTCCGGCAGCCTCTCGGTCAGGTCTTTATGAACCGTGCTTTTGGAAACCCCAAATTCCTTCGCGATCGTCCGAACCGTGTTCTTCGTTTCCACTATACAACGACCTATCTTGATCGTCCGTTCCTTGATGTAATCGTGCACGCCCCTCGCCTCCCCAACTCGAGATAGTTTGGTACATTATATGAGGGGTGTGTATGTTTATTCTTTGTTTCCAAGCGTGACAAGCCTTTTTGGCTGTAATTATTTTTCGGACAAGCGGAAGGGACTGTTGGGAAAAAGAAAACAGGAGGGCCGGAGCCCCCCTGTCCTAAGCGGTTTTTTCAGAAAAAACTGTTGTTCTTGTTGTTCTTATTGATCTTCTTTTTCGGTTTTGGCTTCCAGCAGCGATTCCGGATTTACGGGCTTGTCGTTATCACGTACTTCGAAGTGAACGTGAACGCCCAGATCCTTCTCCAGCTCGTTGCGGCCGGCTTTGGCGATGACATCGCCTTTTTTCACTTCCTGATCCTGCTTCACAGCTACATCAGACAAGCTTTGGTACACGGTTTTCAAACCGGCTGCATTCGTGACTTCCACCAGGTTCCCGAGAAGAGGATGCTTCAGTTCCACACGGGTTACTTTTCCTGTCATAGCTGCCAGCACGTCAAACTTCTGATCATCTTTCGCCGCATAGTCGATACCCATATGATAGGAATAGGTGTTGTCATACTCTACTACCATGGCCTGTTTTTCCTCGTTGCTAGCTTCCGGGTTATAGAACTCTCTGGAAACTTCCAGCGCCGTAGGATCTGCTACAGGGTAGCCAAGCGGCTCCGCTACTGCGTTAACTGGTACTGCTCCGCCATCTTCCGTTCCTGTTCCCGTTTCCGTTTGCGTGCCCGTTGTTGTGAGTCCCATATCTTTCAGAGGTTTATTGTCAGCCCCCTGATAGACCCACATTAACGTTAAGATAATTGCTGCTGCTGCCATGTACGCCGCCGGGAATACCCATTTCTTGCCGAGAAGCTTTTTCCATCCTGAACCCTTTACTGCCGCTCCTTCTACAGTTTTAGGAGCTTGGTCTTGCAATTTGTCTTGGTTTTTATCATTATTCATTTTCTATCACCTCATCAACCATTGTTGCCACGCAAGTCTCTTTTATACGTGAGGTCGATAGAAAATTTCATATTCTCATAGAGCCGGCTTTTGCGAGGAAACAAACTTCGATCCATCCTCCAGCTTTACTCCACTATAATAGTATTTGAGAATCTGGGAGGCTTTCATGCCTTTCTCCGCCATGCCGTTTGCTCCCCACTGGCTCATCCCGACGCCGTGCCCGTACCCGTAAGTAGTGATCTCGATGCGGCTGCCTTTCAGCTTCCATGTGAATTGGGACGAGTTCAGCCCGAGCCGCTCCCGCATTTCTTTGCCGGTTAACAGTTGGTCTCCTACCCGAATCGCGCCGATGCGGCGACCTTCCGTCCGTTCTGTTACTCTGATAAAAGAAGCCCTGCTGCTGGCTGCCGATACGGCGCCGGCTCCAAGTTCCCTGAGAAAATCTCCATACGGCATGGAGACCGTTTCTTTGTACCGCGGCGAAATTGGAACGTCCCAAGGGCTGGGCACACTGCGAAGATAAGGAACATAAGAGCCCCAGTAGTCTTCCGAATTTTCGGTATATCCATTGCTGGTGGAGAAAAATAGGGCGTTAATCAGCTTCCCCTCATAAGTCAGCACAAGCCCGCGCGTTTCTTCCACGGCTTTGCCGATCTTAATCAGATTCGCCTCAGCCGCCGCACCCCAGTCTTTTCTTAACTGCTCGTCTGTTTTGTAAGCCTGATGTGCCACCGTATCGGTCACCAGCGCACCTTTTACGGGAACGCCTTCCGTTTCTCCGGCAACAAATCTATGCAAAATGTAGGTTCTTGCCGCGATCGCTTGCGCTTTCAGCGCTTCGGGCTCAAAGTAGGCGGGCATTTCAGCCGCCACTACTCCTTTCAAATACGTTTCCAAGGGCAGGGAAATTACTTTCTTCTGCTTCGAGATATACAGCGTTATGTCCGGATTCCATCGCTTTTCTATGCTTTGATCTGAGGGACGTATGACGGCGGATCCGTTTTTTGCATCTAATGAAGACGGGTGATGCCTTACTAAGAGTCCCGGCAAAAGCACGATGACCGTCATGCTGGCCGCCAGCCAAACCGATGCAAGAATTAGCAGCTTGTACTTCTGATACGTGTACCCCGGTCTCTGGGCAAATCTCTTCATAGGTTGTCCTCCGTGGCGCAGTAGCGCGTTCCTAGTTCTCTCTTTTCTCGTACTTCATTTTTATGATAGAGATAGAGCGGTTAGAACTTGGGGAATGGGACACCAAATAACAATGGGAGGATTCGTTACAATTTCCATAAGGCTCATTTTTGCGAGTTTAGCGAGGGTAGGATTCGTTGGTGGCTTTTACTTTATTAGGGAGAGAACTGCACATAAAAAAGACCGGATCCAAAGGACCGGTCTCGTTGATTATACTATGAAAATTTGCGGCAACTTTACGCCAGAGAGCTCTGTACGGAAGCAAATAACGGAGCAGCCTCTTCGATTTCTTCCTGCACCGGCTGCGGATCGATTCTTGTTACATCCGCGCCCAAATTACCGAACTTGGAGGCTATATCCACATAACCGCGGTCGATGTGATGAGTTCCCGTTACCTCGGTTTCCCCGTCCGCTACCAAACCGGCCAGGATCAATGCAGCGCCTGCACGAAGGTCAGTTGCAGCCACCTTGGCTCCGACCAGCTTCGTTCCTCCGCTGACAATCGCCGTTCTGCCGTCGACCTTCACCTGTCCGCGCATGTTCTCAAATTCAGGCACATGCATGTAGCGGTTCTCAAACACAGTTTCGGTCATAATGCTGGTGCCTTCGGAAACCATGAGCAGAGCCATCATCTGGGATTGCATATCCGTAGGGAATCCCGGGTAAGGCAGTGTCTTCACATCCACTGCACGCAATGGACGTTCTGCGACTACGCGAATACCGTTTTCATCCGGAAGGACCGTTACACCCATCTCTTCCATCTTCGAAATGACAGGTGTCAGATGATCCGCGATAGCGCCTTCTACATACACGTCACCGCCGGTAATGGCACCCGCGATCATGTACGTTCCTGCTTCAATGCGGTCAGGGATAACGGTGTGTTTCACGCCGCGGAGTTTCTCCACGCCTTCAATACGGATGACTCCGGTACCCGCACCGCGCACTACCGCGCCCATAGCGTTCAGGTAGTTAGCCAAATCAACGATTTCCGGCTCTTTCGCTGCATTTTCAATGGTTGTAGTCCCTTGCGCAAGTGTGGCAGCCATCATGATATTTTGCGTAGCGCCTACGCTTGCAACGTCTAAGTAAATCTTAGCGCCTTTCAAGCGTCCGTCCACTTTCGCTTCAATGTATCCTTGACCTAATCCGATTTCCGCTCCCAGCGCTTCAAAACCTTTCAAATGCTGGTCGATCGGCCTGGTGCCGATTGCGCAGCCGCCTGGAAGAGCAATTCTCGCATGGCCCAGGCGGGTAAGCAAAGGTCCCATGACCAGGAAAGAAGCTCTCATTTTGCGGACTAGCTCGTAAGGGGTTTCGGTTTTTGTTACTTTCTCCGCATTAACGCGAATCGTTTCGTTCGAATATTGTACAGCTATTCCTAATGTCTCCAATAAGCGGTTAATCGTAAGGACATCGTCTAATGGGGGAGCGTCGTGTATTACGCTCTCGCCTTCTTCTCCCAAGATAGAGGCAGCGATGATCGGAAGAACGGAGTTTTTAGCTCCACTTACTTTGACGGTTCCGGTCAAACGTTTTCCGCCGCGGACGATAATTTTGCTCATGCTCTGGTTCCCTCCGCGCATATTTCTCATGAATATGTCTAATTTTGTTGAATTTCCTCGTTATTGCCACTCTTCAGTCTATCATTGCTGCATATAGGGTACAAGCGTTATTTTATGGATAAATGGTGAATAAAGAGCACTTATACCGTTCGTAACCTGCTATAGTTTTGGGGGGGGCGTTGGTATTCATTGTTAGCATTAACTTCAGTACTTATTCCATAATTTGTCGTCATAAAGCGATATATTTCATCATTCTTGCCCATAGGATATAGTCAAAAATAAACTTCGCCGTCTGATAGCCGATCACTACGGATAAAAATACATGAAGCATCTTTCCTTGCAAGCTTCTAGGTTCCTTCATGAACAGGTCAAACCTGAATTTCTGGAGGCACCACCATGCCAGAACCACACAAACCAAAACAACTGTTAACTGGATTACACCCGTCATTCCCACAGAGGCGAACAACGTTCCTTCATTCGATTCCACAACCTACAGCTCCTACGCCAGAAATGAGTGGCTTTTGTGAATTATGAGATCATCCGTATCGAAGTTTTCCGAAGCGGCCGACCGCCTATAGTATCATTCGGCCGATGAGAAGCCTGTTTTCGAAACCGGTACTCACTTTACTTATGTGGTAAATATATACCAGCCGTCTAAACCGTGCAAATGGGCGCGGGCGCATGCGGGCTTATATCACCATAATATCTCACAATAGGCTCATTGGTGCGAAGGTTCATGATAGTTCTTTAGGGGGACAGGCAGCTCATGGAATAGGTCTCGACCATGTTAAATTAAACCTGTTTAACCCTTCTGAATCATGCTGCAAACTTTGTCGTAGATGAATGTGCCTATTGAGTTATTTCCCAGGGAATAGGTCGAAACATGTCAGTGCGTTTCTTATGTACAGCTGCCGCATAGATACCTTCCGACTCCGGTCAAACAGTCAACAGAATCAGCAGCCCTTCCCTCCATCCGTTATGCCGACATGAATTGGAGCTATCGAAACAGAGAGCTCTGTTCATCCTATGTCAGATTCGAAGTTTGATGACTAGGCTGGCCAAAACAGGCGTCCATACACCAAAATGGCGAACTTTGTCAAACGGTGTATGATCTACATGTCAAATCATAGAATGGTTTGTGACTATTGGAAAGGAGTCTTTAGACCTATTTAATGCTTTGTTCTTTAAAAATCGTCCTTTTTTCCGGGATTTCAGGACCTAATTTGAATTACCTCAGCCTTGCGGATAGCAATTCACTCCATACCTGTGCCAAACCCGGCGATTGAAAAAGGCGCCGGGCAGCTGCCGCATCTTCTTTTTGGTGAAACAAAATATGGTTGGCCTCGGCCACTGTGCAGGCCGCCGGGTCCGTAGAAACCAGCTCAACCGCTGACTGTCCGGTTACGGTTCCTTCCTCAAGAATCCTCATAAAATATCCGGTCCAGCCGGTCTCTTTAAATCGCAGATGCAGATCCGGCATGTTGTTATAGACGGCAAGCGTTCTGCAGGGAACCCGGCCTTGGGTAACTTGAAGCAATGCCGTCCCCATGCGGAACATGTCCCCGATCCTTACCTTGTCCTCAGTCATCCCTTCAGTCAGCACATTCTCTCCTGCTCCCGGTGTCTGCATCGGATGGCCGTACTCTGCCTCCCAGCTCGCATAGTGCTCCAGAGAGTAAAGGCATACTACCCTGTCCGGTCCGCCGTGATGTTTCGTGTTAGCTACGTCGTCGCCTTGGATCCCTTGTTTGGTGATCCGCAGGGAATTTGCGGACGATTTATGGATGGCAGTCCGGAGCTTTTCTTCCGTTGCTGTTTCAAGCAGCCGGGGTTCCCCGGCAAAAAGAGAAATAATTTTCATGAACCGCACACACCTTGTATGAAAAATGGAAACCCCCTTCCAGACTTATAGACCGGCAGAGGGTTATGCTTTATGACACAGCTTGATAGAGCAGATCGTACGAAAGGCTGAAGACCGAATGTATAGCTCTGGTTACCGGTCCGGGCAGGATACCGAGCGCAACGGAAGCTGCCGCACAGAGCCAGATTGTAATCCGGAGGGGCAGCGCCATGGTGAGGCTGCTTTCTATTCCCTGCCTCATAAACATCTGGCGGACGACCGAAAAGTAGTAATAATAAGATATTACACTAGTTACCAACATTACGGTACCCAGCCAATAGACCTGTGATTCCATAGTACCCAGCAAGATGTACAGCTTCCCGATAAATCCCCCTGTAAGCGGGATTCCCGCTAATGACAGCACTAAAAGAACCGCTGCCACGGCTGTGGACGGGGACCTGTAATAGAGACCCGCAAAGCCGCTTACTTCCTCATGGCCTGCGGATCGGCTCACGGCAAGGAAGACGGCAAACGCTCCTATGTTCATAAACGCATAGGCGATAAGATAATAAATCATTTCGGAAAAGATGTCGAAATGTACCGCTGTGAATTGCAGGCTGAGCGGGACCAGCAGATAGCCGCTGTTCGCAATACCCGAGAAGGCCAACATCCGCTTCACATTCCGCTGGCGGAGGGCCATCGTATTGCCGACGATCATCGCCGCTGCCGAAAGCACGCTCACTGCAAGGAATATGTCGTTGTGAATCGGTACGGCCTCATCTCCCAGACCGTAGAAAATATTATAGACGAGTCGGAACAGCAGGGCGAAACCCGCGCCCTTCGATACGACGGAGAGGAAACCGGCCACCGGGACGGGCGCTGCCTGGTACACATCCGCTGCCCAGCTGTGGAACGGTGCGGCCGCGATTTTAAAGCCGATGCCTGTCAGCATCAGAAAGAAACTGACATAGATCAGAGCCGTAAAGCTCCCGCCGCTGGATAGCAATGACTCCCGCATCAGCGCAATATCCGTAGTGCCTGTGATGCCATATAAGAAAGACATGCCGTAAAGAACAAATGCTGACGAAATTCCGCCAAGTACTACGTACTTAAAGGCACCTTCCGTCGAATGGCTGTCGTTCTTTCTCATCCCGACCAGAATAAAGGAAGAGATGCTCAACAACTCAAGCCCGACAAACAAAGTGATCAGTTCTCCCGAGGAAGCCAGCACCATGGCGCCAAGAACCGCCGGCAGATAAAGATAATAGAGTTCTCCCTGATTGGGAACCTCTTCTTTCTTGAGTGAGCCTAAACTCATAAAAATAAGCAGCGCTGCGGATCCAAGAAAAATCAGTTTAAACAAATTGGCATAATCATCGATACGGTAGGCATTGTGTATAAACGCTGCAGCTTGATCGGAACCGAGTTGCTGTGCTGTGAAGAACGCCGCCAGGGCTAACGCGCCGATGGAAAGCGCCCCGATCACCGACCTGCCGCGCGGAGAAGGCAGCAGCAGATCGACAACTATAAGAAGAAGAAAAGCTGCCGCAAGGGTCAATTCCGGAAGCAGGTATTGCCAGTTCGCCAAATCCGTGAATGATAGATTCTGTAATGGTTGCATCTGGTCCACCGGCTAACCCCCTATCTTTGCCGCTGCCGTCTGCAGCAGCTGACCGATACTGTGCTGCATCGGCTCTGTAAGTAATGACGGATAAATGCCAAGCAGCAAAATAAACGCCGTGAGTACCGCCATGGGCACGGCTTCGATCCAGCGTGCGTCCCGCATGACTGCAGCCTGATCATGCTTCTGAGGACCGAAGGTAATACCCAGAACACCCCGCAGCATATACACGGCAGCCAGGATCAACCCGGCGGCACCTACAGCTGTCAGTGCCGGCATGGAGTCAAACAAGCCCAGGAAAGACAGAAACTCACCGACAAACCCGGATAAACCCGGCAGCCCCAAGGACGCCAATCCCGCAATAAGAAGAATGCCGGACATGAAGGGCAGTTGTTTGGCCAGTCCTCCGAGCCGGTCTAATTCCGTAGTCTGCGTACGCTCATAAATACTGCCTACCAGCAGGAAGAGCAAAGCGGAAATCAGCCCGTGGGAAATCATTTGATACATAGCGCCTTGCAGCCCTTCCGTATTCAAAGCGGCTATGCCGAGAAGTACGATCCCCATGTGGCTGATGCTGGAGTAGGCCAGAAGCAATTTAAATTCTTTTTGGATGAGGGCTAGAACGGCTCCGTACAGGATATTGATTACGCCCAGCACAGCGATCACTGCAGCCCATTCTTTGGCTTCATGCGGAAAGAAGCCAAGGGCGAATCGAATCAATCCGTAAGCGCCTAGTTTCAAGAGAATGCCAGAATGAATCATGACAATCGAAGGCGGCGCTTCCGAGTGAACTTTCAGCATCCACGTATGGAACGGAAACACGGGAAGCTTTATGCCAAAGGCAACCAGCAGCAGTGCGAAGATTACCGTTCTCATTCCTTCGGTTAGAAAGAACGGAACTGTCCCTCCGGCCTGGATACCGGGATTTTGATTGACGGCGGCTTGCGGGTCGCTCAAATTGTGGAGAATCGTCGCCATATCGCCAGAATAGACAATGTCGGCCGCTGTACCGGAAGCCTGATGGACGGTAAAACCGGCACTGGTAATCAGCAGTACAAAAGCCAGCAGCATGAAAGCCGAACCTGCACCGTTGTAAATCAGAAATTGGATCGATGCCTTCTCCCGGTTGGCATATCCCCAAATTCCGATCAGGAAGAACATCGGGATCAGGGTTGCCTCGAAAAACAGGAAGAATAACACCAGATCCCTGGCCATAAAAGCGCCCAGCATTCCTGTTTCCAGAATCAGAAAAAAGATATAGAAGCTTTTCCATCTCTTCTTCACGTGAACGGATGCCAACGCAGCCATAAAAGCTACAAGTGACGTCAGCAGCACCAGTGGGAGGGAGAAACCGTCCACAGCCATGGAGTAATTGAACTCATATAAATAAGAAGAATATGAACTTAAAAGTTCCGATTCCTGATTAAGCGCAATCGTTAGAAAGCGGTGTGTTTCCTCGAATTGCATCCCTTCGGTGAAGGCATTGAATTGAACATAAAGCCAGCCGGATAAGAGTAAAGGCAGTGCGGTCGTTACAATCGCGGCGATACGGATCCACCCGCCACGGCGGGAAGGCAGACAGGCCACGACCAGCATTCCGAGCAGCGGCAGAAAGGCGATTAGGGATAAAACCGGCCATGAATGCATGTTACCAAAACCTCCTTCCGGCAATGACGATTACGAAAACGACAAAACCCAGCAGCGTAAGCAGACCATAGGTTTGGATCTGGCCGTTTTGTGCCCGGACTCCGGCTTTTCCGACAACGGTGAATCCTGCAGCCGTGAAACGTACGAGCCCCCCGATTACCCAGTCATCTACGATCTGCAGCACATGCCCTGCTGTACGGAGCGGCCTTACGATCAGCCTGTCGTACATTTCATCAATGTAGTACTTATGGGCAAGCAGCCGAACGAGCCCCGGCCAGCGCCGGGAGACGAAATCCCGGGGGATCCTCTTCTGCGCATAGATCAGATAGCCCAGAACTATTCCTGAAGCACCGGCCAATACGGATAACAGCATGACTATGTAATTCACATGTTCTTCAGGCTCCCCGTCGGTAAGCCAGGTACCGAACCAGCTGTTAAACGGCGTATAGATCAGACCTGCTAACACAGCCGGTACGGCAAGCAGAACCAGCGGCACCGTAATCGAAGGGGGTGATTCCTCCGCTGCTTCGGATTCCTTGCCCGCAGGTTCTCCTGCGAATACCAGGAAAAACAACCGGGCCATATAAAAGGCGGTGAAGAAGGCGGTAATCAAGCCCACTCCAAATAGCAGCTTATTCTGATCATAAGCCGCAGACAAGATGGCATCCTTGGACCAGAACCCGGAGAACGGCGGAATCCCGGAAAGGGCCAGTGCTCCTATCGCGAATGTCCAAGCCGTTATTTTCATCCTTCGGCCCAATCCGCCCATCTCATCGATATGCTGCTTATGCACGGCATGAATGACGCTGCCCGCTCCCAGAAACAACAGCGCTTTGAAGAACGCATGTGTTGTCAGGTGGAACATGCCCGCCGTGACAGAACCCAGTCCCAGGGCCATCATCATGTAACCCAGCTGGCTGACTGTAGAATAGGCCAGGATCCGCTTAATATCGTTCTGCGCCATACCGATCGTGGCAGCGAAAATCGCGGTAAAGCCTCCCACCGCAGCGACAAAGGCCAAAGCATCAGGCGAGGCCTGGAAAATATCATATGTACGGGCAACCAGATAGACTCCCGCCGCAACCATCGTCGCCGCATGAATCAGCGCCGAGATTGGGGTAGGCCCTTCCATTGCATCCGGGAGCCAGGTATGCAGAGGGAATTGTCCCGATTTCCCTATCGCTCCGACAAAAATCAAAACGGCGATCCACGTCAGCAGCCCGCTGCTTAATTCCTGATTCATCACTGCATTTTGAATCGATGTAAAATCAAGTGCATGGCCCGGCATGTTCCAATACAGCAGCAACAAAGCCAGGAAAAGCCCCACATCCCCGATCCGGGTAACAATGAAGGCCTTCTTGGCCGCTGCTTTCGCTTCCGGCTTGGTGTACCAAAAGCCGACCAGCAGAAAGGAACAAACGCCGACCAGTTCCCAAAAGAGATACAACTGGAGGAGATTTTGCGAAAGCACCAGACCGAGCATCGAGAAAGTGAACAGGCATACATAGGAGAAAAAAACATGAATCCGTTCGTCTCCGTGCATATAAGCAGTAGAATACACTTGTACCAGCAGGCTGACGAAGGTAACGATCACGAGCATCAGCGCATTCAGGTTAGTTACCTCGAAACCTATCGTTAAGCTGCTGTCGGCCAGTTGGATCCATCCATAAGACCAGGAATAACCGCCGTCCTGGCCTCCCAGACGTTCGATAAACACCAGCACCGCCCCCAGGAATGAAAAGAGGGCAGACAGAACGCCGATCCATCCTCCCCCATCTCTCCACTGTTTTCCAGCGGCCGTAAGCAGCAGGAAGGAGAGCAGCGGGAACAGCGGGATTAGCCAGGCATATTGCGAGTAAGACATAGGGCATCGCCTCCTAAATTTACAGAACGCCAACCTGCAGCAGCATTGAACCTAAGCCGCACTTACACCCGGCTAGTGTTTCATCTCGTCCATTTGTGTGACGTCCACTGTGGCTTTCCCGCGGTATAACGCAATAAGAATCGCTATTCCCACAGCGGCTTCCGCAGCCGCAACAGCCATAGTGAACAACGCAAAAATCTGTCCGGTTAAAGCCGGTGCAGCACCGTATTTAGAAAAAGCGACTAAGTTCAGATTTACCGCATTCAGCATCAGTTCCACCGAAAGGAGCACGACGACTGCATTTTTCTTCGATAAAGCCCCGTACAATCCGACACAGAATAGAATAGCGGCCAGCATCAGATAGGAAGATAACATCGCGTTCACCCTATTCCTCCTCCCTCTTGGCCAAGACGATCGCCCCAATAAATGCTGCCGTTAACAGCACGGAAACCAGCTCGAAGGGAAATACATGAGTCTGATACAGGAGCTTTCCGATCTCCAGTGTGTTGTGGGACCCGGCTTGCAGCCCTTCCCCTTCAGGGAAAACGGAACTTCGGATGGCGAAAAATAAAATGCCGAACAATCCCGCGCTTCCCAGGAACAAAAGCCATTGATGCAAGGGACGGCGGGGCTGCTCTTCCTCCTGGTTATGGCGTGTCATCATGATTCCGAAAATCATAAGAATCGTCACCGCGCCTGCATAGATCAGCACCTGAACCAATGCGATAAATTCAGCTTGAAGAAGGATATACAGACCGGCCAGGCTTAAAAAGGCAAACGCTAGCGCGACTACAGTGTGGACGACTTTACTCAATGAAATCATCAATACCGCTCCTGTAATCGCACATACGGCAAAGATCATAAAAATGAGGAATTCCCCTGTAATCATGGCGTTTTCGCCCCGCTTTTCGGGAGCGCTGAGTTGTTCTCTTGCCGGATATGAGTTGTATTGCCGCTGAGCCACTCCATATTTTTGAACAGATCGTCCCTGCTGTAGGCACTCAACTCGAAGTTATTCGTCATCACAATCGCTTCGGTCGGACAAACCTCGGTACATAAATCGCACAGAATGCAGATTTCGAAGTTAATGTCATAGGTGTCGATGACTTTTCCCTTTTTGGCTGGATCGGGGTTCGGTTTCCCTGTTAACGTGATACACTCCGTCGGGCAAATCCTTGCGCATTGATTGCAGACAATACATTTCTCCGGGTCAAAATACTGAATCCCCCGAAACCGGTCCGGCATTTTCAGCGGTACGTCAGGATAGTTGTAGGTCACCTTTTTCTGGGTCATCGCTTTGAGCGTAACGCCCATGCCTTTCATCATGCCCTTCATGTTGCAATCCCCCGTCCTCTTATTTCATGAACAATTCCATATATAATGCCGTCACAAAAATATTCAGCAGTGACAAAGGCAGCAGCGCTTTCCAGCCCAGGCTCATCAGCTGATCCACACGGATCCGCGGGAACGTAGCACGCAGCCAGAACAGGAAGAAAACAATAAACAGAAATTTCAACAGGAACCAGACGAGTCCCGGAATGAAGTCCAGGAAAGCCAGCGGAGCATGCCATCCCCCAAGGAACAGCAGCGTGGTGAGCGCTGCAATGGCGAACACATATACATACTCAGCGAGCATGAAAAATGCGAACCGGAAACCGCTGTATTCTACATGATAGCCTGCAACCAGCTCCGATTCCGCCTCCGGCAGGTCGAATGGGGTCCGGTTCAGCTCGGAGACTGCCGCAATGACAAAGACTACGAAGCCAAGGATCTGAGGCAGTACGTTCCACTCCCAGAAATTCGAACCTTGCTGCTGTACTACTGTCATCAAATTCATACTGCCGCTAAGCATGATCACACCTGTAACGGATATAACAAGAGGAACTTCGTAGCTGATCATCTGCGCCGCGGATCTCATGCCGCCAAGCAGGGAGTACTTGTTGTTGGAAGCCCATCCTCCCAGCACGATCCCTATGGTGGAGATCCCCGTCAAAGCGACATAGTAGAGAATCCCTGCATCCAGATTGGCAAAATGGAGTGTCTCCGTGTACGGAATCGTCGCCAGGATTGAGAAAGAAGGGACAAATGTGATAATAGGAGCCAGGATAAACAGCAGCCGGTCCGCCTTCTTCGGAATGGTATCTTCTTTCATCAGCAGCTTGGCGATGTCGGCCACGGACTGGAGGAGCCCCAGCGGCCCGACCCGGTTCGGGCCGATTCTGAACTGCATCCATCCGATGACTTTCCGTTCAAAATAAATGGCATAGGTGACAAAAAAGAGAACAATCCCCAGCATGAGCGCCCCTGCCAAAAACAATAGCGCGAGATGGCTCGGAGTACCCGGATTTTGCAGCAGCTCGTTCATCAGCAGTCGACCTCCCCCACGACAATATCGATCCCGCCGAGAATCGTGATCAGATTGGTCATAGTCTCTCCTACAAGCAGTTTGGGAAGGATCTGAAGATTTACAAAAGATGGACGCCGGAATTTCAACCGGTACGGTTCCTGCTTTCCTTTGGACACGATATAACAGCCGATCTCGCCCCTAGGCGATTCAATCCGGGAGTAAACCTCACCTGCAGGCGGCCGGATAACCCTCGGTACCTTGCCCATCGTTTCGCCCCCGTCAGGCATTTGCTCGACAGCCTGTTCGAGAATCCGCAGACTTTGCGCAATCTCTTCCATCCGGACCCGATACCGGTCGTAGCAATCTCCGTTTATGCCAATCGGCACATCGAACTCAAACCGGTCATAAATGCTGTAGGGCTGGTCTTTGCGAAGATCCCATTTGACACCTGTACTACGCAAATTGGCCCCGCTTAATCCGTAGTCGATGGCGGTACGCGCGTCATACGCCCCTACCCCTTTGATTCGCGCGAGGAAGATTTCATTCCCGCTGACAAGATTGTGGTATTCCTCTAACTTCTCTTTCATATAAGGAATGAAATCCCGTACTTTCCCGATCCAGCCCTCGGGCGCGTCCCACTTCACCCCGCCGACCCGCATGTAGTTATATGTAAGTCTGGCACCGCACAGCTCGTTAAAAAAATCAATAATGGTCTCCCTGTCCCTGAAAGCAAACAGAAAAGGGCTCATGGCCCCGATATCGAGCAGATACGTTCCCCACCAAACCAGATGGCTGGCTATTCGCTGAAGTTCCATGACAATGATCCGGAGATACTCGGCACGCTCCGGAATTTCCAGCCCCATCAACGTTTCTACCGCATGTACGAGCACATAGTTGTTTGTCATAGCCGATACATAATCCATCCGGTCCGTGTAGGGGATGATTTGAGTGTAATTCAAATTTTCCGCCAGCTTTTCCGTTCCACGGTGAAGATAGCCCATCACGGGATCGGCAGCTGTTATGATCTCTCCGTCCAGTTGGATCACGATCCGGAACACTCCATGCGTACTTGGATGCTGCGGACCTACATTCAGAAGCAGTTCTTCCGTTCGTATCAAAGCTCTACACCTCCGGGTCCAGCGGTTCGTAATCCTTGCGCAGCGGATGGCCGACCCAATCGTCGGACATCATAATCCGCCGGAGGTCAGGATGGCCTATAAACTCAATGCCAAGCAAATCGTAAATTTCCCGCTCGTTCCAATTGGCCGTGCTCCACACCCCGGTAACCGATGGGATTTGAGGCAGCTCATGGTCTGCCTTCACCTTAAAGCAATAATCCTGTTTATCGGTTAAAGAAATCAGATGATACACCACTTCCAAATGTGTTTCGTGATCTGTACCCGACACATTGCGCAAGTAGGTAAGTTCCAGCCCCGGAAAGGTCTTGAGCAGGTTAGCCGTTTCCAGCCATCTGAAAGGCGAGATGGTTAATGTGGGCAGATGACGGTCCAGCTCATTGATCACGGCCTCTTCTACAGTACCCGGACCGACTTCTTGCTGAAGAATCTGTACGATCCGATCCAGCATCGGCTGTTTCGGTGAAGGCGGTTTCGGAGCGCTTTCAGCGTTCTCCTGAGACTCAGCCGCTTTCGCTCTAGCCGCGGCACGCGCCGCCCTTGCCTCAGCCGCCGCTTGTGCTTTCGCTTCTTTCTCAGCGGCACTTTCCGCCGTAACATCCTTATCTTCTTCACTCATCGGCTGGTCACCCGCTTTCCGGTCTTCGCCTCGTAGCGGATTTTCTCCTGCAGCTTATTGATTCCGTAGATAAGCGCCGCCGGATTCGGCGGACAGCCGGGAATATACACATCAACAGGTACGATCTGGTCGACACCTTTGATGACTGCATAAGATTTGATATACGGCCCTCCAGCTGTCGCACAGGAACCCATGGCAATAACCCATTTCGGCTCCGGCATCTGGTCATACAGCCTTCGTAGGAGCGGACCCATCTTCTTCGTTACGGTGCCGGCTACGATCATAACGTCCGACTGCCTCGGGGATGTGCGGAACATCACGCCGAAACGGTCCAAATCGTAATGGGAAGCCCCGGTTCCCATCATCTCGATGGCACAGCAGGCCAGTCCGAACGTTAGAGGCCACAGCGAGTTGCTTCTAGCCCATGCTTTCAGTTGTTCCAAGGTTACGAAAAACACATTCCGTTCTAATTCCTGTCGTTCTTCCGGCGTAATCGATTCTAAATTGAATTCCATTTAAGCACCTTCTTCTTCCAGGCGTAGGCGAAACCGATCCCCAGCATCACAACAAAAATGAACATCTCCACCAGCGCAAATAAGCCTAATTGATTGTACGCAACGGCCCACGGGTATAGAAATACAGTTTCCACATCAAAAATAACGAACATCAGCGCGAACAGGTAATACCTGATGTTAAAGCGGATCTGGCTGTCTCCCACAGGTATGTTACCGCTTTCATAAGTGGATTCTTTCCCCTCGCTCGGTTTGTGAGGCCGCAGCAGCTTGCCGACAGTCAATGCGGCGGCAGGCAGGAGAATCGAAAGTACGATAAAAATTGCCACCATTACATACTGGTTCATGTACATTCGTTGCGATCGCCTCCGGTTTGTAGATGATCTCAAATGTGTTCTATAAATGGAAATAAAACCCCTTACATTATAACAAAAGGGTTTGATCTCCGTCTATTGCGAGAATCTTGGCTAACCGTTCTTGGAAAAAGATGAATATTCTAAAATTGCCAATAAAAAAGAAGAGTACAGGAAGCCCCATACTCTTCTTACTTATTTGCTGCTTGCGATATCCAGACGGTTCATCGCTCTTTGCAGAGCCATTTCCGCCCGGCGGTGATCTACATCGTCACGCTTAGCATTCAGGCGCTGTTCAGCGCGTTCCTTGGCAGCTCTAGCGCGTTCGATATCGATATTCGCGGGAAGCTCCGCACTTTCCGCAAGGATCACGACTTTATCCTTACGGATTTCCACAAAGCCTCCGCTGACCGCAATCACTTCCTCGGTATTGCCTTTCTTCACCTTGACAGGCGCAATTTTCAAAGGAGTTACCAGAGGAATATGATTCGGCAGAATACCGAGCTGGCCTTCTACGCCGTTCACAACCACCATATCCACTTCCTGGGCGTACACCTTGCGCTCAGGAGTGACGATTTCCAATAGTAATGTGCTCATACGAATCCTCCTAAAAGTTCCTGCTTACGCAAAAACCTTACTTCGAAAGCACCGGCAAAAACCGGTATCGACCCGGATACAACATATGCCGGCAAAGCACCGGCATAGATGTTATCCATATATTCAGCTTTTACAGCGTTTTTGCTTTTTCAACTGCTTCTTCAATCGTACCCACGTATAGGAATGCGGCTTCCGGCAACTCATCGTGTTTTCCTTCGAGAAGCTCTTTAAAGCTGCGAACTGTTTCCTTAACAGGAACATATTTACCTTTGATACCGGTAAACTGCTCTGCAACGTGGAACGGCTGGGACAAGAAACGCTGTACTTTACGCGCGCGTTGTACAGTAACTTTGTCCTCCTCGGAAAGCTCATCCATACCAAGGATCGCGATGATGTCTTGAAGCTCTTTATAGCGCTGCAGAAGACGTTTTACGCCTTGTGCTACGTTATAGTGCTCTTCGCCAACAACGTTAGGATCCAGAATACGGGAAGAAGATGCGAGCGGATCTACCGCAGGGAAGATACCCAGCTCGGAGATTTTACGCTCAAGGTTCGTAGTTGCATCCAAGTGAGCGAACGTAGTCGCTGGAGCCGGATCCGTGTAGTCATCCGCAGGAACGTAGATCGCCTGGATGGATGTTACGGAACCTTTCTTCGTGGATGTGATACGCTCTTGCAGCTGTCCCATTTCAGTTGCCAGCGTCGGCTGGTAACCTACCGCGGATGGCATACGACCCAGAAGGGCCGATACCTCGGAACCTGCTTGCGTGAAACGGAAGATGTTATCGATGAACAGAAGAACGTCTTTACCTTCTTGATCACGGAAGTATTCCGCCATAGTCAAACCAGTCAGAGCTACGCGAAGACGCGCGCCCGGCGGTTCGTTCATTTGGCCGAAGATCATCGCCGTTTTGTTAATAACGCCGGAATCTCTCATCTCGTGGTACAGGTCATTACCTTCACGAGTTCTTTCGCCAACGCCCGCGAATACGGAAATACCGCCGTGCTCTTGTGCGATGTTGTTGATCAGCTCTTGAATCGTTACCGTCTTACCTACGCCGGCACCGCCGAAGAGACCGATTTTACCGCCCTTGGCATAAGGAGCCAAAAGGTCGATAACTTTGATACCTGTTTCCAGAATTTCCGCTTGCGTGGAAAGCTCGTCGAAAGCAGGCGCCTGTCTGTGGATCGGGTTGCTGATTTCAGCCGTAACTGGGCCGGCGTTATCAATTGGCTCACCCAATACGTTAAATACGCGGCCTAATGTAGCTGTACCAACCGGTACGCTGATTGGGGCTCCAAGGTCAATCGCTTCCGTACCGCGAACCAGACCGTCTGTGGAGGACATGGCTACACAACGAACCAGGTTGTCACCCAAGTGAACGGCTACTTCGGCAGTCAGGCTGATTTCACGCTCGCCTTCCGCTTGCGCTTTGCGTTCGATTTTGATGGCATTATAAATTTCGGGAAGTTGTCCACGCTCGAATTCGATGTCGACTACAGGTCCCGTGACGACTACAACGCGCCCTTTATTCATGAGTTAACCTCCTTAGAAAACTTTCTTGGTAAACACTTATATCGTTCGAATCCGTCCGTTGCGGAACCTTACGCCTGCGCGTTTGCTCCGGCAACGATCTCGGAAATCTCTTGTGTGATCGCTGCTTGACGCGCACGGTTGTACTGCAGCGTGTACTGGTTGATCATCTTCGTTGCATTCTTCGTTGCACTGCCCATAGCGGTCATTTTGGCACCGAATTCAGAAGCTTTAGCATCCAGAAGAGCACTAAAGACGAGTGTTTCCGCATACTTCGGCAGCAGAACTTCCAGTACGCCTTCAGCGGAAGGCTCGTACTCATAAGACGCCGTATTTCCGGAACCGCCTACTTCCTCGAGAGGGAGCAGTTTTTTGGAAACAGGAACTTGAGTGAGCGCGTTTACGAATTCATTGTATACAAGATACAGCTCATCATAAGTCCCGATCTCAAAGTTCTTCACAGCGGAGTAGGCGATAGACTTAATGTCGGAGAATACAGGCGCGTCACTCAGACCTGTAATTTCCTCGATAATAGGCATATCTCTGCGCTTGAAATAGTCGCGTCCCTTACGTCCGATCACGAATAGTGCATACTCGCTGCTGGATTTGTGGTTCGCGCGGATGGTTTGCATCACTTTACGGATGACGTTGGCGTTATAACCGCCTGCCAAACCGCGGTCCGAAGTGATTACAAGGTAACCTGTCTTTTTCACTTCGCGGGTTTCCAGCATTGGATGCTTGACGCCCTTAGTACCAGAGGCAATGCTGGAGACAACTTCCTGCAGCTTCTCAGCGTAGGGACGCGCCGCTTCTGCCGCTTCCTGAGATTTTCTCAGTTTCGCAGCCGCAACCATCTCCATTGCTTTGGTAATCTGCCGGGTGTTCTGGATACTCTTGATTTGACGCTTAATATCGCGCATTCCTTTGGCCATGCTCTTCACCACCTTAGAGTTTGCGTTAGCAAACAAACTAACTTCGTAAGCTTTACTGAGTTTTGACGGAGTCAAAACTTTCTTCGTAAGCGTTGTTTATTTCGTAAGCATTGCCGGGATGCTGGTGCATACCCGGCCTATATCCAAGAGGTTTGGTCAACGCCAAACCTGGTTATTCATGATTAAGCCGTTGTTGCGAAGCCCTTTTTGAACTTCTCGATCGCAGCTACCAGCGCTTTCTCGTTATCTGCAGTCAAATCTTTCGTGTCGCGGATCGATTGCAGTACTTCAGGTACGCTGCTGTCAACGAAGGAAAGGAATTCTCTTTCGAAGCGGCCTACATCGCCAACTGGAATTTCATCCAGGAAGCCTTTGATCGCAGTGTAGATGGAAACTACTTGCTTTTCAACCGGAAGAGGCTGGTTTACGCCTTGCTTCAGGATTTCCATCGTACGGGCACCGCGGTTCAAACGCGCTTGTGTGGATTTATCCAGGTCGGATCCGAACTGTGCGAACGCCGCAAGCTCACGGTATTGGGCAAGGTCCAGACGCAGTGTACCGGCAACCTTCTTCATCGCCTTGATTTGCGCGGAGCCCCCTACACGGGATACGGAGATACCGACGTTAATCGCCGGACGTTGTCCTGCATAGAACAGGTCAGCTTCCAGGAAGATCTGTCCGTCTGTGATCGAGATTACGTTCGTCGGAATGTAAGCAGACACGTCGGATGCTTGCGTTTCGATGAACGGAAGGGCAGTCAGGGAACCGCCGCCGTTCTCGTCGCTCAGCTTCGCTGCGCGCTCAAGCAAACGGGAGTGTAGATAGAATACGTCACCAGGGTATGCCTCACGGCCCGGTGGACGTCTCAGCAGCAAGGAAAGCTCACGGTACGCGGCAGCTTGCTTAGTCAAGTCATCATAGATGATCAGGACATGCTCGCCTTTGTACATGAAGTACTCACCCATCGCGCAGCCTGCATACGGTGCAAGGAATTGCAGCGGAGCAGGATCGGAAGCGGCTGCGGTTACTACGATCGTGTAATCCAAAGCGCCGTTGCGGCGAAGCGTTTCCACTACGTTAGCAACAGTGGATTGCTTCTGGCCGATGGCGACATAGATACATTTCACGCCGTTGCCTTTTTGGTTGATGATCGTGTCGATCGCGATCGCAGTTTTACCTGTTTGGCGGTCGCCGATGATCAGCTCACGCTGTCCGCGGCCGATAGGTACCATTGCGTCAATCGCTTTAATACCGGTCTGCATTGGCTCGTGAACCGATTTACGGTCGATAACGCCCGGAGCCGGAGACTCAACAGGACGGAATTGTGTAGTAGCAACCGGTCCTTTGCCGTCTACAGGCTGACCCAGTGCGTTAACTACGCGGCCAAGAAGAGCTTCCCCAACCGGAACTTCCATGATGCGGCCTGTGCGTTTCACTTGGTCGCCTTCGCGGATTTCAGTGTAAGGGCCGAGGATAACGACACCCACGTTCTCTTCTTCAAGGTTGAGCGCCATACCTACAACGCCGTTAGAAAATTCGAGCAGCTCACCGGACATGGCATTTGCCAGACCGTGAACGCGAGCGATACCGTCACCTACTTGAATAACTGTACCTACGTCAAAAACTTGCAATTCGGATTTATATTGATCAATTTGCTGTTTAATCAAAGAACTGATTTCTTCAGGTCTGATACTCAATTTTCTTCACCCCTATCTACAGTGCTTGTGCTTGCTTCAAAGATTGTTCCAAGCGCGCAAGCTTACCGGACAAGCTTCCGTCGTACAGGCGGTCGCCGATACGGACTTGAATGCCGCCCAGAAGGCTCTTGTCGATTACATTTTCTATACGGATGGTTTTACCGGTAATCTGGCCGAATTTCGCCGCGATCTCTGCGGACTGTTCTGCCGTCAGCGGCTCCATGGAAGAAACTACGGCATCCGCCTGACCCAATGCTTCTCCAGCTACAGTTACGTAACTTTTCAGCAGTTCAGGAAGAACAGTTTCTCTTCCTTTGGAGATCAGGAGTCGAAGCGTATCCATGACAAGTCCGGAAAGTTCGTGTCCAAAAGCGTTCTGCAGTACGCTGAATTTCGCTTTGGAGTCCACCCCCGGATGTTTCAGAAAAGCGTCCAGCTCTTTGTTCGAGTTGATTGTGTCTACGACAATCTTCAAGTGATTCTCTACTTGTGCGATAACGCCTTTATCCCGAGCCAGTTCGAACAGGGCTTTGGCATATCTCTTGGCAACTAGGGCTTCACGACTCATAGTTTGCCTCCAACCTTTTTCAGGTACTGGTCAACCAACTCTTCCTGCTGCTTCTCATCCACTTGCTTCTCAAGGATTTTGGATGCAATTTTGACTGATAAACCGCCGACTTCGCCGCGAAGGGCCGCAATCGCTTTGGTTTTCTCATTCTCAATATCTTTCAGTGCATCCTCTTTCAGCTTGGAAGCCTCTTCCTTCGCCACACGAACGATATCGTCCGCTTGTTTGGCGCTGGTTGCGCGGGATTGTTCGATAATCTCATATGCTTCTTTACGCGCTTCCTGGATTGCAAGCTTCTGCTCTTCCATCAGCTTGGCGCTTTCCGCACGGTTCTTCTCAGCTTCCTGCATTTCACCGAGAACATGCTCTCTGCGCTTTTCCATAATGCTGAACAGCGGACCGAATGCATATTTATTCAAAAGCCAATATAGAACCAAAAACGATAAAATCGCTATTAGTGTAGATTCCCATACGATAGTCAAATCAGGTCACTCCCTTCTGGAAGGCTTCTATTTCATTCATGTAATAGTGTGTGTAAGCAAAAGTATGGCGTGGAAGGCACAGGCCTCCCGCGCCATGTGTTCGTAATTACTCTGCAGCTCCGTAGAACAGGAACGCCATAACTACAGTGATGATTGGAATCGCCTCGACCAAACCTACCCCGATGAACATAGTAGTTTGAAGAGGACCTTTAAGTTCCGGCTGACGAGCGATACCTTCAACTGTTTTGCTTACGATCAAACCGTTACCTACGCCAGCGCCTAGTGCGCCCAAACCGATTGCAATTGCTGCTGCTAGAAATTCCATTAGAGAAAATCCTCCCTTTAAATAAGTATAATTATTTTTTTTGGAAACTTTATTGTCCACTCATTCCTGTTACGGAACAAGGTTGTTACTGCGGCTAGCTGAAAACTGAAAACTTAATGATGATCGTCATGGGACTCGAGCGACTGCGCCAGGTAAACCATTGTCAACATAACGAAGACGAACGCCTGAATCGCACCGACGAAGACGGAGAAGCCTTGCCACACGACCAGTGCCGGGATACCGAAAAATCCCGCTCCAAGCAATGTTGCGATAAGCACTTCACCCGCAAACAGGTTACCGAACAGACGCATTCCGAGCGTAAGCAGGTTGGCCAGTTTCTCTACCAAGTGAATCGGCAGGAACACAGGGAACGGCTCGAGATAGTGCTTAAAATAAGCCTTGGTGTTATATCTCATCCCTAAGAAGTGGACAAGCAGGAATACGATCAGGGATAGTCCCATCGTAACAGATGCATCCGCTGTCGGCGATTTCCACCATGCGAATTCAGGTGCGTGATGAGCGCCCTCGGAGTCCGCACCTTCACCGTGAGACTCAGCTTCATATGCTTCAAACACTTCCGGAGATACCGCCTGGCCGAAAATCTTGAATTCATGTTCATGATGAGTAACGATTGTGAGCGGAAGACCGAGCATATTCGCTACAAAAATGAACATAATCAACGTAAGACCCAGGGAAACGAACACTTTCCCTTTCTTCATATCCATGGTACTGGAAACAATCCCGCGCACGAAATCTACGGTCCATTCCAGGAAATTCTGCATCTTGGAAGGATTCGTTACTGATAGGTTCCGTGTTGCTAGGCGGGCAATGAGGAACACAATCGCACAAGTGACGAAAAGTGTGATGGCGATGGATAAATCCAAACGAAAAAAGCCGCCTAAAGTAATTATCGGAGCTTCATGCATTTCTTTGTTTTCACCCCTTTCCATGGAATATGAGTTGCCTGCTTAGCGCTTGAAGCTATGAAACAGCCCTGCCAGCAGAACAGCCAACTGCCAAAACAGCAGTCCTAGTATGACACCAAACAGCTCCACATCGCTGCCTAATCTCAGCGCAAGCATGACAGCCAGCACACCGACGGCCGCCCGGGTCAGAAACCCCAGGTTAAAGCGCCGCTTCTGGCCGGACTCTGCAATCTCTGCAGCTTGTCTTACTTTCATAGACAGGTAGTACATATTAACTAGGCTGGCAGCGGTGCCGATCAGCAGCCCCGCTGCCATCCCCCGTAGAGGCGGATACAATGCCCAAACCAGAAGGCAAAGAGACAAAAAAAAGAGGGCCGCGCGATACACGGTCTTAAGACGGGCCGATAATTCATCCATTCGGTTCCTCCGTAAAACGCTTTAGGATGTATACGATGCTGAGGATACCTGCGGCAAGGCCAAGTATGACACCGGCAGCAATAAAGATAGGCTGCCCATTCATCAAATCGCTTACATACCTTCCAAGATAAAAGCCAATCAACAGGCAGACAACCAAATCGGCTCCAATGAGGGAGACTAGTGAAATGGCACGCCATGGGGAAGAATTCGAATCCGGCTTCTTCTTCATGTGGATCGCTTCCGTTCCTGTATAATGAAAGGCTAAAGTAAATCGTTTACAAATCCCCATTAATCATATCTAAGTACAGAAGAGTTTGTCAATTCATTTAAATTCAAACATTTAGTGAACGAAATCCTGAAAAGCCTTGCTGTAATTGGATTTTCCGGTTTCAGAAACCTTACAGTAGTACTGTATGCTGTTTCGTTGGCACCGATTCATGAACGTTGTGTGAATGGCTGCGGACGATCTTCCCTCAGGCCGAAATGATGTAAAATCGCCTGAACGATCCGAACCGACGCCTGCCCGTCCCCATATGGATTAGCGGCTTGGCTCATTTCCCGGTAAAGATTGTCGTCAGTCAGCAGCGCTTTGGCTGTAGAGTATACTTCCTCTTCGTTCGTGCCTACCAGTCTCAATGTACCCGCATCGATGCCTTCCGGACGCTCCGTCGTATCTCGCAGAACAAGGACGGGAACGCCGTACGAAGGCGCTTCTTCCTGCAGTCCGCCGGAATCCGTCAGAATCATATGCGTATGAGGGTAGAAGTTATGAAGCTCGACGACATCCATCGGATCAATCAGCTGAATGCGCGGGTGACCGCCCAGAATCTGCATGGCAGGTTCCTTCACAGCCGGACTCGGATGAACCGGATACACGATCGCAATATCCTCAAACTCATCAGCCAGGCGCTTCACAGCACGGAAAATCTGGCGATGGGGCTCACCTTGCGCTTCGCGGCGGTGTGCCGTCATCAGAATCAGGCGCTTGCCTTTGGCCCATTCCAGGACGGGATGGGTAAAGTCCTTTTTGACTGTATATTGGAAGACATCCGTAACGGTATTCCCCGTAACATAGATATGCTCCTCGTTCTTATTCTCTTTGCGCAGGTTATTGGCGGATAAATCCGTCGGCGCAAAATGCAGGTCAGCCAAAACGCCCGTCAGCTGCCGGTTCATTTCTTCCGGATACGGGGACATTTTGTTCCAAGTACGAAGACCTGCTTCTACATGGCCTACCTTGACCTGCTGCAGGAATGAAGCGTAGCTCGCCAGGAACGTTGTCAGCGTATCGCCATGCACCAGCACGATGTCGGGCTTCGCTTCGGCAAGTACAGGCTCCAGCCCTTGAAGCACACGGACTGTAATCTCATTGAGCGTTTGGCGTTCCTTCATTACATCCAGGTCATAGTCCGGTGTAATATTAAACACTTCCAGCACCTGGTCCAACATTTGGCGATGCTGAGCGGTTACGCATACGATCGATTCAATCTGTTCCGGATGCTTTTGGAGCTCCAGAATTAACGGCGCCATCTTGATGGCTTCGGGACGGACCCCGAAAACGGTCATGACTTTAATCTTTTTCAACGGTTTCCCCACCTTTGCTGTCTTGTGTAAATTGGACTCAGTGTCCGTTACTTCGTGCCGAACAACCGGTCTCCCGCGTCTCCCAAACCCGGTATGATATAGCCGTGATCGTTCAGGTAATCGTCAACGGCAGCGACATAGATATCAATGTCAGGGTGTGCTTCCTGCACGGCTTTCACACCTTCAGGTGCAGCGATGAGGCACATGAGCTTAATTTGGGAACAGCCTCTTTTTTTCAGCGCCTCAATCGCCATAATGGCAGAACCGCCCGTCGCCAGCATCGGGTCGATGACAATCAGCTCACGCTGCTGCACATCGGTAGGAAGCTTAACGTAATATTCCACCGGCTGCAGTGTTTCCGGATCGCGGTACAAGCCGACATGGCCTACTTTCGCTGCCGGGAGCAGCTTCAGAATTCCGTCCACCATTCCAAGTCCCGCACGCAGAATCGGAATCAGGCCCAGCATTCGGCCGGAAATCATTTTGCCGTTGGCCTCAGCCACAGGCGTCCTCACTTTCACGCTTTCGAGCGGGATATCCCTCGTAATTTCATAAGCCATCAAGGTCGCCACTTCATCGACCAGTTCACGGAAATCTTTGGTATTCGTATTCTCATCGCGAATGTAAGTCAGCTTATGCTGAATCAGCGGATGGTCGCAAATAAACAATTTGCCCATAACAGATGAAACCTCCTGCGAGAAATATGTACTGTGTTGCAATGCGGCTGCGTCGAAAGCACCCGAAACATCGCTTATGAAATCAAATCCTGTATATTATAACATTGACCCTGACCGGATGCACTCGGCAATGTGGAGGATTTCTGACGGTATTATTTTTGCCAAAAACTCCAAGTTCATCCTCGACGTGTGCCATGACAAAAAAACCGGGAAACGGCTTAGCACGTCATCCCGGAAGTATGTATTGCAAATGATTGTTTCACAGCAATTCGCTTGATAATATAACGCTTTCTCTCCACATCAGCACTCCATATCTCAGGCGTACGGCTCGCTTCGATAAGAGCAAGTTGTGCTGCTTCTAAAGCCAAAACCCGTCATCGAGACTAATTTAGCTTCCTTTGTATCTATAACCCCTACCGTAGGCATTGTGTCATCTTTATATAGTACATATACCCATCCATTGCTATAGTGGGCTTGTTCTATATGATCTGTACCCAGCTCAGCAGCTGTTAACGTAAAGTTCAGAACCATCTTTTTGGTATCCAAGTCATGCCCGCAGGAGCTTGCTTGTTAGTTTAGCTGCTTCCGCAGCCTGACGAACAGCTGGAAGAGGAACTGCCGGAGTGTCCGCCTCCGCCGCTTTGGCCTCCGTCATGGTGGCCGCCGTGGTGGCTGTCGTGATGGTTGTTGTGGTGTTGTTGATTATGGATGTCATGGTGCTGACGGTTATGGTCGTCTTGCGACGAAGTGCAGCCGTAATAGGAGTTGTTTCCGGAGCCCCACTGGTCTTTGTAGCGCTCTTCCTGCATCAGCCGATTCATGTTTGCTCCATACTGATCGGGGTCAGTCATGGACAATAATAGCATAGTGCCCGGCAGCGCAGCCCAATGAACGGATGCCGGAGCCAGCCGTTCTTTCTCAGTAATCTGTCTGTCAGCGTGGAAGATCTGCTCGCGGGCTTGACGAAGCAGGTCCTCCGCGATCGTTCTTACACTCGGCTCTGCTGTCACAGACCGCTTGTTAAACAACACACCCTCCAAGGAGTCCACGGTGCCCTGACGCAGCTGCTCCAGCTTCCCGCTTGCCATAGGCGACCTGTAGAACGGTCCCCAGATCCGCCCGCTATAATTCCCAGGCGTGAACAAAACCCCATATACCCAGTCAAACCAAGCTCTCTCCCCCGGCATGGGGACAGGAGCCGACCCGCTATGCGGGGCATGATGAATCGTGTGCCCAATGAATCGCATGCAGAATGATTCGTATTCCCTTGTAAACATCAGCATTTCATGCCATAAGTCATCGACGCGCGGACTGAACATCGGAACCTTCTCAAGTACCGCGCATAGCAGAAAATACCTTTTGAGTTCAAACCAGGTCCAGGCCAGCTCCTGATCGGTTCTTTCCGGATACCGGGTGCGAAAGCGTTGGTTTATGGACTCGGTAAAGGAGAGCTCCAAAGCATGTTCAAGCTTCTCCACCAAGGGATAGAGCTTATCGCCGGGCTGTACGCCGACATGATCGGGTACCGGGGCATCGTAGCTGCCGGACTGGTTATTTTTGTTGCCGACGATTGCTAGCAATGCAACTAACATCACGATAGGAATGAGCATAAGGAACAGCATCATGAGGGCACCGCCTGTCTGTATGTTTATATAGCCAGTTACCCTGATTATAACATGAGTTGGAAAAATATGGGGGATCGGGTGGCGTGAGAAGCAACGTATGGTGCCGGGGGTATTCTGCTGGTGCTGGGGGCGGGGGCATCTGAATGAACAGTGTAGCAGGCCGTAGTGGTACTTTCAGGCGATGCAGGTTTGGACTCGGGGCTATAGCGGTACTTTTGGACGCTAGAGGTAAGGCCATGGCGCTGTAGAGGTACTTTTGGGCGCTGCAGAGTTGGCCTTGATGCTGCAGCGGTACTGTTGGGCGCTGCAGGGGTGGCCTTGATGCTGCAGCGGTACTTTTGGGCGCTGCAGGGTTGGGCGGGGTGCTGCGGGACGGAGTTACTATCCAGATTTACGAGCCAACTAAAAAGACCGGCCCAAAGGCCGGTCGTTAGTGTGCGATTGAGCACCTTGTATTAGTATTCCAATCCGTCGTAGATCGGGAATTTTGCCGTTAGGGCGCTTACGCGGCCGCGGGCTTGTTCCAGGATCGTTTCGTCTTTAGGGTTTTTCAGGGTCAAGGCGATGATTTCGCCGATTTCCTTCATTGCCCCTTCGTCCATGCCGCGGGAAGTACATGCAGGCGTACCTACACGGATACCGCTGGTTACGAACGGGGACGTCGGATCGAACGGAATCGCGTTCTTATTCGCTGTAATGCCTACCGCGTCCAGAACGTGCTCCGCATCTTTACCTGTGATGTTCAGGTTGCGCGTGTCGATCAGCATCAGGTGATTGTCGGTGCCGCCGGAAACGATGTTCAAGCCTTCGCCGATCAGGGTGTCGGACAGAACTTTGGCGTTCTTCACAACTTGCTCAGCGTAGGTTTTGAATGCAGGCTGCAAAGCTTCGCCGAACGCAACGGCTTTAGAAGCGATCACGTGCATCAAAGGTCCGCCTTGGGAGCCCGGGAATACCGCTTTATCGATTGCTTGCGCCCAAGATTTGCGGCAAAGGATCATGCCTCCGCGAGGTCCGCGAAGCGTTTTGTGCGTGGTAGTAGTTACAAAATGAGCGTAAGGAACCGGGTTAGGGTGAAGTCCCGCAGCAACCAGACCGGCAATGTGAGCCATGTCAACCATGAACAGGGCGCCTACATCGTTAGCAATTTCGCTCAAAGTTTTGAAATCGATCGTACGCGGGTAAGCGGATGCCCCTGCAACGATCATTCTAGGCTTATGCTTGAACGCAAGTTTGCGCACTTCGTCGTAGTTGATCAGGAACGTTTCCGGATCCACGCCATAAGCAACGAAGTTATAAAGGATACCGGAAGCGTTCACCGGGCTGCCGTGCGTCAAGTGTCCGCCGTGAGCCAGGTTCATACCCAGTACCGTATCTCCAGGTTGAAGAGCAGCCAGATAAACCGCCATGTTTGCTTGAGCACCGGAGTGAGGCTGTACGTTGGCATGCTCAGCGCCGAACAATTCTTTGGCGCGGTCGCGGGCGATATCTTCGACGATGTCTACGTGTTCGCAGCCGCCGTAGTATCTTTTGCCAGGGTAGCCTTCCGCGTATTTGTTCGTCAGCACTGTGCCCATCGCTTCCATCACAGCCGGAGAAACGATGTTCTCGGATGCGATCAGCTCGATGTTGTTGCGCTGGCGCTTCAGCTCCAGGTTCATTGCTCTTACGATTTCAGGGTCTGCATTGCGTAGGTGTTCCATGATAAAATTCCTCCCCAAGATAAAATCAAGCTTTTTTGAATGAAAAATAAGTCAACCTATTTGAAAGTGTTATTCACAAGTGTCGGCGGCGCCGGGGATTGAGCCCGGCGCGGCTTCAGGCGGGAGCGCGTAAACCGCCCGCGCGCCCCCGATCAGTTTAGGCCGGGTAACGGCCATGGTCACGTGCGCGTGACCGATCTGCCGGATCCCCGGCCGGACAGGGACCGCGACGCGGCGCAGATGCATGCCGATGAGCGTGTCCCCGATGTCGATGCCCGCATGCGCGGCAATCGACTCCACCAGGCAGGCGTCCTTCAGATGGCGGTAAGCGTAAGCCGCCATGGATCCGCCTGCCTTCGGGACCGGAACCGCGGCGACTTCGTCGAGGCCGGGAACCGAATCCAGCAGCTCGCGCTCCACCACGAGCGCCCGGTTCAGGTGCTCGCAGCACTGGATGGCGGGACGGAAGCCGACAGCTTCCCGCGCCCGCATCATGCCGGCGAATATTTCAGCCGCCGCTTCCGTCGTCCCTGACGTGCCGATGTGCTTCCCAAGCACCTCGCTCGTGCTGGTCCCCAGGACAACGATCTGTCCAGGCCGCAAACTGCCGGCCTTCGCCAGTTCGAGAAACAGCTGTTCTACTTCGTCGGCGACATTTTGCAGAGTAGGTTCGGTCATCATAGTCCTCCCCTCCCCTACGGATGCAGGGTATACTTTTCTTCCAGCTCGGCGATTTTGCGGATCCGGTTGCAGTGCCGCTCGCCTTGGGAGAATTCCGTCTCCAGCCAGATCCGGATGATGTCCTCGGCCAGGCCGGGTCCGATGACGCGCTCGCCGATGGCCAGCACATTTGTGTCGTTATGCTCCCGGGTAGCTTTCGCGGAGAAGGTGTCGTGCACAAGTGCGCAGCGGATGCCCGGCATTTTGTTGGCTGTGATGGACATGCCGATCCCGGTTCCGCAAATCAGGATCCCTTTGTCAGCCTCGCCGGAAACGACACGGTCACACACAGGAATCGCGTAATCCGGATAATCTACAGAGTCCGTCGAGTTATATCCCATATCCGTCACTTCATGCCCCAGCGACTGCAAAAACTCAATAATACCGCCCTTCAGCCGGACGCCGGCGTGATCGGAACCAATTGCTATTTTCATGAAAATGCCTCCTCGCATCCCTCACGGAATTTCATAATAGGTAAGGACTGGCTTCAACAAACTCTCTCTATTATACCCCGTCCGGGAAAGAAAAAAAGAGCAAGACATGCGTTTCCCGCATGCTTTGCTCTTTGCCCAGGCGACCGGCCGTATGTCCCGATGCTCCATTGTGGTTTCATCCACTAGTCGCCAGTTACACCGGGTATCCATTTTCATAACCACATCATACTGCATTTCATCTGTGAACGCAAGTGAAGATCGGCTTGTGCGGCCAGTCTACAAGCGGTCTGCCAGCTTCTCCAGCGCTTCCCTGATTTCTTCGGCGCATCGGCGGTACATCTCCACGGAACCTCCGAACGGATCGATGATATCATAGTCCGGAACGGATTGCTCCATACGGCGAAGGCGGATTTTTTCCTCGCGGGTGATTTCTTGGCCCAGCGCCTTTTTTAACTGCAGATCGGTGTAGAAACCCTCCAGCTCCAAAATGGATTCCAGCCCTTGGCCTCCGTCTTCCACGTACTCTTTGAGGGTATAAGTTTTGTCGACGGCACCGGGATGGATTTGGAGCATCGTTCTTTTGTGGCTGGAGGTCATGGTCAAAATAAGGTCGGCCCACTCCGCAAGCTCCCGTGTCGCGCGGTTTGAAGTAATCGTCTCACTGATCTGGTTCTCCCGGAGCACCGTGGAGGAATGGCGCGACATCGGTATGCCGTCCACGGCGGAGACCCCGGCCGAACGAACCTCTACCTGCAGTCCGCGCTTGCGCGCAATATCCTTGAACAAGGCTTCCGCCATCGGGCTCCGGCAGGTGTTGCCTGTGCATACAAACAGGATTCGTTTCATGTCGATCGGGCTCCTTTCTGGATTAGGGCAGGTTAGTTGGTAAGTTAATAGTTTAGTTAGAAAGCGAGTGGTGTGTCCATTGTTGTATTTTGCGCAACATTTACTTGTAAGAACTCACTCTGTATATCGATTTGTTGTATAAAGTGCAGGATTTCGATCGCGGATCGCGGCCAAAGCACCCAAATTGTTGTATTTTGTGCAACATTTCGCAAAAAAGAGGTCAAATCATTGGGCATTTCTTGCAAAAAGTACAACATTCGGGGGGAAATCAGAGCCAGCGGCAACTTGTGATTGAATACCGTGGAGCCTGTAACAACCTCAAATGGGGATGACTAAAACTGCAACAACTTGCATTTGAGGACAGCCGAGCCTTCAACAACCCGAATTAGGAGAAGCCGAGCCTGTGACTAACCTCGTAGACTGCTTTGTATAATTGCTGTTTCTAATTATAGTATGAACAAAATTCCAAAAACGAGCAAGATCACGCCGCCGCAAGCTTCACCGTAGCCGCCGAGACTTTGGCTGACCCGGCTGCCAAGAAGCAGGCCGAGGACGGACATCAAGCCGCCGAAGAAACCGAAACTGAACACGGTCAATAGAATATCCGTAGCAAACATGCCCAGTGAAACACCAACGGAAAAAGAATCAATGCTCACGCTCAGCGCGAAGACAAAGATGCCCCACAGCGTGCGGTGATCGAAGCCCCGGGCTTCTTCGCCTTTCACCGAGTTATAGATCATATGACCGCCCAGCAGCAAAAGAAGCCCGCCCCCGGCTGATGTGGCCACCTCGCCAAGTATGGAACTCATATATTGACCCATAAACATGCCCATCAGCGGCATGATGATGTGGAAAATCCCGATGACCGTGCTGATTTTGAGAATATCGAGCTTGCGTACGCCCTTCAGCCCGATTCCGATGCCCAGTGAAAAAGCATCCATCCCGAGCGCCATTGCCATAATCAATATGGTCAGCCACTGCCCGAGTTCAACTGTAAATTCCGCTCCCATCGGTACTTCCTCCCTGTCCGCCTTGTTCTCTAAACAAGAATATGCGGACAGGCGGGGAAACAGTACAAGTCCCCGGGAAAAGCAGTCAGGCGGAGGAGCGAGGGTCCCGGCATAGGCCAGGGGCGGCTCAGGTTCAGGGACTGCAGAAGAAAGTCCTGAACTTTGCCCTAATCAACTTTCTGCACCGCACGCAGCTCCAGCGCGTGGTGGGGCGGTATGATGCCAACCACAACCAAAGATCGGTTCACAATCCAGTTCGGCTAATTTAAGTCCGAGGCACGTTTACGGTCCCTCTTGAACAAGACCGACATCATTTCAACGCCAACTCCAGGCGGCGGTGGCCGGCGGCTTTGGAGAGCCGGTTCATCACGGCGAAGCCGATGCCCTCAGCGGGAAGCGGCTCGGCCAGGATGAACGAGGCGCCCTCGTCATCGAAGCGCCGCAGCGCGCTGTACAGCTGCTGCGCGACCGTTTCCGGATGGCGGAGGCTGCCGCAGACAGCGACGACATCCGCCCGGTACCGGGAGGCATGCTCCTCATAGGTGAGCATGCCGGTCTTCTCGCCGCGCGCAGCGGCCGCGTCCAGCTCGGCCTGAATGGCCGCAGCCACGCGCTCCGCCTCCGCGCCGGCGGGAGCCTGCACCAGCTGCATGAACCCCCGGGGCGCATAATGCCGGTATTTCATACCGGGCGATTTAGGCCCCTCCGCGGGGGTCGCTGCAGCTGCAGGGTTTGCGCCGCCGCTAATGCTCGGCGGCGCTTCCAGTGCAGCGGAGCCTTCCTCATAGGATGGCTCCGCATCGCGTACCCCTTCGCCGCCGGACAGCAGCGAAGGGTCCAGCACCACCTCGCCGAGCTCGCTCAGTTCCTCGGCGGTAATGCCGCCGGGGCGCAGCACGTGGATGCGGTCGCCGACCGGCTCCACGACGGTGGACTCGAGGCCGACGCCAGCCGGCCCTCCGTCGAGAACACCGTCGATCAGCCCGTCGAGGTCGTCCCGCACGTGGACGGCCTCGGTCGGGCTCGGGCGCCCGGAGCGGTTCGCGCTCGGGGCGGCTACCGGGCAGCCCGCGGCGGCGATGATCCGCAGGGCGGCCGGGTGGCCCGGCATGCGCACGGCGACCGTGCGCAGTCCCGCGGTCACGCGGGGCGACACCGCGCCTTCGCGCGCGGGGAGGACCAGCGTGAGCGGGCCGGGCCAGAACCGCGACATCAGCCGCTCCGCGAGCGGGCTGATGGAACCGGACAGCGCCGGCAGCTGGGCTCGGTCGGCGATATGCACGATGAGCGGATTGTCCGAAGGCCGTCCTTTGGCCTGGAAAATCCGCTCGACAGCTTCCGTGGACCGGGCGTCTGCGCCCAGGCCGTACACGGTTTCCGTGGGGAAAGCGACCAGCCCGCCGTTCCGCAGCACCTCCGCCGCTTCCCCGAACTGTTTCGCATCCCACGCTTCAGCCGCTTCCTCGACTTGCTTGCCATTCTGCGCCTCCGGAGAAACACTGTAAGATGAATCTCCCGCTGCGTCATGCTGTTGAGTCCCGCCCAACCGGGAATATATGGTCCAATACGTTGTCATTGTCAGGTTACTTCCTTGCTTGCGTTCTAAGCCCATAAAGGCTTCCTCTATTATACCATACACCGTTTTAGCCGAGAATTAAGCAAACCACCCTTGTACCGCCTCAAGAATATTCATCAACAGATCCCAGAGGAAAAAACGGACTTCCGGCTGTTCCGCCGAAATCGCGGTACCGTCTGCATGCGATGCTTGTGCTGTTGCTGCTGCTGTTGCGTCACCCTTGCTCACAGCCGCAGCCCCTTTCGCAGGCTCTGCTGCGGCAGCCGATGCCGTTTTCTCCCCGCTTACCCCGTCGACGAAGCATAATGGAGGGAACAGTACGCACCACCAGTTTTGGCCTTCGCCCTTGCCAAGTGTGATGCGCAATGCTTCATAGCTGCCGGCAGGGTATTGCCGGTTGCCGTACATTTTGGTTGGAAAATTAACGACAGCCAGTTCCGCTTTATAGCTGTAATCAAAACCCAGCTTACGAATTTCCTCGCCGATTACCTGCTCCAGCTCCGGCAAATGGGACTGCACGATTTCACGAGCTTCCGCCAATGTCGTCGGGCCGCTTACCCATTGGGTCATTTGCTTCACTACGGCATCTTTTACCTTGCGTTTTGTCCATTGATCCACCGGAGTGTCGGAGTTTGCGAGAATCCGCAGGCGGATCGACTCTTGCGGGATGGTCCCGCTGACCGCCATAGCGTGAGTTATATCAGACTGCCAATTCATAACCAGCATAATCATCGAAAAAGCAAGAAATATATAATAGCGAACCGAAGCGGCGCTGCGTTTTACCATGAGGATAACTCCCTTTCGTCTTGGCATTGCGTTCCTATCAAAAAGTATGCCCGGATCTGAGAGAGTTAATCCTCGGAATCTATTATTTTTTTATGAATCTAGCAATCCTCCGTCAGACGTGAAATTTAGCGGAAAAGACCTCCCTTGTTTTTCCAAAAACAACTGGTAAAAGTGCTTTAGTGGAGATTTGTTCCCTTGCATGCGGCCAGATCATGAAAACTGCGATATTTTGGAGTATTAGCTAACCTTTTTTCCACTATTCTATTTATAATGAGTACAGTCTCACGAATAAGGGAAAAATGTTTTCCCACTAGTGTGCCACAGTTTTACCCCCGCCTTCCATCCTTGCTGCCACCTGCATCTTCATGCAAAAAAAAGACCGCTCCTCAGCACTTACGCCGGGGAACAGCCTATTTACTTCACCTAAAAACAAATGTTACTCTCAACCGCAGCATCATTTTGCACGTACCGCTAAACTATTTCAAGAAGCCTAGTTACATTCCTACACTTACAACTAAACATCTTCACGTATACATAGTCACACTTCTGCACGTACCGCTAACCCCTTCACGCACCTAGTTACCCCGGCGCACCGCAAGCACATGCCGCTCAATGCCCGCCAAATCCGGGATAATCCAGACGTCGTCCCAAGGCGCGGCGGCGCGCAGCATGGCCGCTACATCGCGGGCTTGGCCCATGCCGACTTCGAAGCCGATGAGCCGGGGCACACCGCCGGCCAGGCGCGGGAGCTGCTCTACCATTCGGCGGTATGGCGTTAAGCCGTCGTCTCCGCCGTCCAGCGCGGACATCGGCTCGAACGCGCGCACCTCGGGCTGCAGATCCGGGATATCCGCCGATGGAATATACGGCGGATTGCTGACCAGGATATCGACCGCCCATCCTGCGTCGATCACCGGCTCCAGCAGGTCGCCCTGCAGGAAAGTCACGCGATCCGCTACGCCGTTCGCACGGGCATTCCGCTTCGCCACTTCGATGGCGGCGGGCGAAATATCCGACGTGGCCACGCGCCACGCCGGGCATTCGGTCGCGATCGCCACAGGAATGGCGCCGCTGCCGGTACCGATGTCGACGAGCTGCGGTGCCCCGTCCGGCCAAACCTGCCGGCCGACACGGATCACCTCCTCGACGAGCAGCTCCGTCTCCGGCCGTGGAATGAGCACGGCCGGGCCAACCTCGAACGGCAGGCCGTAAAACTCCTGCCTGCCGATAATGTACTGCGCCGGCTCACCCGCCGCCTTGCGCGCCAGCACTGCTTCCCATGCCTCGCTTACCTCGGCCGGGAAAGGCTCGCTCCACCGCACGAGCAGCCCCGTGCGGTCCAAGCCCATCACATGCATCAGCAGCAGCTCCGCATTCGAGCGAGCCTCGGCTACCCCATGTTCCTCTAAAAAAAGAGAAGCCTTAACAAAGGCTTCACGAATACTCAAACTCATGTTATTCCCTCTCGTCCATCAAATCCGCTTGGGAAGCGATGGTCAACGTGGATAAAATCTCTTCCATTTCGCCGTTGAGCACAGCATCTAAACGGTGCAGTGTCAGTCCGATCCGGTGGTCGGTCACGCGGCTTTGCGGGAAGTTATAAGTGCGGATCCGCTCAGAACGATCGCCCGTACCCACTTTGCTCTTCCGCTCGCCTGCATATTTCGCCTGCTCTTCCTGCAGCTTCACATCAAAGATCCGGGCACGCAGTACTTGCAGCGCCTTCTCTTTGTTGGAGTTCTGCGATTTGCCGTCCTGGCACGTTGCCACGATCCCCGTAGGTATATGTGTTACGCGAACCGCGGATTTCGTCGTGTTAACGGACTGCCCGCCGGCACCGGAGGAACAGAATGTGTCCACTCGGATATCTTTGTCGTGGATTTCGATCTCGACATCTTCTACTTCCGGCATAACCGCTACCGTGGAAGTGGAAGTATGAATACGTCCGCCCGATTCCGTCGCCGGAATCCGCTGTACGCGGTGCGCGCCGCTTTCGAACTTCATTTTGCTATAGGCGCCTTTCCCGTTAATGCTGAAAATGACCTCTTTGAATCCGCCAAGGTCGTTCATATTAGCTTCCAGCAGCTCGGTTTTCCAGCCTTGAAGATCGGCGTAACGCGTGTACATACGATAAAGGTCCGCCGCAAACAGGGCAGCTTCGTCCCCGCCTGCCGCTCCGCGGATCTCAACGATTACGTTTTTGTCGTCGTTAGGGTCCTTCGGCAGCAGCAGAATCTTAATCTTCTCTTCCAGTTCTGTCCGGCGCTCTGTGAGCTCGTCGATTTCCATCTTGACCATTTCTTTCATCTCATCGTCAAGTTTCTCGGCTTGCATCGCTTTCGCAGCATCTAGCTGTTCCAGCACAGATTTATATTCGGTATAGGCTTCATAAGCCTCTTGCAGATCGGATTGTTCTTTCGATAAATCTCTCAGTTTGGACGTGTCGCTTGCCACGTCCGGGTCGCATAACAGCTCGCTCAATTTCTCATAGCGGTCTGCCAGGGATTGGAGTCGATCCAACATGCGTGCCACCTCCGTAAATATTTTATAGTCAATATATTATTTTATCGCAAAAAGTTGCTGTTCACAACGGGAATTCCCTCCCAAAATGTCAGGTAAACGTGCAACACGCCCCTCGGGAGGGGCGCTGTTAATACACTGGATGATCTAGGAGCGAAACTAACCAAACTCTTCCGAAAGATGTTGTAAAAAGTACAACATTTCAGACCCGTTTCTACCAGGTTTTGATGAATTGTTGCAGGGAGTACAACATTTGGGACCCTTAAGTCCTCATTTCCTTCAAAAATGTTGTACAGCATACAACATTCGTCCATTTCCAAGGTCCTTCAGTTGAAAATGATGTACAAACTACAACATTTTCAAACTGCCCGGTTACACTGGACGAACCGTTCTCGAGCCAAGCTGCCCGGCTACGCGGGCCAAGCTAGGTTCGGTCCAACCTGGACGCAGACCGCGCCGGCCGCTGCTTAACGTGTAAAGCAGCCTACACGTTAAAGCGGAAATGCATAACGTCGCCGTCTTTGACGACGTAGTCCTTGCCTTCCAGGCGGACTTGGCCGCGCTCTTTGGCGCCGTTCATGGAGCCTGCAGCTACCAGGTCATCGTAGGACACGACTTCGGCGCGAATGAAGCCGCGCTCGAAATCCGTGTGGATGACGCCCGCTGCTTGAGGCGCTTTCGTGCCTTTGCGGATCGTCCATGCGCGCACTTCCTGCACGCCTGCGGTGAAGTAAGTGTACAATCCAAGCAAGGAGTAAGCCGCTTTAATCAGGCGGTCCAGACCGGATTCCTTCATGCCGAGCTCTTCCATGAACATGGCTTTGTCTTCGCCTTCCAGCTCGGCGATTTCGGATTCCACTTTCGCTGAGATCGGAACGACTTCCGCACCCTCGGCCGCTGCAAATTCACGCACTTTCTGCACCAGCGGGTTACCGTCGAAATCCGATGCTTCGTCCTCGCTGACATTAGCCGCATACAGAACCGGCTTCATCGTCAACAGGTGAAGATCGCGCACCAATGCTCTCTCGTCCTCGCTCAGCTCCAGGCTGCGCGCAGGTTGGTCGTTATACAGCGCATCCTTCAGGCGCTCCAGCACTTCCACCTCTTGCGTGACTTTCTTGTCTCCGCCTTTGAGGTTTTTGCGCGAACGCTCGATTTTCTTCTCTACCGATTCCAAATCCGCCAGAATCAGCTCCAGGTTGATCGTTTCAATGTCGCTGATCGGGTTAACGCCGCCGGATACGTGCGTGATGTTCTCATCTTCGAAACAACGCACCACGTGAACGATGGCGTCCACCTCACGGATGTTGGCTAAGAATTTGTTCCCCAAGCCCTCGCCTTTACTCGCGCCTTTTACGATCCCTGCAATATCCACAAATTCAAATGCAGTAGGCACGACACTTTTCGGAACGACAAGCTCTACCAGCTTGTTCAAGCGCTCGTCCGGCACTTCTACCACACCCACGTTCGGGTCGATCGTACAGAAAGGATAGTTGGCGGATTCCGCACCCGCTTGCGTTATTGCGTTAAATAAAGTGGACTTCCCGACGTTCGGAAGGCCGACGATGCCTGCTTTCAAAGCCATGGTAAAGGACAACTCCTCGACAATTTATATTATGATTCCATTATATCCAATTTCAGACCCCTACTATTATAGCCGTTCTCAGACAAAAAGCCTAGTCATAACGACGAGGCTCATGTCCGCTTGCACTATTGTTGAATATCCTGCAGTTCTTCTTCGGTCGGAGGCAGCAGCGCGTTCTTGCGGCCTTCCTCCGGCACGGCGATCGGCTTCACTTCGTTGTAACCGGAGTAATCGGCCTTAATATCCTGTTTCAGCCCGATCATCTTGCCGTCTACGGTCAGCACCACATCAGTCAAAATATGAATTTGCTGCGGCAGCTTCGTCGCCGAATCCACCGTTGCGGTATACTGCAGCTTCTGCACCTTGGCCGTCTTCAAGATCGCGTCCGCATCCGGACGATCACCAATCAGCCCTTTGACCAGATCATCGAGAATCGTTTCGTATCCCGTTCCGGTCAGGTTCACGCTGTACACACGCTTGCCGTCCTTTTCTTCCGCCTTCATTTGGCTTAGATAAGGAGTCAGCTTCGTCAGTTCCGCACCCGGATCCGTCTGCATTTTGGAGAAGGTAGCCTTGATTTCCGCAATGGATTCCTTCGGCATTTTGGTCCAGTCTTCCGTGATCAGATCGTGCGCAAAATACTCCGTATCGGTCATATAGGCGTCAAACTTCGTATCTTCCTCGCCGCCTATGTTCATCACCACATTTTGGTACATGGCAAATGGCTGCTTAATAATATCGAGCTTCATCCGGGAATCCATATCGATCAAATCGGCTTCCTGGGTCATACTCTGCTTGATGTTCATGGCAAGGGAGAAGCTTTTTGCTTCCGCGGAAGCTTGTACCGCTTCTTTTATCGAAGCCGGATCGCCCTTCACGGCGCTCTCCGTATTTCCTTGGCCGTTTCCATTCTGGCCTTTATCGGTATTAGTCTGCCCTGCTTCCGGTTTATCGGCGGTTTTTCCATTGTTTCCGCTGTCCGTACATGCGGTCAAGCCTGCAAGCAGTACTGCGGAAACAAGTGCGATCGTCCATTTCTTCACTGCGGAATGCCTCCTCGTTGCATCATGGTGTCTATCTTAGTTGTCTGCACATTTGGGCATTATAGCATTTTTTCTAGAAATTGTCTTGCGCGCTCGCTCTTCGGATTGGTAAAGAACTCTTCAGGAGCAGCGTCTTCGACCAGCCGGCCGCCGTCCAGGAAGCAGATCCGGTCCGCCACCTCGCGGGCAAAGCCCATCTCATGCGTCACGACAACCATTGTGATCCCGGAGAAAGCGAGGTCCTTCATAACTTCCAATACTTCCTTGACCATTTCCGGGTCCAAGGCCGAAGTCGGCTCATCGAACAGCAGCAGTTCCGGTTCCATGGCAAGTGCCCTGGCGATCGCCACACGCTGTTTCTGTCCTCCGGACAACCGGTTCGGGTACACATCCGCTTTATCGGACAAGCCTACTTTTTGCAGCAGCTCCAGCGCTTTGGCCGTCGCCTGTTCTTTGGTTTGCTTTTTCACTTTCATCGGGGCAAACGTCATGTTCTGCAGTACGGTCATATGAGGAAAAAGGTGAAAATGCTGGAATACCATCCCGACATTTTGGCGGATGGCCATAATATCGGATTTCGGGTCGGTAATATCTTTGCCTTGAATATAGACATGCCCTTGCGTAGGCACTTCCAACAGGTTCATGCAGCGCAGAAACGTTGATTTCCCGGATCCCGAAGGGCCGATAACCGCGACTACCTGGCCTTTTTCGATCGTTGTGGAGATGTCTTTAAGCACTTCCAGCTGTCCGTACGATTTATGGAGGTTCTCGATTTTAATCACTGCGGCGCAATCTCCTTTCAAGTAGTTTAGCCAAGCTGGTCAATGCCATAACAAGCAGGTAGTAGATTAACCCGGCGAACAGCAACGGCTCGAAATAGATGAAAATTTTGTTCGCTACCGTCTTCGAACGCCACAACAGGTCCATTACTCCGATGACGGACACTAGCGTGGAATCCTTCAACAGAGCAATAACCTCATTGACGATCGACGGCAAAATGTTCCGCAGCGCCTGCGGCAAAATGATGTAACGCATTCTGGTTGCATATGGGATACCTAAAGAGGAAGCAGCTTCATCCTGGCCTTTATCAACGGCTAAAATCCCTCCGCGCATCGTCTCCGAAAGGTAGGCGGCCGAGTTCATTCCGAAGGTTATGACCCCTGCGGCCAGGGCGGAAATTTCGATTCCTAACAACTGTGGAGTTGCAAAATAAATTAATGTCAACTGAAGCAGCAAAGGCGTTCCCCGGAACACCGACGTGTACGCAATGGCGAACCAGCGCAGCGGCAAAATCTTTGAAATTTTGAAAAGCGTCAAGATTAGTCCGAGCACAAAGCCTACCAAAACGGAGAAGAACGTAAATTGCAGCGTAAACAAGGTACCTTTCAGCATGAAAGGGATATACTCAACTATTTTGCTAAAATCCAGATTCATTCCGTTCTATCCCCCTATTTCTTTATACCACCGGTCAAAAATAGCCTGCAGCATGTCATTTCACGATAAAAACACCTGACTCATTATAGCAAAAACCTCTGTATATTCAAACATAAATACTAATAAACATGCTAAGCAAATTTTGGGCCAACAAGGTGAAAGTGCTTACGGCGTCCTTTAGGCGGAGAGTTCGTTTCATTCCGGAGAAATTTTAGAATCAGGTATACGGTGAAAGCTTATACTTTCTGGAATTTATTAAAATTTTCCTCTGAAGGTTATTCAATCCTGTTTGTCGCGGTTATATGTCAGTAGGACCTTCGTCCCCCCAAGACAACTAAGGAGGAATAACTAATGAAACCATGGAAGAAAGCGCTGTCAACCACTTTACTTTGTGCCGCTGTTGCTATGCCGGGAGCAGTATCCGCCGCCATTCAAACCACGCCTATGGTCACAAAAGATCCCGCCTATCAAGGTGTGCCGATGCATATGATGAACGGTGTCACTTATGTATCCTTGCGGGAAACAGCTATGAAAATGGGTTATACCGTAGTATACAACGCAGGGGACCAAAGTATCACTCTCACTGTTGTATCACAGGGCGCAGAAAATAATGACGCTAATTCCGAGCGCTTGCGCTATACGCTGAAACTGATGGCCGGCAGCAAGAAAATTTGGGCAAACGGCAAGGAAATCATGGTAAATACTCCTCCTGTCGCCCATATGAGCCGTGTACATGTGACAAAACAGTTTGCGGACTACTACCTGAAGCGTCCTATGGAAACTTTGGCGAAACAGGCGGATGCGCAGTATAAGGGGACTTAAGGATAGGGTAACGATGGCATTACACAAGGTGAAACGGCTGTCGCTGTCCTTTAAGGTGCACAGTTCGTTTTATTCCGGAGAAATATCAGAATCGGGGATAAGTAAAAAACTTATATACATTGTGATATTTAAAAGAAAGGGATCCGTCGGATGCCTTTCTTTTTTTGTAATTTATGGGGAATTCGAGGGGTTTTATTTGTATATGATATCGTTTCGTAAGGACTCTACTTTCTCTAATGTCGTAGCGATATCCTCTTCACCCACACCATAATGCTGTAAAGCTGATCCCAGGTGGCGAACAATCGCATCAAAGTGCGCGGGTTGTAAATTCAAGCCTTCGTGCACTTTTGCCATTGCTCCGCCGCTGTACTGGTTTGGTCCGCCTAAAGCATAGCTAATAAATTTGGTTTGGTGCCGCCGCTGCTTTTCCATATCTGTATGTTTGAAAAAATGGTTCACACTATCATCGGCTAAAACTAAATCGTAAAAGTAATCGACCACCTTAGCAATAGTCTCTTCGCCGCCAAACTTTTCGTATAACGTACTCACTTACATCACCTCAGTATTTAATTTTGTATTCATCATTTCCATAGTTTACCTTACTGATTCAAGTTTTTCACTTCCTCGGGAATATGTTTTAAAACACTCGGGATTAACTGTCATCAAGCACAAGTCTAAATAGTTTGGCTCAAATACCGCCAGCCCCGCAAGTGGGTGATGTCTTCCGAAGTGCCGGCAGCAGAGGCGTAAGCTTCACACAGGAAGCCGGGGACTTCCGAGCCGTCCGCGAGCTCGACTTTGCCGATGCCGAGCGGGGCGGGGATGGAGGCTGCAAAAGATCCGAAGCGGTCCAGCGGCATCTCCCACACCTCCAGCTCGATGGAGGCGCCGCCCTCCGGCAGGCGGATCAGGCCGGGCTTAGGCGGAACGGTCGGCAGTTTTACCAGCCGATAATGCGGCGCTGTGGAGGTTGCCTGCAGGAAGACGGCCTCGTGTTCCAGCATCTGTTTCTCCAGCGCCAGCCCGCGCATGTGCAGTCCGCAGACGGCTACGCGTGTTTTGGGGCGCTGGAAGGCGGCTGTGAGCCGTTCGGCAGCTCCGAAAAGGAGGCCTTCCTGATCGGCCGCCGAGAACAGGGTGATGCCGAACGGCAAGCCATCCGCCGCATCATGCGCCGGGATCGCTGCAGCCGCCATGTCCAGCAGGTTGCAGTGGTTCGTGTACCGGCCCATGTCACGGTTGGTGCCGAGCGGCTCCTGCCGCACGTCGTCGCGCCGCCACGTCCCGCCGCAGGTCGGAAGCACCAGCACGGCCCCGTCCAGCTGCTGCTTCGCACGCAGCTTGAACGCCTGCAGCCGGTGCATCGCCTGGAAGACGGACGCGGCGCTGTGCCCTGCCTCGGGGGAACCGGAGCGGAGCACCCGCTCGGTAACCGGGAACGAGGAGCCCGGATGCGATTCGACGAAGGCGCCCAAGGCCGCCCATCGTTCCGCGACCCATGGGCCCTCGTACAGGATGGCCGCCGCTTCGGACAGGTACGCCGTGTCTGCTTGTTCCACAAGCAGGCCGGAGCGCTCGATGTCCGCAAGCGCGGCCTTCCATGCAGCCTCATATTCGGCTGCATAGGGCCCGTAAAAAGCTGGTGCTTCCCTGGGCACCAGCACTTTCGCCGGGAGCTGGGCGACCGGCGCCGGCACTTGGCGGCCCCACGGGTCTTGGGCGTGGGGCCCGCGGGCTGCGGCGTCGACAGCCGCTGCGTCGGCGAGGCTGTGCGCGAAGACGGTCACGCAGTCGAGGCTGGCGCAAGCAGGCACGACGCCGTGCACCGGCCAGGCGCCGAGGCTCGGCTTGTAGCCGACGAGCCGGTTCAGCGCCGCAGGAACGCGGCCGGAACCGGCGGTGTCGGTGCCGAGCGCGAAGGCGGCCTGCCCGCGGGCCACCGCCACGGCCGAGCCGGAGCTGGAGCCGCCGCTGATCAGCTCGGGGCGCAGCGCGTTATGCGTCTCGCCGTAAGGGCTGCGCGTGCCGACCAGGCCCGTGGCGAACTGGTCGAGGTTCGTTTTGCCGAGGGGAACGGCGCCTGCCGCAATCAACCTCTCCACAACCGCCGCATGGGATTCCGGCTTGCACGTGAAATCCTCGCAGCCGGCGGTGGTAGGCATGCCCGCCAGATCGATATTGTCTTTGACCGCGAAAGGGATCCCCCACAGAGGGGCGTCGGCAGGATCCAGCTCCGCCAAGCGCTCCACGTAGGGAGCGACCGCGTTCCAATCCGGAGGAGTGATCCAAATGTTCATCTCCTCGTCCCTTTTTGCCCGCAGCAGAATTTCTTCTACTACCTCCTGAGGGGTGGCCGCCCCTTCCGCATACAGCTGTTTCAGAACCTCAATCGTAAGCGTCTCCGGCAATATGCTTTTGGACATGTGCGTCATCAGACCGCCGCCTCCGTTTCCTCGTCTTCTGTGATGCCTGCGATCAGCTGGCCGCCATGCACGAGATCCCCTGGTTCCACATGGATGGAGGAAACGATGCCGTCGCACGGCGCCACCTGCGGAAATTCCATTTTCATGCTTTCCAAAATAGCCACCTTCTCACCCTTCCTTACCCGCTGCCCCGCTTCCACCAGCACTTTCCACACACTGCCCGGCATAATGCAGCGGATGGCTGCGGTCCCTTCCGGAAGCTCATCTTCCGCCGGCGGAGCCTCCTGCTCCTGCTCGCTCACATACTCGGCAAGGCCCATACGCCGCCAGTTTTCCCTCTCTTCGCGGAACGCCTCCTGCTGTGCAGTACGAAACTCCTGCGCACTGTCTGTAATCGAATCCAGGAATGCCAAATATTCTCCTAGGTCAAACGTAGTCTCGGTAATATCCGCCTCATAGCGTCCCCGCAGAAAGTCCTCCCGCATTTGGAGAAGCTCTTCGCTGCTGACAGGGTAAAACCGGATCTGATCAAAAAATCGCAGCAGCCAAGGCTTTCCGGGCCGGAAGCTGGCCGTGGAGCGCAGTTTGTTCCACATTTGCACCGTACGTCCGACAAACTGGTAGCCTCCCGGTCCCTCCATGCCGTACACGCACATGTATGCGCCGCCGATGCCGACGGCATTTTCCGGGGTCCACGTTCTGGCCGGGTTATATTTGGTCGTAACCAGCCTGTGGCGCGGATCCACAGGAGTAGCTACAGGCGCTCCTAAGTAGACATCGCCAAGCCCCAACACGAGATAGTTCGCTGCAAAAACCGTCCGCTCCACCTCATCCAACGTATCCAGTCCGTTAATCCGCCGGATAAATTCAATGTTGCTCGGGCACCAGGGCGCGTCGGGACGAACATTTTGCTGATATCTTTCGATGGCCAGCCGGGTTGCCGGATCGTCCCAGGACAGGGGCAGACGCACGATCCGGGAAGGCACTTTGAACGACTCCAGCGGCGGCATCCCGCGGTCCAGCTCGAGCACCTGCAGGGCCGCCTCCTTCACGGTAATCCGTGATGGATCGATATGCACCTGCAGAGACCGGATGCCCGGCGTTAAATCCAGTACCGGCAGGCTGCTGTTTTCTTCAATCTCTTTCATAAGCGCATGTACCTGAAACCGGAGCAGCAAATCCAATTCCATCTGTCCGTATTCCACAAGCAGATTCCGGTCGCCGCTGCAGCGGATCGTAATTGGAAACCGGCGGCCTTCCGTCACGCGGTACAGAATCGGATAACCCGGTGTAACGGCCACCGAGGCTGCAGGTTCGGAGATCACCTTCATCCCCCGGTGTCCTTGCGTTCCGGCTGCGGCTATATTCCGCTCCTGCCGCTCCCGCAGCGCCTCCGCCTGCTCTAAAGTAAGGATGCGGAAGCGGATCCGGTCTCCCGGCTTCAGCTGCCCGATCTTCCAGAACTCCGCCGAGGAGGTCGTTACAGGACAAACAAAGCCGCCGAGGCTCGGGCCGTCGGGCCCCAGCAGAATCGGCATATCCCCGGTGAGATCCAATGCCCCGACGGCATACGCATTGTCGTGGATGTTGGAAGGATGCAGCCCTGCATCCCCTCCATCTTCCCTCGCCCAGCAAGGAGCCGGCCCGACGAGGCGAACCCCCGTACGGGAGCTGTTGAAATGCACTTCCCAAACCGTGTCCGTCAGCTGTTTCAAATAGCCCGGGTCCAAAAATTCCGGCGTACAATGCGGACCGGGAATAACGCCGATCTCCCACTCCCCAGTGACCACGGGCCAAAAGGCTCCCGGCAATGCCTCCTTACAAACCGGCGGCCGCCCACCGGGACGGATCCCCAGTACATCCCCTGCACGCAAGGCGCGCCCTCCATGCCCTCCGAAACCACCCAGTGTAAATGTGGCGGAGCTTCCGAGAATATGGGGCATATCCAAGCCGCCTGAGATAAGCAGATAAGCCCGCATGCCAGCTTGTGACTCGCCGAATGACAGCACCTGCCCCCGTTCGGCAAACCTAGGCACATAACGCTCAACCGGCTGATCGTCCAGCTTCGCTTCCATGTCCGCTCCGGTGACACAGAACCATACCGCATCACGGAACCGGTAAGACCCTCCGCGGAGCGTCAGCTCCAGTCCGCTTGCGTCCTCTGCGTTGCCAAGCAGCCTGTTGCCCAGCCGGAAGGCAAGCGGATCCATCGGCCCGCAAGGCGGCACCCCTACGTTCCACAGGCCGGTGCGCCCCGGCCAATCCTGTACAGTCGTCTGTACACCTCCGTCCAGCACCTCGATGGCCAACTCCGCAGGTTCATAGCCGTTCAACAGCTGGGTGTCCACCTTGCCTGCAGCTACCTCGGCCTCCTGCAGCAGCGCCTGCAAATACTGCAGATTCGTAGTGATGCCGTACATCCGCGTCTCGCTTAATGCCTGAATCAGTTTCCCGATAGCCTCTTCCCGGGTGGGCGCATGCACGATGATTTTGGCAAGCATCGGATCGTACAGCGTCGTAATGGACATTCCGTCCCTCACCCAGGACTCCACCCGGGCGTTGGAGGAGAACTTCACCTGATCGAGCTGCCCTGCACTTGGCCGGAAGCCCTGCAGGCAGTCCTCCGCATAGATACGCGCCTGGATGCTGTGCCCTTCCGGTACCCTCAGCCGTTCGGACAGCCCCGTCAGCTCATCCGCCGCCTCCCGCACCATCCATTCCACCAGATCTACGCCCAGCACTTCCTCCGTTACGCCGTGCTCGACCTGCAAACGAGTGTTGACCTCGAGAAAATAAAACCCTTCCGTATCTGGGTCATATAAAAATTCCACCGTACCCGCGCTGCGGTATCCCGCTTCGGCGGCCAGCCGCTGCGCCGCGTCCAGCATAGCCCTGCGCACCTCATCCCGGAAATCCGGCGCCGGGCTTTCCTCGACCACCTTCTGGTTCCGCCTTTGGATCGAGCAGTCCCTTTCCCCGAGCGTTACCGTTTCTCCAAACCGGTTGCCGAAAATCTGGACCTCGACATGGCGTGCCTTGGCGATATATTTCTCCAAGAACACACCGGCATTTTTGAAATTCGCTTCCGCTAAATGCCTCACGCCGTCAAAAGCGGCCCTTAGCGTCTCCTCGTCCTCGCAGACCCGCATCCCTATACCCCCGCCGCCGGCGGTGCTTTTCAGAATTACGGGATACCCGATCTGCCGTGCCTCCGTCAAAGCGTCATCCAGCTCCGTAATCAGCTGCGTACCCGGCAGCAGCGGCACACCGGCGCGTTCCGCCGCTTCCCTGGCGGAGTGCTTCAGGCCGAACAGCTCCATCTGCTCCGGCGAAGGGCCGATAAAAGCGATGCCCTGTTCGCGGCAGGCGCGGGCGAAGACTGCATTTTCGCTCAGAAACCCGTACCCCGGATGAATCGCTTCAGCTCCGGTCTCCTTGGCTATCCGTAGGATCAGCTCCGCGTTCAAGTAGCTTTCTTTGGCCGGGCCGTCCCCGATCAGCACCGCTTCATCCGCCATATCCACGTGCAGACTGTCCTGATCCGCTTTGGTATAGACGGCCACAGAAGCTATGCCCATCTGCTTCAGCGTCCGTTCAATCCGCACCGCTATCGCACCTCGATTGGCAATCAACACTTTAGTAAACATCTCAAGCCCTCCCCCGAAGTATCACGTTCTCCGCCTATTCCTCATTCCAGATCAAAACCCGCACCGGTGTCGGATTGTAAGCATTGCAAGGGTTGTTCAGCTGCGGACAGTTGCTGATCAAGGCCAACGTGCGGCACTCCGACTTCAGTTCCACATAGCACCCCGGTCCCGAAACGCCGTCCGCAAATTGCAGCCCGCCGTCGGGCGTCACCGGCACATTCATGAAAAAGTTAATGTTCGGAGCCAAGTCACGCTTCGTGAAGCTCTGATCCCATTTGGCCAGTTCCAGCATGAACGTGTCTCTGCAGTTGTGCATCGGGGCTTTGTCATGAGCGTACCGTACCGTATTGCTTTGGGAGGAGCAGGAGCCGCCCAGCGTATCGTGCCTGCCGCAAGTATCCGCTACGATGGTGAGCAGCGCTTTGCCCGATTCGGATCGCAGCACCGTCCCTGCCGTCAGGTAAATGTTCTGTTGGCCTTCGATGGTAGCCAGGGCACTGTAGTGATCCTCAGGATGATCTGCGTCATAAAAAAGCGTATCCGCCGCCTGATTACCCTCCACATCCACGATGCGCAGCACCTGCCCCGGCCGCAGCTCATGCATCCATCCGTCTCCCGCGGGGATAATTCTGTCATAGATCGCATCTTCGATCCTGCGGGGGCTTTCTACACGGTTAAAAACGGTCATGACATCAGCTCCTCATAAGTCCATGTATTTTCAAAAGCACGGAAGTTTTCCGGCCTGAAATTCACGCAAAAATCGTTAGCATCCACCGGGTCCGCCTGGGAAACCATCAGTTGAACGGGAACGGACGGATAGTGGGTACGGGGATCATGCGGGTTAGGCGTGCTGGACAGCACCAGCAGCACATCCATTTCCGTTCTAAACGTCACTTCGGCACCTTTGAAACAATGCCCCAGCTCATAATGCATGCCGCCCTGCTCATCGACAAACACTTTGGAGAAAAGATTTACCGCCGGCGTCAAATCCCGGAGTCCCAGTCCGTTCCGCACCAGCTCCACTACGAAGTTCTCCCTGCCGCTGCGCAGCCACTCGTTACGCTGCTGCTGATAGCTGGTGGGGCCATATTTTTGGTCCGTCCCCTCTCTAGTGGTATATCCGCCGACCGGGTCATGCCAACCCAAGCTGTCTTCCACGATGCTGGCCAACACCCGCCCGTTGTCGCTCATCAGAACATGGCCCCGGGTAAGGTGGGACGTATGTTGGGCCTTCAGCGTATCGGGCATATTGTAACGTTCTGTGAGGTCCTTGGCGTTGTAGAGCAGCAGGCCTACATTCGCGCCTTCGCCCAGTGCCGTGAACTTCAGCAGCTTCCCTTTGCCGATCACCCCCGACCACTTGCCTCCGCCTGGTAACGTTGTGCTCCACATGCTCATTAGCTCCAGCTCCTTTTCCTATTTCATTTAGGGAAACAAAAAGGGAGACATCACTTCGACATAGCGTCTCATGATATCTCCCAGGCTTTTATCCTTCCGTGGAGCTCCCCTTGCCGGAGAGCCGTTCACTCTTGGACCAGGCCCGGCGGCCGCCGGCGGAACCCTAGTGAACATTTGATTATTCTTTTGTCAGATAATATAACATCAGGTTTGTGTATGGTCAATAGGCATTCTTGTTTTTCGTCATTGTATGTGAGATAAATTAACATTACATTCTTTAATTTTATAGTAAAATGGTATTTACAGCGTTGCATGCCCATGGTACGATCTTTAAAACTATAATTCCAACCCGAATAGTAGGTATTAAGGGTTGCCAGGAGGAATTGCCATGCCCCGTCGGCCATTTGAAAAGTTCGCTCTCCCTGTAGCACTTTCTGTTTCCCTGCTTACCGCCGCGCCTGCTGTGAGCAGTTTTGCAGCCGGTCCCGCAAAAGGTACCACAACCGTCACAGTTGGATCCGCAGCTGCATCCCATGAGACAGCCGCTGCTTCCAAGCAGGCGCTGGTTCAAGAGTATCAAACCTTTTTGAAAGAGAAGCACCAGGTTTCGTTTAAAGGAAACCTCACTAGAGGGGATTTGATCAGGGCTGTGGCGGCGGTTTTGAACCTCAAGGCGTCGGACAAAACCATCGCTTTTCGTGATCTTGCACCGGACAGCCCTTCTTTTGCGGCGGCTGCGGCATTGAAGCAGGCCGGAATTATTAGCGGCGATAAAGCGGATTTGGAAGGAAAACTCTCCTCCATTCAAGCCGTACAACTGGTGTTCAAGGCTTCCGGCCTGCGTGAGGTAGCGTACACTTATCCGGCGGATAAAGTGAAGCGGACTTTAGCGCCTCTGCACCTGCATGCGGCTCAGCTTGGAACCGGCGGCGCGCAGGTGTTGGCGGCGGCTGTAGATACGGGTATCGTACCGCAAGGGTTTATCGGCTACGTGAAGCCGAACGGAAAAGCAGATCCGGCCTTCACTTCGGTTCTGCTCGGCGAGCTCCTGAAATCCAAAGGGCTCTACAAACGCTATGTAGGATACGTAAGCGATGCGGGGATTTACGAGGAAGTGCGGAACGCCTATTCGACGGCGGGCATCGTGAAAGCGCCCGAGCTTCAGGCGATTGGCGACGGTGCGTTGAAACAGGACATCGTCACGGGCTACACGGTGCGGGACGCAAGATATGCTCCTAATTTTGTTGATGCGCTCTCCCTTACCTACGGGCATTCCGATATCGACCATGCCGTCCAGCTGATCGGCCTGTTGCGGACCGAGGGGCTCGACGCCAAAGTGCAGATCGAACCGCGGACGTCAGCCTTCATTTACCTGAAAGAGTGGGGAGAGCCTGAGCCGTCCGAGAATTACGAAGTAGTCCAAATCGAGAACGGGAACTACATCGAGTACGCCAAAGAATATAACCTTAGCTTTGAGTTCGCCAATGCAGCGGATAAAGCAAAGTTTGAACCGATCATTCTCTCCTATGCCAAAAAGAACGAAGAGAACCAGCCCGGCCTCATCGCCGGTTCCTGGTGGCAGCCGCTTTACACTTCGGAGACTCCGTTGAACGGCTATATCCCCATCACCAACAACAAAGTGTCAGGCGGACGTTACTATATCGTGTCCTTTTCCTTGAACGACAAAGCCGCGGCCGTTCGGGACGGGTTCAAAGCCCTTGATCCGAAGGCCGCCGTCAGTTCTCACGAATTTTATGTGGATGCGCCTTTTTACCGTTATCTGAACGGGGAATCAAAGTAATTTCCTCTGTAATAAGCCAAAAGCTGCCCTTCCGGTCATATGACCTGGAAAGGCAGCTTTTTCATTGTTCCCATGCAGCGGCACGGCTGAACACCGGCGCTAACCGGTCTTCCAGCGCCCGCTCCAAGTAAGGCTTCGCCTGCAGGAAGGAGACGAACTCACGGTAGCTGCGGGCCAGCTTATCTGCGTTCTTGCTGTCTCCTTTGACGGCGCGGATGAGCAGATTTTTCGGGGTGTGCTCCAAATCGATGAACTCCAGAATTTGTGTTCGGTACCCCACAATCTCCAGCAGCTGGGCCCGGATGGAATCCGTCGCCAGCGCGGCGAAGCGCTCTTTGATGATGCCGTGGTCCAGCATGGTGGAGAGCGTCTCATTTTGAATCTGAGAGAACAGCTCGTGCTGGCAGCAGGGCACCGACAAGATGACGGATGCGTTCCAGCGGACTGCTTTTTCCAGTGCGGCATCGGTTGCCGTATCGCAGGCGTGGAGGGTGACCACCATATCCACTTCTGTCAGGCCGTTGTATTTGGAAATGTCGCCTACCAGGAACTTGAGGTCACTGTACCCGAAGGTCGCCGCCAGCGCGCTGCAGTGGGTGATGACATCTTCTTTCAGGTCCAGCCCGATGACGTTCAGATCCAAGCCTTCAATTTCCTTGAGATAATAGTACATCGCGAACGTCAGGTACGATTTGCCGCAGCCGAAATCGACGATGTTCAGCGTTCTGCCTTTCGGCAGGCTCGGAACGACGTCCCGGATCATCTCCAGAAACCGGTTGATCTGGCGGAACTTATCGTATTTCGGGGCAAGCACTTTGCCCTGGGCGTTCATAATGCCGAGCTCGACCAGGAACGGGACCGGGACGCCTTCTTCCAGCACGTAGTTCTTTTTGCGGTTATGGGTCAGGACCGGCTTGGCTGCTGCGGTTTTGACGGTTTTGATATTAACTTTAAACTTTTTGCTGATCAGGATTTGATGCTCTGCTTCCGTCGTGCGGATCAACCCTTGACGGAACAGCGTGCTGAACAGCTCCATGCAGCGCGCTTCCGCCGCCGCCGGTTCCAGGTTTTCGTGCAGCACCTTAGGACCCTGTTGAAAACTGAACTGGTAGATCAGCCTGCCTTTCAGTTCGACCGGCTTCACGGTTGCTTTGGTGATCCCGTTCGGTTCGCTCCGGCGGACCTGGCTGAGTACGGCTTGGACCAGTGCCGGGCCGCCGGAATCGCTGCCGCCGCCGAACAGGCCGGACAACAGCTCCCGGATGGGACGCAATTCTTCTTGTATGTTATGGGTTTCTGTTTCCACTATAGACAGTCTCCTTACTCTAAACTAACTGTAACAGGCTAGAACAACCGTGCTGAGCGGACGCACGGTCAGCTCGCCGCCGCTGAAGGAGGCGATGTCCTCCGCCCCGAACAGCGGCTGCCATTCACCCAGTTCGGGCACCTGCAGCGCGGCATCGCCGCGGCCTCCATGGTGCGCCACGAACAGGTGGCGCGCTTCGTCGCCGTTCGCGTGCTCCCGCAGCGTGAAGGCGACAGTGTGCTCCGGCGCCTCCTCGAAGCGGAGGTGCCGGCGGATTTGCTCGGCCGCCGTCATGCGGAAGGCCGGGTGGGCTTTGCGCAGCGCGATGAGCCGCTTCATGTGCTCCACATCCGCGCGGCGCTCCGCACAGCGGCGCCAATCCAGCCAGTTCACCGCGGTCGGGGAACGGTAGCTGTTGTGGTCGCCGCCTTTCGTGCGCATGAATTCCTGCCCGGCGTGCAGGAAGGGAATGCCCTGCGACATGAGCAGAATTGCGGAAGCGAGGCGGTGCGCCCGCTCCATCATTTCCTGGGGCTCGCCTGGCATGGACTGCTGCAATTTATCCCACAGGGTGAAGTTATCGTGGCATTCCGCGTATGCTACCGACTGCGCCGGCTCGTTTGCGTAAGAATGGATCCCGGCCCAGTACGCGATCCCCCCGACAATGCCCCGCTTCACATCATGCGCTGCATGGGCCTTCCCGTTGACAAAGCCCTGGTCCGGGCCGTAAAACACACTGCCCTTCAGCGCATCGCGGAATCCGTCGTTAAACATTCCGATGCCCGGCAGCATGGCTGCATTGCCCTGATTCGCCTTCCTGTCGTCGGACAGCGCCGTGTCCATATGCCATCCTTCACCGATGATCAGGATAGAGGGATCGATCCCGTCGAGCCCGGTGCGGATCGCGTTCATCGTATCGACATCGTGCAGCCCCATCAGGTCGAAGCGGAAGCCGTCGATATGATATTCCCGGGCCCAGTAAAGCACGGAGTCCACGATGAATTTGCGCATCATCCGCCGCTCGGACGCCGTATCGTTGCCGCAGCCCGAACCGTTGGCCAGTAATCCGTGCTCCGTAATGCGGAAATAATAACCCGGTACCAGCTTCGTAAAATTGACACGATAGACGTCAAACACATGATTATACACGACATCCATAATGACCCTGAGCCCGTTATCGTGGTACGCCTGAATCATCGTCTTCAGCTCGCGAATCCTGCTCAGCGGATCGTAAGGATCGGTCGAATAGGAACCCTCTGGAGCGTTGTAATTTTGGGGATCATATCCCCAGTTATATTGGTCTTCGTGCAGGCGGGATTCGTCGACACTGTCATAGCTGTAATCGAACAGCGGTAAAAACTGCACATGCGTAACCCCGAGGTCGCGAATATGATCTAACCCGGTTGGGATCCCCAGCGGACCGCGTGTCCCGTTCTGGGCCGCCCCTATATACTTCCCCTTGTGCAGCGCCCCGCTTTCCGGATGAATCGTCAGATCCCTGACGTGAACTTCATACACCACTGCATCAGTAGGATGCAGAAATTCAGGCTTAGTCTTCGTCCAGCGTTCAGGATCCGCTTTTGCCGGATCGACAACGACCCCGCGTTCCCCGTTGACACCGACCGCCTTAGCGTATGGATCCGCGGCTTCGTTCCATTTGTCCCCTATTCTTACCTGATACGTATAATAAACCCCGTGCCGATCGCCGGGAAGAACGGTTTTCCAAACGCCTTTGGCCTCTCGCTGCATAGGATGTGCCTCGATTGGTTCCCCTATCCAGTCTGCATACAGCCTTACTTTAACCTCGCTTGCCGTAGGCGCCCAAAGCTTGAAGATCGTCTGTTCCGGGGTATAGCTGCTGCCGAGATCGCTCCCGTCATACCCATAAGCCTCGTCAAATTCCGCCGAACCTATAGCTAATCCCTGAATCATTTTCGGATCACCATACTGAATCGTCTCGCCTGTTTCCCGTTGAACCGCCATATGGATACACCCCTTGGATTTCTTGTCCTTATTCTAACAAAAAAATCCCTCCACACACCATATTCGCGTGAAGAAGGATTTTCCCGGGCATCAGCCCAAATTTGTATAAACGGAGTAGATAAAGACAGCCACCATCATGATAGGTGCCACCCAACGTAGCAGGAACATCCATAGTTTATACCAGTTGGAGGTAAGCCCCGCCTCTTCGCCTGCACGTTTCCAAGCGAAGCCAGTGAACAAGGTAACTACCAAACCGCCGATTGGAACGAGGACATAGGAGCCAAGGAAGTCCATCCAGTCGAACAGGCTTTTGCCGCCCGGCAGGAACGTGGATAATGGACCAGTAACCGACATCGCAGCCGGAATGCCTACAATCAGCAGCAGAATACCAAGAGCAATTGCCGATTTCGCGCGGCTCCATTTCATTTTGTTCATGACATAGGCTACCGGCACCTCTAAAATCGAGACCGCCGAGGTCAGCGCTGCCACCGCCAGTAGAATGAAGAATAATCCGCCGAAGAAATGGCCGAACGGCATAGCCTCAAACGCAGCAGGCAGAGCAATGAATACCAGTCCCGGACCGGATGAGGACGGAATGCCGAACGCGAAAGAGGTAGGGAAAATAATCAGGCCGGCAATTAACGCGTAGATCAAGTCACCGAAACCTACAGCCATAGATGCCGTTCCCAGCGACTGCTCCCGGTTAACGTAAGCACCGTAAGTAATCATAATTCCCATCCCGAGCGATAGAGAGAAAAAGGCATGCCCCAGCGCGACCAGAGCCGATTCAAAGGTAAGCTTGGAGAAATCCGGACTCAGGAAAAATTCCACGCCGGCGCCGCCGCCAGGAAGCGTTAACGCCCGAATCATAAGCATGATCAGTAAAACTACCAATCCTGGGATCAATACTTTATTGAATTTCTCAATCCCGCCCGAAATTCCCCGGGCTACGACCCAGACGCTAAGGATCATAACGACGACTTGCCATACTACAGGCAGGAAGCCTGCGTTAAAATCTGTAAATTGCGCTGCATAATCCTTGTTTTCAAACAGGCTTCCCGTGAATGACTGTACAGCATAATGCAGTGTCCATCCCGCTACAACCGTATAGAATGCCATGATAATAAAAGCTGCCAGAACGCTCAAAAACCCGAAGAACGCCCATGACTTTTTGCCGGAGAGCACCTCGAACGATGATGCCGCATTTCCACGGCCGCCCCGACCGATGGTCAATTCAGCCAAAAGAATGGGAAGTCCGCACAGAACCAGGAAGATGATGAACAGCAAAAAGAATGCCGCTCCGCCATATAATCCGGTAATGTAAGGGAATTTCCACATGTTTCCCAGTCCGACCGAGCTGCCGATCGCCGACAGGATAAAGCCCGCTGAGGAAAACCGTTCGTTCCCCGTTTTGTTTAACTCCAGAGTGTTTTGTTGTTTAATCAAGAAAACCGCCGCTCCTTCTAGTAATCTCTCAAAGTGATTGTATTATATTAGGACATTGTCAGGCATTTTGTCCATGAAAGTTTTTTCAAATGACTCACATTTTTCAGAAAAATGCATTAATATCAAGGTTTCGGCCCCTGCAAAAAAATTCTTGTGCGTCGTGCTGCACCCTCCCCTTGAGCCTGCCCTGGAGCGTCAAGTCCTGGACGAGTGGGTTAAAGCGCCAATAATGTGAGAAGCATCCAATTACCTTCTCATGCATTGGCATTACCTTATTTTTGACCCCATTTCACCATGTCCGTAAAGGTTCGACCGCGTTTTTCCTTGTCGTGCAAACCGGACTACAGAGTAAGGTAAATTTGTGTCATCCAAATAGAATGTGCCGAAAAAAAGCCTTTTTTAGCGTAATTGTGAAGCAGATTAAGGAAATTTGTGTTCGTTCGCTGGTAGTGTGAGTGCGGGAGTAGTGTGCTAATGCAAAGATTCAGGAAGGTAAGTAAATAGATTAGTGTCGGGCCTAGGCTGTGCTGGTCCCATCCATGAGGACTAGTGCGCTTGGAGTATGGAGTTGCCTATATGAAGAAGTGGGAGCGTGGGGGCGTGGAATAGGGAATTGCCTGTATGGAGCATTAGGTGTGCTGGAAGTTGAAGTATGAGGGAATAGAAGTAACTAGAGTTATCTCAAGGGGACTGGATGGTGGTTACACGGGGCAGCGAATCCAAGAACAAACAAGTAGTACCCGCCTGCGGTGAGTAGATTTGCCAAATTACTGTTTTCGCGCAGGTATTACTGCAGGCAAGCGCGGGCGAAGCTCACGCTCCGCCCCCGGGAGCCGGCAGTAACCTTGGCAAACGTACCGTCACCACGGTACCCTCGCCGAGCCGGCTCTGCAGCTCCATGGTGCCGCAGTGCAGCTGCACGATCTCCTGCGAAATCGCGAGGCCCAGCCCGCTCCCGGACCGCTTCTTGTCGCCCTTGTAAAACTTGCGCGTCACGTAGGGCAAATCCTCCGGCGAAATGCCTGCGCCGGAGTCGGATACCTGCAGCCGGACGGTTTCCGCGCCCTCGGCTTCCGCCGTGACGCGGATGAGCCCGTCCTCCGCTGTGAATTTGATCGCATTCTCGATCAAATTCAGCAGCACCTGCCGCAGCCGGTCGGCATCCCCGCTGACGTACAGCGGCTCCTCCGGGCCCGACGTCTCCAGGCGGATCCCCCGGCGGCTGCGCTCCACGGCGTACTGCTCGGCCATTTGGCTGAGCAGTCTGCGCACATCCACAGGCTCGGACTCGATCCGGGCCGCGGGAGACTGCAGCTTGGAGAAGTCCAGCAGGTCTTCGACCAAGCCCGTCAGCCGCTGGCTTTCCCGCGAAATGACCGAAAGCCCCATCAACAACTCGTCCCGCTCCTCCAAGCCGCCGGACATGAGCGTCTCGCTCCATCCTTTGATCGAAGTCAGCGGGGTGCGGAGCTCATGGGACACGGACGAGATGAAATCGCTTTTCAGCTTCTCATTCCGCTCAATCTCCTCCGCCATATAGTTCATCGTATCCGCCAAATGACCGATCTCATCATCATTCCTTTTGACGGCACGGTGATGGAAATCTCCCCGGGCCATGACCCGTGCCGTCTGTGTAAGTTCCTGCACCGGACGGATCATCCGGCGGGCCAGCAGCAGGCTGGTAAACAGCGAAAGAATAATAATGGCCACACACAGGCCGATCGTGACCACCGTAATCGTCCGTACCGCTGCATCGATATCAGCAATGGAGGTAGTATAACGGATGACCCCTACCACCTGTCCCTTGTCCCGCAAAGGATAGGTTACAGCCATGATCCTTTCCATCCCCCCGGCAGGCGTGCCTGTCCAGGTGCCGCGCTTCCCTTCTACGGCAGAGGCTATATCGGATGTAATCGGCAGGTCCTCGCTGCTGAACCCGTTGGAATCGATAATCAGCCTGCCCTGCAGATCGACAACTTCCACTTTCGTGAAATCATCTTCCGTCAAATTCTCGAGTATATAGCGGGACTTATCCACAAGCGACCGGTCCCACAAATATTTGCTGTACAGAGCCGTATACACACTGGCCCGTTCATCCAGCGCCTGTTCGGCACTGCCGTAGTAATACTGGCGCACTGCAGTCACAAACAAGGAACTCAGCACCAGCACAACCGAGACGATAATGACGCCGAAATTAAGGACAATGCGGCTCCGCAGGCTTTTCATGCTAGATCTCTTCCTTTTTCCAAATGTAACCGTACCCCCATACCGTCTGAATGTACTTTGGCTGGGAAGGCTCATCCTCTATTTTTTGACGCAGCCTGCGAATGTTGACATCCACGATTTTCAGATCCCCTACGTAATGCCGGCCCCACACCTCGTTCAAAATATCGTCCCTGCTCACGCTTTTGCCCGCCTGATCCAGCAGCAGCCTTAATATCGAGTACTCTGTAGGCGTCAGCACAATGTCAGTCCCTTTCTTCACTACACGCCGCTGATCCGGATAAAACGTCAGTTCCCCAAACACTTTCCCGTTTCGGCTTGCTCTGTTCCCCGGCTCCGCATGGTTTCCGGCACCGTCCACATTCTCCGTTTTCATCCGCCGGCCCAGCGCCTTAAGCCGGGCCATCAATTCCCCCGGGCTGAAGGGCTTATGCACATAATCATCCGCGCCGAGCTCCAGGCCCCTGATTTTATCCTCTTCCTGAGACCGCGCCGTCAGCATAATAATGCCCATTCGGGGATAAGCGGCCCGCAGTTTCCCGCAAACTTCAAAACCGCTGATTGTCGGCAGCATCACGTCAAGAAGGGCGATATCCACATCGCCTTCCCGTCTAGCCAGCTCTAACGCTTCTTCCCCGGTTTCGGCCTCCAGAACCGTCATGCCTTCCCGTTTCAGATTGATCCGCACGAACCCGCGGATGGATTCCTCATCTTCCAGCAGCAGCACTTTCAAACCTTTCGCCTCCTCTGCGGTACCGCAAACTTAATCTCGTAACAGCCGATATCTCTGGACGATCTCATTATTAGTAAGGAGAACGGCATGATACTGTTCCAGCTCTTCCCCGGAAAGTTTCGGCTCCCCTTCAGGCAGCAGCGCCGCGATCTCTACACCGTCTTGCCCCGGGCCCAATTCCACAACCGTTCGGCCTTCTTCGTCCCAGGTAACTTTTTGCTTTAGCCAGCGTTCTTCCGGTACAGCATATAGAGTTACCAATTCAGCTCTTTCCTCAGGCGTCCGGCCCATATATAGGAAAGTGACCTTGCTGCCGCCCTGCTCGTCCCTTACTTCATCCAGCGTATATTGGCCCTGCCAGCTGAGCGGCGGATCAAAGCGGAACCCGTATTGATAGTCCATGTAGTTCTCGTATACTTTTTGAAGGCCCTGGGCCCCGTCCCATTGATGCCACTCATGAATCCAGGGCATGTCGGAGTACGGTGTAGCTTCGTGCCCCGGCGCTTCCTTCAGCATACCGATTTCAATAATGCCGTCCCCGTTAATATCCTGGCTGTAAACCGGATTCGCCTTGTACGTTTTCCCCGACGGATCGCCCATCACGTTAAACACGTCCTGAAGCCGGCCGTTCTCTACGGTTAACAACGTCGTATAAGCCGAGTGCGCCCCGACACCGATATCCAAAAACACCCCGTTCCGGCCCGCCCGCGCTTTCCCGAGCAGCACCTGGTCATACCCGTTGATTCCTCCGTCCAGCTTTAGCCTATCCGTTTGTAGCAACCCGGTTTTCTTGTATTCATATAAAGAAGCTTCCGAAGACAAGCCTTCCCGGTCAAAATTGATCAACACAAGCTCCGCCTGCGGATCTCCGTCCAAATTTCCAACTGCCGCCTCGTTATAGAACATGCCGCCCGAGCGCTGGATCTTGCCTCCAGTCCAGTGATATACGGCCATTTCCTTGTTCCAGTCCTGCGAACCCTGCCAGCCTACCACCAGATCCGGGGCCCCGTCCCCCGTCACATCCTGAAAATCGGCATAGGCAATTTCATTCCCCGGTTCGGTAATGCGGTACAGTTCCTGCCAGCCCGATGACCCTTGCTTGAGAATCAGGACGCCGAGTTCGAACTGATTTTTGGGAATTTTATAAAAAGCAACCGCTTCCGTCTCCCCGTCTCCATCCATATCCGCTTTGCGGATAGCCCCGGTATTTCCCGCGTTCAATGGGAAGGTCAGCTTGGCTCCCTCAGGCAAAAGAAAGGACACCGCCTGCCGCACTTCCTCCTGATGAGCGGAAAGCGCAGGAGTGCGCAGCAGTTCAATAGGCGAGGTGATGACACTGCAGCCGCTTGCCGGGATCATGGCCAAAACGGCGCACGCTGCCAACAAGATCCTCTTCCATTTCATTTGCCGCACACTCCTTTCTTTTTACTTTTTACCTTAGGGTCCTTATTTCTTCTTGGATGCCAGCAATTCATCCGCCGTTACCAATGTGAAACCGTGATCCTGCAAATAGTTAATGATGAGCGGAAGAGCTTCGAGGGTATTACTGAGATCTCCGTTATGGCCGCCAAAAGAATGCATCAACACGATTCCCCCGGGCTTGATCTCTTTCGTTAGATTCTTAACCATGCCGTCAACGGATGTGCCGGCCCAGTCCCGGGTATCCACGCTCCAGCCTACCACCTGCTTGTCGAGCGAGGCTGCAGTATCAAGGACGGTGTCGTTCACCGCGCCGTAGGGCGCCCGGAACAGGGAGGGTACGTCCCCGGTCACTTTTTCGATCGCGTCATCCGCCGCAACGATCTGTTGTTTCACCTGCTGAGCCGTTTTTTTCGGAAGGTTGGCATGACTGTACGTATGATTTCCAATGGTATGGCCTTCCTTCAAAATCCGTTTCAACATCGCAGGATATTTCTCCGCCTGCTGCCCTACAACAAAGAACGTTGCCTTAACATGATATTCGCCCAGTATATCCAAAACCTGGCCGGTATATTTAGCATCCGGCCCATCATCAAAGGTAAGTGCGACCAGCTTCTGCTTCGTTCCGGCAGGCTTTTCAGGGGTCTGGGGCTTCGGCTGAGGCTTCGGAGCAGGCTTAGCCGGCGGCTTAGTTGCCGGTTTTGGCTCCTGCTCCGGTTTAGGCTTTGGTGCCTGGTCCGGGGCCGGTTTTGGCGGATGATCCTGGTCCGGTTTCGAAACCGGGTCCTGGTCCGGCTTTGGCGCCGGGTCGGGTTGTGCTTCCTGCTCAGGCGCAGGGGTGCCCGGAGTCACCGCGGCTTCCTCCCCAGTTTTGCCGGGTTCCGCTCCGCCATCGGTGTCCGAACCGTCTTCTGCCGGTTGACCTGAAGCCCCTGGCTTCTCCGGGACGTCCGGCTTGTCGGCGTTTCCTCCATGGTCTGCCGGATCTTCTGAAGTGCCCTCAGGAAGCACTGCCGTCTCCGTTCCTCCGCCGCTTCCGACGGGTTTAGCACCCAATCCGCCTGTCAGCACCTCTTCCGGTGCATTACCCGAAAATACTAGACTCTTTTCTGCAAAACTAGCAACCGCCAATATGGACAGCACTGCCAACACAAGCATGCCTATCCGTCTCTTCCGCTTCATCCTCGTCCCAACCTTCTGCTTACTCATGATGTTTCCGGGAAGGTTCGGACACGCTGTGCGCCCGGTTCCCGGCTGATATCCCAATCATAAGGAAACAGGAGTCAAAAGTAGTTACAAAGCGTTAACAGCAGCATAAAACGGGCTTGCCTGAGTTTACGGTTAGTGTTTCTTTTTGTATTTACGATAGCCTTTGCGGATCCAGTTCATCATAAAACCGGGAACTGGCAGAGGCCATTTTTGTAAATAGGGGACATAATACCGGTAATAAGCTTCCTTGAGATCTTCCCACATCGTGCATTGTTCCACTTTCAAAAAATCGGACACGTCCAGCACCGAGCCTCTGCCGTTGTGCAGCATTACGTTTTTGCCGTGTATATCATGAGGGTGCAGCCCTCTGCCTCTGGCATAATCCAGTGCTTTATCGATATCCCTGATGGCCTTATCGGGAATACGAATCCCCTTCATGATGCAATTATACAGCGTCACACCGCGCATTCTCTTGAGCATCAGATAGTTGCCGCCGGCATGGTAGCATTGCGAATAAGCCGGGTGCTCCCCAAGCCTGCGGTACACTTCTACTTCATCCTCCAGACCCGGCCTCCCCGGAGCATATACCTTTACAACCACTTCGGAATTCTCGGGGTGCACTAAAACCGCAGCGTAATTCCCCGCCCCAAGCAGCTTCCACCCCGGCGGGCAATACTTCACTTTCACCGGCTCATGGGGATGTACGCTCTCTATATCCAGCCTCGGCAGCAGTTGTTGTTCCACCGCCTTGATTAAATTGTCCATGCCCGTCCCCTTCACCATGTACATAGTTTCATATCCCCAGTTTATAAAATATGTGAGGGCTTGAAAACCCTGGATTCGGATTCCATGGTACCGTACTGTGCTAAATTAACGGTTTGGACGATGCCATATCCCGAGTTTCCGGAGTCACCCTCCGCCTTATGACAGCTACACTCACGTGCAACGGTACTTTTGGGCGTTACAGCTGCTACCGGGTCCGTGAAACGGTACTTTTGGGCATTACAGCTGCTACCACGTCCTTGTAACGGTACTTTTGGGCATTACAGCTGCTACCACGTCCTTGTAACGGTACTTTTGGGCGCTACAGCTGCTACCGGGTCCGTGTAACGGTACTTTTGGGCATTACAGCTGCTACCACGTCCTTGTAACGGTACTTTTGGGCATTACAGCCCCACATAAAACTGCCACGCGGGTATACAAAAACACCGCTCTGACGAGCGGTGCTAGGTAATTCAGCTTCAACCCTGCTTAGGCCTCTTTCAAAGAAGCCAGGTAACGCCTGCCTTTCTCCTTGTCGTAGGCGCCCTCCCACTTGGAAATGACGACGGCGGCCAAGGAGTTGCCGATCACGTTCACGACGGTACGGGCCATGTCGAGAATCCGGTCGATCCCGGCGATGAACGCCAGCCCTTCCAGCGGCAGCCCGACCGTGCCGAGCGTAGCGAGCAGTACGACGAAGGAAACGCCCGGTACGCCGGCGATTCCTTTGGATGTCACCATGAGCACCAGCACGAGTGTCAGCTGCTCATACCAGGACAGTTGGATGCCGTACAGCTGGGCGATAAAGATCGCGGCCAAAGCTTGATAAAGCGTCGAACCATCCAAGTTAAAAGAGTATCCGGTCGGTACGACAAACGAGGTGATCGCCTTCGGACAGCCGAATTTCTCCATCTTCTCGATAATTTTCGGCAGCACCGTTTCCGAACTGGCCGTTGAATAAGCGAGCAGGATTTCATCGCGAAGGATGCGCATGATATCGAATATCCGGATGCCGACCATCCGGGCAATCAAACCGAGCACCGCCAGAATAAAGAACGCCATGGTCGCGTAAACCAGCAGCGCCAGTTTCCCCAGCGGCACCAGAGAGCTTAGCCCGAACGTAGACACGGTCACCCCAATCAGGGCGAAAACGCCGAACGGCGCAAACTTCATCACCTGGTTCGTGACCCAGAACATCGCTTCCGCTACGCCCTGGAAAAATGCGAGCACCGGTTTTCCCTTTTCCCCGACAGCCGCCACACCCAAACCGAAGATCACGGAGAAAAAGATGATCGCCAGCATATCCCCGCGGGCCAGTGCGTCGAAAATGTTTTTAGGAACAATATTCACGAACGTTTCCGCGAACCCGTGGCTGGCGGTTTCTTTTTCGGTATCCACGTATTTGCTGATGTCCGACTGCGTCAAATCATTCATGTTAATGCCTGTCCCCGGGTGGAACAGGTTCGCTGCCAGCAAGCCCACCAATATCGCAACCGTAGTCACGATTTCAAAGTAAAGAATTGTTTTTCCGCCGATTTTGCCAAGCTTCTTAAAGTCCCCGACACCGGCAACCCCGACCACCAAAGTCGAGATCACGATAGGAACTACAATCATTTTGATCAAACGGATAAAAATATCGCCAATCGGCCCCAGGTATACCGGAAGGTTCGGGTTCCCGAAGAAAATCGCTCCTACAATCACCCCGAGCACCAGACCGATCACAATTTGAATCGCTAAACCATATTTCTTCATAACAAAAGCCCCTTTACGTCTGTATGATCTAAGATGCAAGTCTATTTCCATATTGCCCCGTGCTGCGGCAGTTTACCCCTTACCCTTCCACTTTGATCCGCTCCTGCCGTTTCGAACGGGCGGCCGGCCTGGAAGGCCCCATCATCCACCTGCCGAAAGGCAAAAGCGAAGCCCCGCAGGACAACCCCAGGGACAGCATAACAACTGCAGCATAAAAGAAAGCCGTCAATTCCAGATGCTGCCCTGCAAACCGCTCCGAACGGGTCAGGGGAGCCAGCACCCAGACGGCCAAAGGATGCGCAAGAAACCCGCCGAACGAGTACGTGCCGATCCAATGGAACACCCGGAACAGCCTCGTTTTCAGCTCCGCTATTTTCAGCGCAATCCCGTACATAATCATCTGCTGCGATAAAATCAGCACGAAGGTGGACGGCTTCAGATACGTTGAAACCGCCAGGTTCATTTTATCCATAGAATACGAGAGTACCCCGTAACACATCCCAATGTACACCGCTGCAAACAGGAATAAATTCCAGGCCTGCGACCGGCGGATGAAAGCCCGAAACCGGGTGAGATAAAGGGCCGCAGCCGCTCCCGCCACAAAGTAGAAAGCATGAAAGATGAAATAGAGATTCCGGTAGTTAATGAGTGTCTTCAGCCATGCCCAGTCCGTACGCGCGTATAGACCGGGAAGCACATAGTAGGACAACCACAGTAATCCTGCAAAAAGCAGACCCAGCACCGCCAAGCCCCATCCCAGTGCGGTCCCTTCCCTTTCCGCGTCCAGCCGCTTCAGTCTCTTATGGGCTGCTCCCACCCCGAAATGAAAGACCGGGAACAGAAGGTAGAACTGAAAAATCATCACGATAAACCATAGATGATATCCGCTGGACGGCACAATCAGCTCATGAGCATAGCCCTGCCATGCCTTGAAATCCAAAAACCAGACACCATGCATCAGCGTGTAATATACCCCCGTCCATATGATAAACGGGACCAGGATATCCTGAAACCTTTTGATTAGAAAGGTCCGGTAATTCAGTTTTTCATAGTAGTTATAGAAGAACAGCAGCCCTGATATGAATATAAAAGTAGGAGTGCCGAACCGCGTGAAGTGGAACAGCATGGCCAGCATAACGGAGTCCTTGGGCATTATTTCCGGACGGTAAATGAATTCGGCAATGCAGTGCTGCAGAACGATCGCCAGAAAAGCCATGGCACGGAACAGCGTAAGCTCTTCGATCCTCTCCTTTTTCATGCGGCTCACCCCGTTCCTCTTAAGGTATATAACTGCAGTATTGCAATTAAATTATCTTAATATAGCCGTACTTCCTTAGTCAAACCATGCTGCATCCATCTTCCATTGCATGAAATATTTACTTTTATGCCACAATATAGTCAGGAAAAATAGGGACAAGACTCCATGAAAACGTTTTATATTTTCCTGTTGACGAACCCGTTCCTCCGCGTTATGATGTTACCAAGTTCAACATCATAACGTAATGGCGTGTTACTGAGTCCATCAGGCATGAGCCGTGAAAGAGGATCTTCGTTTAACGAAGTCTTCTTTGCGGCTCTTTTTTGTTTGTCTCAAAGAAGCCGCCGGGCGTTGAGGCACAGCAGCAGGAACTTTACTTCGATAGTAAAGCGGTGATTCAGTCATGGCAAAAGAATTGAGATATAAGGTTGAACGCGTGATGAGCAACAATGCGGTGCTGGTCACCGACCCGGAGAACGGCCGGGAGCTTATTTTGCTCGGCAAGGGTCTCGGATTCGCCAAAAACGAGGGCATGATCGATGCAGCCGACCCCCGGATCGATAAGCGGTTCCGGATGGATGATGAAGCGCAGCGCCGGCAATACCAGTCCCTGCTTGGGGATATTCCCCCTGAAGTATTCGACATCTCGGAGGAAATTATCTCGATGATGGAAAGGGATATATCGGCCGACTTGAACGAGCACGTTCACGTGGCGCTGCCGAGCCATATTCATTTCGCCCTGTACCGGCTGCGCAGCGGGATGGAGATCGATAACCCGTTTCTCTACGAAACGCGTACCCTGTTCCCAAAGGAATACGAAGTCGCATCCAAAGCGGCGGAGCTGCTCGGACGGACATTCGGGATGACCATACCGGAGGACGAGGTCGGATTTTTGGCCTATCATGTGCATTCCGCCATTGCCCACGTCCCGGTAGGCCAGCTGGTCAAATCGACGACTCTCATTACCGACATCGTTGATATCATTGAACAAACGAAGTCCATTCATATTCCGAAAGATAGCTTGGACTACGCCCGGTTGATTACGCACTTACGGTTCGCGATCGAGCGGATCAGACAGAAAAAAACGGTGAAAAACCCTTTCGTTGCGGGCATGAAGCAGCAGTACAAGGAAGAATATGAAATTGCCTCAAGAATCGCGGCCATGCTGGCCGAAAGGCTGCAGATGGAAGTGCCGGAAGATGAAGTCGGCTATATCATGCTGCATATGTACCGCCTGCTTCAGGAGTTCGCACCGAAGGAGACCTAACACCTTAGGAGGAGACCTGCAATGTTGTCCAAACTTTTTAAATCTAAGTCCAATACTGTGAATACCGTTGAGGTGGCCGCACCGTTAACCGGGGAAGCTGTTGAGTTAGGCCGGGTGCCGGATGAGGCGTTCGCCCAGAAGCTGATGGGAGACGGTTTTGCGATCGAGCCTAGCGAAGGCAGGCTTGTGGCGCCGTTTGACGGCAAAGTAGCCCACTTGATCGAGACTCACCATGCCATTGTGGTTGAGCATGCTTCCGGGCTGCAGCTGCTGCTGCACATCGGGGTCAATACAGTGAAGCTGAAAGGCGAAGGATTTACGGCCAAAGTATCCAATGACGAAACGGTTACAGCCGGTCAGACACTCATCGAGTTTGATCCGGATTTCATAAGAAACGCCGGTTACCCGGTTATTACGCCGGTCATTGTGGCCAACGGGGAAATCGTAGAAAGCCTGTCCGCCTCCTTCAAGCCTGTAACAGCCGGGGAAGCGGGCGTTATGAAAGTGAACCTGTCCTCGTAAACCGGGGATGGACGCTGCGGAAGCAGCAGAAACAAGGGGTCATATATCATGAATAGGGGGTAGTTTTCATGTTGGGATTTTTGCAGAAAATCGGGAAAGCGCTGATGCTTCCGGTAGCGACTCTGCCTGCGGCGTCGTTATTGCTGCGCTTCGGCAACATTGATTACGTAAAGGATTTTCACTTGGGTTCCGGCTTCGGCGGGTTCCTTAATCAGTACATTGCACCGTTCTTGGCAGCGGGCGGGGGCGCGATTTTTGACAATCTCCCTCTGATCTTTGCGGTCGGGGTGGCGATTGGCCTGGCTGGCGATGCGGTAGCGGCGCTGGCTGCGGTCATCGCTCATCTGGTCCTGGTCAATGTGCTTACGAAGGTGCCTGTGGCGTTCGCAGATTTCGTAGGAAAAGATGCGAAGCTGAACATGGGTGTGCTTGGCGGGATTATTGCGGGTCTTATTGCAGCTTATTTTTATAAAAAATATCACAAAATTCAGCTGCCTGACTGGCTCGGCTTCTTCTCCGGCAAACGGTTCGTTCCAATTATCACTTCCGTGGTTATGGTTCTCGTCGGACTTGTGTTCGGCTTAATCTGGGGCCCGATTCAAATCGGACTGGATAACTTCGGGAACTGGGTAGTCGGTCTCGGCGGCATCGGATCGGCCATCTTCATGTTCGCCAACCGGCTGCTGATTCCTTTCGGTCTGCATCACATTATTAATGCCATTGCCTGGTTCCAAATCGGCAGCTTCACGGATGCCGCAGGCAATGTAGTCAACGGGGATTTGCACAGGTTCTTCGCGGGAGACAAGACGGCCGGCATGTTTATGACAGGCTTCTTCCCGATCATGATGTTCGCGCTGCCTGCAGGGGCATTCGCGATTATTCACACGGCGAAGCCCGAAAAGCGGAAAGCGATCGCTTCCGTGTTCATCGGTACGGCGCTGGCTTCTTTCCTGACAGGGATTACCGAGCCGCTGGAGTTCGCATTCATGTTTGTAGCGCCGGCTTTATATGTGGTGCATGCGCTGCTGACCGGTCTGTCAGGTTTCATTATGTATGAGCTGGGCGTCCACCACGGCTTCGGCTTCTCGGCCGGCCTGATCGACTATCTGGTCAACTATCCGCTGGCTACCAAGCCGCTGCTGATTATTCCGGTAGGCCTCGCGTTCGCCGTAGTCTACTACTTCCTGTTCCGCTTCATGATCGTGAAGTTTAATCTGAAAACGCCGGGACGCGAGGATGACGATTTGACGGCGAATCCGGGTGCAGCAGCTTCCGGGGGTGCGAAGACGACAGCTTCCGAGAAAGCGGAGAACGTGTTGGCGAATCTTGGAGGGGCTGAAAACATCAAGAGTGTGGATGCCTGCATTACAAGGCTCCGCCTGGAAGTGAAAGACGATAAGCAAGTCAACGACCAAGCCCTGAAAGGGTTGGGCGCAGCCGGTGTCATGAGACTGGGCGGCGGCAGCGTACAGGTCATTTTCGGTACGCAATCCGAGGCGCTGAAGGACGAAATTCAGAAGAAACTGTAAGTACCGTCCGAAAGCCAACCTAGCTGTTGGCTTTCGGTGTTTTCGCTCGATCTCCGGGTCGGGGCAGATAAATAGATAAAATAGTACACCAGGATGGGAGAGATCATCATGCAGCAAACATTTACTATTCAGAATCCGACGGGTATTCACGCGAGACCGGCGCGCAAGCTGGTGCAGGCGGCGATGGCTTACCCTTGTACAGTACAACTGGAGAAGGACGGCAAACGGTTCAGCGCCAAAAGTCTGGTAGGCGTGCTTTCGGTTGGTGCCAAGCAAGGGGACTTGATTACGGTGGTAGCGGAAGGCGAGCGGGAAAACGAAGCGGTACAGGAAATTGGCGCGATCCTTGAGGCGGTTCTGGACGAATCGTTCGATAAGGAATGATAGCCATGATGCTCAAAGGGATTGCGGCTGCACCCGGCATTGCCATGGGTCCAGCCAAACTGCTGACGGCACAGGCGGCTGATGTGAAGCTGACGGAAGTAGCTGCGGACGGGGTTGAAGCGGAGGTTCGCAGATTTGAAGAGGCTGTTGCTCAGGCTTCTCTTGAATTGGAGCAGCTTCGCACCTCGACCTTGGCCAAGCTGGGGGAAGCGGAGGCGGAGATTTTTGAGACGCATCTGTTTCTGCTTCAGGATGAGGAGTTCATCGGAGCCGCGACACTGAAAATCCGCGACGAGCGCATGAATGCCGAGTATGCGTTAAAGCAGACGGAGAGTCAAATTACGGCTGTTCTGGAAAGTTTGGACGACGAATATCTCCGGGAACGCGCAGCGGATATCCGGGATGTGAGCGGACGTCTGCTGCGGAAGCTGACGGGGCAGGCTGAGGGAATGGGATTGGATGGCACCGGGGCGGCGCAAGTGCTGTTTGCATATGACCTAACGCCATCCGAGACCGCGCAGCTGGACCCGGCGGCCGTCGCCGGCTTCGTCACGGAAATCGGCGGGCGGACGTCCCATTCCGCGATTATGGCGCGGTCGATGGATATTCCGGCCGTGGTCGGCGTAAGCGGGTGGCAAGCCGCTGTCCGGGACGGACAGTTCGTGATCGTGGACGGATCGGAAGGCGTGATTCACGTCGATCCCGATGCGGACACCAAGGCGCGCTACGAGCGGCTTAGCGTCGAGATGGCCGCGAAGAAGCAGCTGGAGCGGCAGTTCCGCGGGCTGCCTTCGGTAACGAAGGACGGCCACCGGGTAGAGCTGGCGGCCAACATCGGCACACCGAAGGATGCCGCAGCCGCGAAAGCGGCGGGCGCCGAAGGCGTGGGGCTGTACCGGACCGAGTTCCTGTACATGGACCGGGACGATCTGCCGTCGGAGGACGAACAGTACGAAGCTTACCGGGCGGCGGTGGAGCCGTTCGGTGCGGAGGCGCCTGTCGTCATCCGGACGCTGGATATCGGCGGCGATAAGAAGCTGCCGTATCTGCCTTTGCCCGAGGAAGAGAATCCCTTCCTCGGGGTGCGGGCGATCCGGCTGTGCCTGGATCGCCGGGAACTGTTCCGCACGCAGCTTCGCGCGATCTTGCGTGCGGGGGTTCACGGGAACGTGAAAATCATGTTCCCGATGATCGCCACGCTTGCCGAATGGCGGCAAGCGAAAGCCGAGCTCGCGCTGGCGATGCAGGAGCTGCACGAGCGGAACGTGCCGTTCTCGGAGCACCTCGAAACCGGCATCATGATTGAAGTGCCGGCCGCCGCGTTGATGGCGGACCAATTCGCTGCTGAAGTCGATTTCTTCAGCATCGGAACCAACGACCTGGTGCAGTACACCATGGCGGCGGACCGCATGAATGAGAAGCTCAGCTACTTGACGGATCCGTTGTATCCTGCCGTGCTTCGCCTCATTAGCAGCGTCATCCGCGCCGCGTCCGCCCAGGGTAAATGGGTCGGCATGTGCGGCGAAATGGCCGGCCAGCCGGAAGCTTTGCCGATTCTGCTGGGCCTCGGCCTGCATGAATTCAGCATGAGCGCTTCCGCCGTGCTGCCCGCCCGCGCCCTGCTGTCGCGCATGGACCGCGCCGCCGCCGTCGCCTTCGCCGACGAGGCGCTCAAACTCGGCAGCCCGGACGAAATCCGTGCCGCCGCTTTACAATTTATCAGCAAGCTTCAGGACTAATATATAATTCAAGCGGGCCTTCTGGCCCGCTTTTTCTTTTAACCTCAAATTTCACATCTTTCACATCCAACGGTACTTTTGTCCGCTGCGGCTGCTCTTTCTCCCATCCTGTCCTCCATTACCGTTACGTTTTGGACAATTCCCCCTACCCTCTTCACTTTCCTATGGAAATTGACGAAATATAAGATATGAATTAAGAATAATTAAAGGTGGTTATCCGGTGATTGCAGTTGACGAGCATAGAGCAGCACAGTTAGAGTACATGGGAATTACCGAAGAGCATTTATCCCTGTTGAAGTCGCAACGCGCATTATTTGAACGGATCGCTGACCGCGTGGTGGACGAGTTGTACGATCACATCCAGAAACGGCCCGCCTTGGCACAAATGATCTCTGAGCATAGTTCGATCGAGCGGTTGAAGCAGACGCAGCGGTGGTATTTTATGAGCCTGACCGAAGGCCGGATCGACGAGGAATTTATCAGCAAAAGGCTCTACATTGGACGCGTTCACTCTAGAATAGGCCTCAGAACGGACTGGTATCTGGGAACTTACATGGTGTATTTGGACACGGCGACATCGGCTCTCCAACAGGAGCTTCCCGAGGGCGGCTGGCTTCCCATTGTGCATGCGCTTACCAAACTATTCAACTTCGACTCCCAGCTCGTGCTGGAAGCGTATGAAGAGGACGAAAAACAAATCGTGCAGCGAATGGCCGACCAGAAATCGGAAATGCTGACTACGATTAACAGTGCTGTGGAAGGCCTTGTTTCTATGATGGTCCAGCTAAACGGAAGCAGCCAGACTGTAGCAGCCACTGCTATGCAGACGGCGGAACTTCAAGAGCAGGCCCATCAGAGAGTAGAAGGGCTTCACTCCCAAATCAGCGAGATCGAATCCATGGGTACGGTGATGAAACAAATTTCAGAGCAGACGCATCTGATCGGGCTGAATGCAGCAATTGAAGCGGCGCGTGCGGGCGAAGCGGGACGAGGGTTTGAAGTCGTTGCCAACGAAATCCGGAAGCTTGCGAATCACTCTAAAAACTCGCTTGAAATCATTCAGGAGAAATTAGCCGGCATTACCGAAGTTCTGAACGAGGTTATGAGCGGAAGCCAGGAAACCGTCCGCATTTCCCAGGATCAGGCCGCCAGCTCGGAGGAGTTGTCCTCTTTTGTCCAAATGATCGAATCCCTCACTTCCGACTTGCAAAAAATGAACGATACCCAAGCATCATAACCTGTCGTAGTACAAACAAAAAGGCTTCCCCCCGCACAAATCGCGAGGAGAAGCTCTTTTTATCTAAATAGATTACATCGAAACCGGCGGATTCGAGTCCAATGTCGGCTCGGTATAAGTGAAGTGCTGGTCACGCAGGTTCTGGTAGAAGTTCGCGCGGGATGTTTCATAGTACGGGTACAGCCACAGCAACCCGATACCCAACGTCAGTATGCATAGCAGCAGCCAGCCAAAAAATCCCCAATAGAAACAAAACAGTTTCCACTTGTTGCCCGCCATCATTTCTTTACTGCGGTTCAATGCTTCCGACGCCTTGAGCTCCGGACAATCCACCATGATATAGAACGCCTGAGAATAACGAAGTCCCGCAATGATACCCGGAACGATCAGCAGCAGCAGCCATAACAAAGTAAAAATGGCAGTTAACAGATATAACACAAACGCAGGCACAAACTTACGGAAACCGGCAAACATATCTTCAATCGCGGTTTCTTCCCCACGGATTAATTTCAGGAAGAAGTAAGCTATTCCCAAAGCAAGCGGGCCCCCGATAATATACGGCAAAATATTTCCCGCCACAGGTATAAACCCTATTACCGACATAATCACTGTATACAAAAATCCAAACAATACTGCTCTGCCCACTTGCCCTTGAGCTGTTCTCTAGCGTCTCTGCGCAGCTCGGAGTTGCTCTTTACGGAAGCGTAATTGTCATAAAAAAGTAGTTCCCCCTTAAATAATTTCCAGTTTCTTATTATACAAGGAAATGTTTGAAAGTAAACTATAATTTCTAAAACAAGTAGTCCTATAGTTCTATTTTCCATGTATACGCACGAGACCGAAGTTCATTCCATAAAAAAAACGCCTATTGGCGCTCTTAAATTTAAAATGGGGGAAATAGTCACTTTCATTTTCACCATACTCCCCAAATCAGTCTCCGTCCTGCCCTCCTAGACAGCCGCCGCCCCGGCTCCCGCAACGGCAGGCCCGGTTACCGTAACATAGCCTGCACAGCAGCGAAAGCTCTCTTTCAGCAGCATTTTCAGCTGCACCTGCCTCGAAGCCGCGAAAAAGGAAGGCTCCTGGTACAGGTTTATGAAGACGGACTGCGCTGCCGACTGCGCAAGCTTATCGTCATCCAGCAGGCGGCAGCAGATCTGGTAACATTCCGACTCATACCGCCTGAGCACTTCCGTTCTTGTTACATCCGCCATCAATCCCACCTGCCTTCTGCTATTTCAGCTTGATCACATACATTTCAAAATTTATGCCTCTGCCTTCAATGACCGAAGAAGACACCATCAGCTGTTTGCCCGAAGGGCTCCATTTCACCGGATCTGCGATATACGGAATCTCCAGCGCCAACTGGGTGGCCCTTCCGGTCTCCGCTTCCACAACGAACAGATTACTGCTGGTGGAATTCTCTTTGGTTACCGTATATGCCAGAAACTTCCCGTCCGGGGACCAGCTGGAACCGAAAATTTGCGTTCCTTTGGCTATGGAAGTCGTTGTCTTCCCTTCCGGGTCGGAGAACATCAGCTCAGTTTCGATATCCTTTGTTCTGCGGACAATAGCCAGCCTCCGGCCGTCTTGGGAAGGGGTGGCCCATACCGTATCTTTCATCAGCAGTTTCTTCTCTTTGGTTGCGGCATTATATAATTTCAGTTCTTCCCTGTTGACAATGTAATAATATAAATCCCCTCTGCGGCTTACGCTGTATAAGGACCCCGGGGTCTCTCCCGTTTTTAATACCGTTTCGACATTTCCGCGAACGTCCGCCTGCAGCAGGCTTCCCTCTATGGAGGACATGACCACGTGTTCGGCATCCGCCCATTCCCCAACCATATAGGTCAGTTCTTCCTTACCGGTCTGTACCGGCGTGCCGGTCGCAACGTCCATGATGAACCCGTTGCCCGTTTCCCCTACCGTTTTTTTATAAAAAATATGGGCTTTGTCCGGAGAAACCACAGCAGCCGTCTGGTCCGCCTGTTCCCCATGCAGCAAGCGATCCTGGCCGGTCCCTAGGTCATGAACATACAGATTAAAAAAAGGATGCTCCTTTGTCGATAACTCCCCGTCGTCCGTTTGACGGGTTACGGGCTGCTCCTTAGCCAGCTGGACATTTTTTCTGGCAACCACCAACTGATCCTCGCTCAGCCAATCCATTCCCCGCATGCCCTTCAGTATATCGATTTTATCCAACACAACCTGATTCTGCACTTTCTCCACAGGGTCCGCTTGGTCAATCACCGTCAGACGCTTCCCTTCTTTATCGACGACTTCCCGCTTCTCATTCTGAACCTGCGCCTGCCCGCATCCGCTTAGGAGCAAAGCAAGCCCGGCGGCTGCACAGATAACCCTCCATTGATTTCTCATTGGTGTTTCCTCCATCGTGTAGGTATCCCCAGTATAATGAGTAACTGTTTCCTGATCTTTTCCGAATGTTTCCAAATTGTAAACAATGCTACTCCTGCAGATGGAGCTTGATCCTAAAGGTAGTCCACGGGCCGGCCATATCTCCGCTGTCAGGACCCGGCTCCGTCTGTAGAAGCTCAATCGAACCGTTTTGTTTGCCGATCAGCTGCTTGACGATGGACAGCCCGAGTCCTGTACCTCCCGACTGCCTGGAACGGTCTTTATTTACCGTGTAAAAAGGTTCAAAAATTTTCTCGCGCGACGCAGGCGGAATGCCGGGACCGGTGTTCCTGACATCAACGGTTGCCCAATCTCCTTCCGGACGGCTGTCAATCCGGATGACTCCGCCAGGCTTGTTATATTTAATGGCATTGTCCAGCAAATTGACGAAAATATGCATCAGGCTTTCCTTGTCCGCCCATACGACCACCGGCTGCAGGCCTAGCTCGAGGCGAAGCCCGAACTTCTCCACTTTTCCGTTCATTCGGCCGGCGATATCGGTCAGCAGCTCCCGCAGTTCAACCGCTTCAGCCTGCTCTTCGAAATCATATTTCTCCAGTGCCGTGAGATGCAGCGCCTTGTCCACCATTTCATGCAGCCGTTCCGCTTCCTTCCCGATGTTCAGCACGCCTTCATCGACAAGCTTCGGATCGTCCTTATACATGCCCATTAAGTCTACGTATGCTTTGATGGAGGTCAACGGCGTTTTGAATTCATGGCTGATGTTGCCAATGAACTGCTTTTGCTGCTGCTCGAGTGCCTGCAGCTTGGCCACCGCCAGCTGAAGCTTGTGCTGCTCTTCCTGCATTCCGGTGATATTTCTTTGAATTTCCCGGCTCATGTAGTAGATTCCCTGACTAAGATCTCCTAACTCATCCCTGCTGCGCATCGGCGGTTCCGCTATATATCGCCCCTGCTGAATGGACACGGCAGCACCTTTGAGCTTTACGACCGACTTGGCGAACCGGCTGAAATACAGGTACCCGAATACGAAACTGGCCACAAGAACGGCCGCTCCGATCGTAAGCAGCAGATTACGGATCCTGAAGTAGAAATTCCGCTGGCTTGCCAGGGAATAATGAAACTCCACAACGCCTGCCTGCTCGCCGGCAACCATGACCGGCGCCAGGTAATACACCTGGGCGCCTTCCGTTTGATATACCGACTTGTTTTTCAAGGCATAAGGGAGCAGCGCAGACGTATCGGGTCTAGAGGTAAACGGCACAGAATTGCCCGCTTCTTTCCCTGTCAGATGATATAAAATCACAGGCAGGCCGCTATACGTCCCGATCGTCCTGGCAAGTTCCTGTCCTCGTGCAGTCAGAAACTTCTGTGCATCTCTGGTCTCCCCTGTGTAAAACGCCTGGTTCACCTGAAGATTGGCGAACTCGGTCTGCCGCTGGAGCGTTGCCTCCATCTGGCTGAGCTGATCCTGCTTGATCCCTTTCAGCACCAGAAAGCTGAGCACTCCAAGCGCCGTAACCAACAGGGCCGCCAGAAAAGCGATAAATTTCAGTTTGATGCTGATTTTCATCTGGCGGCACCGACCGCTTTATAACCCACGCCATATACTGTTTGCAGCAGTCCCGGGCCGTTTTCCCCGATTTTTTTGCGCAGCCGCTGAATATGAATATCGACGGTTCGGGTTCCACCGGCGTAATCCATGCTCCAGACCAGGTCCAGCAGCTCGTCCCGGGTATACACCCTTTCCGGGTGGCTGCACAGCAAAACCAGCAGATCGAATTCTTTCGGCGTGAGCTCCAGTTCTGTTCCTTGCTCTTCGGGATAGTCCCCAAGCTGCGGGTCGCGGTAAACGGCAGTACGTTTTTTGGTATGCAAAATCAAACCGCCCAAGCGAATCTCTTCCTGCTCGGCTTCTTTGGCCCCTTTGTTCAGCCTCCGCAGCAGTGCTTTGACACGGGAAATCAATTCTCTTAAATCAAAAGGCTTTGTCATATAATCATCGGCACCAAGTTCCAGCCCGAGCACTTTGTCTACAATATCGTTCTTGACCGTCAAAAGGACAATCCCGATATTCTCCCTGTCGTCCAGTCGGCGGCATACCTCATAACCGTTCAGCTTCGGCATCATCACGTCCAGAACGATCACGTGAGGCTTGAACCATTCCGCTTTCCGGAGCGCCTCTTCTCCGTCATGGGCGGTTTCCACCACATATCCTTCTCTTCGAAACGCATAGGTTACCGGCTGGGCGATGCTCACTTCATCATCCACCACTAAAATTCTCTGTTCCACTGTGGCTAGCCCCCTTTTTGCCTAAAAATGACATATCACTACTAGTATACCCGTAAGCATAGCAGAAGAATGTTTCAGAAACGTATCTAAGCCCGGCCGTATGCAAAAAAAAGCAGAGAACCTTAAGGTCCCTGCCTTCTCTGCTATATTTCTTACTTACCTGCTTCAAACGAACTTTTCAGGGACACGATCAGGTTAAATACCGGATGGCCCGGCGTGGAATGTTTCGGATCCACATTGAAATACCCGTGGCGGAAAAATTGGAATTTATCCTGCGCCTTGGCGTCCTTCATGTTCTCCTCGACAAAACCGTTCAGCACTTCCAGCGAATTCGGATTGATATGATCCAGGAAGGTTACGCCTTCCTCATCCGTTTCCATATCGTTTATCAACGGCTCGTAGAGGCGGAACTCAGCAGGCACGGCATTCGTCGCTTCTACCCAGTGGAGCGTGCCTTTCACTTTCCGGCCGGTGAAGCCGCTGCCGCTCTTCGTTTCCACATCGTACGTGCAGTGGAGCTCTACTACATTGCCGTTCTCGTCTTTCACGAAATCGTTGCACTTGATGAAGTAAGCATGCTTCAAGCGCACTTCATTGCCCGGGAACAGGCGGAAATACTTCGGCGGCGGGTTCTCCATGAAATCGTCCTGCTCGATGTAAATTTCGCGGGAGAACGGAATTTGGCGGCTGCCCATTTCCGGATTTTCCGCATTGTTCTCCGCTTCCAGCCATTCCACTTGCCCTTCCGGGTAGTTGGTGATGATCACTTTCAGCGGACGGACAACGCCCATCGTGCGCGGAGCCTTCAACTTCAGGTCTTCGCGGATGTAGTGGTCCAGCTGCATGGCATCGACTACTCCGGTTCCTTTATGCACGCCGAGATCACGCACGAAATTACGGATCGATTCCGGCGTGAATCCCCGGCGGCGCAAGCCGGAAATCGTCGGCATCCGCGGATCGTCCCAGCCGTCCACTACGTTTTCTTCAACTAGTTGCTTCAGCTTTCTTTTGCTCATCACCGTGTTGGTAATGTTCAGACGGCCGAACTCGTACTGGCGCGGTACGTTAGGCATTTCACATTCGCGGATCACCCAGTCGTAGAACGGGCGCTGATCCTCGAATTCCAGCGTACAAATGGAGTGCGATACGTCCTCGATCGCATCCTCCAGCGGGTGGGCAAATGCGTACATCGGGTAAATGCACCACTTGTCCCCGGTGTTATGGTGATGCGTATGGGAAATCCGGTAAATGACCGGGTCGCGCATGTTGATGTTGCCCGAGCTCATATCGATTTTGGCGCGCAGTACTTTCTCTCCGTTGCCGAACTCCCCGGCACGCATGCGGGAGAACAGATCCAGGTTCTCTTCCACGCTGCGGTTGCGGTACGGGCTGTCCTGTCCGGGCTCCGTCAATGTGCCGCGGGTTTCGCGGATTTGGTCTGCCGTCTGGTCGTCTACGTACGCGAGCCCTTTGTTAATCAGGAGCACCGCTCTATTGTACATTTCCTCAAAATAATCGGATGCAAAGAAAAGGCCGTCCCATTCAAAACCCAGCCAAGCTACGTCCTGCTTGATCGCTTCCACGTATTCCGTATCCTCTTTCAAAGGATTCGTATCGTCAAAACGAAGATTGGTCAGCCCCTTAAATTCGTCAGCCAACTCAAAATTGATGCAGATCGACTTGGCATGCCCTATATGGAGATAGCCGTTCGGTTCCGGAGGAAACCGGGTAATGACCTTATTGACTTTGCCTTCGGCAAGGTCGGATTCCATGATGGTGCGAATAAAATTTGCGTTAGAAGTCGGTTTCGTTTCCATCCCTATCAACCTTCCAGCTCTAATTTGTCTATGTCTCATTATTACCTTATCTGATAATTATAACATTTTCTGTGCATGATAATAAATAATGCATGAGTGAAATTGTTTTGCCCCGCCTTTATCATATAGTATACATATAGCGGTATAAGGACTTTTTGATTAGATATGGAGGGCAATGATATGTTCAATCCCGATTTGCTTCGCGAAGCGATCCGCCTGGCGGCGGACAATGTTCGTACGGGACACGGCGGTCCGTTCGGCGCAATTGTGGTGAAGGATGGGGTCGTTGTCGGCCGCGGCACCAACGAAGTGACCGATTCCAACGACCCGACGGCTCATGCGGAAGTGCAGGCCATCCGGGCCGCCTGCCGCGAGCTCGGCACATACCAGCTGGCCGATTGCGAGATTTATACCAGCTGCGAGCCTTGCCCGATGTGCCTCGGAGCCATCTACTGGGCCCGCCCACGCGCGGTCTACTACTATAATACCCGCCACGAGGCGGCCGATATCGGCTTCGATGACCAGCTGATCTACGATGAGATTGCCGTGCCGATTCAAGAGCGGCGCATCTCGTTCAAACACACAACGCCAGACGTGGCCGAGACGGATCAGCCGTTCGTGCTATGGAGCCGTTCGGCGGATCGGGTGGAGTATTGAGGTTTGCATTGAGTAAGGCGCAGGCTTAGGATCCCGGCACTTGTTGAAGTGCCGGGTTTTTGTTTTAGGTTATGGTGCTTTATGCCTTGCTGGTGCTTTATGCCTTGCTGGTGCTTTATGTACCGTGGTGGCGGCTGTTCAAATTCCAATTAGGGTAACCATTTTCGCTGTGCTGCAGCCGGATTTCGCTATAGAGGGCTCTTTCTCGGTATGCTCGACTTTAACGACCGTGAATTTCCTTAATCTACTGTCCATTATGCGCGACAAGGTAAAACGCGGTCGCAGATTCCGGGATTGCTGAAATTCCTCTTAATTTAAGGTAATGCCACTGTGAGATAGCGTAATTGGTTACTTTAAGTTCACCCCCGTGCAGGTTGGAAATTTTCTTTTCACTCGGGCTTGTTCGGACCTTTTTCGGCGCGCTTATTCATGCTAATATAAGAGTGAGTAATCACTCATTTATGTAAGGAAGGTGGGCTACAATGTCTCAAATCGAAATAAAAGACGTAAGCCGGACGTTCGGCAAACGTACTGTGTTGAAGGATATTTCGCTGGAGGTGGAAAAGGCCGAGATTTTCGGGCTGCTGGGTCCTTCGGGCGCAGGCAAGACGACACTGGTCAAATGCATCGCCGGAATTGATGAAGCAACTTCCGGCAGTGTGCGGATTGGCGGCGTGACCATGCCAGATTTGAACTTGATGAAGCGGATCGGCTATATGACCCAGTCGGATGCGCTCTATGAAGAGTTGACGGCGGAGGAGAATTTGGACTTTTTTGCCTCGATTTATGGATTGAAGGGTGCCGCCAAAAAGAACCGCATTCACGAAACGATGAAGCTGGTCAATTTGCAAGGGGATCTGAAGAAACGGGTAGCGGAGTACTCAGGCGGGATGAAACGACGGCTTTCTCTGGCCATTTCGTTGCTGCACGAACCGGAAGTCCTGATTCTCGACGAACCGACGGTCGGAATTGATCCGGTGCTGCGGCAGTCGATCTGGGAGGAGCTGGAGCGCCTGAGCCGCAACGGGACTACGATTGTAGTCACGACCCACGTTATGGATGAGGCGGAAAAATGCGGAAGACTGGGCATGGTCCGGGAGGGTCTTTTGATCGCGGTGGGTACGCCTGATGAATTGAAAGAGCGGATTGGAGCCTCCAATTTGGAAGAAGTATTCATTCATTACGGAGGGGTGAAGCAAGTATGAGAACGAGAGCGGTAGTTGTTCGGATTATTCGGCAGTTTATCCGCGACAAGCGAACGATGGCCCTTATGATTGCGGCGCCGATGCTGGTGCTGTTCCTGATGTCCCTCGTGTTCGGCAGCGATGCGTATACGCCCCGTATTGCCGTTACCTCCAGCGTCCCTGCGCCCGTTCAGGAAAAGCTGAAGGCAGCGGATGCGGAGATCAGCAGCCTGACGGGAACGAATGCGGAAGATGCGCTGCGATCCGGCGATGTGGATGCTGTCATAGATGTTCAGAATCAGCAGCTGTCCGTCACGCTGGAGGGTACCGACTCCTCGGTGAACCGTGCGGTGGTGATGCTCCTTCAAAAACTCGGAGGCGGAAGCAGTCCGGGAGCCGCAGGTGCTGATGGTGCTGGTGCTGGTGATGCAGGCGCGGGTAATGCAGGTGCCGCAGGTCCAGCAACCCAACAACCGCAGATTCACTATTTATATGGCTCTGCCGATCTCGGTACGTTTGATTATGTGGGGCCGGTGATGATCGGGGTGTTCATTTTCTTTTTCGTGTTCCTGATTGCAGGGGTCTCCTTCCTACGGGAGCGGTCCAAAGGCACATTGGAGAGGATGCTGTCGACGCCGCTGAAGCGCTCGGAAATCGTGTTCGGATATGTCATCGGCTTCGGTATCTTCACCTCCGTCCAGGCCTCCATCATCTCCTGGTTCTGTATTCATGTGCTGGACATGTGGATGGCGGGCTCCTTCGGATACGTCCTGCTTGTAACCTTGTTGCTCGCTATGGTAGCTTTAACGTTAGGTATTTTGCTATCGACATTTGCCAATAACGAGCTGCAGGTGGTCCAGTTCATTCCGATTGTGCTGGTGCCGCAGATTTTTCTGTCGGGGCTGTTTTCGTTGGATACGATGAACTCGTTTTTGCAGGGGTTAAGCCGTTATTTCCCTCTAACGTACGGGGCTCATGCCCTGAAACAAATTATGCTGCGGGGTGAAGGATGGTCCGGTATTCAGACGGATGTGTTCGTGCTGGTCGGATTTGCCCTGGCGTTCATGCTCCTGAACATCCGCGCATTGAAGAAACACCGCAAACTATAGTACAGGGAGGAGATTCTTCTCTTGAGCAAGGAACGCGTGACCGATAAGCAGCAAAAGATTTTGGAGAGCGCCATCGATATTTTTGCCGAAAAAGGATACGCCGCCGCCTCCACCAGTGAGATTGCCAAACGGGCCGGGGTGGCCGAGGGGACGATTTTCCGTCATTATCGCACGAAGCATGAACTGCTTACTGCGATTATCGGCCCTCTTTTGATGAAAATGGTGTCTCCGTTCGTGATCAAAGATTTTAAGAAAGAAGTCTTCGACAAAGATTACGGGAGTTATGAAGAGTTTTTGCGGCGCCTGATGGAAAACCGCATGAAATTTGCCCGTAGCCATGCGGCTTTGCTGAAGATTTTGGCCCAGGAGATCGCCTTTCAGCCCGAGATTCAGTCTGAGTTTAAGAAGCTGTTCAAGGAGCACATTTACCCGTTGTTTCTTAAGGTCGTGGAACATTTCAAGGAAAAAGGCGAGCTGAAGGATTTGCCGTCGGAGACGATCATCCGTCTGACGATCACTACGATTGTGAGTACGGTTCTGGCGCGGTTTTTGATTTTGACGGAGGGTACGGCTGAGGAGGAGCAGCGGTTTTTGGAGGATACGGTCCGGTTTATTATGGGCGGCGTGGGCCGCGTATAGAGTTGGCGCGGGTTAGCGGCGTGCTGGTCGGCGTGATGTGAAGGCTGGGATACGTCGCATCTCGGCGGCGGGTGTCAGCGTGATGCCAATTCGGCGGGCCGGGCGGGCAGTACGGAGTCGCATGATGCCAATCCAGCGGGCCGGGCGGCTTCGCATGATGCCAATTCGGCTGGCCGGGCAAATGTTGTATGCTGTGCAGCATTTTGCAGCGATTATGGTATCTAATATGGGAGTGTTGTATTCCGTGCAGCATTTTACAGCAATTATGGTATGTAAAATAGGGAATGTTGTATGGCGTGCAACATTTTTGGAGATCAGACCCCGTTACAGGGTGGAAATGTTGTATAAAGTACAATATCCCGCTGAAAACAGCCAATATTAACGGGTAATTGTTGTACAAAATACAACATTCAGCTGAAGTAACCCTTTTCGAGTTCCTCCGGCCAGTGCCGTTCTCAACATTCTAACAGGATTTCCCACTCCTTCCGGCGAAATAGTAATTATCTAGAATCCAAGGAGCGAGGTGTTACCGGTGGCGCATCATCCGATCCTGACAGAGGAAGAGTTGAAGTTGCTTTTGTCGAAGGAGCGTCCTGAGGAGGAACGGGAGGCTGCTGCGGAGGCTGGAGCGAACGAGGGCGCGGAGAGCGTGGATCCGGGCAGCGGTATGAACGAAGCTGTGGACGCGGCTGAGAGCGTGGAACGCGGTGAGGAAGCAGTGGTGCCAGCGGGCGTTGACGCAGGAAACGACGCGGACAGCGCTGCGGCTACGAGCGGAGGCACCGAGGGTGATAGCACCGAGGGCGGCGAGCAGCACGCAGGCGATGCCGGTCCGGCGGGCGAGGATGCCGCGGCGGACAGCCCGGGGCCGCCCATAGGCGAGCCGGGCTTTCTGCCCCGCGCGATGCGCAAGCGCGGCAAGAAGCCGGCCCTCGCGGACCGGCTGCTGGAGCGCTTCCGGCGCAGCGGAAAAAGGACGTGATCCCAACCGGGTGAAGTTTCACCGGTGTAGGTCACGTCCTTTTTCTTGCGCAGAGCGCGCGGGCCCCTGCGCAGCAGGCAGCCTTACGCGAGGCGGCTCACGATGCTGCGCGCGATCCACACGCCGGCTGCGCCCGCCTGGGCCAGGCCGCGCGTGATGCCTGCGCCGTCGCCGCCGCAGTACAGGCCGGCGATCTCGGTCTCAAACTCCTCCGTCAGCTTCGGTCGGGCGGAGTAGAACTTGGCCTCGACGCCGTAAAAGAGCGTATGCTCGGAGGCGAGGCCCGGGGTCACTTTATCGAGCGCGTCGACCATTTCGACGAGGCTCTTCATCGTGTTGTACGGCAGCACGAGCCCAAGGTCGCCCGGCACCGCCTCGTTCAAGGTCGGCTCAAGGAAGCCTTCCTTGATGCGGCCTTCGGTGGAGCGGCGGCCTTTGAGGATATCGCCGTACTTCTGAACGATCACGCCGCCGCTGGACAGATCGTTCGCCCGTTTGCAGATTTCGCGCGCATATTCGTTTGGCTTGTCAAACGGCTCCGTAAATTTATGCGACACCAGCAGCGCAAAGTTCGTGTTCGGCGAACCGAGCGCCGGATCCTTATAAGAGTGGCCGTTCGCCGCCATGACACCGCTGTGATTCTCGACCACAACGTGTCCGGACGGATTGCTGCAGAACGTGCGCACACGGGTCCCCACACTTGTGTTGAAAATAAACTTGCCTTCATACAAATGCTCGTTAATCTCACGCATCACCACATCGGACGTCTCTACACGCACGCCTACATCCACTTGGTTGTTGTACATTTTCAGGCGGCGGCGTTTCAGCACGTCCGTCAGCCAGGCGGAGCCGTCGCGGCCCGGTCCGACCATTACTTTATCCGCCAAAAATTCCTGCCCATTCCTCAGCACAACCCCGCGAACACGGTGCGCGCCCTCTTCTTTCACCGTCAGCAAATCTTCCACTTCGGTTTTGAACATCATATCGACCCGGGTTTTCAGGCATTCGAAAATGGACTGCAAAATCTCCAAATTCTGCTCCGTTCCCAAGTGGCGCACCTGCGCGCGAAGCAGCTTCAGTCCCGCCGCATAGCCGCGCTGCTCGATATCCCGGATCGTCTCCGTCGTCGGATCTGTGATATTCAATGTCGCCCCGTGCTTCAGGTTAATGTCATCCACGTAGCGGATGAGGTCCAGTACCTGCGACGGTGCCAAATAATCCGTCATCCACCCGCCGAATTCGGTGGTGATGTTAAACTTGCCGTCGCTGTACGCTCCCGCTCCCCCGAAACCGCTCGTAATGGAGCAGGCCGGGAGGCAGCCGGCAAAATCTTTTTTCCCGGCAGGCGGCGGACAAAGTTTAATTTTCTCCTCCAGTATCGGGCAGCGGCGGCTGTAAATGTCATGGCCTTTATCTATCAGCAGCACCTTCAGGTGAGGCGCCTTCAACGTCAGTTCATAGCTTGCAAAAATCCCCGCCGGCCCAGCGCCGACAATAATCACATCATAGTTGTTCATTTTCTTCGTCTCCTCCTTATAATAGGTCAAAAGAACACAAAAAAATCCCTGCAAACGAATAGGCGGAAGTCCACCTTTCGTAGCCAGGAATTTGCGGCTCCTTGTAGAGACCCCCGGCCCGTATCGCCAGGGTTATACGAAAAGAATTGTTGGATATTCAGTTAGGCTCAACGACTCTTATGGTAACGACAATGCGAAGGAATGTCAACCATTTTATTATTAACGTTCGTGTTTTACCGATAATAAGTGAGAAACTAGCTAAATAACCCAAAAAGTATTGATAAAATACGAAATTTATCTTGATAAATCCATATATCCGCCAAAGGCGCCTTCCGGCAGCACTGTAATCACACCAACCTTTTGAAAAACGCTATAATAAATCTAATAAAACTAACCCTTTGAGCGGGATAGCTTAGAAAGGCTGACGCTTATGAATTATGAATTTCTGACAGCACTTACGCCCCGCATTATCGATGTGGTGTCGCGCGATCAACCTTTTTGGGAACATTTTGATTATGTGCTCAAACGGGAAAAAACAGGTATACATACGCTGGCCTACGTAGACCAAGGGGAAGGCAGCCTTGAGGTGGATGGTATGGCCTATTCGCTTCATCCGGGGTGTCTGTTTCAAATTTGGCCTAACGTGGGCATGCGGATCGGAACGAACCCGGAACGGCCGCTGCGGTTCTTCTCCTTTCATTTTCACTACTGCCTCATCCGGTGGGAAGGCGGGCAAATGTCCAGCATCCACCTGAACGAGAAACTTCCCGTATTTGGCGACCTGCTGTATTTGGGCCAGCCTTCGATAGAAGAGTCCTTTCGGAAAGCATTTCACATCTGGCAGGACAAGAAGGAAGGCTATGAATGGCACGTAAAGTTTGAATTCCTGAACATTATCAGGCACATTACCGAGTGGTCCAGTTTGGAGCAGGAAGAAAGTTCTACAATAGGCCTGGTGCAAAAAGCTTCCGCATACATAAGAGCGCACTATAACGAGACGATCACACGAGAACAAATTGCCGAGCATGTCTCTTTATCTCCAGGTTATCTATCGATAGCATTCAAAAAATATACAGGTTTGAGCGTAATTGAGTATGCGACCAAAATCAGAGTGGACCGGGCGAAATTCCTCTTGAAAAGCAGCAGGCTTCCTGTTAGGCAGGTTGCTGAAGAATGCGGATTTACGGATTCCTTCTATTTCTCGCGTATCTTTACCAGAGAAACGGGCATGAATCCCCGCGATTACCGGAACGCCTAATTTCAGACATAACAATAATCCAGTTTTTCATTAGGATTCTTCATGTAAACAGCGATCAATGGCCGTTATAGTAAATATATAATTCCATTACATGTTTACGTGAGGAGTGCTTCAGTTGGATAAAAAGCATATTATTGATGCAGATGTTCACAATGCCATTGCAAATGGCAAAGACTTGCTTCCCTTTCTGCCTAAAGTGTGGCACGATTATTGGCTCTCCGCCGGACCTGCCTATGGCGGCGGCTGGCATTCACCGGTTGGAGTAATGCGGAAAGATGCTGTACCCGAGGGCGGCGGCATTCCGGGCAGCGACCCGCAGTACATGATCAAGCATCATTTTGAAAAATACGGAATTGATTATGGAATTTTGACCGGATCGGGCATCTTGGGAATTTCGCTGAATCCTAATCCGGACTACGGGAATGTCGTTGCCAGTGCCTATAATGACTGGCTTGTTGAAACCTGGCTGAAGGCAAGCCCCATTTACAAAGGCTCCATCCTTGTCAACCACGCAGATCCTGCGGCGGCGGCCAAAGAAATAGACCGGATGGCCTCGCACCCGGATATGATTCAGGTCATCATGTGCAGCGGCTCCAGGATGTTATTCGGCCAGCGCTTCTATCACCCGATTTATGAAGCGGCGGAGCGTAACGGACTTCCCGTTGCCGTTCATCCCGGTACCGAAGGAAGAGGCATTGCCGGCGCCCCTACTCCATCCGGTTATCCTACGACTTACCTGGAATGGCATAATATTCTCCCTACTAATTACATGGCTCACGTAAACAGCCTTGTCTGCGAGGGCGTATTCGAAAAGTTCCCTAACCTGAAATTCGTCGCGATCGAAGGCGGTATCGCGTGGCTTCCGCATCTGATGTGGCGGATGGACAAAAATTACAAAGCACTCCGGGACCTGGTGCCTTGGCTCAAAAAACTGCCGTCTGAGTATATCAAGGAGCATATCCGGCTCACGACGCAGCCGATCGAGGAACCGTCCAAAGCCGAACATATCAATCAGATCTTTGACATGATCGGCTCCGATGATATGGTCATGTTCTCCTCCGACTACCCTCATTGGGATTTCGATAATCCCCAGATGGTGCTGCAGCCGATCCGCAGGGATCTGAGACAGCGGATTCTGGTTGATAATGCTTTGAAACTATATGGTGCCCAAGCATTCCCTGCTATTACACAGGAGGTGCAGGCATGAGTAAAACCAAAACAAAGTATGCTGCCGCCAGCTTGCAAGAGCTGCAGGAGCTTGGACGCAAAATTATTGTAATCAACGGAATAGAGATCGGATTATTTCTTGTTAACGGTAGCTGTTATGCGTGGAGAAATCTATGCCCTCATGCGGCGGCGCCCGTATGCGAGGGTGTCGTGTGCGGCACCCGGTTGCCCTCCCTGGTATATGAATATGAGTACGGCCGGGATCAGGAAATTGTGCGCTGCCCTTGGCACGGCTGGGAGTTTGATTTGACCGACGGCAGTCATCTTGCTGACACGGGCGGGGTCCGCCTGCGGGGATATAAAGTCGAAGTTGAGGAAGATATCGTATATGTGCTTATCTAACCATACTGACAGTAAGGTGGAACTGCCCGGCAAAACACCCTGCCTGGCAGCAGCTCATGCTCAAACCGCCGACCTTAAGGTGCCGGAAAGCAAACGTATTCCGTTCGGATGGACAGCCGCCGGGATTGGCCCGGGCTCCGGGGAGAGTTTGACATTGTACTGGAACGGGCCTTTGCGGAACCATCCTGCATGGCTTCGGATCGCCATTGCTCTGGATGTCCGGGAGAATGTCCGCCTTGCCCTGCGCTCTGCGGCAACTGGTGTGCCGATCGGCGAATTTGATATCCGATACGCATCGGTCTTTCAGCTTTATCAGGTAAAGCTAACCGGCGCACAGACGGAATTGGTGTTAAAGGAAGGCGCAGTGTTATCTCTAATCCAGGGAAGTGAAGCGCTTTGGATTTTCACAGGCGGTCCTGCTGAAGCGCCGCTGCTGCTGCCTCATCTTCTTCCGGAGAGCGCGGATTCTCCTGACCCTTGGCTCCAACTGCCCGGTAACCTAGCCTCCCTATCCTCCGTGCAGGCTTTCGGATGGCAGGAAGGCTGTGTTCTGGACGGCCTGCTCGAGCTCGAGCGGGCCGCAGGGACCGGCCGCTTCCTGGGATCAGTGAAGGCTCACTTAGGCATGTTCTTTGATCAGCACGGCAACTTGCGCTACGAGAATCCCCGGAGTGAGCCGGCAGACGGCCGGGTGTACGGCATCGAGGGAACGCTGCCCTTTGCCGCACTGGCCCAAGTAGACCCGGCACACCCTTCTATGGAGAGGGCCATCCGTTTCTGGTTATCCGATGCTTCAGACGATGGTACGATCCGGGACGGAACGATGCTGTCTGCCGAGGGAAGTTATACGATTGCGTATCCGATGGCCGTCATGGCCAAGGCATACGATCGGCATGACTTGGCGCTGCTTGCGATCCGTCAGCTGGAGGCCCGCCAAAAGCTGCTCACCGACGGGGACGTCCTTTATCTCCGATCCCATGAAGACGGCAGCCGAAGCTTCCGTAACTGGTCCAGAGCCTATGCGTGGTATCTGCTGGGGCTTGCCCGTACGCTTCGGGAGCTCCAGGAATTCAGCAGCTTGCCGGATGCGGATTACAACCGGATCGCCGCCCTGAAGTCGGAGCTCGCCAGAGCAGCCGGCGTGATCATGACCTATCAGTCTCCTGCAGGGTTATGGCCGGTATATGTCGACGAACCGGAAACAGGCATCGAGACTTCTGGCTCTGCCGCCATAGCAGCCGCTCTGGCTATCGGGGTCCAACTGGGCGTGTTAGATGACCAAGCCGGTTTAGCCGCCCTGCGGACGAGAAACGCCCTTACGGATTATCTTACTCCGGACGGCATTCTTTACGGCGTGGCCCAAAACAACAAAGACGACGGCCGGCTCCAACGGGAAGGATACCGCATCCTGTCCCAAATGGGAACAGGCCTGGCAGCTCAACTGGAGGCGGTACTGCAGCAGCTGCCGGGCCTTCCCGGAATCCGTCTTTAAATCTCTTGCTGTTCACGGTATTGGGTAGGTGTTACCCCTTCCGCTTTCTTAAAAACCCGATTGAACCAGGAATGCTGGTACCCTACCTTTTCCGCGATTTCACTGATTTTCATGTCTGTTTCAAGCAGCAGTTTTTTTGAGTTTTCAATTCTTACCTTCGTTACATAATCTACGTAATTGATCCCTTTGACCTGCTTGAATATTTTGCTCAGCGAAGACACATTCACCCCAAGCGTATCCGCGCATTCTTCCAGCGACAAATCCGTCATATATTTCTCTTCTACCAGCCTGACTACCTTCTCTACGTTTTGGGTCAAGTGAGCCTGGTAGGTTTGGTTCATCTCCTGAACATAAGGCGAAATGACGTGGTTTTTGAACCACTTCAACATCTCTCCGCCCTGACGCAGCTGCATAATCTCCTCATAAAAGTTCTGCCCTTTGAGAAAAGAATAGACGTTAAATCCGGCTTGCAGCAGTGTATTGTTTACATTGCCGATTAATTGGATCATCGCCTGCTGCAGTAACAGCTCCACGCCGGCATGCCGTTCCAGTTCGACCACAAATTCCTCCGCCCGGCGGAACGCCTCCTCCTCTTGCCCCAACCGAATGGCATGTATCAATTCCTTCTCGATTTCAAAAGGGTACCGAAACGTAAAGTCACCAGAAATAAACAGGGAGTCCATTTCAATAATCTGGTTGCCTTCGATCAGCTTCCGGAACCGGAGCGTCTGCCGTGCCTCCTCCATCATTTGGGGGATACAGCCCAGTTCCGTGCTTAGCTGGCCGATACATACGGTGACTTGGAGATTCAAAATATTATTCAATGTGCTGATGATTTCCTGAGAGAGCTGCGAAAGCTCTTTTTTCACAGCTGTACCGGGGATATTCGCAGGCAAACCGATGACAATCCCCACAAATAAATCCTGGAAATTGATTACATAAGCCTGCTCCATGTGCAACCGGGTTAACTCGTCCATAATGTTCGCAGCCGCGAAGGAGACCAGCTGGTCGTCGTCTTCCTTAAATTTGCCGCCAACGGTAGTAAGTCCGATTAACTGCACAGCCAGTACAGCATACTGCTGATTGACGGTTTCCCATCCGTAATACTCCATCCTTGCTTTCAGTTCATCTTCAGCCAGGTAATAAAGGCGCCCTTGCACCCATTGGAGCATAAAGCCTTCCCGCAGCGCCGGCAGCTGCTCCTCCACCCGTTCCTGCAGAATGCTGCTTTCCCGGGACAAATTATGCCATTCCTTTTCGATAAACTTCAATTCGTCGCCGCTCTCCATCCCGCGGTACTTGGGATCCTTCGTAATGGAGCCCATCAACCGCGCGATCGGCGTGTACAATCTACGGGACGCGAACCAGGACAGAGCCGCAGCGGTGACAAAACCGATGGCGCTGATCAGCAGAATCAGTCTGGACATCACGACAACCGGCGCTGAAACCTTGGATATATCGGAAGCTGTGGCAAAAATCCAGTCCGATCCCAGCCGGGAGGAGGTGTAATACGATACCGAATATTTTATACCCTCGAATCCCGACAGGAATGTATCCTCTTTCAGATTCTGCCATCGGGCCATCACCCTGTCTTTAAGAAACTCCTCAAAGCGGGAGTTGCTCTCCGACCCTTGCTTTCCTCTGATTAATACATCCCCTTGCCGGTCAAACAGGCTGGCCGCCACCGATTCATCAAACTCATGCAAGTAGGAGCTTATTTGGGAAGGATTTAAACGCACGATAAGGACCCCGTATTTATTGGCGGCATCATAAGGGAGCTTATGAATCAGGCTGTAGGGAAACCCCTTCTGGGCGGACGGCTGACTGGAAACCCCAGGCAATTCGAGCGATTTGGTCCAGAAGATGTTCCTATCCTTGCTCATCATCTGCCGGAAATCAGAGAGGTCAGTCCCTTCCGGAAGTGTGCTGACGCCGCGGGTGCTGCTGATCAGGACCCCTCTGTTTTCTATATATAAGTTCACTTCCGCAATAAGCGGATTGGTTTCCTGCATAATGTACAGCGTCTTCAGCAGGCTTCTTGTGAAATCCACGTCTTCCGCGAACCTTATATGCTTTAGCTGCTCGCTAAAGACCGGATTGAGCGCCCATTGGGTAAGCCTCACTTCCAGTTGGGATAATTCATTATCTAATTGTTTGGACACTTGCGTAAGACGAAGCTGATGTGTCTTATTTACTTCCGATTCAATCCGGTTCACGCCGATCTGATGAAGACTGAATCCGATTAGCGCGGTTGGCAAGCAGGTGATCAGCATCACCAAAATCAGGCTCCTGCGAAAGAAGGAAGAATGAATGCCGGAGTTTCCACCCCGTCCCTTGTAATGTAAACGAATACGCTGCAGCACGCTCATTACCTCCAGCCGGAATCGGTCTTGTTATACACAACAATATATACCGCCTATATTTTCCTGGCAACAGGTTTCCCCCCTTACACCCGCTTTCCTGTACTAAGACTTTTTTGACGCAGGCCAAACCCCGGCAAATCAAGCGCCTTCCAACCTATTCCGCCAATCAAATAACTCTTATTGCTAGAAAGCGCGCAGAGAAATATAGTCAGGTCATAGACAACGACACATCGAATGATTGGAGGAGTATGGTGAGTACTACGAACGAATACCTGCTGAAACCAGCCGCGCTGCCCAAAACAAATACGAATCGCAAAAACAGGGTATGGAACGCGCTGAAAAGAGACAAATACCTTTATCTTCTCGGCTTGCCGGGATTGCTCTGTTTGGTGATATTTAAGTACTTCCCGATGTGGGGGGTCTTGATCGCTTTTCAGGATTATTCCCCCTATATGGGTTTCTTTAAAAGCGAATGGGTCGGCTTTGAACACTTCCAGCGATTTTTTAACAATCCTGATTTCTATCAACTGCTAAGAAATACGCTGGCCATCAATCTGCTTAGCCTCGTTTTCTTCTTCCCGATCCCCATCGTACTATCTTTGATGTTGAACGAGGTCCGGAATGAGGTTTTCAAACGAATCGTTCAATCCATTGTCTACCTGCCCCACTTCCTGTCATGGGTCATCATTGCCGGCCTGACCTTTTCCCTGTTTGCTACCGGAGAAGGGCTTATCAATCAGGTGCTGGTTTCATTGGGTGCCAAGCCTGTAGAATGGCTGACGACGCCTAACTATTTCTGGGGATTTCTGACCGCCCAAAGCGTCTGGAAGGAAGCCGGTTGGGGCACCATTATTTTTCTTGCGGCCATGGCCAATGTGGATCCGCATTTATATGAAGCAGCCCGCATGGACGGAGCCAGCCGGCTGCAGCAGATGCGCAATATCACACTTCCGGCCATCCAGAACGTCATTGTTATTCTGCTGATTCTCAAGCTCGGACACATTATGGATGTAGGCTTCGAACAAGTCATTTTATTGCAGAATGCTGCTGTCTCCAGCGTATCCGACGTGTTCGACACGTATATTTACCGGGTCGGCGTGAAACAGGGCCAATTCAGCTACACCACAGCCGTCGGGTTGTTCAAGTCGGCGATCGGCCTTCTCTTGGTCATCGGATCCAACAAGCTGGTCAAAAAAGCCGGAGGAGAAGGCTTCTATTAATACAGAAACTGATCATAGGGAGTGTCCGCTATGCGAGAGTCGCTTGGAGAAAGAATCTTCTCCAACATCAACCTTATATTGCTGGGTTTGATAGGGTTAGTATCTTTATTTCCTTTCTATTATGTGGTGGTAGTTTCATTTACGGATCCCAAGGAATTTGTGAACAGCAGCTTCATCCTGTTCCCGAAATCCTGGTCACTGGCTGCCTATAAGTACATCTTATCTACCGATACCTTCATTAAATCCTTGGGCGTAAGCGCATATCTGGCTGTTGTCGGAACGGCACTCAGCCTGATCGTGTCAGCAGCCTTCGGCTACATGCTATCGAGAAAGCGGCTGTTTGGCCGCCGTATCCTGACGATCGCCCTGTTAATTACAATTCTTTTCAGCCCAGGCATTATCCCGAATTATCTGGTGGTGAAGGAATTGGGACTGATGAACAGCCTATGGTCCATCATCCTGCCCGGTTTGCTCAGCGGCTGGAACGCCCTGCTGCTGAAAACCTTTTTCGACGGCATACCGGAAAGTCTGGAAGAGGCTGCTTATATTGACGGAGCTAATGACTTAAGAATCTTCTTCCGTATTATTTTGCCGCTGTCCCTTCCCGCCTTGGCTGCCTTTGGTCTGTTTTTTGCAGTCGGGTACTGGAATTCCTTCTTCAATGCGATCTTGTATCTGACCGATCCGGATAAACGGCCGCTGCAGGTCCTTCTGCAAGGCATGCTGGTCCAGTCCGAGACAGGCATCGGAGACCCGGGCGTGGCTGCTCAGCTGTCCAGCGAACAGCAAGTTCCTGCCCAGACGATCAAAATGGCCGCCGTCGTCATCGCAACCGTACCTATTTTATTGGTGTATCCGTTCCTGCAGAAGCACTTTGCAAAGGGTGTTATGCTTGGCTCTGTCAAGGGATGATCACATACATTACTATTAGAGAAGAAGAAAGGGAGGATTAGAATGAAAAAGAAGAAGATGCTAGTGTTGGCGCTCACCGCTTCGATCGCAATGACGGCGGCACTGGCCGGTTGTTCCAATAAGGAGGAAGCCAATGCCCCGGCCAACTCGAACGGTAACAAGACAGAAGCGCCTACCGAGTTTAACATTACAACGATTAACTACAATTCGGAGGCTCCGGCCAACGATAATCCGGTTGAGCTGGAGATGGAGAAACGTACCAACACCAAGATTAACGTAACCTATTTGCCTTCCAACAATTACGGGGACAAATTCAATGTGATGCTGGCTTCGGGTGAAATTCCCGACGTGCTCCTGACTCCTTACATTTTTAGCCCTGAAGTGACCCGTGCTATTAAGGAAGGCGCCTTCTGGGACCTGACTCCTTATATCCAGGATTATCCGAATATTATCAAAAACTATCCGAAAGAAAGCATTGAAAATACCAAAGTTGAAGGTAAAATCTATGGCCTTCCTCGTCCCCGCCCGCTGGTTGGCGGAGCTTCTTTTCCTTTGCTCCGTCAGGACTGGATGGATAAATTAGGGTTGAAAACGCCGGAAACGATGGAAGAACTATATACCGTATTGAAAGCCTTTACGGAAAAAGATCCGGACGGCAACGGCAAGAAGGATACCTACGGTTTTACCGGGCATGTGGCGGAAGGCTGGATGGATCAGCTTGACTTCATCGAAAGCACATTCCATGGATATAACGGCATGGTGGTAAGCAAGGACGGAAAGACCATTTTCCGCGATCTGGAACCGGCTGCCCGCGAAGCGCTGCTTTGGTTGCAACGGGCCTATAAGGAGGGCGTATTGTCTCCTGATTTCGCTATTATTCAAGGTTCCCAAGTGAAGGACATGATGAATCAAGGCAAAGTCGGCATGATTCCTACTTCCATGGACAGCAAAAACGTCGGAGAAATTTTGGCAGCATTGAAAACAAAGACTCCGGACGCGAATATCGCCCATCTGCCCTACTTAATTACTCCTTCTACCGGCAACAAATTTGCAATAAAAGAGGGCGGCTTCTTCGGAAACTACCTGATTTCCAAAAAAGTACCTGAAGACAAAATGAAGAAAATCCTGGCGTTCTTTGACTACGGCGCAACGCCGGAAGGTATGGAACTTGCCAATTATGGAATCAAAGACGTTCACTTCACAATCGGCGAGGACGGCAAAAAAACAACCAATGAGGAGTTCAAGAAGATTGCCGCAGCCTCTTTGAACAACATTTGGACGAACATAGACCCTTACAGCCGTATTTCCCAGCCTGCCCCGGATTACCCGAAAGAGTATTTCGAGCGCGATAAGAAGATTATTGAGGAACGTCTAAAATATGGCGTATTCATCAACAACAGCGGCGTCAGCTCTGAGACCGAGCTTCAGCTTGGCACTGAAATTTACAAGAAGATACAGGATATGAAGATTAAAGTCATTATGGGCAAGCAGCCGATTGAAGCATGGGATAAGCTTGTGGAACAAATGAAGAACGATGCGAACGTGAAGAAGATTATCGAAGAGAGAGACGCGAGCTATAAGCAATTGTTCGGCTCTAAATAAGCAAAGATGAATCTAAGCGGTTAGCGGGTTGGCAGCAGCTCCCTAGCCGCTTATTTTCAAATAAATCTTAATGCAGGAAAGCCCATCGAAGGTTACGATGATGGACGAAAGGAGGGAATTTGCAAAACGCATTAACACTCACACTAAGGAGGAAATGACAATGGAAATTCATGCTCGCAGGAACATGTCAGCCCGATTCATTTGTTTCTTTTTATGCTTAGTGTTATTCTGCTCCACCCTTGTATTTGGAAAGCCCGCACATGCAGCTCCAAAGACGTACTATGTCAGCCAGCTGACCGGCCAGGACCGCAGCGATTACGGCACTTCGACAAGCCAGCCTTTTGCTACCATCCAATATGCGGCGAATCTCACCAATCCGGGAGACACCGTGTATGTCATGAACGGAACTTACGGTCAAGTCAATGATCAATTTGTGTTTCAAGTGAAACGTTCCGGATCTGCCGATCCGAACGGTTATATCAGTTATCTCGCTTATCCTGGACATAAGCCGAAACTGAAGATAACCGATGCCTGGAATCTCATAGTTGTAAGCGCTTCATATATACGGATCGAAGGTTTTGAGATCGAAGGGAACAATGCGAATCTTACATTAAGCGACGGAGAAGCCCGTTATAACCATTTCGTTCAAAATAAGGCTGCAGGAACAATTGATTGGAATTACGTCCGGAAAACCCAGACTAACGGGATTTATATCAAACCGGACGCAGCAGCGGATGTTGCTAACCCCCATCACATCATCATCAGGAATAATACGGTACATGACGTTGCCGGCGGCGGAATTTCCGCACAGGATGCCGATTATATCACGATCGAGAATAACACGGTCTACAATAACTCCTGGTATACGCTCTATGCAACCAGCGGCATCTCCATCCTTACGCCCAAGAATACGGATTCCAATACTACGAGCTACAGAAACGTGGTTCGCAATAATCGGGTGTACAACAATAAAACGCTAGTCAAATGGGAAAAAACACTCGATTATTCCGACGGGAACGGCATTATTATCGACAGCACCAAGAATGTGTCCTATACAGGAAAAACGTTAGTGACCAACAATCTATCCTACAATAATGGCGGCTCCGGGATTCACTCGTTCAAGAGCGCGAAGGTAGATATCATAAACAACACGGCATACAACAACTCGTCCCAGCTCGATTACGGTGAAATCTTTGCGCTTTACAGTGACAACGTCAACATTTCAAACAACATCCTGTTTGCGAGAACAGGGCGGAAGATCAACCAGGACTATCAAAATACAAATCTCGCCATCAACCATAACATCTACCATAACGGCAATCCCGCAATAAGCGGAACGAATGATATCTGGGGTGATCCCCTGTTCGTCAATGCCGCAGGCGGAGACTTCCATGTCCAGATCGGGTCTAAGGCGATTGACAGCGGTACAACCAATTTGGCACCCGCCAATGACTTCGCCTACAGCCCAAGGCCCCGCGGAGCCGGCCCTGACCGCGGTGCATATGAAAGCCAGAATCTGATCGGCAACCCGAGCTTTGAATGGGGCAACTTGGGCAGCTGGAACAAAGAGCTGAACACAGCCGGCATTACGATTCAGAATACGGGGGCTTACTCAGGAACTTACAAGGCCAATTTAAGTACAACCGCAGCGACCAAGCTGTCCCAAACCGTAACGGCACCTGAAACTGCTTCCTATACCGTGACGGCTTATATCAATACGAATATTGCAAGCGGCGTGACTTTCGGTGCCGATGTTGCCGGTGTAAACAAAGGGCAGCAGACGGTTGCATCCGGGGGCTATAAAAAAGTCACGTTTACGGTAAGCGCAACGGCCGGTCAATCCATCAAAGTGTGGATCAGCGCACCTCAATCCTCGAGCGGCTGGGTTGCGGTTGACGATGTTTCCTTACAGTAAGTGAATGAAGCAGTTCAGGGATGGGGGTTTCCCCCTTCCCTTCATTTTGAAGTTCAGAGAGGATGACAAGATTGAAAAAGGTAGGATTATGTCTTCAAGTCCTTGCCCTGGCGGCAACGGCATTTTTTGCCCCCTTATCACCGGTATACAAGGCACATGCAGCGGGCGGAACCATCTATGAGGCGGAAGATGCCGCTAAAGTCGATAGTGTCGTGCTGACATCCGGCGGAAGCGCCGGCTATTCAGGAACGGGCTTTGTCGATTTAGGGGATAAGGCGAACGGCGCCGGCATTACCTGGAATCAAGTCCAGGCAGCCTATACCGGGAATTATACGATCAACATCAAATATAGTAACGCTTCAGGTAATGCCAAACCCGTCAGTCTTATCGTAAACGGGCAAAAGTACGCGGTATACCAGGGCGCTGTCAGCCCTGCTTGGAGCAATCTCCAAGCCGTGGTCTTCTTGAATCAGGGAGCCAACACGATCAAAGTGCTGTCTGAAAGCGCGGACGGTCCTGAAGTCGATTCCTTGGAAGTAACCCCTTATGCAACGGTCTTCGAAGCTGAGAACGGTGCGGGAGCGGCACATGTGGGCGCAACGATCGCCGCCAACACGGGAACGGCTCCGGGTTTCTCCGGCAGCGGATATGTCAGCATAGCAACTCCTACTAACGGATACTTGTTATACAACAATGTAAATGTGCCTGCAACCGGAAAATATACGATAAAAGTCAGGTACTCCCTGTTAAGCGGAAACCGTCCCTATGCCGTGACGGTAAACGGTGCCCGCGTTCAGGATGCCAAAGGCCTCTCTACGGGCGGATGGAACATCTGGAAGTATGAAGAACTTACGGGGATCGACCTGCAGGCAGGAGTCAATACGCTCAAAATCGAGCGGATTGGAACCAATTCCACTCCTGTCATCGACCGGTTTGAAATTGTAAGCGAAACACTGCCTGCGATCGGGGATCAGACGTTCCGTAATACCACCTTTGAAACTTCCGATGCGGATCCTGTCATTGCAGGAACTTCAACAGGAGCCGCGTTGAACTCACCGCTGATTGCCGGTTCCGCGTTGAAGGGCACTTCCGGCAGTACCGTTGCCATCGTGGAAAACAACGGCTCCCGCTGGGCTGAAATTACGACGCCTGAAGGCAAGCAAGGCATCGTCGGCTTCCCTTTCCACTCCAGCTGGATCACACCGGTATCGATGAAAAGCTACACCTTCGAATCCAGTTTTATACTGAAAGACGATAAAGCGAATTACATCTTTAAGTTGATCAATGCTGCAGGATCTATGGAAAGCCCATTGTTCGTATTTAGCATGGACGGCAAAATTTACGCAAGATCGGATAATAAAGCCGGCGGAGCTTTGGCTGAAAGAGCCGCTTGGAGCCCGGACACGGCCTACCGGATCAAACTTGTCTTCCACGTAGACACCAAAAGCTACGATATGTACATCAACGGCACCAAGGTGGTCAACAGCGAGCCTTTGCAGGACGATCCTTATTCAGGCGGACTAAAAGGATTCTTTATGGAAGTAACCGGCGGTCCTCACCAGCAAACCCGCATTCTGGCGGATGACATTACATTGAGCGGTTCCAATGCACCGGGTACGGCTCCTGTTGTCAATCCAAACCCCGGTGCTCCTTACATTGAGCAACCTTATATTGGAACACCTGTACAATATTATGTCAGCCCTGCCGGTTCCGATACGAACGACGGACGGTCTACTGACAAAGCATTCAAGACGATCAACAAAGCGGCAAGCGTCACCAATCCGGGTGACACCGTCAACATAATGCCGGGCACCTACTCCCCTGCAGCGAATGCGAATGATTTTGTGAACATTACCCGTTCCGGAGCGCGCGATTTCAAAACCGGCATCACACATTACATTACTTACCGCGCTTACGATCCGGCGCAAAAACCTAAACTGCTGCTGCCTCCGAACATTCCGGGGGTATGGGATATGGTCCAAATCAGCGCTAATTACATTATTGTGGACGGTTTGGAAGTAGAGGGAAATAACTTGAATTTAACTCTAGCCGAAGCGGAAGCCAATTATGAAAGCAAGATTGCCGGGGGTTCGGATTGGGCCACCTATGCGAAGACCAACACAAACGGTATATCGGTGACCGGACATCACATCACCGTGAAAAACTCGCATGTACATCACATGGCTGGCGGCGGCATCGGCGGTTACGGCGATTACATCCTGTTTGACCGCAATCTGATTCACAGCAACAGCTGGTATACCATGTACGCAACCAGCGGAATCAGCTTTTTGGGCAACTTCGATATCGATAACAACACTACAGATTACAAAATCATTGTAAGCAACAATACCATTTATGATAATGAAACCAAAGTGAAGTGGGATAGAACCAAAGGTTACTCGGACGGAAACGGAATTATCTTTGATGTGGACGATGACTACAAAGGAAAAAAGCTGGCTTACAATAATATTGTGTATAACAATGGCGGCGGCGGAATCCATGTCTATAGAAGCAACAATGTTTCCGTCATCAACAATACCATTTACCACAACAGCAGAAGCCCGTACCTGACGTATCCGAACATGGATGCTCAATCGAGTGATAATGCCGTATTCCTTAACAACATTTCCTATGCGCGGCCAGGCGAAAATGCAAACCTGGACAGCGGATTCAACAATTTGTTTGCCAATAACCTTTATTACGGCGGCAATGTACGCTTCCTAGGGCAGAATGACAGAGTAGCGGATCCGAAATTCGTTTCCCTGGAAGAAGGCAATTACGATTTCCGTCTGCAAGCGGATTCTCCTGCCATTGATTATGGTACGAGGACCTCTGCGCCGGGAGCAGATATCGAAGGAAATGCCCGTCCATTTACGGGACCCGGATCGAATACCCGTGTGGACATCGGTGCCTATGAAACTAAATTTAACAGTGCTGCTCCATTGGCGGATGATTCCGTTCTGATTAAAGAGCCAAACCCTGATAAGTCACTGGAAGCTTCAGCTATAAAAGGGACTCCTGTGCTGGATGGGGTCGTCGATGAGGCTTGGTCTTCCGCCCCGAGCTTCCAAGCGCTAAAAATCAGTGATACGACGAAGACAGCTCCATTGGCAACTATGCGCTTGTTATGGGATGAACATAACTTGTATGTGCTGGCCGAAGTGGTCGATGAAAACTTAAGCGTGAGAGGCGCCAATTTGTGGGAACAGGATTCCATGGAATTCTTTATGGATGAGAACAACGCCAAGACCAAAACGTTCCAGCCAGACGACGGCCACTATCGTGTCAATTACGAGAATTTGCGGACCGGCGGTTCCGGCGGGAAGAAAATTACGGCCAGCAGCTTCTCCTCCGCTGCGCGTGTCGTTGAAGGCGGATATATTATTGAAGCTGCACTTCCTTTAACAACCATCACCGGTTCGGTCGGAACCGTAATTGGCTTTGATGCAGGCGCCAGCGACGACAGCAATGACGATGGGATTCGTGATAATGCAACGATGTGGAGCAACCAAAGGTTTAACTCCCATGCTTCTACCGAATGGTACGGCAATATCACCTTGAAGGCAGCTCCTCCGTCCATAACCGCGTTGAATCCGGTGTATGTGACTACCACTGCCGGAACGGCCCCTGAACTGCCTTCGGTAGTCAATGCCGTGTACAGCGATGAGACTACTTCCAATGTGAACGTATTCTGGGATGCAGTGAGCCCTTCCAGTTATGCAAGCGCAGGAAGCTTTACGGTAAGCGGTTCGGTTTACGGGACGGCGTTGAAAGCTTCGGCTAATGTGACGGTAACGGCCCTGCCAACGACTCCGCCGCCGGTAAGCTACGATATAAGCGGCAAAGGGTTCGGCGTTCCGGATGGTAACGTAGACCTCTATGACCTGCTCTTTGTTTCTATGAACTATAACAAGACCTCCGCCCATCCCAACTGGGCGGCAGTAAAGAAAGCCGATTTCAATACGGATGGAGTCATTAACTATCGGGATTTGAAATTGATCGGCCTGCAGATTTATTCGGAGTTTAAGGAGCAATAAAGAAAATTGCAATGACGGCGGCTGTCCCCGAAGGTACTTACACCTTTAGGGACGGCCCTTTTCATTTCATAATGTATCCAAACAAGAAAAGTGTTGTATGTTCCGAAAGTGCTTCTTTTTCCTCAATTGCCGAAACGGGGCAGGAATCTTAACTTCGATTTCGAAGGTATAACTAAGCACAACAATGAGTATGGTTACTATGATACTGCCGAGCAGTCGGCATCAGTGGCGAGAGGAGTGAAGGCGTACATATGAAACAAGTGAACATCGGCCTGATCGGGCTTGGCGGCATGGCACGCTGGCACATTCATCAGTTTGAAGAGGTGGAGGCCCTTCGGATTGCGGCCATTTGCGACGTGAGCCCGCAAGCCCTGGAGGAGACTGGGGAAAAGCTGGGAATTGCCCCGGAGAAGAGATATTCGGACTTTGCGCAGCTTATTGCGGACGCGGAGATCGACGGCATAGTTTCGGTAACACCAAATAATACCCATGCGGAAATTTTGAAGGCCTGCATTCTGGCCGGAAAGCCTCTCTACGCAGAGAAACCGCTGACCCGCACATATGAAGAAGCCGTGGAAGTCGTGTCGTTGTACCGACAGTCCCCCATCCCCTGCATGATCAATTTTTCATATCGGAATGCTCCGGGGTTCCAAAGGGCGAAGCGCATGATGGAGGAAGGAAAGTTGGGGGCTGTCCGTCATATCTCCGTGCAGTATATGCAGGAATGGGGCGCTGTACCTTTTGAGACGCCTTATGTGTGGCGGTTTGATGAAAGCGTTACCGGAACGGGGACGCTCGGGGATCTGGGCTCGCACATGATCGACCTGGCCCAATATGTGACCGGCAGCAGCATCGAAGGCCTTCAAGCCATGCTCCGCACGCTGATTCCGCAGCGCCCGCATTTGGAGACGAAGGAGCCTGTGGAGGTCAAAGTAGATGATTTCGCCTGTTTTAATGCTTCCTTTGACAACGGCGCCGTCGGCGTCTTCCAAACGTCCCGCAACGCGATCGGCTGCGGCAACCAGCATGAGATTACGGTATATGGAGACTTGGGAACTGTGTATGTGAGCACGTTGAACGATCACGAGCTGACCTGGACTTCCATGAAGGAGGATGTCAAAGGAACGCTTACGGAAGTCATCGATGTGCCTTCCGAGGAAGGGCTGCATCCTTGGCGGGCGTTCGCTTCTCTGATTCGGGGAGAAGAGATACAGGGTTACGCTTCGCTGGAGGATGGTTTCCTCAATCAGCTGGTGCTCGAGGCTGTTGTGCGGTCTCATGAGTCAAGGGCTTGGATAGACATTGCGTCCCTGCTGCCGCGCCCGGTAGCTGTTAGCGAATAGGCTGCGTGGCTGATTTGGCTTAGTTGGGTAATAGAGGTGTAAGGGCCATTTTGCATACAAAAAGAAAGGATGGTTTCTAAATGCTGAAAGTTACGATTTGGAACGAATTCAGGCATGAGGTTCAGGACGCGGAGGTGCGCGAAGTATACCCGAAAGGGATTCATGGGGCATTGGCGGATGGGCTGGCTCCTTATGGATTCGATTTGCGTACGGCCACGTTGGATGAACCGGAACACGGCCTGACGGAGGAGGTGCTGAACAGCACGGACGTCCTGCTGTGGTGGGGGCATTTGGCTCACGGCGAGGTCAGCGACGAGATCGTAAATCGTGTGCATCAGCGAGTGCTGGACGGCATGGGGCTGATTGTGCTGCATTCGGGGCATTGTGCGAAAATTTTTGCCAAGCTGATGGGCACCAACACCTGTGCGCTCAAATGGCGCGAAGCCGACGAAACCGAACGGCTGTGGGTCATCAATCCGGCCCATCCGATCGCGGCGGGCATCGGGGAGTATATCGAGCTGGAGCGCGAAGAAATGTACGGGGAGCATTTCAACATCCCTGCGCCAGACGAGCTGGTGTTCATCAGCTGGTTTGAGGGCGGCGAAGTGTTCCGCAGCGGAGTGACCTATCACCGGGGCCGGGGCAAAATCTTCTACTTCCGCCCTGGGCATGAAACATATCCGACCTATTATAACGAGCAAATTGTGCGGGTGATTGCAAACGGCGTGAATTGGGCGGCTCCGAGCGATACGGCCCGTCCGGTGTACGGCCATGCGCAGCCGCTGCAGGAAATTCGGGGGAAGGTGACGGCGCTATGATGCAGAATTCCAATCCATCGAGAACCATCAACACCGGCCTGATCGGGTACGGGTTTGGCGGCCGCACGTTCCATGCGCCAGTCATCGACCGGGTAGAAGGATTGGCGTTAAGGAAAGTCGTGCAGCGCCATGGCTACTCTGCCCTCGAGCGGTACGCGGACGTGGAAATTGTGCGGAGTGTCGAAGAGCTGTTAGCGGACGAGGAGCTGGAGCTTGTAGTCGTGGCTACACCCAGCACGAATCATTATGAAGTGGTGAAAGCTTGTTTGGAGGCAGGCAAGCATGTCGTGGTAGAAAAGCCGTTCACAGCAACCTCTGCCGAGGCGGATGCGCTGATCGAGTTGTCCGAGGAGCGCGGACTGCTGCTGAGCGTGTTCCATAACCGCCGTTGGGACGGCGATTTCCTCACGCTGCGCGGACTGCTGCAGCAAGGGACGCTGGGTGACATTGTGGATGTGGAGATGCATTGGCACTACTTCGATCCGGTGCCGAGCCATCGCGGCTGGCGCGAGGACGATGCTCCCGGAACCGGGATTTTCTACGATCTCGGTTCCCACTTCATCGATCAGGCGCTCTGCCTGTTCGGCCTGCCGGACGAGGTCGAAGGCGACGTGCGCGTCCGCCGGCCCGGCGGGACCGCCGTCGATTACTACGATGTCCGGCTGCATTACGGCACGGGGCTGAAAGTGCGGGTGTCGTCGTCGAAGACGGTCCGCGAACCGGGCCCCCGCTACATTGTGCACGGGACGCGTGGTTCATTCGTGAAGCACGGCCTGGATCCGCAGGAGCCGGCGCTGATCAAGGGGCTGCAGCCTGGGGACGCGGGGTATGGCGTCGAGGCGGAAGCGTTGTGGGGCCGCCTGAGCTGTGTGAAGGACGGCCTGCAGTTTAGCGGACACGTTGCTACTTTGCCGGGGGATTACCCGGCATATTACCGCAACGTGCACGCTGCTCTCACCGCAGGCGCGGAGCTTGCGGTGACGGCCCGCGAGGCGCGCGACGTGGTGCGCGTGATCGAGGCGGCGATGCGCAGCAGCGCCGGGGGCGGCGGGCGCGTGCCGCTGGCGCCTGCGGGCGCCAAGCTGGGCGCGGGCGAGGAAGTAAGCTCGCAGAAATAGCCATGGAAGAGCAGGATTCAGCAGGAAACTGTTGAATCCTGTTCTTTATGTTTTGTTTAGTTTGCTCTTATTGGGAGGAACACCGATGAAATCTTACGCTGACGATGATTTTTTCCGCAAGCCGTCCTTTCCTTTTTTTATAGACCGGTATACGATCCGCAAAGACGATGTGATCCCGGAACACTCGCACAGTTTTTACGAGCTGGTGTATGTGGTGGAGGGAGATGCCGTTCACGAATTGCTGGGGAAAACCTACCGGCTGAGTGCAGGTGACGTTTTTATACTGGAGCCGCGCATGGTCCACAGCTACGAAGGCGGCGGGTCGCGGGATACGGTAGTGTACAATGTTATGTTTCAACGGGAACTTCTGGAGCAAGAGCTTGGCGGGTTGAGCGGCATGCAGCCGTTTGTCGATCTCTTCTATCTGGCCCCATTTTTACGGAAGCATGCGAACTTCGCCCCTTTCCAATCCATCGAAGGCAAAACCAGGGTGCAGCTGGAATCCAAACTTCAGAAAATGGAGCAGGAACGGCAAGGGGAAGCGCCGGGATATGAGATTCTGGTGAAAACGCAGTTCATTGAGTTTTTTGTTTATTTAAGCCGTTATATGATGGAAACGAAGCAGTTTTCCCTTACGGAACAGATGGAGGGCCGGGAATGGGCGCAATGGATCTGTTCTATGCTGGAGGAATCCTATAACCTGCCTGTTACCTTGAAAGAATACAGCAGGATGTGCGGGATGAGTACCTCTTCGTTCGCTCAGAAATTCAAAAGGATGACCGGGAGGAGTTTTCTGGGCTATAAGCAGGAACTTCAGATCAAGGAGGCTTGCCGGCTGCTGCGGACCACGAATTTGCCGATTGTCCGCATTGCCGAGCAGACAGGTTATGAGGATTTGAGCTTTTTTTACCGGGTGTTCCGCAGGGTAACGGGAGGTGTCACCCCGCGGCAGTACAGAAGCGGTATCATCCCCGGGGAATCGCCGGCGGAGGATTAAGCAAGCACCGGAAACAGAGGTCCCGCCAGCGGTTTCCCTTCCTTTAACCAGGCGGCATGGTCGCATAAAATGTGCGGTTTTCCGTTATAGGTCGCCCCGTCCGGGAAATAGATTACTGCCAGCACGCGGCGCGGCCGGTCCGTTACGTTGGAATGCGCGTAATGGAACGTGAGTCCGTCATGGAAAGTGCAGCTGCCGGCCCGTAAAGGGATTTTCACGGCGGTATCCTGGCGTGCGTTCTCGCTGCCTTCGAATTCATATATATTTTGAGGATTAACCAGATCGACCGCTGTCAGCTTTCCTACTTTATGCGACCCGGGCACAAACATCATACACCCGTTCTGTTCATCTACATCATCCAGTGGAAGCCACATGGACAAAGCCCCTGTTTCGTTCATCGGCCAATAAGGCAAGTCCTGGTGCCAAGGCGTTGGCTTGGAATCCCCCGGCATCTTGTAAAGCAAATGATCGTGAAGCAGCCGGACATGCTTTCCGCCCAGCAGTCTGGAGGCGATCCCGGCAAAACGCTCATGCAGCGAGTAGCGTGCCATCCCGCCATGGTCCCGCCACACATTCAGCCTTTGATTCAGCACGCGGGCATACCCCTTGTTGTTACGGTCCGGCTGTGTCGACACCGACTCCCCGAAATCCATCGCCTCATCAGCCCACTGACGCAATTCCTCCAGCTCTTTCGGTGTAATTACATCCTGAAATTGAACGAATCCGTTCTCTTGATAAAACGTCTGTTTCTCCCCCGATACGGGATAACTCTCCTGTTTCATAGGAACAACTCCTCTGCTTGGTTATAATACAGTTTTATCATCTGCCGGGTCTCCGGTTCTTGGGTGAATCGGTTTTTTTATTGGACGATATTTAGTGTCTTTCCTTCCTGCCTCCGTAACATATGACACCATGACAGCCCCCTCTCCCGTCCCTCCCGCTTTGCTGAGAGGAGAACGATATACACCTTATTCGGAATGTAAGCGGTTTTCTACAACTCCTATTCTGCCCCAAAATGAAAGCGTACACATTCCAAACATACGATTGGGGAGGCAAGGAAATGAGAAAATGGTTAGTTGGCGTAATGGCGCTCATGTTGATTTTTGTGACAGCATGCAGCGGCGGCAATAATGCCGGTAACAACGGGGGAAGCGCAAACGGCGGGAATGCTCCTGCAAACAATGCGCAGTCGGGCAACACCGGCGGAAACACGGAACCGAAAGAGAAAGTTACGATCGAATACTGGCACACGTACTCCGATGCAGAGGAAAAAGTGCTGACTGAGAAAATCAAGCCCTTGTTCGAGGAGCAAAATCCAGGCATCGAGCTGAAATTGACTCGCATGCCTTATGAAGGCCTGAAAGATCAGGTCATCGCTGCGGTTGCGGGTGACGCGGCACCGGATCTGATGCGGATGGACATTGTATGGGTACCTGAACTAGCCTCCAAAGGCGCCTTGGCTAAGGTAAGCGACAAAGACGGTTTCGACCAAATCAAAAGCAGCGTATTCGAGGGCCCGCTCGCGACCAACAACTTTGAAGGCGACTATTATGGCGTACCGTTGAACACGAACACGAAAATTGCCATTTACAATAAGGCGACATTGGCGGAAGCCGGACTGCAAGAAGCACCGAAAACGATGGATGAGCTTGTAAAAGCGGCTGAAACACTGAAAGCCAAAGGCAAGCAGGGTATCGGCCTATCCGGTATGCACGGCTGGGGACTTCTCCCTTACTTCTGGAGCCTCGGCGGCAAGCTGACCAGTGACGATTATACGAAAGTAGACGGTTTCATGAACAGCCCGGAAAGCATTAAAGCACTGGAAACGATGGTGGAGTGGAATAAAAAAGGCCTGGTTATCCCTGCTCTGATGGGCGGCGAGCCGGGCGCATGGGACGGCCTCAAATCCGGCCAGTACATGATGATCGACGACGGCCCTTGGTTCTACAGCATTCTGCTCGGCGACAAAGAAAACAAGTTTAACCCGCTGGATAACACCGTACGCGGCTTGATTCCGGAAGGCCCTGGCGGCACACATTCCGTAGTCGGCGGCGAGGACCTGGTTATTTTCGCAAACTCCAAGCATCCGGACGAAGCATGGACGTTCATGAAGTGGATGCTGACCGAAGAACCGCAAAAAATCATGGCAGAAACCGGTCTGATTCCTACGAACAAGACGGCTGCCGGCGCCATCGACGCTGCCAAAACACCTTTTGTCAAAGAGTTCATCGACCAGCTGAACACAGCGCTTCCTCGTACGCCGATCCCGCAATGGGGCGAGATGGAAACGATCTTCAACCTGGCGCTGGAAAAATCGTTCCGCGGCGAGCAAAAGCCTGCTGACGCCCTGAACGATGCCGTGAAGCAAATCAACAAGCTGCTGGGCCAGTAAACCCGTAATGGTTGCCCAGGGCTGCGCTGCTAGTGCCCGTCTCCTGGCAACACGCATTCCGAACGTGCAAATCGCAGCTCGCAGCTGCACAATTTTGAACCACCCGCTTCACCACCGGCTGATCTGCGGCGATGCCCGGGTCAGCCGGCTCATTTTTCTATAAAGGAGGTCTTCTTATGGCACAACCTGCATTATCCGGTCCTCCCTCCCCTGTGCCGCACAAGCCGGGTAACCGATTCTCCCTGGGAGTGAAGCAGTGGCTTCAGGTGCTCCCTTTTATTACACTCGGGTTGATCGGGGCGCTGGTCTTTATTGCTTATCCCATGGTCAAGAATATTATGGTCAGCTTTCAGGATTACAACATCATGCCGGGCGCCAAAAGCCCTTGGGTCGGCCTGGACAATTACCGCGGCGTGTTCGAAGATCCAAACCATAAATTTCTGATTGCCCTGAAAAATACGTTCCTAAACGTAGTTGTGACGGTGCCTGTGAACTGGTTTTTGGCTGTTATTTTCGCGGTGCTGATCAACTCCAAGTTTATTAAATTTAAAGTGACCTTCCGTACTATCTACTACCTGCCGATCGTGTCTTCCTGGATTGTGGTTGCGTTGCTGTTCAAGTATCTTTTTGCAGACGGACCCGGCGGTTTCGTAAACTTTGCGCTCCTGAAAACCAACCTGATCTCCGAGGCTATTTCATGGAAGAACCACTACTGGTCGGCGATGATCATGATATGGCTGTTCCACATTTGGAAAACGGTCGGCTGGGGCGTCGTCATTTACATGGCGGCTTTGCAGGGTATCCCTAAAGATTTGTACGAGGCGTCAGATATCGACGGGGCGAATGCGGTGCAGAAATTTTGGCGCGTCACGATTCCGATGCTGCGACCTGTGACCCTTTTTATCGTGATTAACTTGATCAACGGCGCTTTCGGCTTCTTCCCTCAGGTGTATTTCATTACGCAGGGCGGGCCAATGAACCAGACGCAGGTCATTCCGAGCTTGATTTATATGGAAGCGTTCAAGCATCTGCATTTTGGCGAGGCGGCGGCGATGGGCTTTATGATGGGCTTGCTGGTGTTCGCGTTCACGTACTATCAAATGACCAAAATCGGCAAACAACGGCTGTACTAGAGGGGGGGAACCGGAATGAAAACACCGCTGATTACGAAACTGATCGTGTATTTCCTCATTGTGGCCGGGGCCCTGCTCTTTGTGTTCCCGTTCATTTATATGATTTTGACTTCCTTCTTTACAGGCGTGTACTCGCTGCCTAAACCGAACGAGGTGTTCTCGGTTATCCCGAATTTCACGAATTACCAGATTGTGTGGGAGAAAAATCATTTTGCCCGGTACTTTGGAAATTCCCTTCTGATTACGGTGGTGGCTATGGTCGGATCGCTGCTGATCAGTTCGCTGACGGCATACGGCTTCGCGCGCTTCACCTTTCCGGGGAAAGAAGGCGTGTTCCGGCTGTTTCTGCTCACCATGATGATCCCCGGGGTCATTAACATCATTCCGCAGTTCATTATCATCAAAAATCTGGGACTTGTGAATTCCTACGCCGGGCTGTGGCTGGTCTACATCGCTACGGGCGTGGTCGGGAATATGTTCTTTCTGCGGGGATTTTTTGAAGGCATTCCGAAGGAATTGGAGGAGTCCGTGCTCATCGACGGCGGCGGCAGCTGGCGGATTTACTGGAACATCTACCTCCCGCTCTCGCTTCCTGCGATGGGAACGCTGGCGATCTTCATTTTCCAAGGTACCTGGGAGGAATACTTCCTGGCGCTGACCCTGATCAAAAGCGAAGCGCTCCGCACTCTGCCGATCGCTATCATGATGTTCAACGACAAGTATGCGACTAACTACGGGCAGATTTTTGCGGCTTCACTCATCGCGCTGCTGCCGGTCATGCTGATTTATATCGCGTTCCAGAAAAAGTTCGTGCAGTCCGGTTTCAACGAAGGCGCGGTTAAAGGGTAAACCGACTTCTCCACCAAATTCACCACGGAGGTACAAAACATTGCTGCAAACATTACGGCGGCCGGCGGTTCTGCTGGCCGTTTTCACTCTGGCTGTGCTCCCTTTGGCGGGCTGTACTTCTTCAGATAAGGCGGTTACCTTGGCTAAGGAGCTGCCCGCTGTGCAGGCTGGCAGCCCAGCTTTGGCTGCCGTCTCCACCGACAAGGCCGCCTACAAGCCGGGGGAGGCCGTTAAGTTTACACTGAAGCTGGACGGGAAGGCCGGGGATGGCGGCAGTGCCGGTACTGCCGGAGGGACGCTGCTCGTTCAGTACCGTCACCTCGGTACCATTGTGAGCCATACTGAAATGAAGGTAAAAGAAGGAGCTGCGGATGTCTCCTGGGAGTGGACTCCTCCGAAGGACGATTACCGCGGTTATCTTGCGGAAGTGCTGTGGAAAACGGACGGCGGCAAGTGGACCGGCTACGCCACGATCGCTGTGGACGTTTCCTCCGACTGGGGCAAATTCCCCCGGTACGGGTATTTGGCCGACTTCGGCCCGATGCAGCCGGAGGAGCGGACCGCCGTCGTGGAGCGGCTGAACCGGTTCCACCTGAACGGGCTGCAGTTCTACGACTGGCAATGGAAACACCACATGCCGCTGAAGCTGGAAGCGGACGGGCAGCCTGCTGCGGCTTGGCCGGACATCGCTAACCGGGACACCTCGCTGGAGACGGTGAAAGGCTACATCGACCTGGCCCATAAACACGGGATGAAGGCGATGAATTATAACCTGCTGTTCGGTGCTTATGACGATTACGAGACGGACGGGGTCAAGCGGGACTGGGGCTTGTTTAAAGACCCATTGGCCGAAAATCAGGACCGCCATCCCCTCCCGGACAGCTGGGCTAGCGATATCCAGCTGATGAACCCGGGCAATCAGGAGTGGATGGACTACTTGTTTACGCAGGAGAAAAAGGTGCAGGAGCACCTGCCGTTTGACGGCTGGCATGTCGATCAGCTGGGTAACCGCGGCACATTGTACACCGCCCAAGGAAAGTCCGTGAACTTGATGCTGACATATGGCGAAATGCTGGTCAAAGCGAAGCAGGCGGTTCCCGGGGATTACGTGATGAATGCGGTGGAAATGTACGGCCAGATGCTGATTGCTAAAGCCCCCGTCAAGTTCCTTTATGCCGAGCTGTGGGGAGCGTATCCGAAATACAGCGACCTGAAAAAAGCCATCGACGAAAACGCCAAGTACGGCGGAGGCAAGCTGAATTCGGTGCTGGCGGCGTACATGAACTATGACATGGCGGATTCGGCCGGCGAGTTTAACCTGCCAGGCGTGCTGCTGACCGATGCCGTCATCTATGCATCCGGAGGCTCCCATATCGCGATGGGCGAGAACATGCTGGCTAAGGAATATTTTCCGAACAAAAGCCTCAAAATCACGCCGGAACTGGAGCAGCGGCTGACCGCTTACTACGACTTCCTGACAGCGTATCAGAATTTGCTGCGTGACGGGGCTGTGGAGGATGGGAAGGCTATGGCTGCGTCAGGCAACATTCCGGTTTCTGCTAATGCCGAGGCAGGCAAAGTTTGGACGTTTACCAAACAGGCCGGGTCAAGCCAAGTGGTGCATCTAATTAACTTTGTGGATGCCGCCCATATGGAATGGAGAGACGGCAAAGGCACGCAGGCCAAGCCGATTGTGCGGAAAGACGTAGAAATCACCGTTCCGGTGAAGGGCAAAGTAAAACAAGCTTGGATGGCCAGCCCCGACATGTTCGGCGGCTCCCCTATCCCGCTGGATGTGAAGCAGAAGGACAGAAAAGCTGCGGTAACCCTGCCTTCGCTGGAGTATTGGGATATGGTTGTGTTTGATTTTGAATAAATGGGCGACGGTTGTCCAAACTGGGTAAGGATATACATACCTAGGAAGGGATGTGTGCAAGCATGGACAACCAACAGAAGAATGAATTTGTAAAAGACGCCCGGAACTCCGGGATCCCGACACCTCCGGAGAAGTCGAATGTGAAGGAAAACGAACCGATGGAGACGGCTGTATCCGAGATTACCAACAATATCGAGGAAGCTTTCACGGGGGAGCAGGCTGCGGTCGAACGGGTCAAATCGGACGGGAATCGCGGAACGGGGAAATAATCTTAGCAAGTACAACAAGACCCTTTAACAGTAATTCATTAGAAGAATGGCAGTCAGGAGGCAGCTCCTGCACTGCCATTTTTGCTTTCAGCAAATTCCGGGTAAAGGAAGGCCGCCGCCTCAAGGTTTACTTTGGGGGTAAACTGAAGAAATAACCTACGGATCCTTTGGGACAGCCATTTGATGGTTTCGGGCGTTTGCCGCGGATATATATAGTAAATCGCATATATTTCGTCTGTTTAGCGTGCTGGCCGCGGATATAGACGATAAATTGCATATTATTCCTATGTTTCGCATGTTGGCGACGGAATGTATACGATAAATCGCATATAATTCCTATGTTTCGCTTGTTGGTCGCGGAATATGCCATAGCCGTACATCTTTTCTCCCGCTACCATGCCATCTGCGGGATGCTTTACGATGAGCCGCAGTTCGGGACTTTGAGCGGCAGGTTTCTTGCGGCTTGTTCGGCTATTTTTGAATAACAAAAAAGGGCAGTGATTTTCTCACTGCCCCTTTCAACATTATTTTGTATCTTCTCTAAAGCGGTCAGGCAAGTGATCATCCAATGTAGCTATATATTTTGGTGCGGCTTCATTTAGTATGACTTCCTTATCGTCCATTGGCGGCATGATAAATTTGGTGTTAACGTTTATTTTGATTTCCTTGGCTTCTTTCCCCTTGGATATTACTTTACGATTCCAACCCTCCGTAAGTAATCCTCCCCATTCACCTAGATCAAGGCATGTCACATAGTTAGGCTGTTTGTAAGGTAACGGGTCTTGTTTGTATAAGTCACTTGTAATATTGTAACCTGTAAATTTCCCTTGCGGCTGGGCATGCTGGCATGACATCATCGCAACATTAGTTTCATCTGTCAATACTCTGGCGCAGTCTCCTGCGGCATACACATCAGTCATACCTACTACACGCATATATTCATCGACAGGCAGTCTGTCGAAATTATCACGTTCCACTGGGAATAGTGCAGTTAAAGGACTTGCTTTCACTCCCGCCGTCCAAATTGTAGTGAATGCGGGAATCTTAGTGCCATCGCTTAGCACCACACCCTCTTCAGAAATACTTTGTACGGTTACTGATGTGTAGGACTCGATCCCCATGTCAGTGATAGCCTCATTAATGACTGCACGAGCTTCTTCGCTGAATTCCGAAGCAATGCCAGAACGGTCAACTAATATAATACGAACAGCGGAAGGGTCAACACCATTATTTTTCGCAATCCGTTTTAGCGTGGATACCATTTCTGTTGCTACTTCGAGACCGGTAAAACCGGCACCGATAACGACGACCGTGTAGCTTCCTACAAAAGATTTTTTTGATACTAATGTATCCAAGTGTTGATTAAGTTTTGTCGCTTCATGATAAGTATCAACAGAGAAAGCATGTTCTTTAAGACCGGGGATATTCGGTTTGTGCAAGCTGCTTCCTGTAGCCAGAACCAGCTTATCGTATGGTAAAGCGAAACTGCCGGAAGAGCTGGAGACGGTCACTTTTTTGTTATCAAAGTCAATGCCTTCTACGTTGCCTTCCACATTTTTTACACCGATCGGTTTCAGAACTCTTTCAAGCGGTACACGAGTTGCGGACAAATCATGTTCATAATTTCTAGGACGGGCACTAAAGAAAGATTCTCTGCTTACCATGGTAACTTCTACTTCATTCTCCTTACCAAGTTCAATCGCCCTGCGAATTGCTCCTGCTGCGCTCCAAAGACCTGCAAACCCTCCGCCAATCACTACAACCTTTTTCATGATAACCTCCAGTAATCTATTTATTTGATATTGTAGATATCATATATCCATGATAGATTATTTATGAATGAAGTGTCAATTTTTTGTTCTTGGTTTTAATGGTAAAAATTAATAAATAAGTGATGACCACGATTCCAGTACAGTATAGGATAAAGAATTTCCTACATCTTAATGTGTATCGGTCACTGAAGAATATTGCTGTAGATAACCGTGCATTTTGCGCTTTTTAGAATGCCCGGATATTCGTATTATTATGAAACATGCCCTTAAGAACGGTCTTCATATCCCTAACCAAGATTAGCCTTTTCTGTGCAGTCTTGATCCAGCTGAGTTTGACAAAACAAACAAAAATATCTATTTTAGAGCTATAATATCTATGATTTGGAGGTGAACCATGCAGTATAGTATTGGAGTTGAATATGCTTTGCACTGTCTAGTTTATCTTACCGGTCTGCCCTCAGGGTCTAGTATAGGAATTAAAGAATTAGCCAAATTCCAAGGAGTTTCTCAAACCTATCTCTCCAAAATTTTCACCAAACTGTCCAAAGACGGAATTGTTAGGTCCATACCTGGTGCAAAAGGAGGATACCAACTAGCTCGCGAACCTGAGAACATAACATTTTGGGACGTTGTACAAAGCATAGAAGGTTCTACGACAATGTTTCAATGTGCTGAGATTAGACAAAGTTGTATTTTACTGAATGATACAGAAACTCCTGATTGGATGACTTGTGAATCATGTACAATTAAAACAGTAATGCTTCAAGGTGAGAATCTAATGCGTGATTATCTGAGTCAAAAAAACCTTGCTTGGTTAAGCAATTCAATAAAAGAAAAAATTCCATTGGAGTATCAAAAGCAAACTGAAGATTGGTTTAAGAAGGTACTCACCAAAAAAATGAAAACCACATAAACCCTATACGATTGCCGTGCTTGTCGGAGGTACTTTTACAACCTGTGTCCTCCTATACAATCCGCACGGTTTAACAAGGTATCAGAAATGGCAGTCAGGAGGCGGCTCCTGCACTGTCATTTTTGCTTTGAGCAAAAAACGGAATTACTATGCCCATCTGCCCTTACATATACTGTTGAGGACTATAACATGGTCCATACAGGAGGAGGCGGCTCCATGGTGAACAAGCTAAACAAATTCAAACACTCCTATGCAACCCGGGCCGGAGTAACGTTGACGGAAGCGTTCATGTTTAGTCCGGTATTTATGCATTTATTTCCCGATGAGCGGAGGCGCAGGGCGATCCTCTCTTCGCTGTTTCCCGTCATGATACGTATGCTGCATGCTATTGGAACGGTTTACGTAACATCAGATCGGGTAGAAGGCCTAATGTGTTTGCGCAGGCATGGATCAGTCCGGCAGAAAAGTACGCTTGCGCTGTTTATTGCAAGGCTCGCTGTCATGCTGCCCGGCCTGATACTCAAGGATTCCCCCCGGCAGCTTCTGCGGAGGATAAAGGGGATGAAAGAAGCCAATACGGCTCTGGATGAGTACAAAAAGATGCATCGGGATTTTGCCGTTCTCGATGCTGTAGCCGTACACCCCCAACATCAAGGCAAAGGTCTGTTCAGCATCTTGATGCGGTCCGTACTGGAAGATGTCGAGCGAACGGGGAGTTTTTGTGTGCTGCAGACCGAAACGGAGACGAACTCCCGGATTTATCAGCATGCCGGATTTCAGCTCGTACGCTCGTTCCCCTGTGCCGGAGGTGCTTTTACAACCTATGTCCTCCTATATGATCCTCACGGTTTAACAAAAATATCTACCGATGACAGCCAGTAAATAACGAATTCCATATTGTTGTATTTCCTGCAACAATGCCGACTGAAAGTAGGCCGGTTTTCTCAAAATCCTGCATCCCATACAACATTTTTAATGCCAACCCCATTCATTGGCCCCAAACTGTTGTACAATCTACAACAATTTGCCTTTCGCGCACAAAAAAACCGCCAAACTGTTGTACAAAGTACAACATTCCGCGAAAACAAAGTTTGTTTTAAAGCCTAGAGGTTCCTGCAGCCCCGCCCATCCCCTGCCCATACAGAGCTGCACCACCGTCCAGTAATACTACACAGCAATTTAAAAAAAGCAGACCTCCCCCGGACACAGGAAACGATCTGCTTATGCTAAACCTCTTCCACTGCACACTAACTGCCTTCCAGCATCACCCGCTTAATCCGTTCGATCCCTTCCCACATATCGCCTTCGCGGTCATAGATGATCGATACCGGCGCCTGGCAGTCCGTCTCCTCCAGCACACCCAACAGCTCAAGGAAGCGCTCCTCCTTGATTTCGCCGTCCGCCGTATACTCTGGTTTGGCGTGAATGGAGTGCGCGAACCGCGTGCCGTAGCGGATGCCGGCTTCCTTTTCGTCCGCGGCCAGGTTTCCGAAATCGACGATGGTGGCAAACGGCCCTTCCGCCGCGCCCTCGACGATCCGCGACCAGCTGCTGACCGTCGAGGTCAACTCGCGGAAATTTTCCGTAACAACGGCCACTCCCGTGCCCGCCGCGTACTCCCGAAGCTCCTGCAATGCGCTGACACTCCGGTCTATAGCTTCCGCATCATCCGCAGGCTGCTCCCCAGCTACGATCCGCACAGAAGCCGCACCTGCTGCCTTAGCTGTGTCGATCCAGGTTTTTAAATACTCCAAATCCGCAGCTCTCCGCACCGGATCCGGCGATGCGATATCCCCGTAATCCACAAGCAGCGTGTGAAATTGTACACCGGAATCTGCGAATGCCTTACGCAGCTCTGCTAAATACGCTTCTTCCCGTGAAGGAAAATGAAAGTGACAAAGCTCAAGATATGCCAATCCCCTGGCTGCCGCTTCTTTTGGCAAATCAACCAGTTCCAATTCCCATGGCTGATCCTGAATGCTGACCGTCTGCGTTCGCTTCTCCTCATCCCACACCGTCCACCGAAGCGGCCCTAAACACCTGTGCAAGCTCCAACTGCTGATTGAAAGGCGATGCCTCAACAAGTCCTTCACTCCCCATCCGTTTTTTTCTTCCTTTTTTACCATAGCAAAACAAAGCACCTGCCACAACGGGCAAAACCATAACGCAAGACACCATTCGCGGAATAAATTCCACCCCTTTTTCAGGTATGCTGTAAACAGAAATGTAATCGCTTTAATTTTACATCTATAGACCCTTGCGGTGGTGTACAATTAGGTACACGGAGGCGACGACCATGCTGTTTCAACCTGTAAGGCGAAGGAAGAAATTCGCCACGAAGATCGTTACCGCGCTGCTGATCGGCATTCTTTTTTCCATTACCATGAGCAGTGCCATGTTTTACTCTACTTCATCCAAACTGGTGAAAAAGAACGTTCGGACCTCCTCTCTTCAACTCGTCCGCCAGGCCGCCGAAACGCTGTCCGGCATCATTATATCTGGAAATGACGCGTCCAATGTGCTGTACAGCGATGTGAAGCTGCAGGAAGCCGTAAGGACGGTTGCTCCGGATTCGCTGCAGAAGAAGGAAATCAACGACGACATGAATCGTCTGGTAAATAATTTTGTCGCATCGAATTCGTTTGTGAAAACGCTGTATGTGCTGCGGGAGGAAGGAACCAGCTGGGGAAGCGGCTCGTTCAAGCTGTCCAAAGTGTACGGAAAGTCGATCCGGGAGCTCCCGTGGGTCCAGCTGGCGCTCCAGAAAGACGGAGAACCGGTTTGGGGAGCTCTTGCTTACGATCCGTTCAGCGGCGTCGGGGACCGCAACGACCTGGTTCTGCCGGTGACCCGCGTGATCAAAGACTTTGAATCGCTCGAGGATATCGGCTATTTGCTGGTCAACATGGACGGCCAGAAAGTGCTGCAGCGGATCCAACAGATCCGGCTTGGCAACACAGGCCGCTTCTACGTTGTAGACGGCGAAGGCCGGGTTATGATTGACGGCCGGACCGAGCGGATCGGCCTGCCGCTGCGGGAAGCGCCGCTGCGGGAATGGGCGGCCGCCAGCCGCGAAGCGGAGTTCGAGTTCGAAGCGGACGGCGTGCGCTACTACAACATCAAACAGCCGCTCTCTAACGGCTGGAGCATGATCGGCACTGTGCCTGTCCACGAGATCACGGACGAGCTGATCCATCTGCGTTACTACATCTGGTCGTCCTCGCTCGGCTTCGCCTTCATGGCCGTGCTGTTCGGTTTGCTGCTCGCACGGCAGGTGACGAAGCCGATCAAGCAGCTGACAGCCCAAATGAAGGTCGCAGAAACCGGCGATTTTACGGCCCGGACGGAAGTAAATTCGCAGGACGAAATCGGACAGATGAGCAGGCAGTTTAACAAGATGATCCGGCGTATCGATTCCCTGATCCACGAAGTGCAGGAAGTGCAGGCCAGCAAGCAGCAGGCTGAACTTCGGGCCGTCATGCACCGGATTCATCCGCATTTTCTCTTTAACACGCTAAGCACCATCAAGTGGCTTGTCAGATACAACGAAACCTCGCGGGCTTATGAAGCGTTATCCGCCCTCGTGCTCCTGCTTGAGGCGAATATGGGCAAGAAAGGGAATTTTGTCACGCTGGCCGAAGAACTGGACATTGTGCAGAAGTACCTGACGATCCTGGAAATCCGTTATGACCGTCCGTTCCGCTTCCACCTGACAGTGGATCCGGCGCTGCTGCCTATGACGATTCCCCGGATGTTGATTCAACCCGTCATCGAGAACGCGATCTTTCACGGCATTGTGCCGACCGCGGATGCTGGAGACATCTGGCTGAACGCCTCGGAGGAAGCGGACCGTACCGTAATCGAAATTTCGGATAACGGGGCCGGCATTTCCGAGCAGCGCATCCGGCAGCTTGACGATGCGGAGGACGGCGAGGGCGACGGCCCGGGCATGACGGGCATCGGCCTGAGGCATGTGCGGGAATCCATTCAGCTGTATTTCCCCGCCGGATCTTCCATGCGGCTGGACCGCCGCAACGGAGGGGGAACGGCGGTCATTTTGACCTTGCTGAAGCCGGATCAACCCGAAACCCTGCCCGCTTAACTACAACACCTTCAGAGGGGGTCTGTCCTATGTACAAATTGGCCATTGTTGACGACGAACCCGTGATTCGGTTCGGGATCGGCGCTTCCGTCGATTGGGAGAGCAACGGCCTTCGCCTGGCAGGCATGTTCGCCAATGGACAGGAGGCTTGGGAGTTGCTGGAACAGGAACCGGTCGACATTCTGATCACCGATATCAAAATGCCCGTCATGGACGGATTAGAGTTGACCAGACTGGCTTTACAGCATCACAAAATGACTAAGGTGATCCTCGTCAGCAGCTATAACGATTTTGAGTATGTTCGGGCCGGGCTGAAGTTAGGCGTTGCCGATTATTTGTTAAAGCCGACACTGGAACCCGAAAGCTTGCTGGAATTGGTAAAAAAATGCATGAGGCAATTGGAGGAGGAGCGTAAACAGGCGACGGAGCAAAAACAGTTCACAGACTCCTGGCACCTGGCAGAGCGCAGGCGCAATGAAGCCGGATTGAAACGGGCGCTTTCTCTGGAGCCGGGCAGTTCCGCCCAGTGGCAGCCTCCGGCCCTGTTGCAAACGCCCTATGCGGTAGCAGCCGTATCCGTCGATGGGGCGGCGGATTTGGAGCAGCAGCACGGAAGCCTGTATATCAGCCTCCTGCTGGAAGAAATGCAGGAAGAGTTCTACTCGGTTACCGCCGAGGGCTACGCATTTCCGGCGGGCCCTCATCAGCTATTGCTCCTCCTCCCTCAAGGCGGATTGGCCGGCAACTTGCATAAACTGCGGGAAAACTGGCTGAACGGGCTCCGCATCAGCACCACAACAGGAGTAGGCACCGGAACCTCTCCAGACTGCCTTAAGGAAGCTTACGCTTACGGCTTGCGGGCGGCCGGGCGGAAATTTTGGGAAGGTCCGGGCGTGTATTACAAAGAACCCGGCGATTGGCACCCTCCTGAGCCCGGACCTGCCGTACCGCAGCTTCAGCTGCTGCTGCAGGAGCTGAAAGTTACCGCCGTAACCGGCCACGACCCGGACGGCTGGAAGCTGCTGCTGGACGCATGCCTCGACCGCTGGCGGAAATTACGGCTTCCTCCGGACAGGATCCGGAAGGAGGCGTGTGAAACGATCTCCACCCTGTTCGGCCAGGACCACGACATGTCGCTGCTGCTTGAAGAGTTCGAAGAGCTGAAGCAGTCCGAAACGCTGGAACATCTGGGGCGTCTACTCGAATCCCAAATCCAGGGGCATGCCAAAGCCATAGTTTCTTCACCTCTGCCCGCCAAAGGCAACCGGCAGCTGATCGATAAGGCGATCGACTTCATCGCCGCGAACTATACGCATGAGCTGACTCTTCAACAGGCCGCCGATCATGTGCACATGAGCAAGAACTATTTTTGTCTGCTGTTCAAAAAGTTTACCGGCCAAAACTTCATCGATTATGTCATTCGGCTGCGGATCGCCAAGGCCAAGGAGCTGCTGACCGTCCCCGGGTTGAAGATTTATGAAGTGGCGGAGGGTTCGGGGTTTGGCGATGTGAAATATTTTAGCAAACTGTTCAAGAAAATGACCGGATGCTCTCCCGTAGAGTACAGGGACCGGTCTATGTGAGCAAGAGGAGGGCTGCCCATGAAGAAATATAGATCCCGTCCCGGCATGCTGGCCGCTGTCATGATCCTGGCGTTCCTCCTCCCCGGCTGCGCATCTAACGAAAGTATCATTAACGGAAATGCAGTCAGCATGGTACAGGAGGCGCCCGGCTCGGAGGAATTGATCGTCTGGCACACTTACAGCGATGAGGAGGCATGGAAGTTTGAACACGAACTGGTGCCGTTATTCGAGAAGGAGCATCCCGATATCCGGGTCCGGGCCGTTAAGCAGCCTTACGAAACGATGAAAGGCGCGCTCATAGCCCAGGCCACGGCCAAGAAAGGCCCCGATGTCGTCCGTATGGATATGGCCTGGGTTCCGGAGTTCGCCAAGCTGGGACTGCTGTTTCCGATCAGCGAACTGCCGGAGTATGCCGCTATTGAACAAACACTGCATCAGACAGCCGTCAACACAAACCGGTACAAAGGGCGCCATTACGGCCTTCCCCTGAATCTCAATACGAAAGTCGGCATTTATAATCTGGAGGTCCTTCATCAAACCGGCCTTCAGGAGCCGCCGAAAACGATGGATGAACTGATCTCCCTTGTGCGCGGCAGGCATCTGACAATCGGGCTGGGCGGTATCCACACTTGGGGCATCCTCCCCTACTTTATGGGACTCGGCGGGACGCTTACCGATCCTGACTACAAGCAGGCTTCCGGTTATCTGAACAGTGCAAAAAGCAAGCAGGTTACCCTGCAGCTGAAATCGCTCGTAGAGGAGGGGATTTTCGCTAACGATTTTCTGGAAGGGAAAGCAGACCGGTGGGATGCGGTACAGGATGCGGACAGCAATCTGCTGATGATTGACGAAGGGCCCTGGTTTTACTCCATTCTGTCCCGCGTGAATCATACGGATTTCAGCGAACTATTGAAAAAGACCGTACCCGCTCCGTTTCCCCACAATTCCGGCACGAAAGCGGCCATCATCGGTGGCGAGAATCTGGTCCTGATGAACGGAAGCAAACACCAGCAGGCAGCCTGGACTTTTATGAAATGGATGACAGATGTGGGGGCACAGCAGCTGATGTTCGATACAGGGCTGATTCCTGCCAATCTGGAAGCGGCTGAAGAGGCCAAAAACCGATCTGACGCTGTGGTCAGCCTCTATGTGAACAGCCTGGATGATGCGTTCCTCCGCCCTCCTGTACCGAACTGGGACAAAATCGACAAGGCCTTTAATATGTCGTTTGACCAAATGCTGCGCGGTGAGGCGGACATACCCGCAGAGCTGGACCGCTTGGCTGAGCAGATCGATTTGCTTCTGGCCTCTTAAGCTCAGGAACATAATGCACCAAGTTCGGAATGCAGACTCCTGTCATGTAAACGCTGTCATTATATACTGAAAGTACCCTTTTGCGAAGGGAATTTCGTACATGACAGGAGGATGTTTATGTTCTACAACGCGTCACCCCGAAGGATCAGAGTCTGGACCGTCTGGTGCCTGGCCGTGCTGTTGCTGTTGGCTTCCTATGGTCCGGGAGCTGCCGTGAGGCAAGCGCAGGCGGCTTCAACAGGAACCATGATTACCGACGTCAACACAGATAAGGCCATGTACTCTCCGGGCCAGCAGGCAAGCATCTACGTTGACCTCAAGAACAACACGGGTTCCTCGATTACAAACGGCTCAGTGACAGTGATTTTCAAACATCTCAATCAGGAAGCCACTCCATCTGCCACTCAAAACTACTCTTTAAACAACGGCACTTCCACCTCCCTCACCTTCACCTGGACGACACCCAACACTAATTTTAAAGGATATCTTATTGAAGTTTACGCCAAAAATGCCTCCGGCACGATCATCGACAACATGAATACGGCGATTGATGTCTCCTCCACGTGGACCAAATTTCCGCGTTACGGCTTCTTATCCAGCTTCGGAAATATGAGTGCCGCCACGACGGCAAACTGGACCTGGCAGCTGAAGAATTACCATATCAATGCGCTCCAGTATTACGACTGGATGTGGAAACACCATGTTCCGCTTGCAGGCACAACGGCAAATCCGGCCGCCTCATGGAACGATGTAGCAAACCGCACTACCTACCGTCAGACGATCCAGAATTTTATTAGCTCCGCCAAAGGCTATAATATGGCTAACATGAATTATAACCTGCTTTATGGAGCATTGAGCGGGTACGGCGAGGATGGCAGCGGAGTCAGTTCCAGCTGGGGGCTGTTCCGTAACACAAATGGTACAAACCAGTATAACGTAGGCCTGCCCTCCGGATGGGCCGCCTCTAACATCTGGTTCTTCAACCCTGCGAATGTCTCCTGGCAAAACTACCTGATCGGCAAAATGCAGGATGTGTTCACAGCTTACAATTTTGACGGCTGGCACGTTGACCAAATCGGTGACCCGGGAACGGTCTATACTTCCACAGGAGGCACCGTCAATCTGAAAACCGGCTTTGCCAGCTTGCTCAATAAAGCTAAAACGGATCTGGGCAAAACCGTTGTTTTCAACAACGTGGGCACCTATGGACTCACGGAAACGGCTGGAAGCAATGTGGATGCCCTTTACGTGGAAACTTGGGAAGGAAGCGGCCAAACGACCTATCAGGATTTAAAGAACGTCATCGATAACGGCAGCAGCGCCAGCAACGGCAGCAAACAGACCGTTATTGCGGCGTATATGAACTATGCCTATCAGAACAATTTTACCGACCAAAACCCCGGCTACTTTAACCCTCACGGCGTCTTGCGCACGAATGCGGCGATTTTTGCCAGCGGCGGTTCCCACATTGAGCTTGGCGACGACACGAAAATGCTGGATCACGAATACTTCCCTAACCATCACCTGATCCTGAGCGATACCTTGAAACGCCAGCTCCGAAATTATTATGATTTCCTTGTGGCCTATGAAAATCTGCTGCGCGACGGGCAGACGAACAGCTCCAATGCAATTCAGCTGAGCGGTGTAACTTCCAGTACAAACGGTTCCGCCAATACGGTCTGGACATTTGCCAAATCAGGCGGCGGGTATGATGTTCTGCATATGATCAACCTGCTGGGCCAGAGCAGCAATGCCTACAGGGATACGGACGCCAACTACCCTGCTCCCCAGATCAAGACGAATGTACCCGTGAAATACTACCTGGGCAGCGGCACGGCCCAATCCGTCAGCTTCGCTTCCCCGGACTACGAGAACGGCAAGAGCTTCGACCTCAGCTTCACTACGGGAAGCAACAGCGGCGGCAGCTACATTCAATTTACGGTACCGCGTCTGGAGTACTGGGATATGGTTTACGTGAAAAAAGGTACCGGAACCGGCGGCGGCAATCTGCTGACAAACGCCGGGTTCGAAACCGGCAATCTGAACGGATGGACGGAATGGCATCCATCCGGGCAGGCAGCCAAGTACGGCATCGACGGAAGCGACGTCCATAGCGGCAGCTACAAACTGTATTTCTATGACGGCGCTGCTTATCAGCAAAGCGTTCATCAGCTGAAAACCGGGCTGGCGAACGGCTCCTATACCGTCAAGGCTTGGGTTAAAGCCACAGCCTTTGGTGGAGCTCCTTCCGTTTGCCGGATGGAAACGTCCTCCTATGGCGGCACAGCGGTGTATGACAACATGACGGTAGACGGTACGTGGCGTCAGTATACCCGAACCGTCAACGTAACGAACGGACAGCTGGACGTCGGCTTCTATGTGAACTCGCCAGGCGCGACCTCTATGCAGATTGACGATGTAGAGCTGATTCGGAACTAATGAATTCATAGGGAATTAGGTTATAGGAGCAGGCTCCCTACGCGGGGCCTGTTCTTTTACAATAAAATACAATTCCTGGAGGATGGACAGTTTGCTGAACCGCTCGTATGGACAGGATAAATTCAGAGCAATTTTCCCATAAGAGAGGTTGGAGATCGCATGAGTCAATTACATCAAAACTCCACGAGAGAACCGGATTGGGACGCGGTAAGAAGCTTGTTCCGGCTCGATCCGGATTATATTCATCTCGGCAGCTCCCAGTTCATAGCCTCTCATCCGCTTCCTGTCCGGGAGGCGATCGGGCGGTATCGCGTTCTATTGGACAGTAATCCCGTGCATCATACGATGCAGTTAGAAAATAAAAAAGCGCAGGAAGCCCGCATCTCCGCCGCACGTTATATGGGCATCGGGGACCCGAACCTGATTGCACTAACCGACAGTACCACTATGGGGCTTGGAATGACTTACGCAGGCATTCATTTAAGGGAGGGGCAGGAAATTCTGGTATCGGAGTTCAGCCATTATTCCCATCAGGAATCCATCCGCAAGGCAACGGAGCGATCCAAGGCGCGCTTCACGGAGATGAAATTATACGAGCATCTTTCGTCGGTGACCGAACAAGGTATCATTGAGGCGGTACTTGCAAAGGTGTCCGATAAAACACGTATTATAGCTCTGACTTGGGTTCATTCCAACTCCGGATTAAAGACACCTGTCGCTGCAATTGCTAAATCGCTGGATCCTATAAGAGAAAGACGCGCTAAGGATGACCGCTTACTGCTGATTGTTGATGGGGTGCACGGGTTTGGGATCGAAACGGAGATGTTTGACGAGCTGGGATGCGATATCTTTGTAACGGCTTGCCACAAATGGACTTACGGGCCGCGAGGGACGGGGTTTGTTGCGGCTACGGACCAGGCCTGGCAGGAAGTGACGCCGATCATTCCTGATTACACCGAACGGTTCAAATCCTATTCGGACGGTAATGGCGGACCGGGCCGCATGGACGGGAAGATTGCCACACCCGGCGGCTTTCACGCCTTGGAGCACCGCTGGGCGTTGTCAAGCTCCTTTGAATTGATGGAATCCTTGGGCCGTCAGCACGTATATAACCGGGTACATAAACTCAATCGTATATGCAAAGAAGGGCTGGCAGATATGGGCCATGTGCAAGTACACACTCCGCTGAAGGATGAATTGTCTTCCGGTATCGTTGCTTTTGAGGTAAAGGGTATGGATGCTTCCGAAGTGGTGAAGCGGCTGGCCGAGAAGAAGATTATCGCCACAGCCGCCCCGTATCGTGTAAGTTATGCGAGGTTTACGCCCGGTATTTATAACTCTGAATCCGATATTGAGCGGGCTTTGGATGCGGTAAGCAGCTTAAAAGCTTAAGCTGTTCCTGCTATTTTTAATACAGGTCAAACATGTTGATCTCATGTCCCAGTTCCTTGAGGTAATTGAACAGCTGCGCCCGATGGTGGAATACGTGCGTGACCACTTCGATCAACCACTTCACCTGAACGGAGCCCTGGTCCGCGTAAAACGGCTTGGTGTACTTGTCCAAAAATTCTTCTTCCGTCAAGCTGAGGAAGTAGTCTTTCATAGCCTCGAACTGCTCCTGCATCAAGCCGCTAAGCTGCTGAGCATCGGTTATGCCCTGCACATCCCCCTCAATCCTCTCGAATTCAGGCCCGCCCTGCATCTCCCGGATGATTGCGAGGTCTGTTGCAGGCAGCATGACCAGGTGGCGGGTCAGCTCCAGCAAAGTCCTCATGTTCTCTTTGGGACGATATTCCCATTGGTCCGGCTGAATGCGCTGCACCACGCCTCTTGTCGTGCGGACTCCATGCTCCAGCTCATGCAGTAAATGATCGCGGATTATAAATACGTTGCTCATCTTATCGCTCCTTCTGGATAGTTGATAGATAACTACACTCATTTTACCGTAAAACTTGTCCAAATTCCTTCTTTTTCCTTTAAACGGCGGTTTTAGGATATAGGGAAAAACCGGGCTCCTTATAGTACAGGAACCCGGGTTTTTGTTTAGAGAGAGTCGGTAACTTCGGCTGTCTTGCGGGAATGGCCCGCTTGTTCCCTTACATACAGGATGCCGATTAAGAGGAGCGATGCACCGCCGAACAGCAGCACCATGTTGGTCAGACCGATGGTGTCCAGGAACAAGCCCGTACTCAGCAGCACTAACTGAAACATGACGCGTTCCAGCATCGTGCGGAAGGAGAAGAATCTCCCGTGATATTCCTTCGGTATTTGGGTTTGAAAAGCCGTGGATATGAGCGGGAAGAACACCCCGGCACCGAACCCGAACACGCCGAACGCGACTAGCGGCACCCAATGGTTCGAGGTGAAGGTCAAAGACAGCTGCCCGAGCGCAATGATGACCGCAAAAACATACAGCATCGTGCCGATATTTCTTCCGGAAGCGAGTTTCTTAACGGCTAAGCCCGCCAGAATAAAGGAGAAACCTTCCACGGTGTAGATCCAGCTTTTGATTTGAGGGTCCGCCAGCTTTTCGCTGATTTCAATGACCATGAGGTTAAAGCCCCCGATGAAGAGCGTTGGCACGATCGTCAGCCACAATATGTTAATCAGCGCAGGGCGCTCGCGCAGGAGCGGGACAATCGCTTTAAAACCTTGGTATTGAGGCTTGCCTGCGGCTCCGTCCGTTCGTTTACCGCCGACAGCTTCATGTTCTTTTACATTTAAGAACCAGGTGCTCGCCAGCAGCAGGATGTATGCGGCAAAAGACGCCATATACAGTCCATATAAGCTCATCACACCCAGCATGATACCGCCGATGGCGGTGCCTAGGATCCGCGCAATGGTACCCACATTCATATGAACCCCGTTCATCGCCAGCAGGTCCTTCTCCGGGACCGCCAGCGGGATTGCGGATTGCAGTGCGGGAAAATAAAACGCGGCCGACATCTGAAGGGTCACGGCGAACACCACCATCCACCCTACCGAGTCGAAGTACAACGCCAAAAACATAAAACAAACGCTAACCAGCCGCCCGGCGCCTGCGTACATGAGGACGGTTTTCTTTTTGTGCTTATCGATCACCTTGCCGGCCAGCGGGCCGATCAGCACTCCCGCCAGCAGTCCAATGAACAGCACCAGTGACTTCATAAAGTCGGACGGGATGTGACGCTGCATAAATTCCAGGTTGGCGATGATGGACATCCACAGCCCGATCCCGGCAAGAAATTCTCCTGACAGTATGATCCAAACGTTTCGATTCTTGTACATATGCTGATTCCCCGATCTGTCTCTCGTTCGTTGCGGTTCCTTTATCATACCATGGATCGGATTTATTGAGGCTGCTATATTATGTTATAAAGATCATATGCTGGCAGGAAACCTCCATGTCACGTCGGGGAAGATGCGGCATTTTGACGGCGTTTTTGGATGGCGTTTACGCCCATGATGACGGAGACCAGCTCATACGTATCCAGCATATCCGACTGGTTCTCCAGGCAAAAAGCAGCTGAAGCAAACCAGGAGTCGATTCTATCCATAATGGCAGCTACCCTTCCTTGGTCGTCTAGGATTTCATAGGTGCGTGAAAAGGCCGGAGAAACGATTTCATAGAGGCCCCGATGCCCGGCGTCATATTCGAACTTTTTGCTGAACAAGGACATTCTAGCCTTCACAATCCCCAGTTCCTCCTCCGAGGAACCATAGACCCGCCACTTGCTGGACAGCGTGCCGAATTTCCCGCCTGCCCGCAGTTCACCGCCCGGCCCATAGACCGCTATGGAGGAACCGAACGCACTCTTCAAATCCAGCGTCCCTGCCGCCCTTTGCTCCTCATCCAAAATCTCCGTAACCCCGCTGCTAAAAAAGTTATCCCTGAAATACAGCTTCACACCGCCGCCTCCTTAGAAAGTGTTATTTTATATACGAATTCCGGCCGGAAAAAGTAACGGATACATGGAGAAACGGCGGCCTGCCTCTTCAAAAAAAATTAACCAGGCTGGTAGCAGCCTGGTTGGGAGAAACACGTTGGGAATACAGCTGAAACGGGTGAAATTTGCGCGTGAGCATAGGCTCAGCGTCGATTCGCAGAGGATGGCGACAGCTCTCTTTTGGATGCAGGAAGTGCCGAGCGCGGTTCGCCCATGCACATCTCCATGCCTTTGCGGGCGGCAGGAATATTCATGAACTGTTTCCAGACGAAGCCGGTGCGGTAATTTTCAATCATCAGAAGGGTGATGCCCTTGTCGATCCCGATCACGTCCTCCGCATACCAGGCCGGACTGACATCCAGGTTATATGCGTCCTGGAAGCCATACTTGCCCCAGAGCTTCGGATGGTTCGTGTAATAGTTCTGAAGCGCTGCGATTGATTCTTCGGGCGTAAACACGATGGAACCGGCCGCGCCGCAAGGAGGAATGGTGCCGTCCACATAGTCGCGCTTCGTCACGTTCGGATCGGCACCGTACGTACCGCTGTAGCCGCGAGGGCCGTCACAGGCCGTCAAGCCCCAAGAATCCGGTCCGAACGTAGCCGACTTCGCTGCCTGGTCGATACAGAACTGGCGGTTCGTCAGAGACGCCTGTACCGAATTTTCGAACCAATCCACACCGTACTTATCCTCTCTGCCGCGGAAATCAAACCACGCATGGGAGAACTGATACACGAACAAGGCGCCGCCGGTGCTGTGGATAACGGGGCCATGGCCGTTATAGTATCCTACATACCGCGTAAAGTCATCGTACATATCGGCAGGTACCGGGTGGGTCGGGGAAGCCGCTCCGAGGAAATACATCATGAACTGCTCCGCATAGTGGTCCCAAGTGCCGAAATGCCGGCCCTCCTCATCGTTATAGCCCATGTAGAACTGGTTGGTATCCGGGTTGCGGTACCAGTCCCACTCCACCCGCTCGTAAAGCTCCTGAGCCAGCAGCTGTACTTCTCCGCCAAAATACTGCCCCGCCGCAAGCACCCCGCAGATGAGGATAGCCGTATCAATGACGGAAACTTCACAGCCGCCGAACTGCTTAGCCGTGTTCATGTCCAGGAAGTGGAAGTAAAACCCGTGCCGTTGCTCCGCATGATCGCGGAACGTCTTCAGCGTACCCAGGGCACGCTCTGCCGCAGCATCCCGGCTTACCCAGCCGCGCTCCGCCCCGATGGTCAAAGCCGTCAGGCCGTAGCCCACAGAAGCGATGCTCGCCATATCGGGCATACCCGGCGCCCGGTCACGGATCAACCCATAGCCAGGACTATCCGGATCAGTATTCGCTTCCTCCCAAAAAAACTGAAAACTCAATCTGCTTTCTGCCTCCAACAGCTGTTCGTCGGTCAGTTTCTCCCTTGTCATTGCATGATCCCTCCGGAAATGTAGTTTACATCAAGTTAAACATGTTCTCGTCGCCAGCTAGGTACCATTCATTCTTCGATGATCTTTTCCGCTCGAATCGGCCTTTCAAATTGGATCGTCATCCGGTCGTCCAGCCGTGCATGCTTATTAGATACGATGTGCTGGCTGGAGCCGTGTGTTTCGATGGAGTATTGCGCGCTCGGCAGAATGCCAAGATCCGTCTGTATTACGATCCTGTCCCACTGCTGTGTGAGCCGGAAAGTCATTTCGTTTATGCCGATACCCATAATTTCCGCGGTGGAGCTAACGATGCGGATACCGCCAAACTCCATATTCAGCGGAAGCATGACTCCGTCCTTACTGCCCAGCACCACTTTCTTCCCGTCAAAAAGCGGACCCCCGTTCTCATAAATGCAGAACGATTTCTCGAACCCGTCTAAATTGAGCAGATGCAGGAAGCGCTCACCCGCTTCGTTACGGGTAGACGTCATGAAGATGCCGTGATGCGGGCAGTCATGCGTCAAACCCGGCGCGGCGCCGAGCCGCTCAAGAGCGGTGCGGTACAAGCCGATATCGGTGTTGTAACGGGTCGTGATCACGATGGCCCGTCCCTGGCCCACAGGCAGTTCGAAGCCGCAAGCCTGGCCGCTGCCCAGCAGGCGCAGGAACGTTTCGGCGCCGTCTCCGGCGGCCTCGAACGTCTGCGCAAAGTGCGTGCGGACCTCCGGCCGCGGCGCCGCCCACTCTTCCGCAATCACGGAAGGATACTGGTGCAGCGCTTCGCTGTGGTCCGCCACATGGTGGAGTCTGAGCGCCTCCGCCAGCCAAGTGCACGGCTCACCCTCCATGTCATAGAGGGGGACTTCGCCGTAAAGCAGGACGCGGCCGCCCTCGCGGAGATACTCCGCGAGCTTGCGCTGCACCGCGCCGTCCATGTACCGGGCTGACAACAGCGCCAGCACCGGCACCTGAGCGGCACGCAGCGGCTTGTTCTGGATATCGGCCGCTCCAAACCGGTAGCCCGCTAGAAGCATTGCGCGGGCCATCGTCTCCCAGCTCCAATGCGCGCGGTTCGCTTCGATATTGTCGTAGATCGCCTTCATTTGGACACTGCCGGGATAGCGGTATTCCGTCATGTAGTAGTCCGGGATAAAAGCAAACACTACATTGTCCCGTTCTTCCTTCATAACCGCAAGCTTCTCCTCCACCGCTCTCACGGCTTGGATCCCCCTTGCCATGCGGCCGAACGTATAGTTCAGCTCGCCTTCCGGGCTGACGGGCGCCGCAAAGCCGTGCCGTTCCCCGGTAAACGCCACCCGGTCGTTACCGTCGTTCGGCTTCTCGTCCAGCACATAGTTGCGTCCCCCGCAAAACAGGTAGTAGTTGATCAGCCGGTTCCCCTGGGCTACGCACATTCTCATTTTCAAGTCTGCAGCGGAAATATCGTACCGGCCTGCGTAGGTGGTGCCGAAGTTCCCGTCACCGCAGTTGAATTCTACGGAAGTCAGCGGCTGATGCTCGTCATGCACCGCATCCATGAATCCGTTGATCAGATACAGGTCCTGGAACGTATTCATATCCAAGTCGCCGAAGTAAATGTCGGAGCCGGAAATGTAACCGGACTTCCCGTCATAGGTCTCATACAGCTGGCTGATGCCGATCGGAAACGTGAAGCCGCGCCCGCCGCCGGTACCGTGGATGTTGATGACAAATGGGATATCCTTCGCCCCGAATTCCTCCGCATAAGCGCGCAGCTCGTCAACATAGCGTGTAAACCGGTTGCGCATATAGTGCCCGAGGTCAAGGTGCAGGGCGGGTGCATACGATTCATCCGGACGGCGGATGCCCGCTTTGCGGCCTTCTACATTATGCAAATCGAACGGATATCGCTTCGTAAGCTCCTCCTGCTCATAGCTGCTTTCCAGCCATTGCGCAAAATCATCCAGCACCAGGTCCGTCAAATCCGGCCCATTGCTTACCCAGGAGAGCATCCCGATCTCATTGTCCAGCTGAATCGCGATAATATTGCCGCCATTCGGCTGCAGCCGCGGCGCCGCGACTTCCATGACCGCCTGGTACCAGCGCTTCGCCTCTTTCAAGAAGCCGGGAGCCAGGTAATCCACCGTGCGCGTCGTCGCCAGCCGATCATCCCATCCGACCGGAATGATCTCCGGATACTTATCGTAGATCCAATAAGGCAGGCCTTCGTTTTTCATCTCGGCCATTATGAACGGACCAGGGCGCAGGAAGAAGTAGAAGCCATTTTCTTGGCACAGATCGATAAAACCGGCCAAATCCAGCTCCGGACGCGTCTTTCCTGTGAGGTCGATGCGGCCCTCCACCGGTTCATGGCACAGCCACGGCACATAGGTGGCCACCGCGTTGCATCCGGCCAGCTTCAGCTTGTCGAGCCGGTCCTGCCACTCCTCCCGCTGCAGGCGGAAATAATGAATCTCCCCGCACATGATCATCTGAGGCTTTCCGTCGATGCGGATCTGCTTGTTCACAATTTCAATCATGGAGTGTATGCTTCCTTTCCTGGGTAAAAAGTGCTTCTTTCATCCTCGGCAGCTGCCCTATCCGTTACTTATCTTCCATCCCCAGCTACTTCCCGCGTCTGTTCCGGCACCGAATGTTGTATTTTGTACAACATTTCGAGCCGTTTAAGACCGTGTGAGCGGCGAATGTTGTACGTTGTACAACATTTACGGGGTGATCTCTTATGTTTCACGTGAAAAAGTTGTACACCGTACAACATTTCCTCATTTCAACCTGTGCTTTGCCCGAAATTGTTGTACTTATTACAACATTCGGCACTTTCACCATAGTGCTTCTTTCATCCTCGACAGCTGCCCTATCCATTACTTATCTTCTATCCCCAGCTGCTTCCCCCGTCCGTTCCGGCACCGAATGTTGTATTTTGTACAACATTTCGAGCTGTTTAAGACCGTGTGAGCGGCGAATGTTGTACGTTGTACAACATTTACGGGGTGATCTCTTATGTTTCACGTGAAAAAGTTGTACGCCGTACAACATTTCCTCATTTCAACCTGTGCTTTGCCCGAAATTGTTGTACTTATTACAACATTCGGCCCTTTCACCATGCTCCCCGCGAGCTGCCAACAGAATGACCACAACAAGTTACCCCGCGGAGTACCAGCCGAGTGACCCGCAGTCTTCTGCAAAGATGCCTGTAGATGTGACCCCTAGTTCCCACAAGTACCCGCGAGCTGCCAACAGACCGACCATAGCAACTTAGCCCGAAGTAACTGCGCTGCGGTGTTACTAGTGTGTTACAGCGTGTTACTAGCGGAGTTACCAACCAAATAACCCCCAGATTTACCTGCAAAGCCCCCTGCAGAGTCCCCTAGTTCCCACAAGTACCCATGAGCTGCCAACAGACTAACCGTAACAACCTAACCCCGCTCATCTGCTAGCCGCCGACAACCCGACCGCCTTAGCCCCTGCTTGAACGATGCTGCTCTTCATGTACATCTCCCAGATGAGCCCGCTGCGGTAGTTCTCGATCATCAGCAGGGTAATGCCTTTGTCGATCCCGATCACGTCGGGGCCGACCCAAGCCGGCGAGACTGCCTCGTTGTAGGCATCGGTCAAGCCGTACTTGCCCCACAGCTCCGACTTGCCGGCGAAGTGCTTCAGCGCTGCGATGGAAGCCTCCGGCGTAAATACGATCGAACCGAGCGCCCCGGCCGGAGCCAGCGTCCCGTCCGTAGTGTGCGCCGTATCGTCAAAGCCCGACGGAGGCGAGCCATACAGGCCGTTATAACCGCCGGGGCCGTCGCTTGCGGTGATTCCCCAGGCATCCGTACCGAAGGTACTGTACGTGGCGGCCATGTCCCCGGCATAGGCCCGGCTTGCTTCCGATGCCCGTACCGAGTTCACCCACCAGTCCACCCCTTCCCGGTCCTTCATGCCCCTGAAATCGAACCAAGCGTGCGAAAATTGATAAGTAAAAATAGAGCCGAACCAGGAATGAATGAACGGCTCCCCATCCTTGTAAGGCCGGGTGTCACGCTGAAACTTATAGAACAGGTCCCCCGGCACCGGATGCGAAGCCGAGCCCGCGGCAAGCACGTACATCATCAGCTGCTCCGCGTAAAAGTCCCAATGTCCGGCAAATCCGTTTTCCGGGGAGTAGCCCATATAGAACTGCTGGTTGGCAGGATCAATATACCAGGGCCATTCCACTTGTCCAGCCAAGGCCTCGGCCGCCTTCTGCACCTCACCGCCGAAATAGCTTCCCGCGGTAATCGCCCCGTTCAGGGCAATGGCCGTATCGATGACCGATACTTCGCTGCCCGGTGCCCGCGTGCCGTCAGCCAGATTCAAAAAGTGATAAAGAAACCCGTGCTCTTTCGCCGCATGATCCAGCAGTGTCCGCATCGTCCCGAGTGCACGCTCTTCCGCTTCCTTCCTGCTAACCCAGCCCCGTTCCGCCCCGATTACCAGAGCCGATAAACCGAAGCCTGTGGAAGCGACGCTCGACAGCCCCGGATTCCCGGGTGCCCTGTCTGCCACCAGGCCGTACCCCTTGCTGCCTTTTTCCCGGTTCGCCTCATTCCAGAAAAAATCGAAGCTCGCCCGGCTTTCCCGTTCCAGCATAGATTCCGTTTCTTTGTCCAGCTTGGCTGCGACTCCTCTGGAAACAGGCTTGCTGCCGCCCCCTGAGGAACATCCGCTGACAACCAGCATCGCAGCCAGCGCCAGTATACCCGCCGCACGCACCGTAAGCCGCATTTTATTCCCCCGTCAAACCGGTTTTGTCGACCACTTGTGTGAACCGCTTTTGCGCAAACAAGTACAGGACCAGCAGCGGAAGCACAATCAGCAGGGTACCGGCCATCCGAATGGATTCGTTCACGTCTGTAATGGTGGAGGAGCCGGTGTACATCGCTTTAAAGGAATCGTTAAACGTCTTGAGCTCCAGCGGCAGCGTAGTCATGGCATTCCCCAAATAAAGCGAAGCGAGATACGTTTCGTTCCAGTGCCATACCATGGAGAACAAGAAGACAACCACGACGGCAGGTACCGAGATCGGCAAAATAATCCGGAAAAACGTCTTCAACGCACCCGCCCCGTCGATCTGCGCAGCTTCCTCCAACGCTACCGGAATTGTCCGGAAAAACTGGTAGTAAATCAGGATGAACAGCGCGCTGCGCAGCCCCTGAGCGAACAGCCCGGGAATAATAAACGGCAGCGGCGTTTCCAGCATCCCGTACTGTTTGAACAGAAGGAACATCGGGATCATGATGACCTGCTTCGGCACGATAAACGTGATCAGCATCAGTCCGAACAGAATGGATTTGCCGGGAAACTTATATTTGGCAAAACCGTACCCCACGATCGCGCAGGAAATGGTCTGGGCCACAGCCGGCAGAACGGAGTTCAACAAAGTGCTCCCCAGCGTATTCACATAGTCCAGCACGTTCCACGCCTGCACGTAGTTCTTCCAGTAAAAGCTCCGGGGAATCCAGGCCACCGTGGGGTCCAGCAGATCGTCCAGGCTCTTGAAGCTCTGGGACACCATAAACAGCAGCGGATACAGGTAAATAAAACCCGTACTGATCAGCAGCACGTAAATGATAGTCTTCATCAGCCATCCGTCGTTGCCTTGGCGGCCGAGGAGCAGGCTTCTCATTTTGTACAGCGTCTTGTTTTTGTTGTGTCGGGCTTTGGCCTTGGGGACCGTTCCCTGCTGCAAATCCGGTTGGGAGACGGATAGGTCTCTCATGGTTGATGCCCTCCTTTAAGACCGTCTGGTGATCGTAATGTTCTGCTCTTTGTTCCGGAAAAACACCACGAACACAAGCAGGACGACGAAGATGACGGCAAAATAAATCCACGCCAGCGCACTGGCATAACCAAAGCCGGTATCCACCTTGAACATATTGTCCTGAATCAGCTTAATGACGTCGCTGAACCCGTTCGTAAACAAGTCGATGACCGTGTAAATCAGGTTCACTAGGATGAACGGCTTCACCTCAGGCAGCGTAATTTTCCAAAAGGTGACCCAAGGCGACGCGCCGTCCATCGCAGCTGCTTCGTACACTTGGGTGTTGACCTTTTGCAGCCCGGCCAGGAAGATCAGAATCTGCACGCCGGAGTACCACAGGATCAGAATGAACTGGTTGATGATGCCTATAATCGGCGAGGCCATACCCGGTGACAGGTTATCCTGAATCATGGTAATGATGCCGTATTTCTCAATGACCGGAATCGTGGCCGCCCCTTGTGCGAACAGCTCCTGTACGACCTCTCCGCTCGTAATCACAACCGGCAGGAAGAAAATAGCGCGGAACAGGTTGCGTCCTTTGATCGGCTGATTGATCAGCAGCGCCACAAACAGCGAGAACACGATAACGATCGGAATCATCAGGATGTTCGACTTCAGGAACAGGAACAGCTTCTGGGAAAATTCCGGATCCGTCAGGAATGCATCCTTGTAATTGCTCCATCCGAGGTAGGCGGTTTCAATCCCGTAGGGAGTGATCATGACCTTGTTGAAGCTCATATACAAAGAGAAGAGCAGCGGGTAGGCCATAAAAACAAGAAATCCGAGTATCCACGGAGAGATCAGCAGGTAGCCTATCATGGCTTCCCTGCGCTGCTTCGGCATTCTCACGGCTGCTCACCTCCTGTGACGGCGGCTGCGCTGCGGGCTTTCACCGTGACGCCGCCGGCTTTGTAATCGCTTGATGTGTAGTTGACCCATACCGAAACGCCGTTGTCGTAACTTACTTTCACGATGCCCAGCGCCGGAACCGAACGCCCTGCGATAGATGCCTGCTGCACTTGCTTCAGTACCTCGTTCGCTTTTGCGTATTGCTTCTTAATCTCCGGCGCCCAATCCTGATACTGTGTCGTATACAAAAACCCGGAAGGGGTATTTTGCAGCTTCCAGGACGGCTCATGCGTCACTAGAAAGGCAGGATTCGCCCCGTACTCGATGGCGCGAAGCATATCCAGCTCCGGATCGGGGTTGTTGTTGCCGTAACCGGCGTAATAAGGCATGACACCATGCATCACGATCGGCACAAACGGCACCGTATCCGTCGTATACATGAACTGCGCTGAAGTCAACGGCATATCGAAGTAAGCGGAAGCATGCTTAAGCATGTAATCGTTCGGCACGGAAATGTTCAGCTTCAAGGACTGTTTTGCCGCTTCCTCTCCGATGCTGCCGTAAAGCTCAGCCGACTTGGTCCGGTTAAGCTTATGCTTCTTGTTATAATCGGAATAAAGGAAGAATCCCGTACTGTTCAGTGCCGCCTGGTCCAGACCGTCCTTGCGGAAATTGCTGAAATCCTTGGCTGCAAGCTTCTGCGCTGTGGCAGGGCTCAGCATGTACCCCTTGAGATCCTTATACAAATCACTGACGTACCTGCCGACATAGCGGTACTCGATCAGCCTGTTGTTCACCATGCGGACCGCATCTGCACGCGGCTCGACCCGCGGGGCTCCGCTAATGAGGTTGGTGTAGTCGGTATTAAGGTACAGACCTATACCTTCCCGCTTCGTATATTCCAGCAGCGTCTTCAGCCCTTGTTTGCCGCCGATCGCTTTTTCATACCCCGGCGCCGCCGGCTGCGCGCCGGTGATCCCGCTTTTGCCCCAGCCCTGAATGCCGGCCTGAATGTTGCGGATGCCTGCTTTTTTCAAGTCCTCCAGAATGGCCTGAGCTTCAGCGAATGACGTCATTTTCACGACACCGCGCTTCAGAATGCCCGGGGCCATCTCGGAGCCCAGCAAGTCGAGACGCATCGGAATGTCACCGCCGGCATTGGCACTGCTGCCTGACGCTTCCGGGAGCATGCCGTTCTGCTCCAGATAGCCCTTGTACTCCTGGGCCATCCCGACATAATCGGCTTTGCTACCGCTGAGCAGATGATATCTGACTTGTTTATCGCCCTCGGTTTTGTTCTTGGTGTACATATTGATGCCGCCCATTGCTTTACTGGTCGGCTGAAAATAAGCGCTGCGGATCTGAAACCTAGTAGAGATCCAATAGAAATTCGTGTTGACTCCGCTCGGATAGGCTACGATTTCGGCATTCATCTTGCCGTCTTCCACCATGCCTACCAGGGCGTTCTTATTCACGCCGTGCACGATGCCGAACACCGGGTATCTTACGGTACTGCCCATTCCGTCAAAACCGGTGACCGCTATATCGTTCGCATAAATCTGGCCAACATAAGGCTCGTCGAACTGCGAATGGTTATCGGTAAAGCGGATCAGTGCGCCGCTGCCGTCAGGAATGAACAGGTAGCCCGGCACCGAACCGCCGCGGACCGAACCGAGGAACGGGTACATCTGTACGGAAGCGATCCGGCTCGGCCCTTTTTCCTGAATGCTGTCGTTCAGCAGGCGGACTACGAGGCCGTCCTTGTCCAGAGCCACACGTACGGTCAGCTTCGATTGAATGGCAGGCAGCTCATAGGTGACCTCCATGCCGTTATCGATGGCTTTCATGGAAGCCGCTTTGCCTTGCAGCGAACGATAGTTGGAGGTGGTGCGGAACGCATCCTCCGCGAAGAAATCGATGATGAACGGCGACTGCATCGCATTTTTCCAGTCCTCGTTCAGTTCCTCCGCCTGAAAGTCCTTCGCGCTCGGCACGGAAGACCACACATAGCCGCTGGCCAGATCCTGAAGCTGGATTGCAAAGGTCTTTTTGTTCATGTAAAGCGCCATCTTGCCGTTTTGGCCGATCGGCTCATAGCCTGCTTCGATCTTGGCGGCCGGAACAGGAGGCTGTACTGCGGCTTCCGGCTTCGTATACCCGTTCGAGCGGAAGAACGACAGCTCATCCTGCCGGTCCGGCTTGGCCGGTGTTAAAGCGATGCCGCCGTCGGAACCGCCGTCCGCGCCTGAATTCCCGTTGCTCTGCGCGTCTGCCGCTGCGCCGGCCGCCATAACCGCGGTTCCCGGGGCATCGGATGCTCCGCCGCCGTAGACGCTGATGACCGATCCGCCGCCGGCCAGAAGCACGGCGGCCAAAGCGGCGAGTTTCCATTTTGCATTAAACACGGTACTTCACCTCTTCCGCTATGCTGCGTACGAAATCCCACACCTGATTGGAAAGGCCGAAGAAAATAAAGGCGATCAAAGCCATCACAACCATGCCGGATAAGGTAATAGCCACGTTCTTGAACGTTTCTTTCACTTCGTAGCCGTGAATTTCCTTGACCATCGCGATCATCAGGAACACGCACCACAGGATGATGAACTGACGGGAGTAATCGTAGACCACGGATTCCAGCAGCGTTAAGCCTTTGGACATGACCGTGATCGGTACGGCGAAGATCAGGTAAGGGCTGAGAGCATACACCGAGCCTTTGAACACATCCTTGAACTTCCCTTCCCCGTCGTTGATAACGCTTACCAGATAGTTGCACAGAACCCAGGCAAAGAAAGGCACGATCAGCTTCAGCACTTCGCCTATCACATTCACTTTCAACGGATCAACGCCGCTAAAAATAAAATTCGTGCCGAACACCTCATAAAGCCGCACACCTGCCAAGACAACCAGCAAGATCACTGCAGACAGGACGGAAGCCCTGCCGTTTTCCAGCTCATAAAACCCGTCGAACGGACGCCGGAGCATCCGGAACGTATGGAGCAGCTCGCTGACGATTCGGATCCTGCGGAAACGCCTCACCGCATGGACAACCGGAGCCCCGAATCCTTTGGCGCGGTAAAGCCGCTTTGCGATATACCACAACACAACTGCGCCGGCGATGCCCAGCAAAATGTCCGACATGTGGCTCATCATCCAAGCCCTGCGCAGCTCCCAGTACGTATTGGAGTATTCGTTCACGTTGCGCGCAAATTTCAGCTCTTCGAACGCTTTGCCGTACTCGCCCTGCTTATAGTAAGCAAGCCCGATCCCCACATGGGCCAGATCGAACATGCTGTTCTGCCTTAACACTTCGCGCCATGGCTCCATACTCTGCACATATTTCCCGTCCAGGTACAGGCCGATCGCTTTATACACCAGCAACGCGAACTGCGTCGGCTTGAACATCTGGATGTTAGCGCGCTCTTTATCTAGTACATATAAAATCCCGTTGTTATTGACGGCAATGCCGGACGGGGATTTGAAGTACCCCAACCGCTGGTACCCTGTGTCGGTGCTGCCGAACGTGAACAGCATGTTGCCGTCCTTGTCGTATACGAACACATAACCATTCACCGAATCGACTGCAAAAATGTTGCCCATGCCGTCCACTGCAATATCCGCAACAGAAGGGCTCATGAACGTCCGGCCGCCTAACAGATTATCGCCCGCTACGTTGAGCTTCTTCACGCTGTTGCTGTCAAGCCCGGTAGTTGCAGTGTAAATCAGTCCGTCGCGATCGACCGCCAGATTGGACGGTGACGGAGGCAGCTTCTGCGACAGCTGACTCATCTGTTTCTTGGTGAAAAAGAGCTTCTGCACCGCCCGCTCCAGGTTGAACCCGGTCCGGTTCCCGCCGAAGTACCCCAGGAAGTCTCCCTCCGCGCTCAACTCGGCTAACCCTTGAATCAAGCCTTCCCCTACGATATATAAGTTACCGCGCTTGTCAGCCACGATTTTACGGGGCTTAAACTCGTTGTTTTTGCCAAAAAGGAGAGACTCTGGCCTGCCGACGGCCTTGATCTTCTTCCCGGCTGCGTCGTAAATAACGACTTGCCCCGCGCCATGATCGGCCACGTAGACTACGCCGGCCTCGTCCACATACACGCCGGTCGGCTCATCCAGCTCGCCTTGGCCGATTACGCGGACTTTGTTGCCGCGCTCATCCAGCTCCAGCACGCGCCCGTTGCCCGTGTCGGCCACAAACAGATGATTTCGTCCGTCCACAAACAAGTCTTCAGGCTGGTCGAGCGAGATGTTGAAATCGCTGTTCCTCTCCGCTTCCTTGGCGCCTTCCTCCCCGAACATATCGTGCCCGTCGATAACCCCTACCGGCAGGTAGGCGCTTTGCGTAAGCCTGAACTGTCCCTGCTGGTTAATCGTAAAAGACACATACGGCTCTGCGGAGGCGGGCATGGCGGATGCCAGCAGGGAGAACACGAGTCCGAGCGTCAGTACTAAGTTCCACTTCTTCATCGTTGTCCCCCCTCTACTTGATGCCTGAATGCGCCATCGTATCCATAACCCGGCTCTGCATAAAGATGAAAATGACTAGATTCGGTATAAACATCAGCATCGCCGCTGCAGCCGCCATCCCTTGACCGGCCACGTTATTACCGATGTTGGTCGTCAGTGTGGTCATATAGAAAGCGAAGGTTTTCAGCGTTTCTTTGCTCATGTACAAGGTTGATGTTTCTACGTTGTTCCACGCGGCTTGAAAGGCCAGGATCGCTACAGTCGCCATCGCAGGCTGGATCACCGGCATCACGATTCTGGAGAAAACCGTTACATCCGTCGCCCCGTCCATTTGTGCGGCCTCGATCAGCTCATTCGGAATCTGGTCCACGAACTGCTTGATCAGGAACACGCCTACCGGCAGCGCCAGCAGCGGCAGGATGTGACCCATATAATTGTCGATCAGCCCCAGCTTTTCGACGACCAGGTATCTGGGAATCGTCACCGCCGCAGGAACAAACATCAGAGCAATCGTATTCACTTCAAAAATCACCTTGCGCAGCCGGAACTGCTTCTTCGATAAGGCATATCCCGTCATCGCGCTGATCACGAGGGAAAGTACGACGACGATAACGGTGATCGTTAAACTGTTGAACAGAAATTTGGTTGCCGGGATTTTCGTGATGTCAGATGAAGCCAGCAGGCTTCCAATGTTCTCAAACGTCGGCTTCTGCACGAGAAACGTAGGCGGGAACAGGAACAGCTCATCGAGCGGCTTCAGCGATTGCGAGAAAATAAAGATAATCGGCAGAATCATCACGATGCCGAGCGGCACCAGGAATGCGTAAAACTTTAGCTGGCCGAGACTGAAACGGCTTGGGTTGATTTTGTTGCCGTGAAAGGAAGCCATCTGTCTTCCCCCTCCTTACTCTTTTTCTCCGAACAGACGCCAGGACAGCTTCGAGAAGCCGTAAATAATGAGAAGCAGCACTACGGAAACCGCAGAAGCATAACCCATGTCGTACCGGATAAAGCCATAATCGGCAATGTGATTGATCATCAGCTGGCCCGAATATTGAGGCGTCGGGTTCGCTCCCGACAGCTGCACCCCGATTTCCCCCGCCTGAAACGTGCCTACAATCGCCATAACGGCGCCGAACAGCATCTGCGGCTTCATCGAGGGAATAGTAATGTACCATACTTCCTGCAAGCGGTTTTTAATGCCGTCAATATATCCCGCTTCGTACATCTCCGGGTTAATATTCAGAATGCCGGCAAGCATCGCAAGAAATCCTACCCCCATGCTGTTCCACAGCGTAACCGTGATCATAATCGGCATCAGGTACTGAGGGGATTGCGTCCATTGAATCGGTTCGTTAATGAACCCGAAATTAATGAGAAATGCATTCAGGTATCCCGTGCTGTCGCCGCTGAAGACGATCAGCCATACGACCGCCATGGCAACCGCCGCCGTAAGGGAAGGCGAATATAAAGCCAGAGCAAGAATCGTGCGCGATTTGCGCGGGATTTGCGCCAAGAGCCAGGCAAGCCAGAAGGACAGGGCGTATCCGCCCGGTCCTACGATCAGCGCAAACTTGATGGTGTTCGGCAGCACATACATCATAAACTCGCTGTCCTGAGTCAGCAGATTAACGTAGTTCTGGAGCCCGATGAACTCGGGCGCCTGTACGGTATTGAAGTACGTGAACGACAAGCCGATTGCCGCCAGTACGGGAATGACGATGAACATCGTAAACATGATCAGATAAGGGCTTAGGAACAAGTACGCCGACAATTCGTTCCGGACGGATCTTTTTTGCAGCCATTTCAGCTTTATCGGCTTGTTCTGTTCCGTTGCCGGTGCCTTCTGCGGCGCAAGGTCTGCAGCTGGTTTCATCGGTGTGTTCACCTGCCTTTCTCCGGAAGCTGCGGCACTTCCAGCGGCTTGATAAGCTTGCCGTCTTTCATAAACTTGAACTCTTCCAGCTTCTTCGCCATTTCGCGGTTGGTAAGGATCGTGGCGTCTTCAATCGCCCGGCGCGGATTGACGCCGTTGAACACAATTTTGTTCCACGCGTCGCTAAGCTGGCGTTCCAGCATGTAATCTCCCGGGATGTGAGGAATGTCTTTAAGCCACTTCCACTGCTCCTGCACGACCTTGATATCCTCCGAAGGCCACGGCAGCTGATTGAAAGCTTCCAGGTTCGCCGTGTTCCATTTGTAGGTCGGCCCATAGATCGTCTGCATCCGGTTTCCGAACTTGATCTGGGTCTCCTTCGAAGTCCACCACTTCAGCACTTCCCAAGCTTCTTTCTTACGCTTGCTGCTCTCAAAAATAACCGCCGACTGGCCTGTGCCCGTCTGCCAGCGTTCCACCGTGCCGTCTTTCGCCTTCACACCCGGCACCGGCGCAATCTTCCACAAGCCGCTGATTTCCGGCGCCGCTGCCGTCAGCTGAACGTAAGAGGCAAAGTCGGCAATGCCGATCGGCAGGCTGCCGTCGCGGAAGTGATTGTAGAAGCTCGGCACATTTAACGGCAGGTTGTATACGGTAAACAGGTCCGTCATCTGCTTAATGCCCGTAACTGCGCTTTCCGAGTCGATAGCCGTACCTGTTCCGTCTTTTTTAAACAATTCCCCTCCGGTTTGGTATAGGAACGGGGATGTCAGCGTCAGAGGCTTTAATCCGCCTGTCGCCGACAACGGGGAATAGAAATTCAAGCCGTAGCGCTGCAAATCCGGCAGGATGCGGCGGACGTCGTCCATCGTATCGGGTACCGGTATGTTCAGCGCGTCCAGAATGTCCTTCCGGTAGAACATCACCCAGAAATTCTGCGTCTCCGGGAGGGCGTAAGTGCTGCCGTTGAACTGGAACGGAAGCATAGCGCCGGGTGAGAACCGTTTCGCTACGTCCCCGTAATCCGGGAACTTCGTCAAGTCCGCCAGGGTTCCCCGGACCGCAAGGTTGAACGGTGTGACATTGTTAATCGACAGCGCCATGTCCGGCGCGTTGCCGGCAGCATTCGCCAGAATCAGCTTCGTTTCATCCGGCATCAGAGAGAAGGATACTTTGATGCCCGTCTTTTTCGTGAACTCCTCATTAGCCACATACTGCATCATCGCCACATACTGGCGGGGCCGGTTTACCCAGATTTGCAGTTCTTTAGGGTCCGATCCGCCCATTTTGGAGTAGTCCTTCGTAAATGATCCGAAGAAGGCGTTCACGTTGGCGGACATTCTGCTAAACCAGCCGGCCTTAGCGGACGGCAGTTTCTTATCCGAGTAGACATAGAACCGGTCAACGGTCAGCGGCTGGTTCGGCAGCTTGCCAAGCGAGGTTCCGAGCATCTGCATGATGGAACCGGAGCCTTCGGATAGCTGTGCGTACCGGTAAGGCAGCGAATTCGGGTCCTTTGCCAGGTTCCGCAGACGCTGCGCGGAAATCGCCATAGACTTGGCCGCGTCGGGATTGCGTCCGATCTGCTTTGCCATTTCGTTAAACCTTGTCCTGAGTTCCTCCGCATAGCCGCTGAGACGGTCCCCTACATCCGGGATTTGTTCGGTCAGATCCCAGTCCCTGTTGGAGTCCTGGGTGTTGCCTGTGGCCATTTTGACCTGAATCGCAAGATCGTTGATCCCGCTCATGATCTTCTTGATGGTCCGGATCGTGTCCCGGTATGGAGCGTCGTTCGCAGTAAGGCTAAGGGTGTGCTCCCCCTTCGTCAGATAGAAGGCGTAAGGCTTCTCCTTCCCATCCTGCATGATCAGGTTTCTCCAGTCCTTTGCATAAGGGAATACGACTCTTCGCATTTCCTCAAAAGGGATGGCATTGTCTATTCGAAGCGTCCGGTAGACCGGCATGTCGGTCCCGGTTTCGCTCGTATTCGTATTTTGTTTGTATTTGATGGCGATCTGATAAGCGCCGTCTGCCGGCACGTTGAGCTTCCACGTTACCGTCTGCCCGCTGATCTGCCAGGAATCGCCGCCGATTGCGTTAAGCGACAGTCTGCCGCTGTTGAAAGGGACCGAAGACGGGCTTCCGTCCGCCTGAACGCGGATAAAAGGCTGATTTTTGCTCTCCGTTTGCTCGCCCTCCACCGTAATCAGGCTTGCAGGGGCTTGCTCGGCTTTAGATTGTTTCCGATAATCGGCATAGGCCGGAACTTTCTCGGGACTATACACGGTTACGGCACCGATCAGCAGCGCCTCGCTGATAAACGGGAAAGACAGCGTGTTCTTCCCTTGCTTGAAATAGAATAACAGCGGCTTGTCGTCAGCCGTCGCCGGATCTTGAACCGTGATGGACTGCCAGCCGGGAATGAGCTTCTGCTCCGGCAGGACGTCATTATTGAGCCGGTCCCTGTCAAAAGGATACCTCTCGTCTTTCCAATGCTTATCCAACTCGAATTGATGCGCCTGAAAATACGGATAAGCTCCGTTGATTTTAATGCCTCGTTCCGCAGACAGAATCTGCTCGGTCAGCGGATAATAGTCCAGCTTCACGTTATAGAGCCCGCTTACGGGCACATCGATTTCCACTTCGGCTTCGTCTGTTTCATCATCCGACCGGTAGACCGGACTTTCATACCCTTTAGCCTCCGCACCTGTAACAAGCGGCGCCGGACTTCCTTTCGTCCGAAACCGGTCCGGTGTTACAGTGATAGAAACATCGCTCACAGGCTTAACCCCGTCAGCTTCCCATTGCTTGAGCACGTCAAAATAATCCTGCTCTACCACACCCTGAATCGTCCCGTTACCACCCGGTCCGCCGGTTTCCTCCGCGGTGTCCTCCCCTTTGGAGGTATCCTTATCTCCCGAAGAACCGCTGTCTCCCCCGCCGAACAGAGCATCCAGCACATCCTGATTGTCGGTGGCTCCGCTGCTTCCCGTATTGTTCGTGCTGCCCTCGGCTGCCGCGGAGAACGTCATCCAGGCAGGCGTATGTACGCCGGCAACTAGAATCACGCCGCTCATCACGATAGCAAGTATCCTTCTCCTCATGTCCACCACTCCCGATACAACGGAAGTTCCCTCCCCCGAATGCACGGAGGAGGGACGTTCCGATTTTACTTGGTCGCCGCGTCGATCTGCTGTTTGTTCTTGTTGTAGATGTCCATGGCTTTCTTCTGAATATCCTTAGCAACGTCTTCCGGTTTCACTTTCAGCATGATCAGTTCTTTCTTCGTATCATAAGGATTCAGCACTTTATCGATGATTTCCGCATCGCCCGGAAGCCACTTGTATCCGTCAACGAATCCGTTAGGAATCCCTGCGATAACATCTTTCAGGCCAGGAGCGGTGTACGTCGTTTTCATGTAAGCATCCCATACTTCGCGGTCGTTCAGCAGAGGCATCGTTGTAATCGGTTTTTCAATGTTGTTGATGCGCTCCATCCATCCATCTTTGGAATACGTAAGGAATTTGATGAATTCCATCGCTTCTTTCGGATGCTTGGTGTTTTTAGCCATACCGATATAGTCCGTGATCATAGGAACGCGTTGTCCTTCTTTTCCGGGGATCGGCAGGAAGTCCCATTTGAACTTGGCGTTCTTCTGCACGTCGGCAAAAGCCCAGTTCGCATCGATTTTCATGCCGACTTTCCCCATCACGAAGCCGCTTTTGTCTTTTCCGTACCACTTATCCTGCTCTTTGCGCTCAAACTGGTCTACGGAGGTCTTGTCGCTGAATACGACTTTGTTGATCCAGTGAATCGTATCGGAGAAGGCAGGTTTGTCAAAATTGAATTGTGTGCCGTCAAACGTCAGCCATCCCAGTTTCGGATCGAACTGCGGTACAAAGGTTTCGCGTGCGCCGAACAGGTTTTCTACGCCATACTGGTTTGCGCTTGGTTTGGTCAGCTTCTTGGCGATTTTCTCAAACTCATCGATCGTCCAGTTCGCTTTAGGCAGTGGAACATTTTCCTTGTTGAACAGGTCCACGTTGATCAGCACGCCCATGGTGAACAGCTGATGCGGAAGCACAAATTGCTTGCCGTTGTATTGACCTGTTGCGCTGAGGTTTCCGAAAATGTTCTGCTCGTTATAATCCGGATCTTCCTTCAGGTAAGGTGTCATATCAGCCAGCCAGTTGCTCGATACGTTACCGGGTGCGTTAAAGACGAAGAATACATCCGGCAGCTTGCCGGCTGCTGCTGCTGCGCCAAGCTTTTCATCCCATGGCCAAGTTACGGCTTTGTCGATTTCCACCTTGATGTTCGGGTGAAGCTTTTGGAAGGCGTCGATTTTCTTCTGCTCGATCACCGGATCGTTCCATGTGCCGAATTTCAGCGTTACCACTTCTCCGGAAGGAGTATCTGTGGCGTTTCCAGCGTCGCTGCCCGTATCCGATGGCGTGTTGCCGCTGTTTCCTGCATTTGATCCTCCGGTATTGCCTGTATTGCCGCTGTTTGAAGCCCCCGTGCCGCCGTTATTGCCGTTATTGCCGGATCCGCCGCAGCCTGTCAGTAAGACCGTCAGCATCAGAATCGCGGTTAAAGCCAAAGCAAGTGTTTTTTTCATGGTCAACTTCCCCCTGTTTCCTAAAATTTGTTGTGTGTTACAAAAAAGGAACCGGTGTTGCCTATGTGAATCGGGTGTATCTGCAAGAGCCCTTACGATCCCCTCCCTGAGTCCGTAGTGTATATGGCAACGGCCGTAACCGCTTCCAACAAGGCTAAGAGATACTTTTCTGTGTCAGGAGACCACAGGAATCACGTACGATCAGTTCCGTGTCCAGCAAAATGGCTCTCGGCGGATCTTCCGGATTTTGCAGCGCCTGGAACACGACATGTGTGGCGACCGTTCCCCACTCCTGTTTCGGGTGTCCGACAGTGGTCAGCATCGGGCGGATGTAGGAGGCCAGGCGGATGTCGTCAAAGCCCACGATCGCTACATCTTCCGGGACACGCAGGCCTGCTTCCGTAAGAGCCTGAATGGCCCCGATGGCCATTTCATCATTTGCCGAGAATACCGCATCCGGAACGCCTCTGCTGATAAGCAGCGACTTCATCGCCTGATAACCGCCGCTTTCGGTAAAATGCCCCTGGGCGATGAACGCCGACTGAAACGGGAGCCCCGCCTCCTCGAGCGCTTTGCGGAATCCTACCAGCCGTTTCTCGTTGTTGTACGAGTTTACGGGACCGCTTAGGTAGCCTAGCCGCCGGCGCCCTAAACCCAGCAAGTGCTTTGTTGCCGTGTAGGCGCCTTGGACATTGTCGACGAGCACGCTATGTACGTGGTCAGCATGCAGTTCGCGGTCCATCACAACAACGGGGAAATCCTTGCCGGCGACCTGGACGATTAATTCGTCCGGAATGGTCGGACCAATGATAATAGCGGCATCGAATTGCTTCTCCCGCAAAAACCGGGTTGCCGTATTCTGCGGTCCTCCATACGTGCTGCATGCGATCAGGTCATACCCGTTGGAAGAGACTACTTCCTCTACCCCTTGAATGAACGAGCCGAAGAACGGGCCGCCGAAATCGTTAAGGAACAGGCCTACCGTTTCTGTTTTGCGCCGCTTAAGGCTCCTCGCGATGCTGCTGGGGCGGTAATTCAGCTCGTCAACGATGCGAAGGACCTTCCTGCGCGTCTCCTCGCTAACCCGCGGGTCGTTGTTGAGAACATAGGAGGCCGTCGAGATCGCTACGCCTGCTTGTTTGGCAACATCCCTAATGGTTACCAACACGAACCCTCCTTTTTGTATCCGTTTGCAGTAAAAATATGAGCAAGTCCTTGCAGAAAATCTAATCTGTATTTCCCATTCGAAACGATTCGATTGCATCCAAAGTATACTTCAGGAAGATAGCGCTTTCAAGTGTCAAAAAATTCAATTATCATTCAAAAAACCATGTATAGGTGAATTTTTCGTACACATGCTTTATTTTCCTCGCTGTTTTATCGAACCGTTTCGAATATAGACTTCCACCACATAACATCGGCTTTTCCGATCTACCAATTGGGTCCTGCCCATTTGTTACGTCCAAGCTTCCTGATTCCCACAGATTCTTACAAGCCAGTGCCGCACAAAAAACAGGCTGAGTGCTTAAAATCCTGCATTTTGTGCAACATAATTCTTCGTAAAACACCCTGTAACCTCAGTTTGTTGCACAGAGTACACTATTTTCACCCCCGCCGGGGGCTTTAAGCGTATATTGTTGTACAAAATACAGCAATGTCTCGTTTTGCACGATATCAACCCGAATATTGTTGTACAGAATACAACATCGAACCCAAAGAATTACACATACAAAAAAAAGCCTGCCCCCGTAAGGGCAAGCTTTCAAGCTTTACACCATCTATTAGTGATGTCCTACTCCGTTATACAGCATGATCCACATCGATCCGCCGACAATGGTGACTAGAATCACCAGGCCGAAGAGTAAGGACATAAGATTGTATCTTGGTTTCTTTTCTTCCCGAAGATGCATGAAGAAGAGAAGCTGAACGATAAATTGAAGAGCGCCCGTTCCTATCAGGACAACGATGGCAGCCGTTCCTTGCAGAAGGTCGTTCAAGACGATCAGGAGAGGAATGATCGTTAATACGATGGAAAGCACGAAGCCTACCAGGTACTGCTTGAACGTACCATGCCCGTGTTCGTGGCCATGATGTGCATTATGCTGGTCCATCATATTACATCACCCCCATCAAATACACAATCGTGAATACGAAAATCCAAACGACGTCCAAAAAGTGCCAGTACAAGCTGACGATATTTACTTTTCGTTTGGTGACCGGATTGATACCGTACTTTTTGAGCTGGAGCATAATGGCGGCCATCCAGACCAAGCCAATCGATACGTGAAGACCATGCGTACCGACCAGGGTAAAGAAGGCCGACCAGAACGCACTGGTTCCCATGGTTGCTCCCTCATGCACCAGATGGATGAACTCCGTAGCCTCCAGCCCGATGAACACTGCGCCTAATAATGCGGTAACCAGCAGCCAGCCAATCAGGGCTTGTTTCTTGCCCTGATTCATTGCAAGCACTGCTAATCCGCTTGTAAAGCTGCTTGTCAGCAGCACGAAAGTAGAAACAATAATGCCGTTGATTTCGAATAATTCCGTACCGGGTCCACCATTGGTGCTCCCGTTTAATACAAGATAGGTTGCGAATAATACGGAGAACAGGATCACGTCCGTCATCAGGAAAATCCAGAACCCGAACTGCCGAAGCTCTTCCTGATCATGATGGCCGTCGTGTCCATGCCCATTCTCAGCCTCATGGCTTACCGAGTTTGCCATCACATTGGTGTCCCCCTTAGCATAGATTCCGTCTTCTTAATCGTTTCCGTAGGGATATAATATTCGTTATCGTACGTAAACGAATGAATCAACATACATGCGGCGATACCGATCAGGCCCGGGATAACCATCCAGTACCATCCCCACACAAATCCGAACCCGGCGATAAACCAGCATACCGATTTAATGAACGGAATGCCCGATTTCCCCGGCATATGAATCGGTTCAAGAGGCTGCTGAACATCAGGCAGTATGCCTGCGGCACGGCGTTTCTTCTCTTCCCACCATGCATCCTGCTCATCCGCTCTTGGGATTACAGCAAAGTTGTACTCAGGCGCAGGAGAAGGAATCGACCACTCCAGCGTTCTGCCGTTCCAAGGGTCGCCTGTCGTGTCTTTCTGCATGAAACGAACGCTATGGGCGATCTGCCATACTTGGAAAATGAACCCTATACCCATCATAAAGCCGCCGATGGTGGAAATCAGGTTAAGGTCATACCAGCCTTTATCCCAGCCATATGTGCTGGTTCTGCGCGTCATGCCGTCCAAACCTAATACATATTGAGGCATGAAACATACATAGAAACCGATATTCCATGTCCAGAAAGCCCACTTGCCTAACTTCTCGTTAAGCTTGAAACCAAAGACCTTTGGCCACCAGTAGTACAGGCCTGCGAAGAAACCGAACGCAACGCCGCCGATCAATACCTGATGGAAATGGGCAATCAGGAAGTAGCTGTTATGGAATTGGAAGTCTGCAGGCGCAACGGAAAGCATGACGCCTGTTAAACCGCCCACTACGAAACAAGGAATGAAGCCGATCGTCCATAACATCGGTGTAGGGAAGCTTAGACGGCCGCGGAACATCGTGAACAGCCAGTTAAATATTTTTACTCCTGTCGGTATAGCGATAATCATAGTCGTGACCGCAAAGAACGCGATGACATTCGCATCCGTACCCATCGTGAAGAAGTGGTGAGCCCAGGTAAAGAACGAAGTGATACTGATCGTCATCAATGCGAAAACCATCGATTTGTATCCGAACAATTTCTTCTTAGAGAACGTTGCTACAATTTCAGAGAAAATCCCGAATGCAGGCAAGACTACAATGTACACCTCAGGGTGTCCCCACATCCAGATCAAGTTGATATACATCATCGGGTTCCCGCCCCCGTCCAGTGTAAAGAAATGGGCGCCGAACGTCCGGTCCAGCATGAGCAGGGCCAGAGTTACCGTAAGAATAGGGAACGCAAACACGATGGTAATGCTGCTCGCCAATACGGACCATACAAACATAGGCATTTTCATCAGTTTCATGCCCGGTGCCCGCATTTTTAGAATCGTTACGATAAAGTTAATACCCGTAGCCAGGGAACCGATACCGGAGATTTGAATACCCCAGTTGTAGAAATCCTGCCCCACACTAGGGCTGAAAGCTCTCTCCGAAAGCGGCGGATATGCCAACCATCCCGCATCAGGCGAACCCCCGATAACGAAAGACAAGTTAAACAGCATCGCGCCCATCAGGAACAGCCAGAAGCTTAAGGAGTTCAGGAACGGAAATGCTACGTCCCTCGCCCCGATCTGTAAAGGCACAACCAGGTTAAATAAACCGAACATCAACGGCATGGCCATAAACAAGATCATAATAACGCCGTGTGTCGTGAAAATTTGGTTATAGTGCTCAGGTGTAAGGAACTCCAGGTCCGGCATGGCCAGCTGGGTCCTCATGAGAAGAGCGTCAACGCCGCCCCGGAATAGCATCAGTAAGGCTGCAATGACATACATAATACCGATTTTTTTATGATCAACAGTAGTGATCCACTCACGCCATAACCAGCCCCACTTTTTAAAGTAGGTCAACGTTGCTAAGATAGCGATCATCGTAAAACCGATGCTGACCATCGCTCCGTAGATTAGCGGATCTCCTGTTACGAAAAATTCCGAAGCAAATTGTTTAATCGATTCGAACATGTGCGTATTCCCCCTTTCCTCTGTCAATGATGGTGACTATGTGCAGGCATATTTTCTAGTTGCTGGTCCGTAGTTTCCGGAGCCTGAGATTTGTGATGGCCATTGTGGCCGTGTGACGGCGCCGCATCAGAATCCTTATAGGATAATTCATGATTGTAGTGAGCAGAATATTTGGTAACGATTTTCTCGAAAAGCTTATTCGGGAAAGCCGAATACAACAGGGTACTCTCTACGCTTTTTTGCGATAACTTCTTATATCCGTCTATCGTCAATGCCGGTGATTTGCTTTTCACTTCGTTCACCCAGCTCTCAAATTCAGCTTTGCTGGTAGCCTTGGTCGTAAAGCTCATTTTGCCAAAATGCTCTCCGCTGAAATTTGCCCCGGAACTTAAATACTCTCCTGCTTCATCTGCTTGCAGGTACAGCGTGCTCGCCATGCCGGACATCGCGTACAACTGGCCGCCTAGCTGAGGAATCCAGAACGAATTCATAGGAGCGTCCGCTGTCAATTCAAATTTAATAGGTACATCTTCCGGAATCTGCAAGTAGTTTACTGTTGCTATGCCCTGCTCGGGATAAGTAAACAGCCACTTCCAGTCCAGAGCCGTTACTTGAACCGTAATCGCTTTTTCTTCAGAGGCGATCGGTTTGGAAGGCAAGAGATCATATGTGTACTTTACCGTAATAGCCCCGAGAAAAATAATGATCAAAATCGGAATACCCCACCAAATGGTTTCCAGCTTCGTGCTGTGTTCCCAATCCGGATGGTACGGAGCCTTATTGCCGGACCTGTCCCTGTATCTCCAGATAATGAATGCTGTCAAAGCCATTACCGGTATCAGGATTGCTAAGCAGATCAGGGTCGTGATCCAGATTAAATCCCTTTGCTGATCCCCGATCGGCCCTTTAGGGTCAAGAACGATGGGATTGGTACAACCAGTCATGAATAATAGCAAACCTAGCCCTGCTGCAATGCTGGCGAATTTCTTGTACCCTGTCCAGTGCTTCATTCTATATTTCACTCCTGTCGCGAAAAGCCAATATAATAAACTAAGTACAGTTAAAGTAACATAAAACGAACTTGTCCATAGCCCTGTTAACAAATGCGTCAAATAATCGCCTTCATTTCGTAACCGATTTGTTCACGAATTTGACTTTTTCAATTTTCCAAGAAAACGGGCATACAAAAAAGCCCACGAGATCTCTCGTGAGCTTACCTTAGAAAGCCTTCCGGCATTAGTCCGATTTAGATGTTTTATTGGAGAGCAAATGTACAAAAGTACCTATTCCGTAAACTTGCATCCCTGCAATCACAAAGCCGATCGCAACCATCAGGCCGAGATTGCTGTCTCTGAAGTCAGATACATATAAAGCAAACAGGATGAATCCTATGCCGAGCAGCACCCACGCGATAATTTCCGTCGCCTTGGAAAAATGTTGCCCGTTGTCTTTCCCTGCAGCTTGATTCACAGCAGTCGTTCTATCCTCCATGATGAACACTCCCAAGCTAATGTAATCGTTTACTATAATCAGTATATCATAAATTAAACAATTTGTTCATAATTTATTCAAATTTTCGTAAAAAAATAGACAAATTTCTGCTCCAGAGTTTCCCTTTCCAAAATGTACATCCTATTCTTTAAGTGACAAAACCGTCACGTTCCATTGTGCTGTATCGATGGCTGTCTCAAGGAGAGAGGTCTATAGTTAAGGCATACAAAGGAGGGAAATGCATGCAATATGTAATCCAAACGAAGAATGTGACAAAGCAATACGGAAAAACTGCTGTACTCAAAGGAATCGATCTTGCCATTCAATCCGGAGAGTTTACGGCTATTATGGGTCCGTCGGGATCCGGCAAATCCACTCTGATGAACGTCCTTTCTACTATAGATCAGGCGTCCGGCGGCGAGGTGTGGCTGGAGGGAACTTCGCTTCTCAACATGAAAAAGCCCGAGCTGCGCAAATTTCGTCAGGAGCATATGGGGTTCATCTTTCAGGACTATAATCTGCTGGACACGCTGACGGTCAAAGAAAACATCGTGCTCCCGCTGTCTTTGCGAAGAGTGGCGGCCAAAGAAATGGAGGAAAGGCTGCTCCCTATTATCCAGGCCCTTCATATCGAAAGCATTCTGGACAAGTATCCGAGCGAAATTTCCGGAGGGCAAAAACAGCGGACGGCGTCGGCCCGGGCCATGATTACGAAGCCGGCTATTATTTTCGCCGATGAGCCGACCGGAGCCTTGGACTCCCGCTCCGCCACGCAGTTGTTGGAGCAATTGGCAGCGCTGAACGCCAAGTTCGGGGCCACCATCCTTTTGGTAACTCATGATGTCTATGCCGCCAGTTACTGCCGCCGGGTCATTTTTCTAAGGGACGGCCATATCGTCAATGAACTATATGCGGGAGATCAGGGGCAGCAGGCGTTCTACGAACGAATTCTGGACACCCAGAGCATCGTAGGGGGCGCAGGCCGATGAGCTTATGGGACCTGACTCTCCGCAACGTCACCCGTAACTTCCAATTGTATACCCTCTACTTGTTTTCCATGGTGGCCGGTGTAGTCATTCATTTTACGTTTACTTCCTTACTGTTCAATCAGGATTTTATCGACGCGCTGCAAAACCGCCAGAACTTTGAAATCGGAGTAAGCATCGCCTCATTCGTCGTCTTTCTGTTCATCCTGTTCTTCATCCTGTTTGCAAATTCATTCTTTATGAGGCAGCGGAAAAAAGAGTTCGGGATGTACCTTCTGCTGGGCCTTAAAGAACGGCAAATTACCAGGATGGTGTTCTATGAGACGTTGATTTTAAGCGCGATTTCCTTACTGACAGGGATTGGGCTCGGCGGATTGTTGTCCAAGCTGTTCGGCCGCATCTTGATGAATTTAATGCGCTACAACCAAGAAATCAGCCTGGCGTACCCGCTCTCGGCAATTGCTTCTACTGCGGGCCTCTTCTTCCTGCTGGTGCTGATTATTACCGCGCAAAATCATCTCATGGTGCACCGCGTGCAGCTGATCGAACTGTTCCACGCCAAGGAAACTTCCGAAAAGCCGGTACGGGTTTCCGCTTGGCTCGCCTTGTTGTCCCTGCTCCTGCTTGGAACGGCCTTTTTTCTGATTAGCCGCGGCAGAGGCTCGGCCGTGTGGCAGGATCACTCAGGGATCAGCCTGCTGGCCGTCTCGGTTGGCATCATCGGAGGCACATATCTGTTTTTCCGCCAGTTCGCCGGTTGGCTGCTGCAGCGGATCAGCCGTACGAAAACGTACTATGAAGGCAATACGATGTTATGGTCTTCCTCCTTGCGGTTTCAAATCCGGAGCAACAATCTCAATTTAACGCTGATTTCCCTGTTCAGCACCGTCATCATTCTCATGGTTTGCTTCTTTGTCATTAATTACAGCGTCCAATTCAAATCGGTCGGCAGGAATTTACCGAATGACATTGCGTTCTCCCCGAAAGATGCGGCTTTTACGAAGGAGGCGGAACAGCTGATCCGGTCCTCTCCCCATTCAGTCGTAAACCATAGGACGTTAGAAGCTCTCGTGACGGTCCCTGAGGGGGATTTGGGCGCTGCGTTTGAGAACCCTGACTATTACCTGCCGGAGCTGCTGTTAGTATCCGAACAGGCATACAACGATATCGTTTCCATGCGGGGCCATACAGAGAAAATTAGCCTGAAGGGGAACGAAGCCTTGTCTTTAGCGCAAGGATCTGACTTTGCAAAACGATTTGAGGCTGGACAAGAGCCGGAGCTGGATGCAGGGATCGGCGGCGGGGCAAAGGAGTCATTCCGGATCGCAGAGAAGAAGGATTATGCCCTGCTGGGATGGACCACGGATCCGTTCCTGTCGATGCAGAAGAAACCGGCCGTTCTGGTCATTGCAGATGAGACGTATAAACGATTGTCTGCGGCCGCAGGGAAAAGGATATACGAGATTTATGAGATTTCGGATGCAAAAAATGCTTTGGAGCTGTCCAAACAGTTATATTCCCTTGGAAAAGACCGGACCGTATACTATTCGTCTTTTGCAGATGTATATTCGGTTCAAATCGAAGGGTCTTCCCTTCTGCTGTTTTCCAGCAGCTTTCTGGCTCTGATTGCCTTAATTGCCCTGGCCAGCGTCATCTATTTCAAGCAGCTACGGGAGGCTACGGAGGAACAACGGCAATATGCGATCTTGCGAAAGCTGGGAGTCGGGTCGGGCGAAATGAAGCGAGTCATCCGCAAACAGCTGTTGTTCGTGTTCTTCCCGCCTCTGCTTCTCGGCCTTCTTCACAGCTGGTTTATCATTAACTATTATATTTTGGAGACGCTGCAGGATTTTCCAGAGACCACAAAGGCGGTTTGGGGAATCGTGGCTGCCTATACGGTTATCTACGCTCTTTTTTATTTGTCCTCCACCAACTTGTACTACAAAATCGTCAGCAAAAAAGCATGACAAAAGGCAGCGGACCTTCACATCAGGTCGCTGCCTTTTTTGCCTAGAGCGGCGGTATAAGGGTCTTCAAATTTCGGGAAATGAACGATACACTCCGTAAAGCGCCCTGTTTCCGACGTGCAGGTGATGAAGTGTCCCAGCTTCTGCGAAAGCTCCTGCGCCAGATAGAGCCCCATGCCCGTAGACTTCATGTGCGTTCTTCCGTTGGAACCGGTGAAGCCTTTGTTAAAGACACGGGGTAGATCCTTCGCTTCAATCCCAATTCCGTTATCTCGGATCATCAGCTGCTTTTCGTCCGCAGTCTCCATAGAGGTAATGGTGATGGTCCCTTGCTCCTCCGTGTATTTCAGGCTGTTCGTAAGGAGCTGGTCGATAATATACTGCAGCCATTTAGCGTCGCTTTGCACCGTTACCGGCTCCGTGTTCAGCACAAGGCGGATCTTTTTGCTGATAAACGTCCTGGAATGCCGCTTTACCGCTGTTTTCACCAACTGTACCAAATCACAATGGACGAGCTCATAATCCTGTGTAAAGCTGTCCAGCTTCGCGTAATAAAGCGCCTGATCCACATACTGCTCGATTCTCGAAAGCTCTTGCTCCAGCCCTGCCGGATCCACCTCGGTCTGCTGCATAAGGCGCAGGACGGAGATCGGAGTTTTCACCTCGTGAAACCAGGAGACGATGAAATCATAATGCTCCCTCTGTTTCGCATGGATTTCATTCAAAGTGAAAATATGCTCCCGCTCCAGCTGTTCCTTTTCCTCATTAAGCAGCTCCGCATCCAAAGAAAGAAACTCCCGGTCCTGTCCCGCTGCGCGGCGGACCTGCATGCCCCTGAAGTAACGCCCTGCTGTAAACGCGGTAATCAGAATCAGGTACAGCATAAAAGCATAACTGAAGGAATCCCAGCGGTCGCGCAGCACCGGATCGGTAACGTAGACCAGGCTGACCAATGCGAAAATAGCGGCGCTTAGTACCAGATAAGGGCGCTCATACTTTAAAAACCGCAGCAGCTTCATTCGATGAGGTACCCCATTCCTTTGCGGGTAACGATGAAATCCTCAAGGCCGAGGGAAGCGATTTTGCGCCGCAGCCGGTTTACATTGACCGTCAGCGTATTGTCATCGATGAATTGATCGTCGTTCCACAGCGCCTGCATCAGCTTGTCACGGGATACAATTTTGCCGGTTTGCCTCATCAGCACTTGGAGTACGATAAATTCGTTCCGGGACAATTCCATCGTCTGGCTGCCGTACTGGACGGAGGAGCCTGACAGGTTCAGGATAAGGTCGCGGTGCTTGAGCTGCAGATGCTCGTCCTGGTACGTATAGTTGCGGCGCAGCAGCGCATTGACTTTGGCCGTCAGCACATCCAGATCGAACGGCTTCTGGACGAAATCGTCGCCGCCCATATTCATGGCCATAATCATGTCCATATTTTGATTCCGGGACGACAGGAAGATAATCGGCACTTTGGACACCGACCGGATCTGCTGGCACCAGTAATAGCCGTCGAAGACCGGCAGGTTAATGTCCAGAATGACCAAATGAGGCTCCTCCCGTTGAAAATCCTCCAAAATTCGATCAAACTCCGTCACTCCGGTGACAATGTATTTCCACTTTTGCAGCGCTTTGGCCAATATGGTCCTTATCGATTCGTCATCTTCTACAATCATAATACGGAACATGGAACTTCCTCCCGGGAAAAACTCATCTGCCTGAATTATAGCATTCCGTTATCCGGGAGACGAGTGTTCGGCAGCCGGGACCTGCATCGCATGAATTTGAATCACATGTTATACCGGATTTCATAAGTACGGTTGGGCTCTGTTATGGCGATTTCATACCTTTCATCCTCCATGCGTGCGCAGTTCCCATCATACCCGGCAGGGAGCGAACTGCTGCGGATGCGGAGGTACCCTGTTCCACCCGGTGATGTCACTCGCAGCTTCTCCCGGTCTGCATAGACGCGGATCGTCCCCATGGGGGTCGGGACCTCTCCCTCGATCCAGTCCAAATCCCCAAGATTCGGCTCAATAACATAGAGAGAGTAACCTGGTTCCAGCGGCCGGACACCCAAGTAATGCTTGCCGAGCAAGTAGATGGGGCTGGCTCCCCAGGCGTGGCACAGGCTTTTGCCATAAGGGCGCCCGTACATGCTCAGCTGTTCGGAGTCCTGAAGCGAGGGATCATACTCCTCCCAAAAGCTCGTCGCGCCCAAATCCAGCATCCCTCCCCAATAAGCACGCATTTCAGCAAGCACTTTGGTATGCTCACCCGCATCGCATAAAACGGAGAGCTCATGAAATCGCATGTAAGGAGTTTTGATCGGCTGTACCTCTCCGTTCAACATCACCCGGCGCTTTACCGTCTCCGCCCGGCCCTCGTCCAGAAAGCCGAACATCAGCGCAAACATGTTGGCGTACTTGGTCAGGTGCGGCTTCACTTCTCCATGCGCCCTGTGGTGGACGAGCCCGCCCTGTGCCTCATCCCAGAACAGGGCCATCGTTTTGCTTTTCAGGCCGTTCGCCAAGGAATCGTACCTTTCCGTTTCCGCCCGATCGCCCATTTTGCCTGAAAAATAAGCCATAATCTCAAGACTCCGGGCCATCAGCAGCTGCTCCGCACAGACTTCCCCCGTATTGTCCATCTCCGCCCAATCGATATACACCCAATCCCCGGGATGGCCTTCGACCAGTCCGTCGGCATTTAACCGTGACAGGCAAAAATCCATCAGCCCTTCCATCCGCCGGTACTGTCCGCGGATAAACTCCATATCGCCCGTGTACAGATAATAGTCATACATACTGATGAACCAGTAAAAAGAATAATCCAGGATCGTGTTCAAATGGCTTTCGACGGGGTCCTTCCCGCGCAGTGCCGCCAGCGTCCTCTTGGTGACTCCCAGCTCAAAAAAACTGTAATAGTTCATCAAGAAGCTTTCATACGCGTCGCCCGACCATACCCATCCGTCCCGTTTAATCCCGTCGAGAAACAATTCCCGGGTATTCAAGTGCAGCGTATAGACCGAGGTGCTCCAAATCCGGTTGATCCGCTCATCCGAGCACCGGAAAAGACCCTTATATTCCACAGGGAGGGATTCATATAAGCAGGTCACCGGGTGGACCAGGCTGAACGCCTGCTCCCCGGCAGGAACCGCCGCTTCGACCGCCGCATACCGGAAGGCGCGGCCCTTCGTATGAGTCCAGCTGACGTCGCAATCGATTTGGATCCGGTCCAGCAGTTCGCAATATTCCCGGTCAAGCGCTTCCTCTAGCGACTCGCCATAATATACGAAGAGCTGAGTTCCCTTTTGAACGCCATGCAGCTGCAAATACCCGAAGGTCTGTTTCCCGAAATCCGCCAGCAGCCTTCCGTCCGCCTCCCTCCAGGTTCGCACCGGACGCTGCTCTTCCAGATCAAAAGAGAACACCGACGGCAGCCGATGCGGATCGCTGTAACCGGCACTTCCCGGGCTCACCCATTTGCCGGTAAAACAGCTTGCCTTCCAGGAGGAATCCGTAGCTGCGGCAGTGCCCGATACGAACAACGCCGGGAACGTATCCCGCTCCGTTACGATGAACTCCAGTTGATAGCTGCCCGCCGGCAGACGCAGGGGCGGCGGTGCGTACACTACGGCGTCATTGACTTTCATGAGCAAGGAACCCTGCGCATAGATGTTGAGGGTTTCCTCTTGGTCCAGCTGCACCTTTTTGCGAAAAGCTACATTCACGTAAGGCCGTTCCACCTTCCACATGGGGGGATAAGGGATGCCCCGTTCCTCTCTCCTGCCCTCCACCTCGCCCCTTAACCAGACTTCATAGTCATTCGGATACCATATCCACTCCGCTTGCTGCAACGGATTCATAACCATAAATACGCTCCCCCTAAACTTACAGGATGTAATGCCTCTACTTTAAGGAAAAAGTAAGCGCATAACTACCGTTGATCCTGCCATCTCTCCCCTGTTATGATGACATTATCCTGTGCCTGGAGGGAGACCGGAACTATGACCCGTACGTCACAAAAAATCCCGCAATACAAAGGCGCCGAGCACTACCACGGCCGCTTTCCGCTGTTCCTGAACCGATATAGAGAAAATTTCATGTTGCCTATGCACAGCCATGATTACATCGAGATCTGTTATGTGGCGGAAGGGCAAGGGGAGCAGTATATCGGGGAGGAAAGGATCCGCGTGTCCCGAGGCGATGTGTTTGTGATTCCCATAGGCACGAATCACGTGTTCCGGCCGCCGTCCTTGCAGAAGCAGCATTCGCTGGAGGTTTATAATTGCGCGTTTGCGCCGGAGCTGTTCCGGCCGCTTGATTTACGCGCGTATCCGGTTGCAGCATCCTTTCTTGCCGAGACGGGGGAAGGCCGGCCCTGGTTTCGGATCAAGGACAGCGAGCTGCTGCTGATCCCCCTTTTTGACATGCTGCACGAAGAGTTTCAACAGGTTCTGCCGGGATCGGAGGAGGTACTGCTGGCCGGCGTCATCCAACTGCTCGCCTATCTTCACAGGTACCGGGCTGCTGCCGGCATCGGCAGGTCCCCGCACATCCCGGATTCCCGGATGCAGGCCGCTCTGCAGTATGTAAAGAACCATTTTCACGAACCTCTCACCGTCCGGGCCATGGCTTCCCAATGCAACATGAGCGGTAGGCACTTTCACCGCATCTTCAAGAATACGACAGGCCAAACGTTCACCGGCTATATTCAGCATCTTCGGGTAAATAAGGCGGGCGAGCTGCTGCGGCATACTTCCAGGACGGTTCAAGAGATTGCGGCGGAGACCGGCTACCAGGATGCCGAATTTTTTACCGCTGTCTTCAAAAGAATACAGGGCGTCACCCCCAGCCAGTACCGTAAAAATGCTGCCCAGTGAGTACGCCGGGAAAAAGAAATAGCTGCCGGCAACGGCAGCTGTGGTCCTTTTTATCATCAGGATTTTCGGTTTGCAGATGATTTATTCAGAGTACGGCGGGCAGCCAGGTACTGTGCCGTCATCGCCAGCCTCCAAGGGAGCAGCATGCCAAAGGCGAGAATAAAGAACACGGCCGCAGTTTGCTCCAAGCTGATATATTGCTCAACCACATCGTGCAGGCCGACTCTCAACAGCAGCAGGGCTACAATGATGAAGGCGAACACTTTGGAGCGTTTGATGTAAATGTCCCCGTCCACGATGTGAAGCTTCGAAGTTTGGATCAGCGGGAACGCAAACAGGACGGCCCCTGCCGCAAAAGCAGCCAGCCCCCACTCCCATGGGATCCGGACCGCCGGAACGAAAAACATAGCGAAACCGGTAGCCATGCCGAGGGGCGGAATGATGATTTTCTTGAGATTCGTCGGCCGGTCCCCCGCCCGCATCCGGATCCGGATCACAAACAAGCCTGCAAATAAGGAAACCAGCGTAGTAAGCAAGTGAGACAACACCGTAGCCTGCATGGACACCCCTCCTCTGACAAGTATATGTGAATGGAATTTATTTATAGACCAGACCTTCTTATTTTACACCAAAAAGGGAAGCTTATCACCATAGCCCGCTATGGCAAGCCATCATAGAAAAAAGCCGGCATGTGCCGGCCTGGCAGGACTTGTTATCGTTGACTAAATACAATTTCTAACCGAAAGACTCCCGCGTTGCAGGCCAGCTTCCCTGCTGTTTGCGAAGGAGCACGATCTGCCCGGTGTGATGGCCGTCGTGGAGAATCCACAATGGAATCTCCCTGCCAATCGTTGTATCCCCGAACGGCTTGTCGAGGTCTGCATCGGTCAATTCTGCAAAGCTGGCCAGAAAGCGTTCCGCTAACCGGTGAGCCCGCTGCACGGCCTCCGCCCAGCCAGCTTCATCTGCCGGGTTTCCGGGGTCACCGAACGTGCCCGTGTTTGTATCCATGCTGGAAGACGGCTCCTCCCCGTTTAAGCGTCGCAGCGTCCGTTCATTATAGTAATTCAGGTGGTTGAGAATTTGCCAGATGGAATTCCCCCCACCCGGCGGTACCCATGCAGCCTGGACACTGGTTACGCCGTCCAGCGCTTTTTGCAAAGGCGGTGCCCAGCTTTCTTCGGACCAATTCGTCTTAAACTGCCGTTCCAACATTTCCACAATCGCTCTGCTCATTCCATTGTCCTCCTTGGTGGTTAGGATTGTTCCTGATTTCAAATCGGATTGTACATGGTAATGATGGGTGCAGGTCTGCCAGCTAATGAAACCTCCTATTTGTGATATAGATGGTTACACCCCAGTTTACCATGACCTTCCAGCATTCAGCAAGGCTCTTAGAAAAATCTACCCTCGGCCTGCCGGCAGTAAACCAGTGGTATCACCGGCCCGACGGCAGTTCGGAGAACGGTCGGAGATGACTCGGAAATCCGCGGAAGATACATTGTGAATTAATTCACAATTTGTCCATAGTCAAATTCGAGCAGGCAGCGTATACTAACATCATCAAAAGAAAACAACACACTTGAACACACCTAACATTGTGAAAATAATCACAAAATCTCAAATGCTCTTGAATTATCACATGCTGCTCAATAAACTGCAGCTATCCGTCTCTTGAATATTTTTTTACAGAGGATTGTGAAAATTTTCACAAAAAATTCTATGGAGGCAACCTATCATGACTATGAACATTGCTGTTATCGGATGTACCCACGCAGGAACCGCCGCCATTATTAACATGGCCCGTTTATACCCGGAAGCACGTATCACCGTCTATGAGAAAAATGACAATATCTCGTTCCTCTCGTGCGGCATAGCGCTTCATGTGGGAGGGGTGGTCAAGCAAGCTGAAGACCTCTTCTATGCAAACCCGGAGCAATTGAAGGATCTAGGTGTGACCACTCATATGAAACACGAAGTTCTGCAAATAGACACCGACGCCAAAACACTGCGAGTACGAAACCTGGAGACGAATGAGGAAATAGAAGACAGCTTCGACAAGCTGGTTATGACCACCGGATCGTGGCCGATCATTCCGAAGCTGGAAGGTATGGAGTTGGATAACATCGTCTTATGCAAAAACTACCGCCACGCGCAAAACATCGTTGAGAAAGCCCGCCATGCGGAGAACATCACCGTTATCGGTGCCGGATATATCGGGATTGAGCTGGTGGAAGCTTTTGAAATGAGCGGTAAAAAGGTGACCCTGATCGACACCGCAGACCGTATCCTTTGCAAGTACCTCGACCGCGAACTGACCGACACAGTGGAACATGAGCTTCTGGCACGCGGCGTAAAGCTGGCGCTGGGGCAGACGGTAACCGGATTTGCAGCGGATGCAGAAAACCCGGGCAAAGTGGGCAAAGTGCATACCACAGAAGGCGAATATGCCGCCGATATGGTCGTCTTGTGCATCGGCTTCCGTCCGAACACGGATCTCCTCAAAGACCAGGTAGAGATGCTGCCGAACGGCGCCATCATTGTCGATGAATATATGCGTACCAGCAAACCGGATATCTTCGCCGCCGGCGACAGCTGTGCCGTCTACTATAACCCGGTCAAGCAGCACGCCTACATCCCCCTGGCTACCAACGCCGTCCGCATGGGTGCACTTGCGGCCCGCAACCTGGTGGAGCCGACAGTGAAATATCAGGGAACGCAGGGCACATCGGGTATCAAGATTTACGACTACAATATCGCCTCGACAGGTTTAACGGAAGCTGCTGCCGCCGGCATGGGCTTGCATGTGAAAACAATCACAATACATGACAATTACCGTATGGAGTTCATGCCAACAGCGGAGCCCCTGACATTAAGCGTAGTATACGAAGAACACACCAAAGAAATTCTTGGTGCTCAAATTATGTCGAAAGCCGATTTGACACAGTCGATCAACACCCTGTCGGTCTGCATCCATAACCGGATGAAGATGGAGGAGCTGGCTTTCGTGGACTTCTTCTTCCAACCGCATTACAACAAACCGTGGAACTTCCTGAATCAGGCCGGTTTGCAGGTACTGTAACACTTTCAAGGCACATGAGCCGCTTTCCCCGGCCATGTGCTTTTTTGTCATCATTTTTGTCATATCGGCTCATGACTTTGCGGAAACGCTTGATTTTGCCTGCGATTGTACTACATTTAAGAGAGACACCATTATCCGGGGAAAAAGAGGGCTGAACGGAATGAACCGCACAACGGAAACCATGCCAGGAAACCGCAGTTCCCGTGTCATCCGCGTGCTGATTGCCGACGATCAGACGCTGCTGCGCGAGGGACTGCAGACGATATTGAGTTTGGAAGACGACCTGGAGGTCGTAGCTACCGTGGAAAACGGGCTGGAAGCCTTCGAATCCGCTGCTGCACTCCGTCCGGACCTCATTCTGATGGACATCAAAATGCCCATTCTGGACGGCATTGAGAGCATGAAACGGATCAAACGGGATCTGCCGAACACGGCGGTGCTCATGCTGACTACATTTGCGGAGGACAAATTTATCGTCGATGCGATGGCAGGCGGGGCGGACGGCTTTCTGCTGAAAGACATGCCTTCTGATAAAATCGTGCACTCCGTACGGGAAGCCATGACGGGAAACCTGCTGCTGCCGGGTCCGATCGCCTCCAAACTGGCTGCAAGGCTATCCGTGATGTCCCCGGTGGGGTCGGACGCTTTTGATGAACATGCATTGAACGAGCACCGGCTCAAGTTTACGGAACGCGAACGCAAAATCATCCTCCTGATGATCGACGGCTACAACAATAAGCAGATTGCGGGGGCCCTTTTCATGAGCGAAGGAACGGTACGGAATTATATTAGCGTAATCTATAACAAGATCGCGACAAATGACCGCCAGGCCGCTATTGTTAAGCTAAAGGAGCTGTTGTTAAAGGATGCTCCCTAAGTTTCGTTCGGTCAAAATGCCAAAAACGACCGCCGCTCTGATTGCAGTGTTCCTGTTTATCCTTGTCTTCCCGATGTCCGGCGTCCTGGCAGACGGGGCCGGCGGCGGGCCGCCGGCAAAAAAGCCCGATCCCGAACGGATCACATTTTACATGACGGGTTGGCAAATTTATAAAGGAGACCGGCCTGTTTCGGAAAGCGATTGGAGACCGCTGGACCGCAGCATGGCCCGGAGTATGAAGCATTATCAAGGCTCCGTGTGGCTGCGGCGGACATTGCCGGAGTTGTCGCAGCGGGACCCTTATTTATTTTTGCAGGGGATCAAGAGAGCTGAAGTGCGGGTAGACGGCAAACCTGTATATTCGTTTAACATGGATCATTCAAGAAAGTACATAACGGAGTGGGTGTTTCTTTCCATCCCTTTGAAGCCTGATGATGCGGGCAAACAAATGCTGATTCACTCCATATGGGATCACTCTCCCCTTCGCAGCTCGTGGAACATTATCGGTCCACGGGAGGAGCTGAGCCAAAACGTGCTCCGTTCATCCTGGACACTTCAAGTTTACAGTACGCTTCTGATCACCGCAGGGCTCGTATCGGCGGCATTGTTCGTCCGCAGGCGTAAGGAGCCGATGTACGGCTGGCTGGCCTTGTTCGGCTTATCCGCCGGCATTGGGATCCTGCTGCTGGACACCGATCTGGTGGGTAAGCTGGAGTATCTGGAGTGGATCTACTGGAGGGACTTGCTTCTCCCGGTGGGCATATATGCATTTGTCGGGTTCTTTGGTGCCGCTTTGGGAGGACGCTTCGGAACTTCTTATAAGTGGGCCAAAAGGCTTCTGCTGCTATTCACCGTAATGACCGCAGTTATGGGAATTGTCCACAGTTACCTCTACACCAGGCTGCTCGTGGAGGTCCTTCCTTATTTCTTCTTTTCTGCGTTCGGGATCGTTACGTTTACCCTGTTCCGGCAGTACCGCTCTGACCGTTCCCGGCAGACGGTTTGGCTGGTGCGCGGCTATGCCGTGCTGCTGGCCTCTTGTTCGATCCATATTTTGAACAATGTAACCGGGGCTCTTCCTGAGTTTATTGCGAGAAAATGGGTGTTTGTTTACCGGATTCTATTCGAGATTCTGCCTCATGGGCTTATGGCCTTCACGCTCTGCCTCATTATGGTCGTCTACGAGCGGATCACGGAAGTGTACCGCCAGTCGGCGGCTTATGCGGCGGAGCTTGCGGAGTTTCAGCTGTCGCTGGAGGACCTCGTCAGGCAGCGGACACGCGAATTGGAAGAAGCCAACACAGCGCTGGCCGGGTCCGTCCGGGAGACGGCGGAGGCGCTCACGGAAGTGTCCGTGCTGGAGGAGCGGAACCGGATCGCGCATGAAATCCACGATGTGGTCGGCCACACGCTGACCGCCGCAGTCGTGCAGCTTGAAGCCGCGAAGAAGCTGGCCGACCGCGGCATTCCGCAGACCGTCGACAAGATCGCGGTCGTGCAGGATCTCGTCCGCAAAGGACTGGACGACATCCGCCGCTCCGTGCGGCTGCTGAAGGACGAGTCCGGGCCGTTGGAGCTGGGCGCTGCGCTGCGGGAGCTGGTGCGGGAGACGGAGGACGCTGCCGGCGTCCGGATCGATGCGTACATCCATCCGCTCCCGCCGCTCAGCGGCCTCACCCAGCGAGTGCTGTATCACGCGCTGCAGGAGGGGCTGACGAACGGCATCCGGCATGGCCGATGCACGTTCTTCACGTTCGAGCTGTTCGCCGACGGGGAACAGCTGCATTTCAAGCTCGCCAATGATGGCGAGCCGTATTTGGACGCGCGGCCGGGCTTCGGCCTCACGGCCATGATGGAGCGCGTGCACCTGCTCGGCGGCACGGTGCACATCGGCCCGGCTGCCGGCCTGGCGGCGGACGGCATGGCTGCTGGCTTGGCCGCGGACGGCACCACAGGCACCGCGGCCACAGGCACTACAGCCGAGGCCTTCTCCGGCTGCCGGCTGGAGATCGAGCTGCCCCTGCCGCGGGGCTGAGAACATAGTCTACCTCATCTGCCTAGCTAGGCTTGCTTGATAGATTCCACGCCCGGTTGGCTAACGAACCTCAGACCCCTTATTTCGGACAAAAATTATTTTTTCAAGTTGTAACGAATCCTAGTAACCTTATTTTGCCGCTTTCTCTCCTGAAAGCGGCATTTTTCATTAAATAGCGTGTATTGGGTTCGTTAGATTGATAGCCTCCCTTTCTTGAACCATATAGCGTGTATTGGGTTCGTTAGACGGGATGGCCCCTGCCGGCGTCTGCCCGCCAGCCCCGCTCAAGAAGAATAGTTACTTTCCGGCAATGGGAATGGAGAGGTCATCCGACAGATACGCCTATCGGCATATTCCACTAAACAGTATAGTCTAACAATGCTGCCTAGCTACCCGTTCCCCTAATCTATCTATTCTACCTAATCTACCTAATCTATCTAATCTACCTAAACTTAATCTACCTACTACCTACTGCCCACTTTACCTACTACGCCTGACTATCTAATTCCTTACTTTACCTGCTCTGCCACTAACCCCGCTCCACCATAGCCCACCGGCTTTGGCCCGGGCTTGCCGAAGTAGTAGCCCTGGAACAAGTCGTATCCCATAGCGAGCAGCACTTCGTAGTCTTCCCGGTTCTCCACGCCCTCGGCGAGTGCCTGGGAGCCCATTCCGCGGGTCATGTCCAGCACCGCTTGGGCAACTCGATATTTGTCGGGGTCATTGCTGACGCCTCGCGTATACTCGATAGCCAGCTTCACCACTTCCGGCTTCAGCTCGGCCAGCACCTGGAGGCTGTTGTACCCCGTCCCGACATCGTCCAGCGCGAAGCGGAAGCCGTGCTTTTTGTAATACTCCAGTATAGTCCGCAGATGATCCATATTCTTAATCTCCTCGCTCTCCACCACCTCAAACACGATGTTCGAAGGCTCCAGCCCCGACTGCCTCACCATTTGAAACGTGGATTGAAGGCAATGCTCCGGATTATAGATGGACGTCGGCAAAAAGTTAATGAACACCAGCGCATCCTGAAGTCCCGAAGCTTGGCGGACGGCCTCCAAGCGGCAGACGCGATCCAGAGCGAACAGACGGTTGCGGACCCGGGCAGCCTCAAACAGGCGGTTCGGCGGAATCAACCCTCCCTGCTCATCCACTCCGCGGGACAGCAGCTCATAGCCCGCCGTCCGAATCACATTGCCTTCCGCACGCACAATCGGCTGAAACTGGGTTTGGATCGCGGCATGGCGGATCACATCATCGATCCAATGCGCCTCCCGATGTGCCAGAAAATGCTCCAACGGCAGCATTAACACTTGCTCGACAGGAGCATCCTGCTTCGCGGATGGCGCCGCCAGAATACCGGTATCCTGCAGATGAGCCAGCGCGTAATCCAGCATTTCATAAAAGGGCTTCTCCTTCAGCCACACCCTTCCCCCGCCGAATCTTTTCCACTCCGATGCAGGGATTTGTGCCATATACCGGTCCAAAAACCGGGAGTCCGACGCTTCAGGGAATAAAACCGAGTACCCCCCCTCCGTTACACTGCATCCTGGGCACACCGCTGTCATAACCATTCTCCTCTCTACTCGCCGCTTGCTGTAAGTATGTACCTAATGTATTCTGCCAAGCAGGCCTCTTCACCTCCGATCTCACAAAAAAACCGCTCTTTCCCAAAGAAAGAACGGTCTCTCAATCCTAAAGCAATCTTATTTTCCTACTGCAAAAGTAATCAATTCAGACTCAACGGAGACATCAATCGGAGTTTCCAGATAAATTTCCCCGTCCGTGTCGGCCCTCATCGGCTCATCCGTCGTAAGGCGGAACCGATTAGCCCGGTAGTAATCGATTTTGCTCTTGTCCGGATCCCAGGTTTGGGTAGCCTTTTGTGTCAGTATCTCCACCAATAAAGGAATTCCCGCCTCGCGGATAACGAAAATATCCAGCATTCCATCCTCAAGCGAATCCGTTGGCGTCGGCAGGACATTAGTTCCGATCGAGCGCCCATTAGCCGCAAAAATCATAACCGCCTCCCCGTCCGCAGTACCCTGCTCCATTTCCAGACGGAAGCGGAAGGTGCTGGCGTTCGTGACTTTTTGCAGCGTGCTCAGAAAGTAACTCAGCTTGCCGAACACTCCCTTCAATTCGGGGTTGATGTTCTCCGACGTTTCCGTGATCAGGCCGATCCCGAAAAAGTTGCTGAAATACCGCTCCCCCGCCTGTCCCAGATCGATCTTTGCCGTCCGGCAGTCCAAGATGGCCTGCGCCGCCTGCACCGGATCGATCGGAATGCGCAGGGAACGGGCAAAGTCATTACATGTGCCGCCAGGTATAATCCCCACGATAGGCCGCTTTTCCAGGCCCGCCAGCCCGTTCACACCTTCATGAACCGTTCCGTCTCCGCCCAGCAGCACCACCAGCTCATAAGAAGCCCCCAGTTCCCGGCAAATCCGCTCCGTATCCCCCGGCTCCTGCGTCGGCATGAGCGTCAGCTTCCGGATTCCGGGGGACAGGATGCCCGCCGCTGTTCCGAGCATCTCTCCGGCCGACCGGGCATTAGGATTGTAAACTAGCAGGGCGTTCCCGTATATGCACATGACACTCCACTCCGTTCTAAGCCCCGTAAGGTTTTACCTTATTTTAACCTCAAGTTCAGGCGTACAATCGCAATCATACTTCCATTACAAAATAATCTTCATCGGCAGGTCAGATTCGTCTAGCTGCCGCTGTCGTATTTAGTTCCCGCCGATGCCTTCCTCCAAGGCGGAGAGGCCTTTCTTAAGATCGGCTATCTTATAGCCTCTCAGCAAGGCGATCAGCCCTCTCATAATCAGAGGCTCCGGCTGATCCTTGGCCGCTTCTTTCTCAAGCAGGAGAAGGGCTGCCACGGCCTCCTCGCGCTTTGGGGCCTCAAGACTCCACGTGCCGGCAGCCGAGAGCATCTTGCGGATTTCCTGCAGCATCGGCGGCAACGCCGAAGCGGCTGCCGGTCTGCCGGCCTGCAGGAGATGGTGCACCTTCGACTCCGTAAGCAACGGCTTCTGCTTTTTGGCCAGCATGCCTTCCATGGCTTCTTCCGTGCGGTTCACCAGAAATACGGCTGCCTCCCTGTTGTTAAACTCCAGCCGGTCCAGCACCATATAGCCCATATACTCGTTGAATAAGCCGATCAGCAGGGCGGCTCCGTCGAGCACATAAGAAACAGCCCGATCGCCATACATTTGCAGCAGATTTTCCCTAAAACGGCACAGAGCCTCTCCCCGCATCGCTGTAATGAATTGTTTCATTTCTTCGTTAATCTGTACCCCTTGTTCGCTCATCAGCATTGTGATGAATTCCCTCTGCTCCAGCACCTGCCGGAACTGCTCCTCTATCTGAAGAAAGAGCTTCTCCCTGGGGGAGAGGCTCTTGTCGTTCAGAATGCGGTGCAAGGTGCTTACATTCCGTTCCTGGTAATATCCCAAGGTGGAATGCAGCAAAGCTTCTTTGGATTCAAAATAAAAGTACAGCGATCCCTTGGCGATCCCCGCCGTGTCGGCGATATCCTGCATCGTGGCCGCATGAAAGCCTTTGGATGCGAAGCAGTGGATCGCCGCTTCAATAATCTGGCTTCGTTTGTCGCTCAACCCATCCACTTCCCTTACACCATTCGGACACTACGGACCTTAAGTTAGATCCGTTCGTCAGTCCGCTTTTTCTTAAATTTCATCAAGAACTCATAAACGACCGGCACAATCAGCAAAGTAAGCAGTGTCGAGCTGGTCAAACCGCCGATCACTGTTACGCCAAGGCCGCGGGAGATAATTCCCGCACCTTCAAAGCCCAGCGCCAACGGCAGCAGTGCCCCGATGGTGGCCAACGCCGTCATCAGAATCGGACGCAGGCGGGTTCCCGCCGCTTCCAGCAGCGCTTCCCGGGTGGTCAAGCCTTCCCGTTCCTTATGGATAACCCGATCCAAAAGTACGATGGCATTCGTCACGACAATTCCAATCAGCATCAGCGCTCCCATCATAACAGAAACCGAGATGGTTTCGCCTGCTATCAGCAAGGCAACAAGGCCCCCGATAATGGCAAACGGCAGCGAGAACAAGATCGCGAACGGAGCCAGCGCACCACCGAAAGTAATGACAAGAACAAGATACACGATGGCGATCGCGGCCGCCATAGCAAGGCCCAGCTGCGTAAACGTCTCGTTGATTTGTTCCGTGACACCGCCGAATTCTACATCAACGCCCGGCGGAAGGTCAAGTTTGTCAATTTCCTTTTGCAGGTCGGCAGAAGCTTTTCCTACATCAGCTGTCACGATTTTCGCTGACACTTCCACGTACATCCGGTCGTTTTTGCGCGTAATGGTGTTCGGGGATTCCCCTTCCTCCACTTTAACTACATCTTTCAAAGGAACCTGGATACCCAATGGAGAAGTGAGCGTCACCTTCTCGATATCTTCAATGCTGTTATATTTCGCCTGGTCCGTCTGAACGTAGACGTTGTAGTTTTTGCCTTCCACATCCACTTCCGTCAGCACCGGACGATCGCGGGCAGGGCTCAGCGCCATAGCGATGTTTCCTGCGGTCAGTCCAAGGCTGCTCAGCTTCTCCTGGTCGGCTACGAGTGTGTATTGGCCGTACGTTTTGGACAGAGTAGTGTCTGCATCTTCATAAGCTTCGTTCTTTTTAACCAGAGCCTCTACCTGTTTTACAACCGGCTTGATCTGCTCCAGGTTTTCGCCGAAGACGGTAAGCGCCAGATTGCTGCCGCCCACGCCGCCGCCCATGTCCAAAAGCTTCCATTCACCCTTAGATTTAGCAGCATTCTGAATGCCTGCTACCAGTTCGTCTTTTACCGCCGTAAAATCTTCGACTTCGTCCTTATATTTCACATAGAACAGCGCAGATTTCGAAGGTCCCGGGCTAAGCGGGTTTTTGCCCCCGACCGAATAGGAGAAGTCCGTTACTTCCTCCAGGCCGGAAATGTATTTCTCGGCTTCCATAGACGTTGCCTGGACTTCGCTCAGCAGTTCGCCGGGTGCCGGGGTGTACGTAACCATAGCGTATTTCTCTTCTTCTTCCGGCAGGAACGATACCCCGATAAATTTCACGAGGGAGAAACTGCCGATCAATAACAGAAACGCCAGTCCGAACGTAATCAGTTTATGGTTCAACGACCAATTGAGCACTTTGCGGTAAAAAAGGCCCAATCTGCCCGGATTGTCCTCATGCTGTTTGGCGTTTTTCAAGCCTTTGCGGAACATGGAATGCCCCAGCATCGGCACAATCGTGACCGCCACCAGCAAGGAAGCCAGCAGGGCGAACACCATTGTTAAAGCAAAAGGCATAAACAGCTCGCCGACCGCCCCGCTGACGAGTCCGAGCGGCAGGAAGACGGCGATCGTCACGATCGTGGACGATGCAATCGGCATGAACATTTCCCGGGTAGCGTCTAGAATCAGCGCTTTGCCGGACAGTTTCTCCGTTGCCAGCGACATGCGCCGGTAAATATTCTCGATGACAACGATAGAATCGTCCACGACACGTCCGATAGCTACTGTCATGGCGCCTAGAGACATCATGTTCAATGTGATATCCCATTGCTTGAGCAGCAGAATGCCGATCAGCAGAGACAACGGGATGGAAATGATGGAAATGATGGTCGTACGGAAGTTCCGCAGGAACAGAAGAATGATGATGACCGCAAACAAGGCGCCGAATGCCGCTTTGCTCAACATCGTGGCCACCGACTCCTCGATCGGCTTGCCCTGGTCCAGCATCGTAGTAAGCTGGATGCCCTCGTAATCCTTCGTGAACTGTTCCGTAGCGTCTTTGACGCTGTTCACCACGTCCACCGTGTTGGCGTCCGGCGCCTTCACGATTTGAATGCCGATCGATTCCTGCCCGTTTGTGCGGGAAACCGACTCGGCTGTGCCGACCACCTGGATGTCGGCGATGTCTTTCAGCGGTACCGTAGGGATACCGGCAGCAGGGGCACCGGGAGCCATGGCGCCTGGTGCCGAGCCGCCTGGAGCGGTGCCGGGCGCTAGGCCTGAGGCTGTTCCAGGGGCTGCGCCGCCTGGAGCTCCACCGGGAGCGCCGCCGGGTGTGCCAGCGGAAGCTCCTTGGCCGGCTCCGCCAGGAATGACCGGAATCGCTGCGTTCTGCAGCTGCTCCAGTGTAGTAACATTACCGTCTACGACAACGGTTTTCTCGGTTTTGTCCATTTCAAACAAGCCCAGCGGCGCTTTCAAGGCCGAGCCTTGAATGATGCCTTTGACCGTATCTTCGGTCAGGCCGAGGGAGGCCATTTTGTCCTTATTGAATTTCAGTTGAACTTCCTTCACATGCTGGCCCGAAATCTCCACGGAAGACACGCCGCCCAAGCCTTCGAGCGCAGGCTGCACTTCTTCTTCCACCAGCTTCGTCAGCTCTTCCAGGGAGCGTTTCTCATCCGTGATGCTCAGGGAGATCACCGGGAATGCGTTTAGGCTGATGCGGGACACCTCAGGCGCCTTCACGGAGCTTGGCAGAGGAGCGGCGGTTAACGCCTCGCGGACTTCCGCCGCGGCTTGGTCCATGTCCTGGCTATAGTCATACTCAACGGTCAGTAAAGACACGTTCTCCATGGAGGTCGAGGTGACGGTTTTGACGCCTTCCAAATTTTTGACCCGTTGTTCAAGCGGTATCGTGACCTTGTTAACCACTTCATCGGGCGCAGCGCCTGGATAAACGGAGGTCACCTGCAAAATTGGAATTTCGAGATTCGGCAGCGTTTCCTGCTTCATCGTCAATCCGGAGTAAAGCCCGGCTACAGTTACAATGATTGTAATAATCCATAAAGCAAACTTATTGTTCAATGAGAAGCGAATAAAGCTGTTCACTCCAGGGTTCTCTCCTTCATCCGTATAATTTGACCGGTTGGTCGACTTAATTTTAACTATACCACACGCTAATTTCCAACCTCAACTCGGCAAAATTGAACAATGGGTCAAATTTATGAACATTTCGAAACCTTATATGCCCCCGTCTGAAGTCTAGGTACGATTTCCACCCAGCGTCCGTTCTTCCGGAGTACAGACTGCGATTACAATTGAAAGTGTTCATAAGGCGAAACGTCCTGTAACCGTATTGCCAGTTAACGGTACAGCCGTTTCATTCCGGATAAGTATGAGGAAGGGATCTCGCCCAAACCTGATATTTTCATAGAGAAAGGATGTTTTTTGTGTATTTTCAATTGTTCCTATTCGAACTGCTGGGCCTGCTGTTACTTTTGGTCTTGTCCCTTTTTGCCGGCAGGACGGCCTCCAATCTGGTATTTGCCCCCTCCGCCACTGTGCTTCACAAGCGGTCGTGGCGGCTTATGCTCTGGAGCGTGATTTTGACCCTGATCCTTGCGGAGGCCTTCCTGTGTGTGCTGCTGATGATCGAAGATTATGACGCGGTGTTCTGGAAGGACCGTCTCTTCCTCCACCTGCCACTGGCGGCACTCCCCCTTACTGCGGTATGGGCCGGGTCCTTGCCGAAGCTGCTGAAGCTCCGGCGCAAAACCGCCTCGCGCACGGAAGTGCCGCCCCGCCCCGATTTGAGGGGCATGGCGGCTGAACCGGGGCTGGTCGTCCCGTTCCGGATGACCAGCGTGGGCGCTGCGGCGGCACTGTACTTTACGTTTGTGCCGGCGCTGCCTTTTCGGTGGGCGGACGTGATCGTGCCGCTCGCCCTGTATGCCGCGGTATGGGCCGCCCTCTGGACGGCGCATGAACGCCGCTGCCTGAAGGCGGGCGACGCGAGCTTTGCTCGCCGCCCCCGCGGGGTCCGCGCCTTGCGGGCTGCAGCCGCAGCGGGCGCGGTGCTGGTTGTGGCCGGGCTCGGTGTGTTCGCCGCCCAGGCCTCGACCCGGCTGCCGGCCAGCATGGACATGATGGCCGGCGTGCCGGACTACGGCGGCGGCCCGGTGCTGGCCGGGCACGCCCATGGAGGCGGCGCCGTCACGGCCGCCGCCGGCGCGCTCACCCCCGTCACGGAGCTGACGGGGCCGCGTACGGGTACACCGGACCGCCGTTTCACGTTGACGGCGGAACAAGCCGCGGTGCGGCTCAGCTCGGGCCGGACGGTCCAGGCCTGGACCTTCAACGGCAGCATCCCCGGCCCCGAACTGCGTATGCGCGAAGGGGAGCTGGTAGAAGTCACCCTTGTCAACAAGGACATCGAGGGTGGAGTGACCCTGCACTGGCACGGGCTCGACGTGCCGAATGCAGAAGACGGCGTGGCCGGCGCGACGCAGAACGCGGTTCTGCCTGGCCAGACGCATACGTACCGGTTCCTTGCGGAGCAAACCGGTACGTTCTGGTACCACACCCATCAGCATTCGCTGGAGGGTGTGCAAAAAGGGTTGTTCGGCACCCTCATCGTAGAGCCGAAGGAGGGCCTTGCCGAGGCGCGGGATATCACCGCCATCACCCATGTATGGGATGACATCGGCTTCGCCATCGGCGACCATGACACCGTGCAGCGCGAGAGCATCGCGCCCGGCACGCAAGTCCGGCTGCGCCTGATCAACACCGACAACTGGGTGCGCCAAAAGTACACGCTGACCGGCGTTCCGTTCCGTGTCGCTGCGATCGACGGCGTCGAACTCAACGAGCCCGGACTGCTGACCGACACCCACCTGGAGGTGACGACCGGGGGCAGATACGACCTTACGTTCACTATGCCCGAAACTCCGGTGTTTTTAAGCGTACTGGGCGGCAAAAAGATAGGAATCCTCATAAGCCCTGACGGCCAAGGGGACATCCCTGCCCCAGCCAAGAATACGAAAGCTTTCGATCCTGTGAATTACGGGAAGCCAGCTGCGACGCCATTTGGTCTGAACACAGACTACGACCGCGAATTCACGGTGGTGCTCGACAACAAATTAGGCTTCTACAACGGCTCGCTGGACTTCCAATACACGATGAACGGGAAGCTGTTCCCTGACTCCCCTATGTTCATGGTGCGCGAAGGCGACCTGGTGCGAACGACCATCATCAACCGCGGCGCCGTCGACCACCCGATGCATCTGCACGGCCACCATGTGTTGGTCCTGTCCAAAAACGGCAAACCCGTCACCGGCACCCCCTGGTGGTCGGACACCTTGGACGTGCAGCCCGGAGATACCTACGTCGTTGCGTTCGCAGCCAACAACCCGGGCATATGGATGGACCACTGCCACAACCTGGACCACGCCGCTGCCGGCATGTCCATGCATCTGATGTACGAAGGCGTCGTCACGCCATTTAAAATGGGTATCGAAACCGTGAACCATCCTGAGTGAAATCTACAACTAAAAGCGGCACCTTATCTCTTATGAGAACAAGGCGCCGCCTTTTATATGTCTTTATTTTCCATAATAATCCTATCACCATAAATATATGCTTGTAAATCAACCATACTTCAAGGAATCTCTTTTGTGGATGCGGTCTCAAGTCCCCTCAACCCATCTCCGCTTCCTTCGGCCAATGCAGCTCCACGCCTTCGGAAACCAGCATCGCCTGAAACTCCCGCAGCCGTTCCGGTTGATCGCGCACCTCATGCGGCGTTACCCCCTGCCGAAGCGCGTATGCGGCCAGCAAGCCGGCCGACTCGCCGATGTTCCACTCCGTAGGGTGCAGCCGGTAGCAGCCGTTTGTAATCTGCGTGGTTCCGATGTTTTTGCAGGCGGGCAGTACATTCGTTACCCGGACAGGAAGCAAGGCTCCGAGCGGAATTTCGTAAGGGGTGCTGGGGATATAGAAGCCTCGCTGGCTGACCGTCGTAGGGTGCAGATCCAGATGGTAGCTTCCCACGCCTACGCTGTCATGGTAGCGCTTCGTCCCCTCGGCACCGCGGATGTCTTTGCTGACATCTCCTTCCGTGACGGTATACACTGCTTTAATCCGTCGGGACTCCCGGATATACGGCGCTTTAGCCAGCCCGTCGTTTGTCCCCAGCACATCGCCGCGAAGCCTCACGCCGGGATAGCCGAAACCGCCGTCCAGGCGCGGCGCTTCCGTCTGCAGCCAATACACCAGCGACAGGCTTAGCTGCCGGGCCGCCTCCAGGTTTTTTTGACCCGTCTCCCGGTCTACGCCATAGATCGGGCCTGCAAAATAATCGTTCTGGGGCCAATTCAGCAGGGTCACTTCGCCATCGTACAAGGAAGGGTCATTCAAATTCGCCGGGTCAAAAATCCTCCGGTAATCCCAAAGCGAGATAACGCCTTCCTCATTCGGAAACATCGTATACGTCTTCAGCTTGGTCATATCATCCGGGTCCATACAGTGCCAGGAAAGGATCGGATAGGTCGAGAAAGCAGGCATATACCGCTTCCACTCTTCGTACATGGCTGGTTTCTCGATCGTGAACTGTCCTCCCGGCACATAGTCAACAGCAGCTACGTGCGTGATAGACTGCATATCCAGAGGATCGGCAACGTCCAAAGCATGGGGCTCGCCCGTCTGCTCCTTCGATTCACCGCCCATAACATGCTCAATCCCTGCCAGCGGAAGCAAATCCCCGCATTCGGTTGCATCCAGAAAAAATTTCCCGGTCAATAACATTCGCCGGCCCGAAGAGCGCTGTTCGACTATAACGGAACGCACTTCGTCCCCGAATGTCTCGCAGTCTGCCGGAACCGTATGGTAAAGCACTTCGATCCGGCCGCCATGAACGTAAGGCGCCATCATATCTTCCAGCACGCGGAGCGCTGCTTTCGGCTCATGAGCCAACCGGCTGACCCAGCCATTGCCCGGGTTCAACAGAACCTCCCCGCGGGCTTTCCCGTTGAGGTCAAAGTTCGCCCGATAATAGGCGCGCACACGCTCTCGGAACTCACGGTACCGCGCCGTGCAGCCAAACCGCTCGATCCACTGGTGTTCGTCGGGAGGAACCGCCTGGCTGGTCAACTGCCCCCCCAACCAGTCCGTTTCTTCTGTCAGAATGACGCGCAGTCCCGCTTTTGCCGCGGCCATCGCTGCTGCGCATCCGCCCATGCCCCCGCCTAAGATTATGAGGTCCGCTTGTTTTTGTTCCATCGCTGTGTTTCCTCCTCCATCCTGTCGAGGGCCAGCTTGGCTGCCCCGATATATCCCGCGGTATTGCCGAGCAGCGCAGGTACGATTTGCGGCTCTATAGCAGGTGCCGACATGGAAGCCACCGCTTTCCTGTACCGCCCCCACCATGCCTCTTTCGCGTCCACAACTCCGCCGCCGATTACAATAGCCTGGGGATCCAGGCTATGCATCACGTTTAGTGTAATCAAAGCAAGATTCCGTGCAAACTGCTCCACCGTCTCCACCGCGGCCTTCATCCCGGCCTCAGCCGCAGCAAACACCTGTTGACCGTTCTCAAACACCGTCCCGCAAGCCTCCGATGCGAGGCGGACCAGCCCCGTGCCGGAAACATACTGTTCCGCGCATCCCCGCTTTCCGCAGTTGCAGGGGCGTCCATCCGGGTACAGGATCACATGTCCCCAGTCTCCGCCGCTGCAATGCGCACCGCACACCATCCGGCCGCCGATGAAATTCGCACCGCCCACGCCGGTGCCCAGCGTGAGCATGACGGCATCCTGCTCGCCCTGCACGGCCCCCTGCCAGATTTCCCCCAGCAAAGCTGTGTTTGCATCATTGTCCGCAAAAGCGGGCAGCCCGAAGGATTGCTTCCCCCACTCGGAAAGGTTTGTTCCCTGCCAACCGGGCAGGTTGTCCGTGGCATACACCACGATCCCCGTTTCGGGATCGATCCGCCCGGCCGAGCCAATCCCGATAGCCGCAGCATCCGGATGAGCGGAAACGAGATCTTCCACAACCGCAGACATCCCGGCCAAAATGCGTGCTTTTCCCTCTTGCGCTTGCGTACGGACCGCCGTTTCCCGAAGCACGTATCCTTCGGAGGTACATACGGCTCCCTTTACCGTCGTCCCGCCTATGTCGATCCCGATTACGTTCACTGAACAGCCCGTCCTTCCCTGAAAGTTGGCCTAATCTGACCGTGCGCACCCTAGTAAATACGGTCAATAACGGCCCGTGCCGTTTTTTCCTTCATCGATTTCGTTTTCGCTTCGTCGCGGCGGGCGATGCCTTCGCAAATCAGATCGATGACGAACAGCTGGGACATTTTGGCCGCGATCGACCCGCCCTCCAGAGGGGACTCCTTGCCCGCCGTCAGTAGCACGATATCCGCAATTCCCGTAATCGGCGATTTAGCGTAGTTCGTGATCGCAATGACCTTCGCCCCGTTCTGCTTCGCTTTGGCCAGCATATCGTTCGTGTCCTTCGTGCTCCCCGTGACGGAAACGCCGACGGCCACATCGCCGGGACCCATGAGCACGGCGCTCATCGCCTGCATATGGCTGTCCGTAATGGCCTCCGTTATACAGCCGATCCGCATCAGGCGGTTCTTGGCATCCAAAGCCGTAATGGCCGAAGCCCCGACCCCGAAAAACTGCACCCTTTTAGCTTGGTCGATCAATTCCACCGCCTGGTTCAGCTTCTCACGGTCCAGCAGCGCCACGCTTGCATTAAGCACATGAACCGCGCTTTGATACAGCATCTGCACATAATCCAGCGGGTCCGCCTGCTGGGTCTCCACACGCAAAGCATTCTGGTCCTGTGCGAGCGACAGCCGGAAATCTTGATACCCCTTAAACCCAATCTTCCTGCAAAAACGCATTACCGTCGTTTCCCCGACATCGGCATACTCCGCCAGCTCCGTGACGGAGAAATACAGCACTTCCGGGGACTGTTCCAGTACCACCTGCGCTACTTTTTGCTCCGATTTGGTCAAAGAAGGCAAATAACTAGAAATGTGCGCTTTCAAATCCATTTCGATCCACCGCCTTTCTAATTTGGTCCACATATCGCGATGTGATGACCTGCGGACGCGTAATTGCCGTTCCTACGACAACGGCGAACGCCCCTTCCTCCAGCGCCTTGACGGCCTGAGCCGGATCCGAGATGCGGCCTTCCGCAATGACCGGTACGCTCAGTTGAAGAGCCGCGCCGCGAACCAGGCCGAAATCCGGTTCGGTCAGCTGGGGCGAGTAGCCCGTATAACCGGACATGGTCGTCGAAACGCAATCGACTCCCAGTGCAGCCGCATAAACGGCTTCCGCCAATGTTGATATATCGGCCATGATTACAGCATCACGCGATTTCATATAGCTGACCAGATCCTCCAGCGTTCCTCCGTCCGGGCGCGGTCGGCCGGTTGCGTCGACGGCAATGATGTCTGCACCCGCCTCAAGTAATTCATCGACTTCTTTGGCAGTCGGCGTTATATAAACTTCACTGTCCGGATAATCCCGCTTCACCAGCCCGATGACAGGCAGCTTCGTTTCCGCGCGAATCGCCCTTACGTCCCCTGCGCTGTTGGCCCGGATCGCTGCGGCTCCGCCCATTTCTGCAGCCTTTGCCATCTTCGCCATGTGGGATGCGCCGAACAGCGGCTCTCCCTCCAAGGCCTGGCAAGAAACAATCAATCCCTTGTGAAGCTGTTCAAATATCGGATGTCTCATGTTCTATCCACTCCTGTATCCCGTTCCTCTTATCCGGCCGGGTCAATTTCCGATGGAACATCGTTGTCTGCGTATTGTACCTTCAATCCGACTTCGAACATCCGGTTCCACGGCAGCCAGCAGTCCTGAATGAGAACCTTGTGTCTGCCGTCTTCTATGCACTCGGAGACAAAGGACTCCAGTTCCTCCCTGACCAGTCCGGAAACCTTGCCCCGGACACCGTCGGCCTCAAAATAATTCCACCCCAACTGTTGAATCGGCCCGCCGCTCAGCTTACCGCGGACGGACGAGCAGTAACCGGCATCCTCCACGAGTCGCAGAGCCAGGAAATCGAAATGGCTGCGCGAAGCGCCGTACAGCAGGTACGCCATGCTTTGGGCCAGTACGGTGCCGATCGTGTTGGAGCTTGTATTCCAGCCGGCATAGCCTGCCAGCTCAAACAGCATGTTTTTCTGCCGAAGCAGGCGCAGCAGCTTTAGGTCAGCCCCGTTTGCATAGGCCACATCGGCCACGGCGCAAGGCTTCCCGAGGTTCCTCAGCACATACTCCCCAAATTCCGAAAGCTCGATCACGTTGCGGCGCGTACCGTACTCCAGCGACACTTGGCTCTGCTGAGAAGCTTCTTCCATTTTACCGCCGGGGGAGTTAACCAGCAGCACCAGATCAGCTTCGGCTGCAGAAGATGCCACAATGCCGCCCGCGGCGATGATCTGATATTTCAAACTTTCAAGTAACGGCCTGTCTTCATACAATGGAATAACGGAAGGCCCATCCACGCTTGAAAACCTCGGATACACCGCCGGTTTTGTTCCCTGAATTTGATTCAGCATCCGCGCCAGCAGCGTGCATCCCGCTTCATCGGCACCGGGATACATATACACATCCAGATCGGCCTCCAGTTGATGGATCCGTTCCCTGATCCGCATCTGGTCTTTTGCCGTCCAGCCGTAGGGCGCAGAATCGTCCTGGGGCACGATCATGAAATCGATGACCCCTTCCGCAGCCAATTCAATCGAGCGTTCATTGGCTGCCCGGTTCACGGCTCTGCGGCTTACATAATCGTCCAGCGCCTCTTTCGGCACTTCTGCCGACAGCTTCTCCAATGCTCGGGCTTCCATCTCCAAATCGGCGGCCAGCCCAAGCTCCAGGCGATGCTGTAAATCACCTATATTGAATATCGTTTCGCCCCACTGTCCGTAATAATCAGGCTCCTCATCGCTGGACGAATACCGGGGGCACCTCATAATTAAATGAAAAGCATAGACCACAAGGCTAGGGTTGCTCTCCTTCAGCTGGCGAAGCCTAGACAACCGGTCCGAACAGGCTTGCTCCGTCTCGCTGTGCAGCCTCGAAGGTACGATGCCTCCGTACAACAGCGTATCCATCGACAGGATAGCTCCATAAGCCCCGGGCGCCTGCTCCAGAACCCACTCCCATATGGTATCAATCCTCCCCGGCAGCTTTTTATTTCCCATCCACGAAAGCGGCGGACGGACCAGCTCGACATCCGTATCCGCAGCGATCAGGGAAGGAAAATCATAGTTGCAAGGCCGCTCGTCCAGGGGGACGTAAATGATTTTCTTTTTCATAACCGTCAGCCCTTCACCGCCCCTGCGGCCCCCTCCATGTAATAACGTTGCGTAAACAGGAATACGATAATGATCGGTACTACGGAAATGATCGTCCCTGCAGCAATCCATCCGAAATTATACGAGAACTGCCCGTTCAGGAACGTCAGCGCGGTCGCCAGCGGGTACATATCCGGGCTTTTCAGGACGATCAGCGGCCACAGGAAATTGTTCCACATCGCCATGAACTCCAGCAGTCCGATAACGGCAATAGCCGGCTTCACTAATGGCAGGAACAGCTGCAGCCAGATGCGCAGTTCCCCTGCACCGTCGATTTTTCCTGAATCCCGAAGTTCCGCGGGAACCCCTTGAAACGCCTGCCGCATCAAAAACACGTTAAATACCGTCACCGCCGACGGCAGCACTACCCCAATATACGTGCCGAGCAGCCCCAGCCATTTGATCGTCAAATAGTGCACAACCATGCCGGCTGCGGCAGGCACGATCATCGTGGCGATCAGCAGCGTGAACACCAGCTGCTTTCCTTTGAAGTTCAGCACGGCAAGCGGATAGGCCATCAAGCAAGACAATGCAATATTGCTGACCACGCCCAGCAGCGTAATCATCAGCGTATTGCCGATATATTTAGGGAAATTCATGAAGTTCCACACTTGCGCATAATTTGAAAATTTGATGAAGGTCGGCAGGATGGCCGGCGGAGAAGTAAACACATTTTTGCCGGGCATGAGCGATACGCTCAACATCCATAGAAAGGGCCCCATCATCAAAATCGCGAATAAAATCAGCAGCGTATAAATCACGGTGTAGCGGAGCACTTTGGATGCCGGTTGTTTTTTCGTTAAAGTCGCCATCAGTAGGAGTTCACCCCGCCTTTCTGGTTGAAACGGAAAATAACTACGCTGAGGACAGCTATAATGATACTTACAATCAGCCCGAGCGCGGATGCGTAGCCGAACTCAAACTGTTTAAAGCCCCTGTCGTAAATATATAAGCTGGATGTCAATGTCGCCGTTCCGGGACCGCCCGTGCCGCCGCTTAAAACAAACACTTCGTCAAAGACGCGGATGGCGGACATCAGCGAGATCATCGTACAGAACAGCACATATGGACGAAGCAAAGGAATGGTAATATGGCGGATGACCTGCATCCGGTTCGCACCGTCGATCATGGCAGCTTCACTCATCTCTTTGGGAACCGACTGAAGACCTGCCAGGTAAATCATCATATAGTAGCCGAGCCCTTTCCACATCGTCACAAACATGACCGTGCCCAGCGCCGTTTTCTGATTGGAGAGCCATGCTATTTTTTCAGGAAGAATCCCCGCCGACACCAGCAAAAAGTTCACAACCCCGTTGGGGCTGAGCAGCCAGTTCCAAATGATCGCTACGGCAACCATGGAAGTTACTACGGGAATGTAATAGGCGGTTCGGAACCATTTCACACCGGGTACTGCGCTGTTGACCAGGATGGCCAGCAAAATGGAGAACAACTGGATAAAAGGTACAATGAGAACATAAGTAAGCGAATTGAGCAGAGAAATGTGAAAATCGTTGTCTTTCCAAGCTCTCGTAAAGTTATCAAATCCGATATAGTTCGTTTCCGCAATGACGGAGTAGTCGGTAAAGGCAAGCGGAACACTGTAAATGATAGGCCAAAACACAAACAACGCCAGAAGAAGCAGTCCGGGCGCCATAAAAGTCCACGCGATCGCCCCGTCGGAGCGCCAAATCTTCCGAATATGATTCAATGCCGGTTCCCCCTTAGTGAAGAAGGCGGGGCACTTGATACAAGACTGTTGTGCCAGCCTCGCTCATGGTTCAAATAGCCCCGCCGCATCTTGCCTGACTTTCATACTTACATCTTAATGCAAAAGATTACTGCAGCAAGCCTTCAACTTCCTTCGCTGCGGCATCCATTTCCGCTTTCACATCGGCTTTGTTCAAGAAAATATTTTGCAAGTGCTTCACGATCGTTGTGTTGATATCGCCGGCTTTTTCTACGCCCAGCAGGAAGTCGGAGGCGTTCTCCAAACCTTGGGAAGAAGCGATTTTCGCTTGGGCTTCCAACGTTCCGTCATCCTGGGAGAAGAACGGGTCCTTAATGGAATCCTTCGTCGACGGCAGCGTGTTGGCTACCTTAGCAAACTCAAGCTGGTTCTGTGCATTGGTCAAAAATGCCGCAAACTCCACAGCCTCTTTTACATTATCGGACTTAGCAGGAACCGCGATGTTCATCGTGTTGGAGAATCGGCTGCCTGCTTTGCCCAGAGGCATAGGTACAGCCATCGTCTGCTTATACACATCAGGTGCAGCTGTCTGCAGGCGGTTGATGAAAGTAGAGCCTGACAGTTCAAATGCAACCTGTTGGCTCGCAAAATACGTTACCTGCTTATCAAAGTTAGCATCCTCTTTCGGAATGATGCCGTCTTCATACAGTTTGCGCTGGTTCTCGATCGCCTGATAGCCCGCATCTGTGTTGAAACCGGCCTTTTTCTTGTCTTCGGACAAGAGCGGCACCCCGTCGACGGCCAGCAGATTGCTGTTCACTTGCTGCGCGTAGCCCGCTATGCCGGTTTTCTCTTTCACCTGTCTTGCCCAGGTCAGCAGATCTTCGCGGGTTTTTGGAGGGTTGCTTACATCCAATCCCGCTTTCTCTGCGATAGCCTTGTTAATGAACAACACTTGGCTGCTTGTGTACCATGGCAATCCGTAAGCTTTGCCGTCAATCTCAGTAGATTTATAAATGCCGTCGAAGTAAGCAGCTTTAGTTTCCGGAGTAATCTCCTGATTCATGTCTACCAAAGCGCCTTTGCTTCCCATCTGATTGGCAAGCTCTGTGTTCAGGTTGACCACATCCGGAGCCGAACCGCCCGCAATGCTGGTCAGCAGCTGGCTTTGCAGCCCGTCATACGGATAATCCTTCCAATCAATCTTCACGTTTGGATGATCCTTCTGATAAGCCGCGAACAGATTATTGAAGTAATCGTTAAACTTCGGTTGAAGCGAAATCGTCCAAAACTCCAGCTTTACCTCTTTCGCCGTCTCTGTCGCCGGTTCATTGGATCCCTTCGCCCCGTTTCCGTTCGCCGCATTCCCATTCCCGTTCGCTTCATTGCCGTTTCCCCCGCCGCATCCTGCCAGCAGCCCCGCCATCAATACCGTTGTGGCCATTCCGGAAAATAATCTTTTCATGCCTTTTCTCATTGCTTTACCCCATCTCCTCAATGAATGATTTGGTAACAAACATAGTACATGAAAGCGCTTCTTATCGCTTGTTACTCATTATATATGATGTTTGGGAATATTTCACCACAATTTTATAAAATGGTGGTAATTTTCTTTATTTTTATTCATGCAGCACAAAGAAACCCCGCCAACACCTCTCTTCAGGCCGCTCTAAATTACCTCTTTTTGCTATGATAGCATCGCTTGTTTCCTTCTTTCTTTTGTTCCTTAGTTACTTTTGTTCCCATGATTCCATGATCCCTTGTTCCTATGTTCCTTTGTTCCTTTGTTCCTTTGTTCCTTTGTTCCTTTGTCCCTTTGTCCCTTTGTCCCTTTGTTCCCTTGTCCGCTCTTCCTATGTTCCTATGTTCCTATGTTCCTGTGTTCCCTTGTTTTCCTTTTTCCTTTTTCCCTTTTCCCTTGTTCCCCTGTACACTGTTTCCCTGGTTCCTCTTGTTCCCTCGCCTCCCTTCTTCCCATATGTTCCACGCGTTCAATCCACCCAACCCTCCCGCCAATGTCCTTGTAATGTGCACAAATTCGGGAATTTGTCTTTCAAAAGGTGGACATTCGGTTTTTCCTTCATCCTGTTAACTAACTCCATATTTAGCCTTAGCACCAAGTCATAGGACTCCATATATGGTATTTGATTCGTAGAATGGCATATAGTACCCGTGTCCTCCTTTAGAAAAACATTTTTCTCGTTTTGTGCGTTGGTGGAAGACATATCAACATTGCCTGAACGAGTTCTCCCTCAAGATGATCAGCTTGAAATATAAGTGTATTTTTTACCTTTATTCCTTCTAAATTATGCGTCCCTCGCGGACAAAATGGCCTTTCATGTTTTCTAAAAGGAGGACAACACAGGTATTTCCACCCCGGCTCCCGACCCACCATATATAGTATTAATACCTTATCCCAAGACGTCATATATAGAATTTGAAGTGATAGCTATACCATAAAGCAATGTCCACCTTTTGAAAAACATTTTCCTAGTGTTTGTGCGTATCAGGAGGACAGGCGGTTGTAGGAAGAGGCTATGTAGAAAACAAGGCAACTGGATGTTAGGGGATAAAGGGGCGAGCTTTACCAGATGAGAATAAAGTATAGTCAAGTGAAGAACGTCTAGGGTAAGGTTTAGTTGTAGTCGGAGTGTAGTAGAAATGTAGTCGAAGTAAAATTGAAGTGGAGTGGAAGTTAAGTCGAAGTGTAGTGGAAGTACAGCGGAAGTACAGTGGAAGATCTAGTGCAGGAGAAGCTCACATTTAAGATTCAATGTATTGCTGTGTTATCTGTTATCAGTTTGTGAAGACCAAAAGGTAAATGAAACGCTAAAGAGGCCGCGTCCCGATCATCGGAGCGGCCTCGGGCATGTTATTCGGGTATTGGTGCTCCCATAGCGGCCCATTCGTCTTTGGATGGACCATAAACGCCAATGACAGGCACTCCTGCTTGGCGCATGACGATGGTCATCTGGCCGCGGTGATGGATTTCGTGCTTCAGGAAAATATACAGAACCAGCCCTTTGGTCCAAGTCTGTCCGAACAGATGAATAGATTCGGAAAGCTCCTCATCGGTCCATTGGGTTTCTACAGCTTTCAGCAGCCCCTCTGTGACGGAGCGGTACGCATCGGCAATTGCCTTGGCTGAAGACGGGCGTTCCTGTTGGGCAGGAGCCTCGAACGTTAACCCTGCCTGAATCAGCATGCCTTCGTTGTTGTGTACAAGGTGCCAAGCCAATTGGCCCAGTGTGCGGTATCCCGGAGCCAGCTCCTGATTCAGGGATTCATCGGTAAGCGCATCAAGCAGCTTTTGGGTTTGGCCTGCCTCTAACCGGTACTCTTCCACAAAGCCTCGAATTGTTGTGTACATGTTTACAGCCTCCAATGATTTGTTAGATTGGACGATGACTTTGGAGCCATTTCGCACTCTTTTGCCCATCCTTAGTTAGAACAAATGTTCCCCAACTTGCAAGTTCTGTTATTGTGGAGCCGGCCTTTGCGAATGCGTTCATACCGTTCCGTGGACCTCCTGTTCGGCACTTTCCTTTATAGACTGGCTGTAGCGCTGCTCTTCCCTTCCCATCATTTCAGGCAAAGTGAAAAGGTAGATGAGGAACACGCCGTACAACAGCACGGCCATAGCAGCATAAAGCAGCCCAAGGGAAATGATCTGGGGATATAGCAGCGCAATCATCCCTAAAGTAGCCGACTGGCCGAACATCATGATGGGGTCGATCCAGGCGGAGACCCGGCCCATTTTGGAGGGTTCCACAATAACAGGCAGTAACCCCCCAAGCACGATATTAATCGGGGTCAGTGTCATTCCGGCCACAAAGATGATGCCCACATACCACCAGGGATGGCTGATCCAACCTAGGCATTGAACGAGTATGCCGTCAACAGGATTCCGCTGATCAACAGTTGATAAGATTTGAACTTTTGCAGCAGCTTATTCGTGACCATACTCCCTGCCAAAATGCCCAACCCGAGAAATACCGCAAACAAGGAAGAAAAGGTCTCGTAGGCGTCCGGTGCCAGTTTATATTTCATCGTAAACATGGGCAGGACCGCAAAGCCTCCATTCAGGAAGCCGAACAATACATACCCCGCCAGCAGAACCATAAGCAGCTTATGGCCGAAAATGTACTTCAGCCCCTCTTTGAAATCGGTAACCATCATCCCTGACCGGAGATCCCTTACGGACGACCGGCCGTTCGGCAGCCGGACTTCATGGCTGATCCGAGTGAAGCGGATTAGAAGCGCAGACAGCAAAAACCCGCAGCCGTCAACCGCCACAGCCCCGACAATGCCGAGCCCGTTATAAGTAACTGCGCCGAGCGCAACACCAAACAGCATAAAGATTCCCATAATCATCTGATTTAATCCGGAGGCTTGGACATATTGGTCTTTTTCCAAAATGCCCTGCAGCATAGCCTGCTCGGCAGGCATATAGAACTTGCCCACGGCACTCCGTATAAACAGAAGCCCAAACACTATGCCAATCCAATCCATCAAAAGTGCCCCGATGAGCAGTCCCGTTAAACCCAGCCGGATCCAGCCGGTATTTTCCGCAATCCGTTTTCTATCGAATCGGTCTGCAGCGACGCCTACTAGCAAAAAGACCGCCAGCGTAGGCAAGGCATACATCATCTCTGCTAACGTGGCATAGGCGGGTTTGGCGGCAAACCGGTACAGCATGTAAAACGCAAAGGCCATATTGCCGATTGTAGTTCCAAGCTGCGATGCAAAGGTGGCAAAAAACAAGGTAACGAATGCCCTGTTGGCAAAAAGCTGTCTCATCCTTCCTCACTCCTTTTAGGACAAGGGTTACCCCTTGTTTGGTTACGGTGCTGCGCATGTAAACTTTTCCTAATTCAGAATAAACGACTCCCTCCTCTTTTTACATACATCCCCCGACGGATCTTGTGCAGCCCCGGGACGTACACCTGCGGGTAATGGAGCACAACGTTTGACATTTGGTCAGTTTAGTCATAAGCTAATGTTGCAAATCAGTTTATAATTAAACTGATGAGAGGAGATATTCGCCCCGTGAAAGATGAATCATTGAAACCCTCTTTATCTAAAATAGAAGAACGATTAGGGCTGCTTCTTTGGTTTCGCATCTCTCGTTTTTACAACCAGAGTATCCGTGAATCCAATCAACACTTAAAGCAATGGAATCTGTCGGCAGCCCAGTTCGATATCTTGGTGCAGATCGGCTCCCACGAGAGGTTGTCGCAGCAAGAGCTTGCGGATAAGCTTCTGGTCACGAAAGGAAATATCACGCAGCTGTTGGGCAAACTGGAGGAAGCAGGCTGGATTATGCGGGAGCAGGAATGGAAGACGAAGTACTTGTCGCTGACGCAGAAAGGCAAGGAAATGTTTGATGAAATCGTTCCGAAACAGGAACAGTTTCAGGCTTCCCAGTTTTCCGGATTGGCCCTTGAAGAGAGGAAGCAGCTGCTGGCTTTATTGAAAAAGATTCAAAACTAATATGCAAACTACAAAGAACATACAGGAGGACCTACCCATGGAATTCAAAGGAATACATCACGTTTCAGCCTTAACTGCCAAAGCGCCGGAAAATTTCAATTTTTATACCAAAGTGTTGGGTCTGCGGTTAGTGAAAAAGACGGTCAACCAAGACGATCCTTCCGTGTACCATCTGTTTTATGGAGACGAAAGAGGGAATCCGGGTACGGAGGTTACGTTTTTTGAGATTCCGCATCTGGCACAAAGCCGTGAAGGCACGAACAGCATTACCGCCTTCTCACTCCGCGTACCGGATGACCGGGCACTAGTTTACTGGAAAGGGCGTCTTAAGGAACACGGTGTTGAAACGGAAGAAATTACGGAACGTGCAGGCCGGTCTACGCTTGCCTTCCGCGACTTGGAAGGACAGCGCGTAATCCTGGTGTCGGATGAACAGGACCACGGCGTTCCCGGCGGTACCCCATGGAATCGAAGCTCAGTTCCTGCAGAATACGGCATCATCGGACTGGGTCCGGTAAAAGTCACGGTTCAGAACGCGGCAGCGACGGCCCGTATTTTAACGGAGGTCATGGGTTTCCGCAGCAACGGCTCCTACCCCTCTCCTGTTCCCGGCCAGCCGGATATATTGGTGTTTGAAACAGGTGAGGGCGGCTCTGGATCCGAAATGCACGTAGAGGAACGCAGCGACTTGGCGCCGGAACGGCCTGGGCGCGGGAGTGTGCATCACGTCGCCTTCCGGGTGGACAACGAAGAAGAATTGAAGGAATGGGTCCGCCGTATTCAAGATGCCAAGCTCCCGAACTCGGGTTTTGTGGACCGATTCTATTTCCGCTCGCTATATTTTAGAGAACCGAACGGGATTTTGTTTGAGCTCGCTACAGACGGGCCGGGATTCGATACGGACGAGCCTGTGGAACATTTGGGCGAATCGCTGGCTCTGCCTCCTTTCCTTGAACCAAAACGCGAGGAAATCGAAGCGGTCCTGCATCCCATTGATACAAAGCAGGGATGACACGGATCTCGCAGAAGTTATGAGATAGTCCGGAATCATCCTGGTTCCATACGAAAGGAGTGCGTTGTATGGAGAGAGAGTACAAACGCTATACGGGAAAGGACATCGACGTCCTGTTCCATGCGGAAACATGCGCTCATGCGGCCAAGTGCGTGAGGGGGCTGCCGGGAGTTTTTGACGTAAAAAAGAAACCCTGGGTCAACGCCGACGGTGCCGAAGCGGACTTGATAGCGCAACTTATCGACCAATGCCCGAGCGGTGCGCTGAAATATGAAAGAAAACAAGGATAAAGCCCAGGAGAACCGTTTGCGGGGCATGTAGGAGGGGCAACGAATGTTGGAATTGAAACAGGACAGCAATACGTTTTATTTGGGGGAACCGGATCACAAGGAGGCGGAAATCCATTACGTGCGCAGAGAGGGCAAGCTGATCGTGGACCATACGTTTGTCGCTGAGAGTTTACGCGGCCGGAAGATCGGCGATGCCTTAGTCCGGAGAATGGTCGAGTTTGCGCGTGAGGAACAGGCGGTTCTTGTGCCGTTATGTCCTTTTGCTAAGAAAGTCATCGAACGTACGCCGGAGTATCAGGATATAGCATCGAAATGAGAAAAAGCATCCCGGGCCGCTTGTTTGGCCGGGGATGCTTTTTTAGTGTGAAAATGAGGATCTTGCAGGCTGCTCCTTGGATGGTGCCATCGGCTCGTTTGGTTCTTTCGAGTCCATGAACGGCCAGTAGTTGGCGGGGCCAAAGGTACGGACCATCACCGGAATGAACAGCGGAAGCAAGACCAGTGCGTACAGGAATAACCCGCACAACAGGATTGTAGCGATCTGCAGCAGCGACATGACCCCGGAAGGCAGCATCGCAGCGAACGTTCCGCCCAGAATGACGGCAGCGGACATAATGACTCCGCCCATATGCTTCATGGCCAGCAAAATCGCTTCCTGCGGTGACAAATGACGGTACTCTTTGAACCGGTCCATCAGGAAGATGCTGTAGTCTACGCCCAGCGCCATCAGCAGGACGAAACCGAAGAACGGCACGGCCCACGAGATGCCGGAATGGCCCAGCATGCGGACAAAGATTACTTCGGCAATCGCCAGGGAAGTGTAGTACGTCAGCAGCAAGGACAGGATCAGGTAGATCGGAATGACAATCGAACGGAACCGTACGATCAAGATTAATCCAATGCCGACCAGCATCAGCATTACGGTTCGGGCGTAATCGTCCGCCGAGATGTGACGCAGATCGTTGTTGATGCTCGTTACGCCGCTGACGGCGAATTCAGAACCTTCCAGCGGGGTGCCTTTGACGGCACGGGCTGCCGCTTCGTTAAGTGCATCGACCTTCTCCAGCGTCTTCACGTCATAAGGATTTCCCTCGAACACGACGTCGAACGTCGCCGTGCGGCGGTCTTCGGACATGTATACGTCCAGCGCTTTTTGGAAGTCAGCGTTCTTGAGCGCTTCCTCCGGCACGTACCAGCCTGTCATCTGCTTGTTCGGCTCATCGGACAGGCTCTGCAGGTAGTTTCCGGCCGAGTCGAGGCCGCCATTTACCTGTTTCAGGCCGTCGGCGCTCTGCTTCAAGCCGTCGGTCAACTGGCCGAGCTGACCGTCGAGCTGCGCGAAGCCGGTCTGCAGCTGTTTTTGCCCTTCGGCCAGGTCGCCGAGTCCCTGCGTGACCTGCGGCAGCTTCGCGAGGATCTGCCCTTGGCCGTCCGCTGCGCGGGCAATGCCCGCCTGCAGCTGATCGAGGCCTGCGGCGATCTTCGCCAGCCCCTGCGCCAAGGCGGCCTGCCCGGCGGCCGCCTGGTTCAGGCCGGCATTCGCCTTCGCCATGCCGGCGCTAACCCTCGCCAGCTGGCCGTTCAGCAGCTTCAGGCCGTCCGCCAGCGCGCCCGCTCCATCCTGGAGCTGGGCGACTGCGCCTTTCGTCTTCTGAAAATCCGGATCGCTTGCGATCTCCGGATATTTCTCCGCAAGGCCGCTCAGGCCTGAACCGACGCCGGCCAGCCCGCCGGCGAATCCGGACGCCTGCTGTGCGGCGCCCGTGTAGGCCTTGGACAGCTGGGCCAAACCGCCGCCCAGCTGCTCATACGAGTCCTGCAGCTGCTTCGCGGCTGCGGCTAACCGCCCGGCGCTGGCTTTCGCCTGCTTCACGCCCCGGCTGAGCTCCGCCGCCCCGCCGGAACCGTCGCGCAAGCCGCGCTCAATCTGCTGCAGCCCGGCGCCTAACTGCGTGACGCCGGTCTTCAGCTCGTTCGTGCCGTCGATCAGCGCCGACGTGCCGCTCACGGCTTCCTGCAGCTTCGGCGCGTTGCTGCTGAGCGAGCTGCTCGCCTCCGCCAACCCCGCCCCGATCTTGCCGAGCGCTTCGCCGCCCTGATCGAGACCGCTGCCGAGCGTGTCGGCCTGCTTCGCCACTTCAAAGTCCTCCTGGGCTTCGCCGGTCGGACGAGTGGCGCTGCGGACGGCTTTCACGCCGTCCACCTTGGCCAGCTCCCGTGTCACTTGTTCCACGGCCGCTAAGCCCTCGGTCGTATCCAGCGGCTGCTCCGCTTTCACGACCACCTTAGACGGCATCGACTCGCCCGGGCCGAAGCCGTCCGCAATATAATTGAACGCTTTGACCGAGTTGTATTTATCTCCAATTTCCTCAAGCGAGTTAAAAGAGGTAGATCCTTTGTACGCCACTAGAAACGGCACCACAATAATGCCTAGGATCACCAGAGCCCAAATCGGGCGGGTGAGAGAGAATTTGCCTGCCGCTCCCCACAGTCGGCTTGGTTTGTGCTCCAGGTCCCCTTTGGACGGCCAAAAAATCGCTTTTCCCAGCACCGCCATAAAGAACGGAACCAAAGTAACCAGCCCAATCAGCAGCATAGCAACGCCTACCGCAACAGCTACGGCTGATTTATAGAGTGCGAAGGTGGACAGCCCGATCGAGCTGAAGCCGACCAGCACCGCCAATCCGGAGAAGAACACCGTCTTCCCTGCCGTCCTGTAAGTATTCAGGATCGCTTCTTCGCGGTCTTTGCCTTGGGCAAGCTCTTCCTTAAACCGGCTGATCAACAGAATGCAGTAATCCGTACCGATCCCGAACATGACCGCTACCATGAAAATTTGAGTGAAGTTCGATAACGGGAAGTTTACCGTGTCTACAAGGATCGCTACCACGGATTGGGCCGTTACATAGCTTAACCCGACGACCAGCAGCGGTATGAACGGCGCCACCACCGAGCGGAACACGAGGAACAGGATCGCAAGGATGAAGACCACCGTGATCCACTCTGTTTTCTTCAGCCCTTCCTGTGAGCTCTGCACGACATCTTCGGAAATCAGCCATTCTCCGGTGTAGTAATGAGGTACCTTCACCCCGTCCAGTGCGGCATACAACCCATCGTGCATTTCCGCCGGCGTCCGGCCTTCCGATTTCACGTTGACCAGTGCCAAAACGGTTTGGCCGTCTTTAGAAACCAGCTGCTTCTCCAATTCTTTCGTGTCAAAATGAGTTGTCACCGACGCAATATCCGGGTCGCTCTTCAGCTTTTCAATTCCTTTTTTCATCTCTGCCCGGTCATCCGCGGTGAGAGAATGTTCCCCGTGGAACACTAGGACAGCGGAGGCTTCACCTGAATCCTTCTCCGAACCCGGATTCATTTCCCGGATCAGCTTAGCCGCATTGGATGAGGAATAGCCGTCCGGCACGCTGATTTGCCCTTTTTCCCGGACCAGCTCCTCCATATTGGGCGCCGACAGCATCAGTCCGACTGCAGCTCCGATCCACAGGATCAGCATCAGCCATCTCCATTTTACAATCTGTTTCATGGTTACTCCCGTCCTCCTTCTTGCTCTGATAACACTTTTCCTAACTTCTCTAATGTATTGATGAACGCCAGCGCCTCTTCTTCCTCAAAATGGACGATATATTTCGCCAGCAGCTGCTCAATGGTCCTGTTCAGCTCTTGGGACAGCCTCTTGCCCTCTTCGGTCAGCGCCAAATACGTGACTCTCCTGTCTTTTTCATCGGGATGCCGGACAATCAGTTCCTTTTCCGCCAGCCGGTTAATCATCGCAGTAATGGAACTCTTTCCTACAAAAAACACCTCGGACAGCTCCGAAGAAGTACACTGCTCCTGCTCGCCTATGTACTTCAAAATGCAAAATTGATCGGACGTCAAATGCTTCGGCATCCGCTCCGTAATCATCACGTTCATAGCCCGCTGAACGGTATTCATCGAAGAAAAATACCGGTCAATCAGCTGGGACAACAGCTTCGAATCCAAATGGCAGCCTCCTTCGGCTCGTACTAAATAGTTTCACAGTAAAACAGTTCTATATGTGAACTATATCAGCGGAAAATGGTTTCCGTCAACTAGAAACTGGGATATCCTTCAATTTATCAAATTTCCAAAAAGGGGACAGGAGTTCCATCTGGGCGTGCCGAATGTAGTCAAACAAAACTGCGCACAAAGGAGAATACCTATGACAAATACAAAGTCACTCATCAAGGGCATCGGCCAAGTATCCATTCCCGTCCGCCGCCTGAACGAATCCGCCGATTTCTACCGGGATGTGCTGGGCCTGCAGGAATTATTTCGCATGAACAACATGGCCTTGTTTGATTGCGGCGGCATCCACCTGCTGCTCGGTATCGCCGAAAAACCCGAATTCGACCACAAAAGCTCCATCATCTACTTCAATGTGGACAGCATTCACGAGGCTTATGACAGGCTCTGTTCTGCAGGCGTAACCTTCACCTCCGCACCCCACAAAGTCGGGGACCTCGGCACTGTGGAAATTTGGCTGGCATTCTTCACTGATCCGGACGATAATGTGCATGCCATCCGCAGCGAAATTTCAAAAAGCTAAATTTCTCACCCCAGCACGAAGAACCCCCATTCCGCAGAATGAGGGTTCTTTTGTCTTCCCTTATTAGCTAGCTGTAATTCCTGGGGCAGCATACATCAATCTTCCATAGGCCCCGCAACCACCTATTCCTGCACCTGAAAGGCCTGAACCTGCTCCAACAGCTTAGTCACTTTCATCTGTACCTCTGCCGCTTCCTCCGCGTCAAATCCCGCTGAGCATAATAGTTTCGCAGGGACATCGAACGCTTTTTCCTTCAAATTGGCGCCCTTCTCCGTCAGTGTGATCACCACGCTGCGCTCGTCGGACTTCTCCCGCTCCCGGGTTACCAGGCCCATCGACTCCATTTTCTTAAGCAGCGGAGTCAACGTTCCCGAATCCAGATACAGTTTTCCGCCCAGCTCCTTGACGGACACTCCGTCCTTCTCCCACAGCGCCAGCATCGTCACATACTGCGTATAGGTCAGCCCCAGCTCGTCGAGAATGGGACGGTACAGTTTGATAATTTCTCGGGAACAAGCATAAACTGCGAAACAAAGCTGGTTCTCCAGCTTCAGTATATCTTCCTGAGCGCCTGCCATGGTGCACCCTCCTGTTTCTATATTAAAATTGAACCAGTCAATTTAATTGCATACAATATAATTGGTATTGTAATTATATCACTGCTGCATAAGAGTGTCAAAGCAGCTTATGTGGTACAATTAAATTTAGTAAAATCATTTTCAGGAAGGGAGCCGGTCTTATGTCTATCTATGATATTGAAATGAAAACCATCAAAGGGGAAACCCAGCCGATGGATGATTACAGAGGCAAAGTGCTGCTGATTGTAAATACGGCCAGCAAATGCGGATTTACGCCTCAGTACACGGGCTTGGAGAAGCTTTATGAGGAGTATGCCGATCGCGGTCTGGTTGTCTTAGGCTTTCCCTGTAACCAATTTATGAATCAGGAGCCGGGGGACGAAACGGAGATTGCGGAATTTTGTTCGTTGAATCATGGGGTTACATTCCCGCTGTTTGCCAAGGTCGATGTGAACGGCTCGAACGCGCATCCGCTCTATAAGCATTTAACTTCGCATGCGCGCGGCTTCCTTGGTTCCAAGGCCATCAAATGGAATTTCACCAAATTCCTGATCGACCGTGAGGGTAATGTAGTGAAACGTTTTGCGCCGACGGATACGCCTGAGCAGATCGAAAAAGACATCAAAGCGCTGCTAACTTAATCTCCAGCAAAAAAGGGCAATCCCACGACAAGATGGCAAGCAAACACGGCCGCCTTGCAGGGATTGCCTTCTTCTGTTTCAACAGTTATTGCAGCTTCAGCCTCCGGCTGGCCGGCCGCAGCAGGTAAGAGGCAATCGTCAGTGCCAGAAACACAAGCGGCTGAGCAATGACGGACAAGGCATCCCCCGCAAGCGCATGAACGGCAGCGGCTCCCGACAGATGGAAAAAGAAGCCCGCATAAGCCCATTCTTTCAGCAGCGGAGTGCGCGGTATAACAACGGCTATCGCTCCGAGCAGCTTCCATACCCCGAGAATCGTGAGCAAGTATAGCGGAAAACCCAAATGCTTCATCTGTTCGACAGGCTGCTCTGCTCCCGTCAGGAACAGCGTCCCTCCAATTATAAAGCTCGCTGGTCCGAATAAAGTAGTCACCCAATAAGCGATCGTTCTCCAACGTGATTGATTCATGTTCTCAACATTCCTCTCCATAGTCAATGATTGCAGCATGAGTAACCCTAATTAGCGTCAATTCTTGCTCTATATAAACACAACGAATGAACCTGCTGACAATAGACACCCCTGTGGAAAATATTTTAGACAAAAAAAACCGTCCGACCCAGGGCCGACGGCTTTGCTTTTATACATAAAACATAGAAGACACGTACACAAAGCTAAACCAATCACAAATGCTGGATCATCCCATAAACCGTGTTCTTTAGAATCAATTGAAAATAAATTTCTAACACAATGGTATCCACAAATGTTATGACAAACCACAAAGGATACTTTTTCATACGCTGCTTTCCTCCGTACTCCGCTCTCCGTCCGTTACGGCCCCTTCACCCTTCCTCTGGGCGTTGACCAGCCGATGCAGCAGCTGAATGATCTCGGAAATTCCAATGAGCAGCATTCCGAACACAGCACCCGCTATCCACAGGTAAAGTGCGAAGATTCCGCTCCCGCTGACCAAGAGCCCGACAAAAAAGCTAAGCACGGTCAAACAACAACCGACGATAAACAAGACTGTGCCTGTCGTATTATAATCCTTCATCCGTTACCTCCGATTTTTTTCCATATTATAACACCTGAGGAACGAACAGTAACTCCTACCTTGAACTCAAAAGCTTACTCGTCCACCAAACGGTATCCTACTCCGCGGACGGTAGCGATATACTTTGGTGCGGCCGGGGTGTCGCCGAGTTTTTTGCGCAAGCTTTTGACATGGACGTCGACCACATTGCTTCCCCCGAAAAAGTCGCCGCCCCACAAGCGCTCCATCACCTCATCGCGGGACAGGACAGCCCCGTCGGATTGAAGGAACAGCTGGAGAAGCTCATATTCCGTCTTTGTGAGATCGATCCGGTTCCCCTGGTGGAGTACCGTCATTTTTTTCGTATAGACCTCCAGGTCTTTGAACTGACGGACGGCATCAGCCAGCCCCGGCTCGGCGCTTTCCAGCTTAACCGCCGAAGCTACACTGCTGCTGCTTTCCATCACGCGGTTTACATGCGTAAGCGCATCGGGGATCTCCATCGGCCACACGGCAGGCTGGCCGTATTCGGACAGCTCCTTGGCATCGACCTCGTCGCTAACTAGAAGCAGCGTCCGCTGCGCCCGCGCGGCATCCCGGTCCATAGCCTGAAACAAGCGGAGATCGCCCTCTGAAGCCTGGGTTGTAAAATCCAGGATGAAGGCGTCCACCGGGAAGTCGGACAGCAGCGAGGGCTCGAAACGGTGAAAAATCATCACATCGTTACAACTCGCTGAAAGCGCCGTAATCAGCTCCCGAAACCGGTTTGGAAACGGGCTCACCACGACAATCCGGCTCGTCCGGACACAGACGGCTCCAGTCATCGCCTGCAAATCCCGATCGTTTAGTTCTTCTGCGTTAAGCACTCGGCACACACTCCTTCAAAAACAACTTTCACTTCCGCCACCTGAAACCCGGTCTCCCGGGAAACCGCCGCAGCCCACTCCGCCGGAGGCTCCGTCATCACTTCATCCACTTTACCGCACTTGCTGCAAACGACGTGATGATGGTCCTCCGTGCGCGCATCGTACCGGCTGGCAGCCTCGCCCAGCTTCAACTCGCGGATCAGTCCGCTGTCCGTTAGGTACCGAAGCGAATTATAGATCGTGCCGTAGGCAAAGTTATGCCCCTTCTCGCGAAGCGCCTCAATGACATCAGCGGCTGTAGGATGATCATTACGGGTCTGGATCACTTCCAGAATCGCTTTGCGTTGGCTTGTTAAGTTAATTTTATTCATAAAGAACCACCTTCGGCTCGTATAGTAAATGGTTTTTATAATCGTATTTAGACTAAGTATAAATATATCTCTTCAAGAAATCAACTGTACAAAAAAAGGACCCTCGACGCCAAATGCGCCGAGGGTCTTTATTATATAGCTGCTTAATGGCGCTCGGGAGCAGACTTCCGGGGTTAGAGTAACCATTGTTGCCTCGTTAGTAATATCACATATCACTAACCGCGGCCTTGTTGGAAGTTAGTGATACCACATAGCACTAACTGGCACTCGGGAGCAGTTTCCGGGGTTAAAGTAACCATTGTCACCTCGTTAGTAATATCACAAATCACTAACTGCCGCCTCGTTGGAAGTTAGTGATACCACATAACACTAACTGGCACTCGGGAGCAGTTTCCGGGGTTAAACGCCCACCGGCAGCGTCACCTGAAACACAGAGCCCTCGCCCGGGGTGCTCTCCACCGTTACTGAGCCGCCGTGCATCTCGGCGATCCGCTTGACGATGGATAACCCCAGGCCGCTTCCTCCGCGCTCTCGGTTCCGTGACTGGTCCGCCTTGTAGAACCGCTCAAAGATATGAGCTTGTTCCTCCAACGTCATACCGATCCCCGTATCGGCAATGCGGACCCGCACCCACGCACCCTCCTGCTCCGCAGTAATCCGCAGCTCTCCGCCCGCAGGGGTGAATTTCACCCCGTTGCCAATGAGATTCATCCATACCTGGCTCAACAGCTCCTCATCGGCTGAAATATATAAGGGAGTAAGCGAAACTTCCGGCTCTACCCCCTTCTCCCGCCACTGCGGCTCGCAAGCCAGCAACACCTGTTTGAGCTGCATATCCAAGCGGTACCGTTTCGGTTCAAAAGGGTGATGATTCGACTCCAGAGATGTCAGCTTCAGCAGATTTTCACTGATTTTGGACAGCCGCCCGCTCTCCGTTTCAATGATGTTCAGGTAGCGTTTCCGGTCCTCCGCACTCAAGTCACCGCTCTGCAAAGCCCGGGCGAAGCCCTGTATCGAAGTCAACGGCGACTGGATTTCATGGGAAACGTTAGATACGAACTCCTGGCGCATTTTCTCCATCTGATCCAGCTCACTCGCCATATCTTTCAAACTGTCCACCAGCGTACCGAAAGGCCCCATATACTTCCGATCCTCCTCGCGCACCTCTACACGGTAGTCTCCTTTCGCTATTCTTTTCATCGATTCGACCAGGTTGGCCAGGATCTCCATCTGTTTCTGGCGCGCCTCTCTCGGGACAATCAGAAAAGCAGTTACCCCCATCAGGACAAATCCGCCGATAATGGACCATAAATAACTGCCAAACCCCTCCCAGAGAGGGTGCTGCACCGAAGCCGTTATATTTTTACGAACAAACGCAACCGCGAAAAAAGAAACGCTCCAAAATCCCGTTATGGCCAGCATAAAAACAGTCGTTCCCAGAGCTCTTCCCAGGGCCGGACGCTCTTCCATCTTTTTTCGAAAGCGCTTGATCCAAGGGGTTTCCGCATTCCACCTTTTCATGAACGCGCCTCCAGCCTGTACCCGAGCCCCCGGATCGTATGAATGCGGAAACCGCATTGCTCCTCTGAAAACCGGTCCCTCAGCCGGTTGATATGCACGTCTACCGTACGTTCGTTTCCTTCAAAATCATAGCCCCAGATCTGCTCGATCAGCTGTTCCCGGGTAACTGTGCTCCCGGGGGACCCCGCCAGTTTGAACAGCACTTCAAACTCCTTTAGAGGGAGTGTTAAAGCTTCCCCGTTCAACGAGGCCTCATACGTTTTTCGGTTCATCGTTAACCCGCCGACGCTCACGGTTTGAGAGACCGCAATTTTGTACCGCTTCAGCAGCGCCTTTACCCGGGCAATCAGTTCCTCCGGCTCGAACGGCTTCACCAGATAGTCGTCGGCGCCAAGGTCGAACCCTTTCACCTTTTGGGATGTCTCCCCTTTGGCGGTAAGCATTAATACGGGAAGATCGTAATTCTTCCGGATCTCCCTGCACAGCTCCCACCCGTCCATGTTCGGCATCATAATATCCATGACTACAAGGCTGATCCCGCCCGGTTCCTCCAGAAGGGCCAACGCTTTCATCCCGTCCGGGGCCATGACCGTCTCCAACCCTTCCCGCTCCAGAAACACCTTTACCAGCTCCCGAATATGGGGATCGTCATCCACCACGAGAATGTTAACCACGTGTGGACACCGCCTTATCGCCGGCTGCCGTAACCTTCACCGCAGTTTCCGCGCCTTCCCCGTCGTTCAGCCTCAGCTGATGCGTCGCAAATTCCCTATACAGGTCATGCGTCTCCAGCAGCTCTTCGTGAGTTCCGGCACCCGTAATGGTGCCTTTCTCGATAAAAATAATCTGGTCCGCATCCACCACTGTAGACAGCCTATGCGCAATAACCAGTGTCGTGCGTCCCTGCATCAGGTTGTTCAAAGCCTGCTGCACGACGCCTTCGGACTTGCTGTCCAGGCTGGACGTCGCCTCGTCCAGCATCAGAATCTGCGGGTCGCGCAGCAGCGCCCTCGCAATCCCGATCCGCTGCCGTTGCCCGCCCGACAGCTTGATCCCCCGCTCGCCGACTTCCGTATCGTATCCGTCCGGCAGCTCGCTGATGAACGTGTCGGCGTAAGCCATCGCCGCCGCACGGCGCAGCTCTTCTTCGCTTACGTCCCTGTCCAGGCCGTAGCAGATATTGTAGCGGATCGTGCCCGCCAGGATCGGGCTCTCTTGCGAAACGTAGCCGATATGGCTCCGCCAGGAATACAGGGAATAGGCGTCGATGGGCTCATCGCCCAATCGGATCACGCCAGCCTGCGGATGATAGTAGCGTTCCAGGAGCGAGAACAGCGTCGTCTTCCCTCCGCCGCTCGGCCCCACAATCGCCGTCACCTTGCCCGACGGCGCAGCAAAACTGACGTCCCGCAAAATCGGCTCGTCTTCGTTATAAGCAAAATGCAGCCCTTCCACATAGATCGTTTGCGCTGCATCCGTCAGCGTGTTCCCCGCATAAGGATCTTCCTCTTTCAAATCCAGCGTGGCGACGATCCGTTCGGTAGCGCCGACAGCCTTTTGCAATTGGGTAAAGAACATCGTCACTTGGCTGACCGGAAATATAATCTGGAACAAATACAACAGGAAGGCAACAAGCTCGCCGGCCGTCAGCTCACCGGAAGAGACGCGGACACCGCCGTAGCCGATAATGACCACTAGCAGCGTCATGATGACAAAAGTCATCAACGGCCCGACCATTGCCTGAACACGGCCTTCTTTGACCCCGAAGCGGAACAGGGCGGTAATCCCCTGCCGGCCGCGCTCATATTCCAGCTGCTCTGAGCCGGAGGACTTGACCAGACGGATTTCAGACAGAACTTGACTCAGGACAGCCGTAAATTTCGCTGTCTCATCCTGCGTTCCCTTGGCGATGTTATGCATCTGCCGGCCGAGCGGCATGAGGATGGCCATCGTCAACGGAATGGCGGTGAAGAGAACAAGCGTCATCTGCCAATCCAGAAACAGCAATATTGTAATAGAACCGATAATGGAAACAAGTCCTGTCACAAATGTGGCCATATGCTCGGATATGAGACCTTTCACCACGCCGGTGTCGTTCGTCATCCTGCTGATCGTATCGCCTGTCTGGTGCGTGTCGTAGTAAGGAACCGGCAGCACCAAAAGCTTTTTCCACAAACGGTCCCGGATATTCGCCACGACGTTCTGCCCGATCCTATTTAACATATAGATGGCGAATCCTGCAGCTACAGCCTGGACCGCGGCAGCAAGCGCCAGAAATGCGATGATAGTGACATTAAGAGAATCCTTGGAGAATTGATCGATGAGGTTTTTGGTAAACATCGGCACAAACAGGCCGGCTACCGTAGTAACTAAAGAAAGCGACAGCGCCGCCGCAATCCATGCTTTGGAGGGTTTGGTATCTGCAATGAGCTTCAAAAATCGCCGGAAGCCCTGTTTGGTCACTTTGACCGCTTCTTTCGGCTTTCCGGACGGCCCCAATTCTGTTTGATCATTAGACATCTTGTTCACCCGTTTCTATCAAAATAGGGAGCCCGGCAGCCGGAACGGTCCGCTCCTTGCAAAGCTCACTGTGCCAAGATTACTACGTCTTTATAAACAGAATATAAATTGGCCGGCCTGAAAGCAAATGACAACTCCTCAAGTCACAGAATAGGCGACAACAATCTCACGCAGGACTCTTTAAATTTAGCCAGGTAGGACCGCTTCCGATACGCATCTACTGTCAGTTCGTGGGAATGCAGCATGTCCACTTCGAACACGCGCTTCAGCCGGGAAGCTGACGCAGTGTCATACAATACGGCATTTACTTCAAAATTCAGCTTAAAGCTGCGAATATCGATGTTCGCTGTTCCGACCGAAGCGACTTTCCCGTCGACGACCATCGTTTTGGCGTGAAGAAACCCTTTTTCATATAAAAAGCATCGCACCCCCGCCTCCAACAGCTCGCCCAAATAGGAAAAGGACGCCAGATACACGAGTTTATGATCCGGCTGGCTCGGCAGCATAATTTTCACTTCCACTCCGGAGGCCGCAGCAATCGTAAGGGCGGTGATCAGGCTCTCGTCCGGGATAAAATAAGGGGTTTGCAGGTAGATGCTCTTTTTGGCGGAATGGATCATTTTGATATAAGAATTCTTGATCTGCTGCATTTCCGAATGAGGCCCGCTGGACACAATCTGCATGCCGGTTTTACCCGTGCCTTCCAGCTTAGGGAAACAATCCCCGTCAAACACATTCAAGCCGGTCGCCAAGCTCCAATCCAGCAGGAATAAGGCCTGCATCTGGCCGACCGCTCCGCCCTGCACTCTCAGATGGGTATCCCGCCAAAAGCCAAAGTGCTTGTTCAGCCCCAAATATTCATCCCCTACGTTGAAGCCGCCGATGTAGCCGATTTTGCCGTCGAAGACCGCCATTTTCCGGTGATTCCGGTAGTTGAGCCTTAGGTTGAAGTACGGAATTTTGGAGGGGAAAAAGACACCCACTTCGCCCCCGGCGGCGATCAGGCTATCAAAGAGGCTCTTAGGAGTACGGTTGCTTCCGATGGCGTCATACAGCAGGCGCACCTGAACCCCGGCCCGGGCTTTCTTCTCCAGCTCCTGTACCAGGCGCTGCCCGAGATGGTCGTTATGCACAATGTAATAGATTAAGTGAATATGGTCCTGCGCTTCGGCAATATCCTTGAACAACGCATCGAACTTCTGGTTCCCTTCCGTAAACAGCTCGATCTCGTTGTCCTGCGAGAAAATGGACTGGCTGCTCACCAGGTTCATATACATCATATCCCTGTATTCGGTCATAGCCGGGTCGTGAAACTTCATTTCGCCATGCTTCAGCTCTTCTTTCTGATGCTGGACATGGCTTTGAATCAGCATGCGCTGTTTCTTTTTGATCCGGTAGATTTTGCGGCGGCTCAGGTTCTGTCCCAACAACAGATACAGGATAAAGCCGATGTAGGGAAGGAAGAACATAACCATCAGCCATGCCCAGGTTACTGCGGCATTCCGCCGCTCCAGAAAGATGATGGCGCCTGCAAAAACGATATTGATTAACGGTAAAAGTGAGATTAAGTCCGGAAACTTCATGATGCGGCACCCTGCCCTTGGTTAATTATGGTGTAGCGTTCTATATTGTATCCATAAACGCCTCCATACTCAACAGAAACGAAAAATTACCGCAAATCGGAGGTCCTCAAGAAGTCATTTACCCGTTTCTTATACTCTTCACGATCCCCGCAGCCCTTGTACAGCCTATCATTCACCTGAGCAGCATTGCCGAAGAAAAAGCGTTCATACACCGTCTGCCGTCCGCCAAAAGCGCTGACGCTCATTTCCCAGGCGAGGCGTAACAGCCGGACATGATCTTTGCCGTTCCTGTCAACGCCCTGCAGGTAGCGTTGAAGCTGGCTTTCCAGGGGGGAATGGAAATCCTGTTCCCCGGGGATCATGATTACGCCGCTTGCACCGAGCAGCTGAATGATCTCGATCATTCGCGGGTACATTTTGGGATAATAGACGTTGGCGGCCAGCAGCGGTTTCCGGTCGGGCAGCATACTCCCCCAGCGGTCGCGGGAAGCGTTTCGTTCGGCTGCCAGCAGCAGCGATTTCAGCGTTTCTAACGCCAGGATCAGCTCCGTGACCATCTCTCTGACTTGGGGATAACGGTCGATGCCGCCGGTTTCAACCATCAATTCGGCAGTCCCTAGGAAGAATTCGGTTTTAGCCATGTTTTTGCACATGATTTGCATGCCCGCATGCGTGTGGAAATCACTTTCCTCAAAAAAGCGGACAGCCAGCTTCTGGTCCCCGCAGATAAATACTCTGTCCCACGGTACGAGCGCATCTTCAAACAGGACAAGGGTATCCATCTCCTCAAACCGGGAGCTGAGCGGGTAATCGTAGGCCGAGTCGCCGCCAACGAAGCTTTCCCTGCATACAAACCGGACACCGGGGTGGCTGCTTGGCACAGCAAAAGCAAAGGCGTACGGACTATCTTCTTCTTCGCACATAACGGGAGCTGGATAAACGAGAATTTCGTCGCAAGTGGCGCCTTGGGTGTCGAGGAGGAAAGCCCCCCTAATAACGATCCCGTCTTTGTTCTTATCGACAATACGAGTCGCAGTCGGCTCCTCAATCAGTGATAGAAGTACCGCCAAGTGAGCGGTTTTGGGTTGAACGAATACGTGGGAGAGGGTAATATCCTGTTCCCGGCAGTATTCGTAATAACGCCGCAGGTTAGCCGCATACTCCGGGTACTTCTCTTCTATAAAGCCCGCCGCCGCAGCAAAAGCCATCAGTGCCGTGTTCATATAATCCGGCGCCCTGCCTAGGAAGCCGTGATGCTGTAAGGCCCACGTCTGCATCATTTTCCGGCGGGCAGCCATATCTTTCTTGGTTTTGGGCTGGAGGAACGACAGTCCGACGGGGTCTCCGGTCAGGGGGGAGGGATAGGTCAGTTTGCGGCGGAAGGCCGGGTCCAGCTGCATATCGTACATTGCCGCTTGCGTGGACATCAGCCCTTTGAACGCAGGGTGCTCCGATAGAGGGCCATGAATTTGCCCGCCTGTTATCCTGACATCAGGCGGGTAGGAATCGATCCGCCGGATATACTCGGTGCCGCTCTTCACTGCCATGACGCATACACCTCTTTTGTGTGTTTACCGCATTATATTCCGGCGGCCGCGGACGGGTTCGTTATCCGCGGGCTGACATCCTTTGGACGATAGCCGAAGCCGTAAGCGAGAACGAAGCCAAAAAGCAGAGCAGCGCCGACGTTTCGAGAATTTCTTCGGCTGTTTGCTCCAGCCGTTCCACCGGTTTGGTCATGTTGGACACATCGTATGAATCCATCAAAACAGCGGTAACGGCGAGCACAGCCCCCGCTATAAACCAGCGCTTGGCCCCGGGGCGAAACTGCAGTTCTTTCCATACGAAGCGGAGAAAGATCAGTCCGGCGGCGGCATATAACAATACCAGAAAATCTCCCGCTCCTACCCAGGGAAGCAGCTTAATGCTTGCAGCCGTGCTGATGGCCTCGGATCGAGCAAGCGCGATAACTGGAGCCGTGGCCAATGTGACCTGCGGCGAAATCGTCGACTGAACGGGATCCGCCATATCCGCTCCTCTTTGTATTGTTAGGCTTACTTTGAGTATACAGCCCTACTTTTTACGTTACCAGATTCCCCTGTTCCGCGCCTGCTCCGCCAATAATCTGAGATCTTCAATAAATTTGTTATAAAGTACCGGGCGCCTCCTTACGGCCAAAGGATGATAGGCCGTATTCATCGGGATCCCGCTGAATTCCAACCACTGCCCCCGCAGCTGTTTTACTTCAGCCTCTTCGTTGGCCAGCAAAGACTGGAGCACTACATTTCCCAGTGCGCACAACAGCTTGGGCTGTCCTGCTTGAACTTGGGCATGCAGATGCTGCATACATAACTTGCGGGCAGCCGGTTTGTCATAAGCCCGCAAAGGCCGCCGCTTTAACAGATATGTTACATACACCTGATCTGCGGGAATCCCCGTATCCGCTAGTCCTTGAAGCAGCGTCTGCCTAGTGCCGCATACGACCGGATCTCCCTCCCGGGATTCCCTCGCCCCCGGATTATCCAAAATAAAGTATACGGCCGCTTCCGAATTCCCTTCCCCCCATATCATCCTGCTGTGAAGCCCTGCTTCTTTGCACATGTGGCAAGCCGCTGCCTCAGCAGGTACGACTTCCTCCGGAAGCCCGTCGCACGGACTGTAGATCATGCGGAACGTCCCCTCTCTTTTGTTACGATGTTGAAGTCTATATTTTCCTGGTTATTTCCTTTTTAATCCAGTCGCGTTTATCTTCATGCCGATATTTCCACGTGGAACATGGTTTGACAGAGCTGCCCCAAGTCCGTTACGATTCAGCTGAATGGATAAATACGGATAATTTCAATCAAAAGGGGGATATTATGAACCTTCGTCCTGTGTTACGCAAGATGGGAAACTCCAGCCTTCTCCCGTCTCCGCTTGGGCTTGGATGCTGGCAATTCAGCAACGGCCAGGGCTTGGTGGGCAAATTTTGGCCTGTGCTGCAGCCGCCGGATGTGCTGAAGATTGTCCGCACCAGCCTGGAGGGCGGGATCAATTGGTTCGATACCGCGGAAGTTTACGGGAACGGCCAATCCGAACAGATGCTGGCTCAAGCGTTGAAGCAGGCCGGCCCGCTGGCCGAGGAAGCGTATATTGCCACCAAGTGGTGGCCGCTGTTCCGCACCGCATCCAGCATCAGCGAAACCATTGAAGCGCGCAAACGAATGCTGGATCACCGGACCATCCATCTCCATCAGGTGCATCAGCCGTTTTCTTTTTCCTCTGTGAAGGAGGAAATGAATGCGATGGCCGGTTTGGTCAAACAAGGCCACATCCGGCATGTTGGCGTGAGTAACTTCTCGGCAGCCAAAATGCGCGAAGCAGACCAGGTTTTGCGTGAACATGGCCTGCGCCTTACCTCCAATCAGGTGAAGTACAGCCTGCTGGACCGCCGGATTGAACGCAACGGCATTCTGGAAACGGCACAGGAACTGGGCGTAGCGATCATTGCTTATTCCCCGTTGGAACAAGGTATTTTGAGCGGAAAGTTCCATCGGAACCCAGAGCTTGTGCAAGCGGTGAAAGGACCGCGCAAATGGTCCTCCGCCTTCCGCGCTTCCGGGATGCAGAAATCCAGGCCGCTGATCGAAGCGCTGGAGGAGATTGCAGTGCGTTACGACTCATCGCCTACTCAGATTGCACTCAACTGGCTGATCCATGCGCATGGCGATACTATCTTTGCCATTCCCGGCGCCTCTAAGACGCATCATGCCGAAGAAAATGTGAAAGCCATGCAAATCCGGCTGACACCTGATGAGATACGGCATCTAAGCGATGTGTCTAACCGGATCAAATAATGGGTTAGCTCTTATTCATAACAAAAACGCCCGGCCTCCCGAAGGTGCGGGCGTTTTTTCGCGTTTGTCTGATGTGCTGCGTATATTGATTATCTGTCTTCTTTCATCGGCTCTACTTGGGTCAGAGCGTCATAATCCGCCTCCAGCATATCCCGGGCAATGCCGGCGGGCTCCTGATAAGGGCTGTCCTGCGTCTGCGCTACCGCATGCTCGGCTTTGGCTAGGGCATTTTCCGCCTGATCGATCATTTGGGAAGAAGGATGGGACTGTGCCTGTTGTACGGCGTGGTGCGCGCGGTCCACGGAGTTTTGGGCTTGAGATATCGGGTTTTGCGCTTGCAGGCTGGTGTCGCGGTCGGGCATGGTTCGGCCTCCTTTGGATTTCAGGTCATCTCAGTTAATTTGTTGTAAAAGAGGGGCAATTATGCATAACACCTAACCGATCTAGGACCTTGGTCTGATTGATGATGCGCTCCGCTTGCCGCGAACGTTTAAGCAGTGGGTAATATGGGTTATGAGGTAACAGAGTGTTTTGGTGAGCATAAAGAATTTGGAAGTTAGCTAGGGGGAGCCGGATAGTGACGGAACGTAACCATACGATTATGCAGTTTTTTGAATGGCATGTGGAGGCCGATGGATCCCATTGGAACCGCTTGAAGGAGCTTGCGCCCGAGTTGAAGAGGCTGGGAATGGATTCTGTGTGGATTCCCCCGGTCACAAAAAGCCAGTCTGCTGAGGATACCGGATACAGTGTGTACGATCTGTACGATTTGGGCGAGTTTGATCAAAAGGGCACTGTGCGCACCAAATACGGCACCAAACAAGAGCTGATCGAGGCGATCCAGGCTTGCAAAGAGGCGGGAATCGCCGTTTATGTCGATCTTGTGATGAATCATAAAGCGGGAGCGGATGAGACCGAGACGTTCCAAGTGGTGCAGGTCAACGATCAGGACCGGACGGAAGTGATTTCGGAGCCTTTTGATATCGAGGGTTGGACGAAATTTACCTTTCCGGGGCGGGGGGACCGGTATTCGTCTTTCAAGTGGAATTTTGAGCATTTTAACGGCACGGATTATGACGCCAAAGACGGACGAACCGGCGTGTTCCGCATCGTCGGCGAAAATAAAGACTGGAACGAAAATGTCGATCACGAGTTCGGGAACTACGACTATCTGATGTTCGCCAACATCGATTATAATCATCCGGGCGTGCGCGAGGAAATGATCCGCTGGGGCCGCTGGATTGCGGAAACGACGGGCTGCGACGGGTTCCGGCTGGATGCGATCAAGCATATCAATCATCATTTTATTAAAGATTTTGTGTCGGCTGTGCTGGAGGACCGAGGCGAGAATTTCTATATTGTCGGGGAATTTTGGAACAATGATTTGGGTGCTTGTCAGCACTTTTTGGATACGGTGGAGTACAAAATCGACCTTTTCGACGTATCCTTACATTACAAGCTGTGTGAGGCTTCCAATTCCGGCAGAGACTTCGATTTGACAACCGTGTTTGACGATACGCTGGTGAAGTCACATCCTTTACATGCGGTGACGTTTGTAGATAACCATGATTCGCAGCCGGACGAGGCGCTGGAGTCGTGGGTGCAGGATTGGTTCAAGCAGAGTGCGTATGCGTTGATTTTACTGCGGCAGGACGGGTATCCCGTGGTGTTTTACGGCGATTACTACGGCATTGGCGGAGAGAACCCGATTCCCGGCAAAAAGGAAGCGATCGACCCGCTGTTACACGCCCGCTATCATAAGGCCTATGGGGAGCAGCAGGATTATTTTGACCATCCGAATACGATCGGCTGGGTGCGCTTGGGGGTGCCCGATGTGGAGGGCTCCGGCTGTGCGGTTGTGATCTCGAACGGCGAAGACGGCGAGAAGCGCATGTTTGTCGGGGAGGACCGCGCCGGCGAGGTGTGGTCGGACCTGACCGGCAACCGCGGCGACCAGGTGACCATCGGGGAGGACGGCTTCGCCGCCTTCCCCGTCACCGGCGGCAGCGTGTCGGTGTGGTGCCTAGGGGGCGCGGCGGAGTAGCGGCGCCGGAGCTGGGGGGCCGCTGGGGACGGGGTACCCCGCGCTGCAGCGGTACTTTTTACCGCTGCGGACGGGACTGGCACGATAGAGCGGTACTTTTTACCGCTCCAGCTACTGGCCCTACTCTGCAGCGGTACTTATTTCCGTTACAGCTGGCGGACGGGCGCTGTAGCGAACCTTTTTACCGCTGCAGCTGCCAACCGGACGCTGGAGCGGTACTTTTTGCCGCTGCAGCCAGTGCCCGTGCGCTGGAGCGGTATTTTTTACCGCTGCGGACGGGACTGGCACGATAGAGCGGTACTTTTTACCGCTCCAGCTACTGGCCCTACTCTGCAGCGGTACTTATTTCCGTTACAGCTGGCAGACGGGCGCTGTAGCGAACCTTTTTACCGCTGCAGCTGCCAACCGGACGCTGGAGCGGTACTTTTTACCGTTGCAGCCGGCACTAGAGCACCGGGGCGGTACATTACTAAATTTTGCACCAAACTGCAATTACTATCTGAATTTCAAGAAAGCCGAATCCCAGCGGACTCGGCTTTCTCTGATGCTATTTATCGCTTTTAAGTGGCTACGCCTGCTACTCCACCAAGCCCTGCTCCTTCAGCCATTCGTCGGCGACGTCGCGGGCCTTCCGCCCCTCAAGGTCCACCTTGCCGTTCAGTACAGACATGGCTTCGTCGTCGATTTTGCCTGCCAGCAGGTTAAGCGCCTCTGCCAGTTCCGGATGGGCTTTCAGCGTCTCCATACGGATGACCGGAGCTGCGAAGTAAGGCGGAAAGAACTGCTTGTCGTCCTTCAGCACTTTCAACTTAAAGGCCGGAATGCGGCCGTCGGTTGAAAAAGCGTCATTCACATCGGTTCTACCGTCTTTTACAGCACCGTAAGTCAGACCGGGATCCAATCCCTTGATCTCTTTAAACTTTAGGTTATAGGCTTTTTGCAGCCCTTTATAACCATCAGGGCGCTCCAAAAACTCAAACGTGGCCCCGAAGACCATATTGCCTGATTGCTTGGCCAGATCCGAGAACGTTTCAATCCCCAGCTGGTCCGCCCGGTCCTTTCGCATGGCCAGCGAGTACGTGTTGTTAAACCCGATCGGCTTCAGCCACGTAACTTGGAACTGCTTTTCATAAGCCGCCTTTACCTGGTTATACGTTTCGTTCGGATCTCCGCCTAACGGCTTCTGTTTTAAAACGGATGTCCAGCCGGTCCCGGTATACTCCGGATATATATCGATATCTCCGCTTACAATGGCATTGTGCGTTACTTGAGATCCCCCGAGAAACGGCTTCCGCACAACGTTCAGGTCTGTCTTGGCCTCAATTAATCCGGCAAAAATGTGTACAAGAATATCCTGCTCGGTGAAATTTTTCCCGCCAACAACGACCGTTTCTCCGCTTGTCCCCCCTTTGCCATACTGGGTAAACAAGCCTGCGATCAGCAGCAGCACCAATACTCCGGCAATCCCTGCCTCAATCCATTTGAACACCTTGGAACGCGGCTTCTTCTTACGTTTTAACCCTTTTGGCGTTGCAGCCTGTTCCAATCTTCCCAGCAAATAATCAAACAACAACGCCAGCAGCGCCGCCGGAATCGTACCAGCCAGGATCAACTCCGTATTCACCGTGGAAATCCCCCGGAAAATGAGGTCGCCTAACCCGCCCGCGCCTACAAACGAGGCCAATGTTGCAACCCCGATCAGCATGACGGTTGCCGTCCGGATCCCTGCCATGATGACACTCAGTGCCAAAGGCAGCTCCACCTTGGTCATCACCTGGAAGCTGGTCATCCCCATCCCTACGCCGGCTTCTTTAATAGGCTTCTCGACATTCATAATTCCCGTATAGGTGTTCCGCATGATCGGCAGCAGGGCATAAATCGTTAACGCCACAATGGCCGGTATCCGGCCTATCCCCAACAACGGAATCATAAAGCCTAGCAAAGCCAAGCTCGGTATAGTCTGAAAAAGCGATGCAACCCCGATAATCGGCGATGCCAGCCTCGGATAACGGGTCAGCAGCAGCCCTGTCGGAATCGAAATTAAAATAGCGATCAATAATGCAATAAATGAAATCTGTATATGCTCCATCGTGGCCCGGATGATCTCATCCTGCCGGTTTACGATTACCTGCCATAAATTCATACTATTTTCCAGCCTCCACTTACATTTGTTTAAGCAGTGCGTCGACCAAGCTTGAATTGGTCACCAGGCCGGCTAAATGTCCATTGTTGTGAACGACCGGAAGGCTGCTTAAACCATGCTTTTTCATCATTTCCACAGCTTCCCCGATGCCCGTACCAACCTCTACGAAAGGTGCATCGACCTTCATGATGCTCTGCAAGGACAATTCTTCATCATGGTACTGCTCTTCTAACATTTCTTTCGTAACTACGCCGCGCAAAATACGGTATTTATCAGTAATCAATAAGCTGTTGACGTGATGCTGCCGCATCAGCTTCGCCCCGTGCGCAAGTCCGCGTGTCAAGGCAGCCGTTACCGGATTCGTGATCATAACATCCTCAACACTAAGAGTACCCGCATCGGACAGCCTTCCTTCGCCGATGAACGTCCTCACAAAGTCATTCTTAGGCCGGCGCAAAATCTGGTCCGGCGTATCTGCCTGTACAATCTCCCCGTCTTTCATCAGAACGATCCGGTCCGCAATCTTCAACGCCTCGTCCATGTCGTGGGAAACAAAGACGATCGTTTTCTTTACTTCCTCCTGCAAACGTATCAGCTCATCCTGCAGCTGTTCGCGGCTGATCGGGTCCAGTGCGCTGAAAGGCTCGTCCATCAGAATAATGGACGGCTCCGCCGCCATGGCCCGGATTACCCCGATTCTCTGCTGCTGCCCGCCGCTCAGCTCGGCCGGGTATCGGTCCCGATATAGATCCGGGTTTAATCCCACCATCTCCATCAGCTCATCGATTCGCTTTTCGTAGGCGCGCTTGTCCATCTTTTTCAGTCTGGGAACGATGGCTACATTGTCTTTGATCGTCATATGAGGAAAAAGACCGATCTGCTGGATCACATAGCCGATGTTTCGGCGCAGCTCCACAGGATCGATCTTTGATATATCCTTACCGTCTACAAGAACCTGCCCTGAGGTCGGTTCCACTAACCGGTTTATCATTTTCATCGTCGTTGTTTTGCCGCAACCGCTGGGGCCGATCAGAGTAATCAGTTCGCCCGCCTTAACTTCCAAGTTCAATCCCTTTAATGCCGTACTGCCGTCAGGATACTTCTTAACTACATCTATAAATTGAATCAATTGCTTTGCACCTCGTTCTATTTGTATCTACTTCTCAGATTCCACCTAGATTAGTAATGTACCCATGGAAGTTCATTTTGAATCTCCAGGACCCGCGGATTATAGAAAAAGAGAGCCCTTAAAGGACTCTCTCAAACGTCAATATTACTTAGTATCCCTAAGTATAACTAGGTATTACTTGGTACTACAATCGTAAAGTATTACAATTAGTTACCAAGTATTACTTGGTAATATTTCATCTCATTTCAGTTTAAATCCATGACTCAATGTCATCTTCATCGATGTCGTCTTCAGCCGGTACAGGAGGCTCTGCAGCGTATTTCTCGTTCTGCTCAGCAGAGGATTGCGTACGGCCGGAAGCCGCCTGAGGCCCGGAAACATTTGCCTGTTTGGAATCGGCTGCGTCCCGTTCGGAAGATGCCTCCGTCGACCTAGAAGTATGGCCCGCCGTTTGTACAGGGACCGCCCGCTCGAACTCAGACTTTCGTGCATCCCCGGCATGCTCCCTTTCAACTGCAGCAGCCGGCGCCGACAGAGGTACCGCTGCAGCCGATGCAGCCGCAAGCTCCTGCCGGCCCTGCCCCAGTTCCTGCAAGGCAACCCCGGCCATTTGACTGACCGGTCCGCGTTCCGTTGGAATGTGCGCCTGTAAATTGCGAATGCCGTTTCGGCTGATCTCATTCTCGATCAAGTAACGCACCGAATCCATCAGATTCGTCTGCGTATTGATCCAGCTCATGACCGCGGGATCTTCATTCTTCTTCGTTTTTAAGCTAAAATTGTCGCCGGGTTGCTTGGTCTTCTTCACGCAGGCTGCACCGCTTTATTCTTCAGCACTTCGTAAATTTTTCCGCGGACAAACGCATCCAGTCCCATCGCATTCAGCTTCACGGCATACTCCGAAGGAATGTACAGCAGCTGCATTTCACGCTCGGAACACAGCTCTTCCAGATGAGCATAAAGCATCGAGCGCATCAGAATGCTTCCCCCGCCGTACACGCAGATCAGATCAATCTCGTTCCGCGCTTTGGTCAGCTGTTTTTTCACGTTCTGCACGATTTGGCGCACTTGGCTTTCCAAAGGGCGCTTCAACGTCTTCAAGGCACGTGCATGGTACTTATGCTTCGGATTCTTAATAACGTCACTGAAGAACTGGCGCGGACTGTCCGGCAGATGAATCAAGCGGTTGAACTCGTCCAGCGCCTCTTCGATCGCGTAGCCGACCCCGTGGTGGCTTCCGTGCACGAACTGACGAAGAAATTTGTTCCCGTCTGTAATCGGGTACTCGGTGGAACCGTCTCCGATGTCAACATGAAGGATGCGCTTGTCCTTGAAGTACGTCCCGCTAAATTTGGCGCCCATTTCATAGGTTTCCGCAAACTCTTTGAAAATGTCGCCCTCTCTCCAGTTGCCGTCGGCATCCTTTTGCAGCGTAAAAATAACCGGTGTCGCTTCCGGAACCACCTTCGTAAAAGGAAACACGATTTTCACAGCTACCCGATGCGTCCCCAAATGCACCGTTACATGATGCGTGCCAGACGTAAACCGCTTCTCGAACTTCGCGGAAGTTTCGTCCGTATGCTGGGTGACCGGCAGCGCCGTGGCCATATCTACTTCCAGGTCAATGCTAACCGGCACCTTTTTCTCTTCCTCATATGCCTTCTGAACGGCTACAGCCGCAATTTGAGCCAACGTATTGACGATAGGCAGGTCCATATCGCTCTTCAAATCGATGCCGATTTGCAGGTTATCCAGCAGCTCTCCGCTTTCCAGCGCAAATTTGCCGATATAGTACATGCCCGGACGTGCTGCCGGAGAATCGACGGTCACGACCAGCTGTTCCTGCAGGTTTTTGATGAAACTCTCGGGTGCTTGCTCTTCACTCCACGGAAGCTCGTCCACCGTACAGTTTACATTCGGCTGTTGAATCAGCTTCCCGTCTACGATCAGGTCGTGCTCGCTGTTTCCGTTATCGTTCCCTACGAAAAAATGATAGTTCATGAGGTCTTCCTCCTTCTTTCTATGTAAAAATACTAGACACGGTATTACTATGTCATACGAAGTAGTATAGTTCAACGGCAGAAGGACCCAGGAACTAGATTAAATTTTTCCAAGAATTTGTCGCAAAATGGTGAAGCCTGGCCTGCATCCCCGCAAAAGCATCATCAAACTGCTTGTGCCGGTGCCCGTTTGCCCCGGAAGGGTGCGGAAATCCCCACAAAACATCCGATTCCTTAAGACTGCCTCTTTCGGTCAGCGTCCGAAGGATATCCTCTACGGCCCTGCCCAAAGGAATGAGTAACGGAGACGATAAATGAGCCAGTTCCTGCTCCATACCGGCCACTGCTTTCGATCGCAAAAAACCGTTTCCCGCCAACCGCGGGGTGGAGCCGGTGTAATTTTTCCCTTTGTAAAATACGGGGTAGCGAAGCAGAGAAGTAGTGTGCACAAGCGTCTGATGTTCCGCGAAAAGGGTTCCGGCAGACGGAATGCCGAGATACCGGTGCACCTCCAGCTTGTCCAGCATGCCGATCAGGTTATGGCGCATAGAGCCGACAAAGCAGGCTGCCTCTTTCGCCCGGCGGCAAACGTCCTCTGGACTGCAGCCTTCCCTTACCGCTCTTGCGGCCGTTTCCCACGAAACTTTCATCTGATTCCAGCCTGGCGTGATGCCGACAATCATCAGCTTTGCTTTCGGTTGGAGGTAGTCGTTATGCGGGGCATAGTACACTTCCAGGTCGCCGTCCTTATCAAGCAGGATGGGTTCTTTCAACAAATCCTGGGCGGTCAGCGCCCGCTCCGGCAGCCGGGAAAGCTGTGACATGTATTGTTCCAACAGTGAATTCAGCAGCATATTTTCTCCCTCCACCCGTGTTTGCAGGACGCACTTCTCAACACTTTACTTTACCTTGTCCAAACTACTTCTTTACCATAAGATACCCGGTCTTCCGAAGCGGAGCAAGCTATTGGCCAAGAAGAAAGCCGACGCGGGTACGCCGGCTCTCAAACATCATAACGGATTAGTGCAAAAAAGGTTCGTTCCCCTTATTTCTTCTCCACATTTGCGCGCACAATCGCGAAGAACCAGCGCTCCGGCAGCAATTTGCGCAGGGGCAGCAGCCACGGCGCAGGGCTGCCCACCGCATAGCGGAGCCGGTTCGAACGATCCGTCGCCGCTTTATAGATGGAAGCTGCCACCGCTTCAGGCGCCACGCCATTAGCTCCTGCACTCTGCATACTGCTGCGGACAACCTTGACATAGTCCTGGTACTCCGGCAGTTCCCCGCTGTTGATGAAATCCTCTGAACGTGAATAGAAATCTGTTTTAATAACCCCAGGTTCGATAATTTTCACGTTAATTCCAAGAGGCTTCAGCTCATAATGCAGCGACTCGGAGAAGCCCTCCAGCGCCCATTTGGAGCCATGATACAGGCTGTAAAGCGGGAACGTCACCTTGCCGCCGACGGAGGTTACATTGATGATCGTCCCTTCCCGGCTCCCTCGAAAATGCGGCAGCAAAGCTTGAATCACCTGCATCGTGCCATATACGTTCGTCTCGAATTGCCTGCGGACCTGCTCTGGAGTAGAGGCCTCAAAGATACCTACCGCACCGTATCCTGCGTTATTCAACACCGCGTCAATGCGCCCGAAATCCCGGATCGCGTCCTCCACAGCCGCTTCAATACTTACCCTGTCGGTCACATCCAAACGATACGTCCGCACCCTTGATTGATCGTTATATCCCTTGCTTCCTTCCGGATTTCGCATCGTCGCCGCCACATTCCACCCTTTCGCCGCAAACAGCTCCGCAGCTGCTCTGCCGATCCCGGTAGAAGCACCTGTAATAAAAATCGTTTTTGACAAATAAATAACCTCCATACTAATAAGTTTCTATGTTTAAACATATTGACATAAATGATAAAAAAATTAATCTCTATCTTCGAAGCATGCACGGGTTTGTTCCGTTTAAATGTTTAAGTTCTTAAACATATTAAAACACGCTCAACCTTTCTTGTCAATCGCCGCAAGAAAGGCACCCTTTTCCAAAGGATGCCCCTCCATATCAATATCCGCAGCTTTAACTACCCGTTCCCCGCATCCGATTCCGCTGTCACCGGAATCAAGATCGTAAACTCCGGCTTCGTCGTATAGGGATCCTGGGACATCGGGTATTTCTCAAAATGAGTCAGATCCCTCTGGTCATGACGGTATCCGTTGCGCTCCATCCAGGCGAACAGGTTGCCGTACGATTGCTGTACGCTGTCCCCTTTCGGGTGAGAGTAAGTCAAGTACTCGCGTTCAGGCACGGTAACCGAAGTCATGCTTTCCGGAACCTGCTCAGCCTGCTCCACTTCTACTACGGCATAATGGGTGAACCGGTCCTTATCCGTGTGGTAGGACAGGCCCAGCAGCGTATGAGGATCCGTCACATGCTTGATCTCAAGCAACCGTCTCTGCACCTCTTCTTGAACGGCGCGGATTCCTCCCGCTTCCGCCTCGGCAAAGGTTCCCTCCCATTTTATGCCCACCGCCTGAAAGCCGTGATGTTTCTTAAATGTATATGGGGTCGTATCCATTATCCGCACCCTCCTTTTGTTCATCCCTAATCCGGATTATAACTTTATGAGCGGCTGCCAAGATGTATACCTTACCAATTCGACTTTCACGCAGCCAATCCTCCCGGACCCTGGATGTTACATTCCGTTATGCTGCAGCAGGTCCAGCCGGTTGCCGTATAAGTCCTCAAATACCACTTCCACGCCCCACGGCACTTGTTTCGGCTCCCCGAAAAACTTGACGCCCTTCGCTTTCATGCGCTCATAGTCTCCACGGCAGTCATCCGTCTCCAGCACAAAAAACACATGCCCCGCCGCCTGGCTCCCTACACGCTCCGCCTTTTCCGCCGAGTCCGCCTTCACAAACACGATCGCCGTTTCACTGTCCCTCGCAGGCGCAACTGTCACCCAACGCATATCCGGCCCGAACTTGTTATCCGCCATCAATTCAAAACCAAGTTTGTCCGTATAAAAATCAATCGCTTCCTCATAGTCCGCAACAAGCAGGGTTAGATGCCCGATTTTTTTGACCATCAACGACGACCTCCTATGTATTGTTCCTTTCCTAAGTATAAACCAAGATCGGCACAAACTTCCCTTTTTCAACCCATATGTCTTACTATAGAGAAAAAGGAGGCTGCGGAGATTGAACGTACTCGAGAAAAAAGTTACCTGGCTGGAATTGTTTTATGATCTGATCTTCGTGGCGGCGGTGGCGACGACAACCCATGTGCTGACGCATCCGGAGCACGGTGTCGTACCTGTGGAATCGCTGTTTAAGTATGTATTAATGTTTGTCCCGGTATGGTGGGCCTGGGTCGGCCAGACGCTGTTCATCAACCGGTTCGGGGAGGATTTGCTGCACCAGCGCTTATTTATGATGATCCAGATGATCTTCGTCCTGCTGATGACGTCCAGCTTATCCGAGAATTTCGACCCGTATTATTACACCTTTCTGATCGGCTATATCAGTTTGCGGACCTTAACGGCCCTGCAATATCTCTTCGTGCGAAGCAAAGAAACCGGGGCACGCAGGAGTATCGCTCACTTCCTGGGCACCCGGTTTTGGATCGGCATTATCATCTCGGCTTGTTCGGTTTTCTTTGAATCCTGGGTTCGGTACGCCATACTGTACAGCGGGATTGTAGTGGACATCATTATTCCGCTGCTGGGCCGGAAGGTTCTTGCGAAAATGCCAGTCAATACAGCCCATTTGCTGGAACGGTTCGCCTTGCTGACCCTTATCCTGTTCGGAGAAATGATTGTCAGCACGTTGGCTGTCCTGAAGCCTCAAAATGGAGACTGGAACTCGATCGCCTACTCGGTCGCTGCCTTTGTTCTGATCTTGTCGATGTGGTGGCAGTACTTTGACAGCGTAGAAAAGAAAACGAATAAGAGCCTCGACACGGTCGGCCACGCCATTATCTACGGGCATCTGTTTATCCTGATGTCGCTCAGCATGATGGCGGCAGCGATTAAACTGCTGTTTTTGGGCGAAGTTACCTACTCATTCGGGCTGATTGCTATCTATGGCGCCGCATTTCTCTTTTTTGCCGTCACTGCCTTGATCTTTCATCCGTACCGATTTGAGGAACAGCGTCTCCGCAAAACACAAATACTGGCACTAACCGTGCTGCTGCTCAGCCTGTTTGTACTTCAACTCCTTGTGCCTGTACCGAATTTAGCCGTGCTGGGCGGACTTGCGGGCTTCTTCATCGTGTATGCCTGGCTGACTACCAAGTGATGCACCTGCCGTTATGCAGTGTCAGGCTCTTTCGGCCATCCGCGCCCGTTCCCTGAGCAGCAGCCCGAACGTATCCACCACATCGACGCGAAAAGACGATCCTTTCAGCTTCTCGATCTCCCGGTAGGCATCCTCTTCGGAAATCGCCTGCCGGTACGATCTTGGCGTAATCATCGCCAGAAACACCTCCACCAGGCCCAGCATCTGAGACAGCACCGGAATCTGATCTCCTGTCAGCTGGTACGGATAGCCTGTACCGTCCACTTTTTCATGATGATGCAGGAATACCGTCTGAACATGGTGAAAATCCGGGATATCCTCGCACAATTCTTTGGCCATATAACAATGTTCTTGTACCACTTCGAACTCAAACTCCGACAGCTTGCCCTCTTTTTCAAACATGTAGTCCGGGAGCTTTACTCTGCTCACAAAATGCAGCAGCGACAACAAATCGATTTCCCAATCCTCTGCTGCAATGCCGCCATGCCTTTGGGCCAGCTCCTTCAGCAGAATGCTCATCTCGGTAATCTCCTTGCGGGAAGTCTGCGTCTTACGCTCCCCTACCGGGATAAAGCATTGAAGAAGATGGATCACCTGCTGTTTTTGCTGTGCCAGAAATTCGGCCTCCTGCCGGCTCGCCCGCTGCATGAACGCATAAACAATGATAGAGCCCAAGCCCATCATCCCCGACGCGAACAGCACTCTAGTGACAGCTTGGCGGACTGCCTCCTCCGCAATCAGGGTTCCGTAAGAAGCATCGTACAGGTTAAACGCCAGAAAATAAACGCTGAACAGCGCGCAGCTGCGAAGATAAGGTTTCATATTCAAAAGAACGCTGACAAGGACGGGGTACATGATAACGACCATCCATACATGTTCCTTCGGCAGCGGACTATAGAAGGAGAGGGAGGCAATCATCAGAAAAATGATCCATGCCGAAATTCGGCTGGAGTTCTTGATATTTCTGGATAAGGCCCAGTGCAGTCCGTACAAGCCCGCGGTGACCACGAGGACGACGAGCGAAGCCATAAACAGGTTCCAATTTTCCCGGGTGTCCTCCCCAAGCCAATAGATGAGACAGGCCATAGCGCTTCCGGCGCTGACCAAGGCAATCAAGGCAAGAACTAAATGAGGAACCGGCAGCGATTCATTACGTTCCGTTTTCAAAATACCCCTCCTAAGCCTGTATCCCCGCAAAACCCGGTATACACGGACCGGCCGCTCATGACGCTCCGCACCGTGCCCAGAATGACCTCCGGGTCGGTATCTTTGCTCAGGTATCCGTCTACGCCGGCGCTTTTTGCTTTATAAATATCTTCACTCTCGTCCAAAGCGGTCAATATGATCACTTTGATATCCGGGTACATCCTTTTCAGCTGTCTTGTTCCCTCGATCATAGAGCAGCCCGGCATTTTCAGATCGGTTAATACCAGCTCGGGCTTCAGCATAATAGACTGATCCATCGCATCATTCCCGTCAACGGCTTCTCCCACAATGCTGAAGTCCGGACACCCGCTTAACAGCATGCGCAGCCCTTGCCTTGCCATGGCATGATCATCCGCAATTACGACTCTATACATAGGCCAGGCTCCTTTCTCTAGGGATATATGCCGTTATGGTAGTTCCTTCCGAGGGAACCGACTGGAACGAGATGACCCCGTTCAATCCTTTCACCCGGTTCTCCATCCCGGTCAGCCCATGTTTGCCGGGCAGGTGAAGGCTGTCCGGATCCATCCCCACCCCGTTATCCTTGACGGTAACGGACCATTGGACGCTGGTCACCTCGATCCGCACATGCAGCCGTGTAGCCTTGGCGTGCTTGATCACATTGTTAGCGGCTTCCTCCACCAGATGATAGATCGCCTCTTCTATGTCCAGCAGCTCGCCAGGCACCCACCCGATTTTCTCAAATACCGGAACCACACCCGATTGCGCCGTGAGCCTTTGAAGCAGGTTCCCGATAGCGTGGTCCAAATGAAATGCCCGCTTCTCATCTTTCAGCTCCATTATGAAGTTACGGATTCCCTTGTGGCTCTCTTTCACCTTCTTCTCGACGTCGGCAACCAGCGGAAGCGCGTCCTGCGGGGAAGGCCCGGCCAACTGGGTGCGAAGCTGAAACAGCTGGATCGAGATGAAGAATAATTCTTGCGCTATCCCGTCATGAATGTTTTGGGCAATCTGGCTTCGTTCCGCCGCCAGAGCGTGCTCTTGGGCCTTGCGCGTCTCCGTTTCACGGTCCAGGGCACCTTCCAGCCTGACCAGGGACAGACGCACATACATCTTTTGAAGAAGAGTAAGCTCCTCCCGCTCCGCTTTTACCAACACCCAGCCGTATAAGCTGCCCGATTGATCCGTAAAAGGCTGCACATAAAACAAATGTTCTTCACCGGTTAGCGAATGAATGGCTGTATAGCTGCTGCGGACCGAATAAGGCTGCCTGGAGAGATAGTTGGCGTAGTAATTGTGCTCCCAACTCTGTTCCAATTCGGGACTGGAGGACGGCAGCACACAGATCCTGACCTCAGTACGGTCCAGTATTCTGGCCAGTAATCGTTCCAGGTAGGGAACCCGCTCCCGCAGGGAGGGCCCGGGCACACGGGAAGATGCATATAACATCACCAGCTTTCTGAGCTGTTTCACTGCATGCACGGTGACAAGATGGACAGCCCCCGCGACGCAAAAAAATATCAGAACATACAGCCCGAATGCCGCATGTTCCTTTAGCAGACTCATCAGGGAGATGCCGTCCATCAAAGCAAACACTGCCGCTGCCAATACGAAATACACCCAAACCAGCGGGTAATAGTTTCTCCAGCTCAAATACGCTTTGGCCGCTAACAAATCCGCAAAACAGTAGAACAGAAACGGACTGCTGAGCCCTCCGGTAGACCGGAGCAGCACCAAATGAAAGCTCATATAACCGGCAAGCCAGACGCCAGCCCTCCAGCCCCGCACCCGTTTCCACAGCAGCACACTGTATACCGCCTGCAGGCTTACAGTCAGCAGGACCAGCTCCGCCATTCGCATGTTTTCACCTCGATAGTCCAAAAGACCCATCAGCAAAAACAGCAGCCGCACCCCGATTGTGATATAAATTACAAAAAGTTTATCCTTCATGATGTGCTTTCCCCTAAGTTTCAGTAGTCAAACAGGAAATAATGTAATACAATGGAAATATGAGAATTAGTTTTTGGGACTTGAGAACTACATTGTAACACGAAAATAGAATCAGGAGGAATAAATTGTATGTTGAGCATGATCATACTTGATGACCATCCGCTCGTACGTCAAGGCATCCGCCTGGTCGTTTCCATGAATCCGGGAATCTTAGTGGCAGGCGAAGCTTCCACTCCAACGGAGGCGCTGGCTCTCATGAAGGAGAAGCAGCCGGATTTGGTCCTTGTCGATTTAAATTTGGGACAGGCGAACGGACTTCAATTTATCCAGGACGCGAAACAAGCGGGGTTCCTTTGCAAGTTTATGATTCTTACCTCCTCAGCGAGCCACAGTGAACTCGCTCTGGCCCAATCTTTGCAGGTGGAGGGGTTTTGCCTCAAAGAGGCTTTGCCGGAAGATCTAATGTATGCCATCGACGTGATTTCCCGGGGCCGAAAGTACTACGACCCGGTGTTTATGGACTCCCTTCTGGATCCGAAACAGCCTCAGGAAGATGCCGGTTTTTCTGAACTCACGCCGAAGGAGATGGAAGTACTTATGGCGCTGGGCAGAGGATTATCCAACAAGGAAATTGCCTCCGAGCAGTTTATTACAGAGTTTACCGTCAAGAAGCACGTCAGCCAGATTCTACTGAAACTGAACGTAGCCGACCGTACAAAGGCAGCCTTGTTTGCTTCCTCCAAAGGTCTCGTCCAGTTTGAGATGAAGGCAGCTTGTACATAGTAAAGATCCGAGGGGATGCTTTCCCACTCGGATCTTCTTTTGTTGCAGCCCTAGAGTTCCAGCGGTTTTGCGATCCTGTGCATCGGCCAAAGCGAAACGACGGCATAGCCTTTGACGTCGCTCGTAAGAATCTGGCCTAGCCCGGGATCCCGGCTGTCCAAGCTCGCTCCTGGGCTGCGGTTGTCTCCCGCAACAAAGATATGCCCCGGATCAACAGTCACTTCATCCATATCCTGCGATTGGCCCAGCGTGTACAGCTCGGCTAGCGGATTCCCGTTTACGTAGACCACTCCGCCCCTGATCGCCACCTTGTCGCCGCCAACCGCAATTACGCGTTTTATGATGCTGAAGTCCATCCGCTCATCCTTGATGGTAACTACGTCGCCGTATTTAGGCTCACTGAACAGCAGGGAGAGCTTGTTGATCAGCATAATATTGCCGTTTTGCAGCGTAGGATTCATGGAATTGCCGGACACTTTCGTCAGGCCTGCCAGGTTGTGGATGATAAGAAAAGCCGCGCCGATGATCAGCAAAAATCTAATCCAGCCCCATACTTCGCTTTTTACGGAGGGTTTAGAACTTCTTGCTGTGATCACGTCAGCTGGTTGCTCCGTCAAGGTTCTACTCTCCATATACATCCCCGGTAACACCCGGTTGCACCTGCTCAGCCGGCAGCGAAGGAGTAAACGTTAAGGCCGGAGGATCGTAACTGTCCATAAGCGAATCCATAGCCTGTTGTGCACTGGTTTCGATGGCGTTGAGCTTATCCAGAAGCTGCTGTTTATCCTGTTCGTTGGAAACGGAAGCCTGTTCCAGCAAGGCCGCTGCATATTGCCGAATAGCCTCGATGCGCAGCTTGGTCTGCTCCTCCGTAAAAGCGTCCATTTCCTTGGAGGACTGCTCAAGTCGGCTCTGCAGTTCTGTCTTTAACATTTCCTTCTGAATCTCGGTTTCAGACTTCACGGCTTGCTCCAAGCTCTCGATCGAGATTTCGGCTTTCTTGTTGTACCAAGACAGCAGCGAACCCGCAATGTCGATATCCGCATAGGAAACGCCTGTAACCGCAGCGATGGAAATAGTTAAAGATACAAGTCCAGCGGCGACTTTGGATTTTGACAATAAAGGCTTTTTACCTCTTCTAACCATAAGGGACCTCTCCTTTACCGCAAAATTATTCCGGGAGACCTGGGACAGGCCTCCCGGCTGAATTTACTTGAATTAGTTGTTGATTCCGTTCACTACCGCGTTCAGCGCGTCGATTGCTTCAGCTTGAAGCTGGTCGCTTTTTGCAACGATTCTGCCTTGGGCTGCTGCAGTCAGTTGCGCTGTCAGAGCTTCCAAAGTTGCTTTCAGCTCGCTGATTTTGCTGTCCAGGTTAGCGTTGATTTCGTTAGTCGCGTTCGCTTTGCCTTGTTCTACAAGACCGTTCAACTCAGCTTTAACAGCAGCGATCTTTGCTTGCAGAGCAGCAACTGCTTCGCTTTGTGTTTTTGTTGCAGCTTCGTTAAGTCTTGTTGTGTAAACGCCTTCGTGGTTTTTAACCGCGTTCGCGATGGATTTCTCAGAAGCTGTTCCGATAACGGCAAGATCTGAGTTCGTTTTTGCGTTAATACCGCTTACGAAGCTGTTGTATTCTGCTTGCATAGAACCTTGGATCGAGGAGTTTGTGCTGTCGATTTGGCCTAGGTAAGTGTTCAGCTGGCCGTTCACGTTGTTGTTTAGACGAGTTACTTCAGCTCTGCCGGTGTCTCTGATATTTTCACGAGCTGTGTTAATTGTGTTGTTAACCGAAGTGTTCAGCTTTGCCGTCTCAGCGTTGTAGTAGCTGTTGAAGTTTCCTGTAACCAGTGCTTTTGCTGCATTAGCTGTTGCCGTGTACCAGTTTTGCAGTTGTGTTCCTGCATTCGGGTTTACCGCCGCATAAGCCGTACCCATAGTCGCTACCATACTTACTGCCAATACCCCTGCCGCTACTTTGCTTTTCATAAATTTCATCTTCATCAATCTCCTTTTATTTGGTTTTCATTGCATCCTGAATCGTACTTTCGATAAGCTGCTGTAACTCTTCATCGATTTGCTTGTCCGCTTCGGTTATGTATCCGTCGAATAATTGCTGGCCGGATTCTGAGGCGATCTTTCTTTTCTGCTGTTCCAGTTGCTCCAGATACGCTTGGTTCCTGGACTTGATGGCTTGTGTCGTATCCAACGTTTCCTTGACGGCGCTGTACCCGGCATCGACTCCGGCTTTCAGAACCAGCTGTGCCGTTTTTAGCTGCAGTACCAAGTAAGCTTTGGGAAGTTCATTGCGTTCCACTTTACGTTGGATTTCCTTTTTGGACTGGTCCTTCGTCAGCTTGTACCATCCCTTCACCAAGGTGCCGGCGTCGGATTGTGCATAGGCGCTTCCAATTGCTAGAGCAGCGGATATCCCCAACGAGGCGGCAATAAACTTGAATTTAGTGCGTTTCATTGTGACCTCCTTTGTACTAGCCTTGCTTGTTGACTTAAGTATACTTCGCCCGAATTCATTCCGCGTCAGCCGGAAGTGTACTAATGATCTTTCTACTTTAGAGGCGGGGATGGTATACTTTCGTACCATAACGATGGCAGCGGCTTACGGCCGTCACATAAAAAAAGGCACCGCAGAGGGTGCCTTCTAACTAGTACTAGTGTTATCTGAGATTAAGCCAAAGCATCGGGATACCGAGCCCGATGATCCATAACATGGGGATGAAGTTCAGCAGCAGGGCAGCCCGCCTCTTCCGCACTCTAAGCATCCAAGCGGCAATGGAGCATAGGATCACCGCGACTGGAAAAAGGCCAATGATCGTCACAAAGGCGACGGCCTGCCAATGAAACCCGCTGTCAAAACCCATGAAAGATAAACCAAAGACACCCATCCAGGGTACCAGGCACAGCACGTAGAATGCCTGGGTGATGATAAAGATTCGCTTCATAAAGATCACCTGCTTTCAAGCTTTTCATTTTATGGTTATTTTACTAGTAACCATATATGGAAGCCATTAAGCATGTCGGAAAAGAGCCTTTCCTGCCCTTCTTTAAGAGAACTTGCCTGCAGCGCAAGTTACCTGCCTTTAGCAGGAGCGTCTCTCCCTTTAGCGGGGGGCTTTTTAGCCTTGGTGCATTTCAGGCAATACTGCCGCCCGTAGGCTTTGCCAAAGGAGACGATCTTCCGGATGCTGCTCTGGTCCGCCAGCTTTGTAAAGGGACAAGGGTCCGGCCGGGTGTTGACCTCCAGAATCCAAGGTATCCCGTTCCGGTCTACGGCGACATCCAGCCCCAACTCCTTCATGGCCGGATAAGCCCGGCCGAATTGCACTGCAGTAAGCCAAGCCAGCTTCTCCATGCTCCGCTTTGCCCGCTCCGCACCCGGCTTCGTCTTTATCAATTCCTCTAACCCGTAAATGGTCCCCCCTTGGCTTCCGTTCGTCACGGCTTTGCCGGGATGGGCCACCCTGCCCGCGATTCCCGTAGCCTCCCACTTGCCGGAAGGATTCTTCTGAATCATGACCCGGAAATCAAACGGCCGCCCTTTGCGCGTCAAGACATGAATTCCTCTCTGAACCAGATACGGCCTTAAAGAGGTATACCGCTGTATAGAGCGGTTCATTCCCTCGAAAGTCCGGAAAGACCGGGTAACTAGTCCGCGCTGATACCGGTATAAGCTTCCCTGCTTCTCCACTTTCATAACGCCAATCCCCAGAGACCCCGTATCAGGCTTTACATAGACCATACCAGTCCGGTCCAGCATCTGTTTCAGGCGAACGGAAGTAAGCGGATAAGTCTCGGGCACATGCCTGGCTAGTTCGGGGTCCCGGAGCAGAATCCGGGTCTTTTCCATTTTGCTCGAAACGGCGTTCCGGCCGGTGTTCAAGGGGATCCCCTCCATTTTTTTCATACATCATACGGCGCGGCAGCCGCGCGGGTGAAGACGCAAGCGCGCCGGCAAAAATTTATCACTCCGCTCGAACCCTAGGCAAGCTTCAGGCATAACGTGATAGGAGACTAAGAATAAGCCTTCAAAACCTGGGGACAACCCAACCGGAGGGGATAAACATATGCCGGCAAGGCACGTAGAGCACTGGAATTCGGTTATAAACCGCATGGCTTCCTGCCTCCCGTGGTACCAGCCTTGGCTTCTTCGTGCCGCGCAGGGTGCGTCGGCCGGGGAGGGCGGCTTGAGCGGACTGCCTTTGATTACTGCTGATGTACTGGAAGAGCATTATTATTCCGAAATCAACTTGCTGCATAAGCGCAATGATTTATACCGTTACCTTACTTCGGGAACGAGCTCTGGACGCCGCAAGGCCATCTATTATACGGAAGCCGACGAAGAGAACTATCTTAGGATTAAGCTGGACGTATTCCGCACCATCCTGGGGGAGGGCGTCTATCGTACGGCTTTGGCGGATATGGGCACGGGCCATGCTGAGGCGACGGCTTTGGATGTTTTTCGCCGCTTGGGGATGAAAGCGGAATCGGTTTCCTTCCGGCTGCCCGTGGAACAGCATCTGGAAAGGCTTGCCGAAGTGCGGCCGGAGGTTCTGTACACGATGCCGTCTATTTTAAACAGATTGCTGATGGAATCTCCGGACCCTTCCGCCTACGGGATCCGCCATGTGGTGTTGGTAGGGGAGATTGCACCGCCCTTATGGATACAGGCCGCAGCAGAACGGCTTGGAATCGGTGCGGACCAAATCACGGATACCTATGGTTCCATTGAGATCGGCACGATCGCTTATTTTTCCCATGAACATGGAAGGTATCTGTTTGCGGAAGGAATTCATGCTGAAGGCGTACAGCCGGAAGAGATTCATCCTGAGTTGGAGCCGCTGGTTCACCCCGACGAGCAGGTACTGGTGCTGACCTCGAGAGTGAGAGAAGCCTTCCCCGCTCTGCGTTATGTGACCTATGATATCGTGCGCGACCTGCGGCCGGTAACGGTCGGCGGGGAAGAAAGGCAAAGCTTTCAAAGCATCGTCCGGCGGATCGGACCGGATTTGAAGCATGGCGAAAAGATCAGCGTTTACGATATCGAAAATGTGGTCTACCGCCATCTGACCGATGCAGGCGTCAGGATCAAAGTAACCGGAAACGCCCTTCACGTCCTTGTCTATTCCAATAACGTCCCAGGAAAAGTGCTGGAGGCCATCCGGCTTGATTTGGAACGGCACATACCGGAAATCGGCCATATGATCTCGGCGGGGATTTTGGAACGGATGGAAGTCACTCAAGGGGAACGGGAACAGTCATACGACCGGTTTTCGATTAAAAATAAGAAAATAATCTACGAGTAGAGAAGGGATTCCATGAATTTGGAAGGCGGAATCGCCGATGCGATCGGCCGCACCCCGATGGTTCCCCTGCAGCGGATGTTTGAAGGTATGCCCGTACAGGTTTATGGGAAGCTGGAGTGGATGAATCCGGGGGGAAGCTCGAAGGACAGACCCGCCTTGTTTATGCTCCGGGAAGCCATCCGCCGCGGGGAGATCACGGAGGAGACTGTGATCGTCGAATCCAGTTCGGGAAATTTGGCAATCAGTCTGGCACAGCTGTGCTGTATGCTGGGACTTCGTTTCATTTGTGTGGTGGACCCTCGTACAACGGAGTCTCATAAACAGATTATCCGGACGCTTGGCGGGGAAATCGATCTGGTTACGGAAACGGACCCGGCAACGGGCGAGTTCCTGCCCGCGCGGATCCGCAGGGTACAAGAACTGTTATCGGAACTGCCGTCAGCCTTCTGGACCAACCAATACGGGAATCCAGATAACTATAAGGCCCATGCTGAGACTACGATGAGGGAAATCGCGGCGCAGCTGGCAAGCGTGGATTATCTATTCTGCGGAGTGAGCTCCTGCGGAACGATCCGGGGCTGCCAGGAGTATATCAGCAGCTTAGATATGAATACGAAAGTGATTGCGGTGGATGCGTTCGGCAGCGTTATTTTCGGCGGTTCGAAGGCCTCCCGCAAGCTGCCTGGATTGGGTGCCGGCATTCGACCGGGGCAGTATCGGGATAATGTTGCGGATCAGGTCATTTACGTGAGCGATATCGATTGTATCAAAGCCTGCAGGGACCTGGTTCGGACGGAAGGCATTCTTGCAGGCGCCTCCTCCGGAGGAGTGCTGGCAGCGGTCCGCAAAGCCGCCGGCACGCTTCCCCCAGGTTCCGTATGCGCCGCCATTCTGCCGGACCGGGGCGAGCGCTACTTATCCACTGTGTATAACAAGGAATGGGTGCTCCATGAACTGGGTGTGGATATGTGAATAAGCCGAAAGGAGTTTCCTTATGATTTATTTGCATGACGGCCATATCAGGGACATCGGTATCAATTGGCATGAGTTGACCTATGTGGTTGAGAGCACATTGCGGAGTAGCGCTGCCGGCAACTGCGTTCATCCTTTGAAGCCGTATTTGCGTTACGGGGACCGTGCCAACCGCATCATTGCGATGCCGGCTTATGTCGGAGAACCCCTGCATCTGGCGGGCATCAAATGGATTGCCAGCTTTCCCGGCAACCATGCCTTGGGCCTCCCGCGGGCTCATAATACGCTGTTGTTGAACGATGCCTCTACCGGAAAGCCGACTGCTTTCTTCCAGAGCGGCCTGCTCAACTGTCTTCGTACGGCAGCCGTCAGCGGAGTCATGACCACCGCCTTTCTGAAGGCGAGGCCGCTGGAGAAGCTGCGAGTCGGCATCATCGGCTGGGGCCCTATTGGCCGCGCGCACTTGGAGATGTTCATCGGCCTGTTCGAAGACCGCCTGGACCAGGTCATGATATACGACTTGAAGCCCGTTGCTGCCGAGTCCATACCGGAATCCGTGCGCAGTATCACTTTGATCGCTGACTACTGGCAGTCCGTTTATAGAGAGTCGGCTATTTGCGCTACTTGCACCGTTTCTCCTGAGCGTTATATTGATCAGGCACCGCCGCGGGGCTCCCTCCTTCTGAACGTGTCGCTGCGGGATTACCTGCCGGAAAGCGTCTCTTCTTTGAAAGCGGTCGTTGTAGACGACTGGCAGGAAATCTGCCGTGAAAATACAGATATCGAGCAGCTTCATCTGACTTGCGGCTTGCGGGAGGAAGATGCGATTCTGCTGGAGGATGTTGTCTGCGGTTCAGGCTTGGCAGACTATGCCTCATCAGACGAACCGGTCTTCTTCAATCCGATGGGCTTGGCGGTGTTCGATATTGCGATTGCCGGGCATTATCTTCAGGAAGCAGTGCGGCTCGGCGCGGGTGTGGTATTAGAGGACGGGTAACTCTGCAACAGAGTATGGGTTGTCCCCTGCACAACAAAAAAAAAGGGAGCCCCCATCCGGGACTCCCTCACATACGAATTGTTATGCAGCAACGTCTCTGCGGGTAAACACAAGCCATGACGTCAGATTAAACACGATGAAATACGCGCTGAGCACAAGAACGGAGAACGTCGTGGTCATCCCCTCCTGGTACGGCCTTTCGCCCAGGGACAGCCCCAAGTTCGAGAACAGCAGATATTTGCTCCACTCATAAGGCTGTAACAAATCCATCATCAGTGCGCCTGCAAACAAAGCGAAAATGGACAAGCCGATGGCCAAGGCACTGCTGCGGAATGCCGATGAGATCATGAACGCCATTGTGACGAACATGACAGTAGAAACACAGTTGATTAAATAGGATTCCCATAGGTTGGCGACCATATTCTTCTCGATGACCTGCCCTTCGGCGCCGATCTCCAATAACGGTAAATTCATATGACCGAACTGATAGAGGATTCCATTGAACAATACCGATACCGCAAATAAAATGACGAGCAGCAAAATACCGAACATCAGCATGGATAAATACTTGGATATCAGAATCTTCAGCCGGCTGGCCGGACGGATCAGGAGCAGCTTGATCGTGCCTCCTGTGAATTCCCCTGCCATGCTGTCCCCCGCCACAATGACGGTAAACAAGGTTATGAGTACAATCAGCTCCGCGGAATTGTTAATCCCGTCCCACATCGTCCCGTCCTCGGAACGGATATCGTTGTCCAGCCTGTACGAGTTTAGTTTCACCTGCTCTTCAAAATATGCCTTGGTTTCCGGATCCAGATCAGGGTCGGCCAACGCTTTTTGATATTTCCTTGTATCTTCCTGCACCTGCTGCTTCCAGCCATCCCCTTTTGCTTCCTTGCCGTCATAATACCAGTCCATGAAGCTTGCCAAAATAACAACGACGATCATCAGGCCCATCATGGTCCATGTGCGCCAGCGGCGGTACAGCTTCATATTCTCATTCAAAATCAGGTTAACCAACCTGAACACCCCCTGTCATTTCCAGGAACCGGTCTTCGAGAGACTGCCGGACTTCCTGCACACCATAGATAGGGACATCTCTGCGCATTAATTCGTAAAGAATGGCGGGAATATGATCCCTCTCCGTAATGAGTTCCACTCCTCCCGGAACTAAGGTAACGGAACTGACCGCTTCCATGCCCGAGAGCATAGCCACGTGCTTGTCTTCGAGCACAGCTTCGATCCTGTACCTTTGTTCCCCGCCGTCCGAACCGATAAAATCTTCAATCCGCTTCACATCGACCAGTTTCCCTTGCTGAAGGATGGCAACCCTGTCGCACATCAGCTCCATCTCAGAAAGCAAATGACTGGATACGATAACACTGATTCCTTCTTCTCTGGTCAAGTGCCGCAAATAGTCCCGGAGCTCCCGGATCCCGGCAGGATCCAGCCCGTTGGTAGGTTCATCCAGAATAAGGAGAGACGGTCTGTGAAGCAGCGCCTGTGCTACGCCTAACCGCTGGCGCATGCCAAGCGAATACTTTCTGACCTTGTCATGTATCCGGTCTTCCAGTTTTACCAATTTAATGACTTCCTCGATCCGTTCCTTCGTAACCCCCGGCACCATACGCGCATAATGAATCAGATTATGATACCCGCTCAGGAATTTATACATTTCCGGGTTCTCCACAATCGCCCCTACATGCCTGATCGCCTGTTCAAACTCGGTAGCAATGCTTTTGCCCATAATCCGGACCTCTCCTTTGGATATGGACATCAGGCCAACCATCATCCGGATGGTGGTCGTTTTACCGGCCCCGTTCGGCCCTAAGAATCCGAATACTTCCCCCTTATGCACTTCAAAAGACACATTGTCGATAATCGTTGCGCGCCCGATCTGCTTCGTCACATTTCGCAGACTGACTATGGCTTGTTCGCTCATGTACATCCCCCTTAATAAATAGACTTCTTATTTGTGCTGAATGATGATATCGGCCGAATCGGCCTTTACATCCGCCTTCCAGGCGCCCTCACCGATGATGCCTTTTATCCGTTCCGTATACTCCCCGTCGCGGTCCGTAACCATTGGCAGTGGAAGATGGGTCAGGATCCGCCCGTTAGTTGCAGCGGCATCCAATCGGTAGCCTTCTTTCTCAGGAATCAAAAGCCTGATTTCCCCTGTTTTTGCGAGTAATTGCAGATCTCCAAGTACGTTTGCTGCCTGAATCGCCGTTTCCCTGCCTTGGAGAGCAACAGGTCCCGATATCTCCTCCACTTGAATCGAACCAGCCAGCGTTGTACCGGTTACCCCTCCCTGGATCTTCCGAATCCGGGTCTGGTCGTACTGGTTCTGGAGATGAACTTTGCCTTGAATCTGCTCCGCATTCGTCTGGCCATTGTGGCTGTTCAAGTCGAGATTCCCGACAATGTCCGCTACATAAATATTGCTTAGGGAGGACTCGACAGATATATTCCCTTCTACATCCAAGATCTCCAGCATCCCTCTAGCCAGCTTCACTTTCACATCGCCGCGGGCAGCCTGAACACGAACCGCTCCTCCCTCGTTCTCCACCCGAAGGCTTAATGAATCAGGCAGGTAGAGGGTGTACTCCATGAAGACCCAATCGGAATGAATCGGCTTGCCGGCGGACAGGGCCCGGAACATCAGTTTCCCGTCCTTGGTTTCCGCTTGAACCGTGATCCGGTTAAGTTCTGCGGCAAGTTTCTCTTTCGAGGAGCCGGAAACCTTCACGTTGTATTCCAGCCGGATTTTCTCGCCTCCAGCGCGCTGTATGGACATGTTCACGCCGATGCCGGTCAGCAGCACTTCTTCAATCCCCTGTCGGTCCATCTCCACTTGACGCTGCTCTTCCGCGGTTTCACCATGCAGAGTTTGTTCATGAGCTTCGGTCCGCTGCACATTCACAAACTGCTCCGAGAACATTTCCAACATCTCTTCCTTCCGGATGGAAGCATCCAAAATCATAAGCACGAACAAAATGACGACAGAGGAGAGAAGAACGGTTCTTTTTTTGCGAAAAGACATCTTCACACCTCCACTTCTTTCTCGAAAATATATCCGTTTAATGCCAGCAGCCCTGCACTAATGAGCAGCAATACGGCAAACGGTCCGGGATGCAGATAAATGACCTCGGTATCGTTCCCGCCGTAAATCAGTTCCGGAGCCCATAGCAGCAAATCAGACAGGACAGGGCTGATCCGCAGCACAAGCCACAAAGTTCCGAAACACGCGCAGGTCATAACCAGCCATTTGAATTTTGCCGTAAGCTGCCCGCAGAGAAAGGTAAACTGGACCAAAAGAAGCAGGAACAAGGTTACCAGACAGTAAATCCAAAACGTGTTGAGAGCTATATTGAATAACGATGGGAACAGCGGCGGTAATTCTTCGGGCCCGATGACCTCTTCCCAGGCTACTTTCAACAGAACCAGGGCAAAGCTTACGCCGATCCAGAGCGAGGATGCCAGCAGCAGGGCAAAGACCGCCGCCAGTTTGGCCGTCAGCACCTTCCATCCGCGTATGGGAAGGGACAGCAGCAAATAAATCGAGTTGGTCCGCCACTCCGTATGCAGCTGATAGTACCCCGTTCCAATGGCCATAGCGGATACGAAGAGAAACGGCATGAACAGCGATACTACGATAAGCACCTCTTCGTCCAGATACGCCCTTTTATATAAAAGAATCAGATGCAGCAGCAGCACTACGGCACAAAACACTCCATACAAAGGAGCAAGACTTCTGATTTCCTTCTTCCATAAATTACTGAACCCCATTTAACCGTACACCTTCTCCCATATTTTCTCTAAGGAGCAACCATATTCTGAGCGGAGGTTCTCCGCCGTATCGAAGATCCGGACTCGGCCTTGCTGCAGGAAGATCACTTCGTCAAACATGGGCTCGGACTCATTCACCGAGTGCGTGGACAGCACGATCGTCTGCTCATCGGACTGAAATTCCTGCAGAATCAGGCGGATGATCTTCGCACGGGATGAGGGATCGATCCCGGAGAACGGCTCATCCAGCAGCACCAGCGGAACATTGCGCGACAAGGCGGCAATCAACTTCAGCCGGGCCCGCATGCCTTTGGACAGGTTCCGGACTTTCTGATTCCCGTCCAGTTCCATCGCCGCAAGCATGGAAGCCGCCTTCTCTTCCTGCCAATCCGTATAAAAATTGGAGATATAGGCTAACGTCTGCTTTACCGTCATCCATCCGTACAGATGATCGATTTCCGGCAAATAAGCCACGTGCTGCTTATTGCGCACATCCGGTTCCCTGCCGTTCACAAGAATGCTTCCGGATGTAGGATAGACCAGGCCTGCCATCATTTTGAGCAGCGTAGATTTGCCGCTTCCGTTAGGTCCGAGCAGCCCGATAATGCGGCCCCTTTGGACGGTGAGATCAATTCCCCGCAAAGCGTGCTTGAGTATATATTTCTTATGGATCCCTTTCAGCTCAACCACATTTTCATGCGAAGCAGTATGTAGATTCTCCATCGTTTATCCCCCCTTTGTCCCTTTATATAATTGGTTCTTCAGCATCGTTTCCATCTCAGTCGGCTCGATGCCCAAACCATCCATTTCCTCTATGAATTGCTGCACCGCAGCTTGCGCCATCTCGGAACGGATTCTGAGCAGCATCGCCGGATCGTTCTTGATAAACGTCCCTTGCCCCCGCAGCGTTTCCGTCAGGCCCTCCCGCTCCATCTCCTGGTATGCCCTTTGCACTGTATTCGGATTGACCTGCGACATTTGAGCCCGCTCTTTATGTGACGGAATCTTCGTTCCGGGTAACAGTTCTCCTCTAGCCAAAGCCTTCTTCACCTCATCCACCATTTGCAAATAAATCGGTTTCGGGCTGTCAAAATTAAGCTGCAACCACATTCCCTCCTTCTAACCGCGAGCCAGTGCACTATTGAACTAGTGCACTATTAGAATATGTGGATTGGGGCCAGTTGTCAATAAGGTAAATTCTGCGGTCTTTGGCCGGAATAGCGTGTGTGGAGTTCGTTAACCGAATCAGTGTAGTTCTTTTGGCATAAAGTTTTGTCCATGACCGTGACTTTTTAACATAATACTTCAGAAAACCAGAAGAAATCTGTTGTTGAAAGAGTACCTAGGACTTATACTAGAATTACCATAATGTTCTAAGGCACAAATGTTGCCAGCCCTGGTTTTCTATTGGATTGGTGATTTACAAATATGATACTATTGGAGGGGTTTCTATGAAAAAAATGGCGGTTGTTTTACTCGGTGCATTTCTATTTTTAAACGTAAGCGTCACAAGTACCTACGCAGCTAATGATGATACGGTATATCAGCAGGTGCTGGAGCAAGTTCAGGAAACAAATGAAGAAATTAGCGAGAAGATTGCGGAAGCAGATGAGCGTGCGGACGAGATTCTCGCAGAAGCTAAAGAAGAGGCAAGCACCAATGCGGCTCGATCTGAAGAGATTTTTGCCAAAGCGAATCAGGAGCTGGACAAACTGATCGCCGTCCTGATTAATGAAACGAATGCCCTCGCAGAGAATACGAAACGGTACGGCGAATCCAGAGGATATGAAATTATTTGCGAGCTGGTAGAAGTGGAAATCGGCGACCGCAAAGTATGGATCGACCCGCTGCGAGTAGGACACTAATACTAGTTGGAGGGTAAAGAATGAGAGGGCTTCATCTGGGGATTAACGGGATCTTCTTAGAAAAAACTATTGATGAATCCTCAGAACTAAGCCTTCTTGCAAGAGGTGACGGTTCGGAAGTCATTCTGCAGAAGATCAATGCGGAGAAAACCTTTTATGTGTTCCCCGGTGAGCATGCCGATACCATGGAGTTCTTCTTTATACTGGAAGGCACTTGTACATATGATAAGAAGGATGAACGGATCAGCCTGCATACAGGCGATTACTTCTATGTGAAGGATCTGGAAGACCCTGTATACTTTAAGGCTCAAACGGATGTCAGCATACTTTGGTTCTCAACCCAGCCGTTCTTCCACTTTATCAGCAAGAGTATCGAGAATTTAACTGCCATTGTCAAACAGATCGAAGAGAAAGATCAGTATACGTATCAGCATAGCGTCCGTGTGCAGGATTACTCTTTGAAGATTGCGAAAGAATTGCAGCTGTCCAAAGATAAATTGGAAAATTTATATTTCGCTTCCCTCTTTCATGACGTCGGCAAAATCAATACCCCCGCTGAGATCATGAACAAGACCGGAACGTTGACGGAAGAAGAGTTTGAAATCGTAAAGAGGCACGCTGCCGATGGATATGACATGGTGCAGTCTTCCTATTATGATCAAATCGGCCAAATTATACTGCAGCATCACGAACGGCTTGACGGTTCGGGTTACCCTAATGGCTTGAAAGGCGACCAGATTATTCTGGAGGCCCAAATTATAAGCGTCGCAGATACATTCGATGCTATGACTTCGGACCGGCCTTATCGTAAGGGAATGGACAGAAAGCAGTCCCTGAATGAGATCAAGAGTCTCATCGGCGTCCATTATAACCGCGACATTGTCGAAGCGTTTGAGAAAGCACTGCTTGCAGACGGATTGATAGATCCATCCTAAAGAAAGACCCGGTACTCTTGGTACCGGGTCTCTTTCATTTATATTTCCTTACGCACGATCGGAGCCACCTTGGTTCCGAGCAGCTCAATCGCTTTAAGTGTATCCTTATGGGAAATAGAGCTTGCATCCATATGGATCAGAAAACGGGTCACTCCCAAGTTTTTGCGAAGCAGAATAATCTTCTCCGCCACATATTCCGGATCCCCGGCGTAGAGCGCACCGCGCAGGCTGTTGGCTGCGTCGAAAGCATTCCGGTCGAACGTCCCGCTCCATCCGCGTTCACGTCCGATTACGGTGGACTGGTGCTGCCAATGCGGGTACAGCAAGTTTTCTGCCTCAGCCTTAGTATCAGCTATGAAGCCATGGGAGTGCGTAGCAATCGGGAGTTTGGACACATCATGGCCTGCCTTGGCTGCCGCACGTTTATACAGTTCAACCAGAGGCGCAAACCTCTCAGGCATTCCTCCAATAATGGCAAAAACAACCGGAAGCCCCAGCACCCCGGCCCGGACAGCAGACTCAGGGCTCCCTCCGGTACCAATCCAGACCGGGAGCGGCTGCTGAACCGCACGCGGGTATACGCCTAGATTGGGGATTGCAGCCCTGTGCCCTCCAGGCCATTCAACCTTCTCCGATTCGCGGATTCGAAGCAGTAATTCCAGCTTTTCTTCGAACAATTCATCGTAATCATCCAAACTGTAACCGAACAACGGGAACGATTCGATAAACGAGCCCCGGCCCGCCATAATCTCGGCCCGTCCGTCCGAAATCGCATCCAGGGTAGAGAACGACTGATACACACGAACAGGGTCGTCCGAAGATAATACCGTAACCGCGCTGGATAAACGGATACGGCTTGTCTTCGCTGCAGCCGCTGCCAGAATGACTGCAGGAGCGGATCCGGCATAATCCGGCCGGTGATGTTCACCGATCGCATACACGTCAAGCCCTGCCTGGTCAGCGGTGACAATCTCCTCCACCGCATTCCGAATCCGTTGTGCATGGCTCAACCCCGGCCCCAAAGGCCCGTCGGGCGATGCCTCCAAAAATGTACTGATTCCAATTTCCATTGCCATCGATTGCTCCTTTATGATTTATTGTCACTTTGCATAATATAGATCATTGTCTTCATTCCTATGAAAAATTATAACGAATCCTGCAGTCGGCCGCTATGTTCTAACTACATGCCGGGACGATCATCGTAGCTGCAGCACAAAAGCTCCCTCCGCGGATTCCGGTCCGCGGGAGGAGCTTTTATTTAAACCTGACTATGCTGGGCCATAGTTCTCTTCAAGAATTCCCTTGTGCGCTCTTGTTTAGGCCGGGTGAAAATCTCCTCTGGTGTCCCCTCTTCTGCGATCACGCCTTTGTCCATGAACACGACCCGATCCGACACTTCCCGTGCGAAATCCATCTCATGCGTCACGATCAGCATCGTAAGGCCGGAGTTCGCCAGCTCCTTCATGACCTTGAGCACCTCGCCGACCATCTCGGGGTCCAGGGCGGAGGTAGGCTCATCAAACAGCATCACATCCGGTTCCATGGATAATGCCCGGGCAATCGCTACACGCTGCTTTTGGCCGCCGGACAGCTGCTTCGGCTTCGCATTAATATAAGCTTCCATGCCTACCACTTTCAAATGCTTTCTGGCGATGCGCTCCGCTTCTTCCTTCGAGCGCTTCAGCACCTTCACCTGGCCTACCACACAGTTGCTCAGCACATCATGATTTTCAAAAAGGTTAAACTGCTGGAACACCATCCCCATTTTCGTCCGGTAGGAAGGAATGTCGTGTTTGCCGTCGAGAATATTTTGCCCGCGATAGTTGATCTGCCCGCCGTTTGGAGTTTCCAGCAGGTTTATACACCGGAGCAGCGTCGATTTCCCGGAGCCGGAGGAGCCGATAATGCTGACTACTTCGCCGTGGTTGACCGAAAAGCCGATGTCCTTCAGCACAGTGTTGGCGCCATAGCTTTTACTTAGATTTTGTATTTCGATGACTTTGTTCATAGGTCGCAGTCTCCTCCTTATCTTGCGGGCTCCATCGTGTAGCTTTTTTGGCCGTCCAGTTTCTTTTCAAAATGCCGCAAAATCCTCGTTACCGTTAACGTCATTACTAAATAAATCACACACGCCACAAAGAAGGATTCAAAATACCGGAAGTTATTGCCGGCGACCGATTTGGTCAGGAAGTACAGTTCCGATACGGAAATCACGTTCAGCACCGAAGTGTCTTTGATATTAATGACGAATTGATTGCCCGTAGCCGGTAAAATATTGCGAACCACCTGCGGCAGCACAATATTCATCATCATTTGCATGTGATTCATGCCGATCGCCTGAGCCGCCTCGAACTGTCCTTTGTCTATCGAAAGGATGCCGCCACGTACGATTTCCGCCATGTAAGCTCCCGTGTTGATAGAAACGATGAGGAAGGCAGCCGTCAAGACATTCATGTCTAGGCCGAGCCCTAATGCAGAACCGTAGTAGATGACCATGGCTTGCACGATCATAGGGGTTCCCCGGAAAATTTCAATATATACCGTCAAAAGGAGATTTGCACCATTCAGCAGGGTTCGTTGTCCCATGCGTGTTGGCGCAGGGATCGTTCGGATCACGCCCGCCAATAATCCTATAATGGCGCCGATGATCGTGCCGACTAGGGAAATGAGCAGCGTCATGCCTGCCCCGCGAAGGAACATCGGCCAGTTCTCTTCTACAATTTTGAGGATCCAGTCTAAACTCATAATTCGATATGCCTCCTGTATTTAAAAACCGACTGTACGGAATACAGCCGGCTTCTCGTTATGTTATTTGGCAGCTGGTTGGTTTTTGATAGCAGTATCCATGATCGCTGTGCGCTGCTCTTCGGTGATGCCTTTGAGAACCTCGTTAATTTTCGCTGTATCTTCGCTGCCTTTTTTCAGGCCGACCGCAATCGCTGTGTCATCCTCGGAGGTTTGGAAGCCTTCTTCCTTGAATTCTACCATCGCGAAGTTCTCATTGGCTGCAGAAGCACTCACTGCTTCCGGACGCTCGGAGACGTATCCGTCGATGATGCCGGACTCCAGGGCTACACGCATCGCAGGGAAGTTGTCCATTGCCGTTTGCTTGGATACGCCCTTGATTTGGTCAATGACCGAATAGTGGAACGTGTTAAGCTGTGCGGTTACTTTAGCCCCATTGAAATCTTGGATGGACGTGGCGTTTTCGTACTTGCCGCCTTTTTTCACGACCATGACCAGATTTGATTTATAGTAGTTTTCCGAAAAGTCGATGGTTTCTTTACGTTCTGCCGTAGGCGACATCCCCGCAATAATTGCATCGATCTTGCCTGAAGTCAGTGCCGGAACAAGCCCGTCCCACTCGGTTTTCACGATTTCCAACTCTTTGCCTAGGCCCTCTGCGATTTTCTTCGCGATTTCCACATCATACCCGCCTGCAAATTCAGCAGACCCTTTGATCGCTACCGCGCCATTGGAGTTGTCGTTTTGCGACCAGTTAAATGGAGCATAACCCGCTTCCATGCCTACTTTGAACGTCTCCTTGGATCCGGAGTTAGAAGAGCTGGACCCGGCCGTTTCATTCGATCCGCATCCCGCTAATAGAATTGCTGCCGACAATAACAGTGTTGAAACTAGTTTTGTTCTCTTTTTCATAGTAAAATTCCCCCTGATAAAATAATAAAAAAGCGGCCCGAGATCAGCTCAGGCCGCACTATGTATAGTACCAACATACCTCTGCTTCCCTTGGAAGATAGCGCAACTCAATAAACTGGGTGGTCTATTGAGACAGTCCTACAGCTCTTAACTGCAGGCCCAGCGCGTAATACTGAGCATATTACCCGCTTCGGCGGCCTTTCCTTCTCCATAGCCTCTTCGCCTTCTCAAGCTCCGCTATGAACTGTTAAACACCGCGCCTCTACCTCACCATGAAAGTGTGAGGTGATATTCAGTTATGATAAGTATGCTATATGGCATGGAGGTTGTCAATATTTAAACAGTGGTTGAATATGGTAGGAAGTATAAATTTATAGTATGATCCCATGAATTCGTATGAAAATTCTAGTTAGCCTCTAAGCTTCTCCATCCCCGCACTAACCTGACATTCCGTCTGATCCGGATACTTCACGGTGCCTCTAATCTCGCCGCTCTTGGTACGCTCCGCTTCCACTTCAATGATTCCGTGTGGAGTTGGAACCTCTGCCTTCACCCAATCGAGGGATCCCAGAGACGGTGTAACGGAGAAGTTCCCGAACCCTGGCGCCAAGGGTTGGATGCCGGCAACATACGCCTGCAAGCCATAGCTGCCCGTTCCGCCCCAGGCATGAGTGAGAGATAACGTGTCTCCCCGATCGCCAATCGGAAGACCGCCGTCAAGATTCATCATTTCCCAGTAGGTTTTGTGACCTTGCTCCAGATGGCTTCGTCCGACACGCCGCATGACTTCCAGCCCACGATCCGTCCGACCTGCGTGGAAGCTTGCCAACGTCTCGTAAGCGGACATGTATGGCCATATATTATTGTTGTGCCGCCAAACAGCGGATTGTTGCGGAAGTACGTCCCACCACCATGCACCGTCCACTGCCTCGTCGAACACAGGAACGACATTAATCGAGCCGCGTTCTGTCCAGAACTGCTTCTCAATCTCCTGCAAGATTTGCTCCCCTCTTGAGGGATCGACCACATCATGAAGAATCGCCCACAAGTTTCCGTCGATCGCAAATCGATCCCGATCCTTCGTGCCTGCAGGTATCATCGTCAAGAGAGGATTGCTCGGCACACTGAACTGAGCAAGGATGGAACGTTTCGTTCTTTCCGCCTGCTGCCGGCAATACTCCTGCATTGGATGCTTTACAAGAGAGAACATTTGAACAAGTGCATCCCAAGCCGCCTTCTGCGCCATCGCCAAGCCGCTGATCTTGCCCCGAGCGTCAATCGAATACATCCAGCTGTTGAGGCCGCTGATCAAGCCATCCGATTCCATTCGCTTGTTCATCCATGCCACGACATCGCATAACCTGCCCACATTAGCCTGCAGATACGCCAGATCTCCTGTCAGTAATACGTATTCCCACAAATTAACGATGGTCCACATCGTCCATTCATAGAAGATCTGGCCATAGGCACCGCTGCCTGGGATAATGCCTTGCTCCTCTCCTTCTGTGTGTTGGAGAGTTAAAAGCAATTCTATTGTATTCTTGACAATCTCGGGCTGGTCAAAGGCATATAAAGCAGTTAAGGAAGCAGGCCTGAGATCTCCACCCCAGATGTCTTTGTCCCGGCGAACGCCGTCCCAGATCACATAGTCCGAATAAGGACCTTGCAACGATCGCTGCGTATATTTCGAAGGCTGACTGCACAGCTCTACCGTATACGTCCCCATCGCCCAGCATTCGTTGATCAGATCGTCATTGCATTCGAAGCCCCCGACGTGTTGAAAAGGCGCAGCGGTATAATCGAGCCATAATCGGCGGATGGACAGCGGTTCGCTAGAACGGTTATCCAGTTCGAGATAACGAAGAACCGTCAAGTCCTCTTCCAACAGATAAGCTCCCTCTTCCCCGGAGAGCCATTGATCCAGTTGGCCGTAAGGGCGCATTCTCACATAAGCCGGAAATCTTCCGGCAACCCATGCTTCATCCTCGAAGCAGCGATACAGGGAAGGGAACAGCCTTTCGTCGCTCGTGTAGGCATAGCGTATCTGCGACCGCGCAGCAGCCGAGCCGTCTAATTCCATATGAAGCAGCCCTGCCCGCTTTACTTGAAAGTCAAAGCGAACCTTCTGTCCCGGCTGAAGTTCGAACGGCGCGAATCCATCCGGAACGAGCCTTCTTTCCTGTGGTGAAAAGGAGATTCTCATTTGCGCACCTCGCACGTGACGCCAGGCAAAAGGGATAGTTCCCGCCTGAGATCCTGTTTCATCCAATCACACACATCCCATAGATCGGCTAACGGAGTCCGTGTGTGAGGAACGGCATGCATATAGGGAATCGGCCCAAACTCCGGCGTAATCGTCAACGCTTGTTTTCCTCGTTCGGTGTGCAGTGTTACGATTCGTTTCCACCAGTCATAATGGGCTTGGCGCTCCAGAGCATACTCAGGCGCACTTGGGTCCGGCACCTGAGGTCCTTCGGCGAACCCTACCCGCGCATGAATATGAATGGCTCTTTCACAAGCAAGTTCAAGGGCGGCGGCATGATCCTCCAGCAGCGATTCGCATACGCATACCCAATGGCTAAAATCGGCAGCTATCTTCAATTCCTTGTAATGAGTAAGCAGTTGAGCCGTATGCCAGGGGGTAAACATCGCTCTGCCCCTATGCGTCTCATGAGCGACAGGTATGCCGGCCTTCTCCTCGATCCTCAGCGCATGCTCGAAGTATCGGCGCTGATCGTCCCATGACATGCTGTCTTTGGCGCTATGAATGACAATGACTCTCGGATTCAACTCTGCGGCTTTGAGTATGGCATATTCCGCCTCAGCCTCGTTGTTTGCAAAGCACAATACCGCTGTCGTAAAATCGTATTGTTCAGCAAGACGTCTAAATCTGGTAATATCCGCACCTTCCAGAGGAGTATGTTCGATTCCGTTATAACCGGCAGCGGCCATTTGCGCAAACTGCTCTTCCATCTCTCCCGACATACCCCATATGGACTTTAAAATTTGAATATTCATGAATGCTCACCTCGATATCGTATTCTCTACTTATCTTAGATAGCGGGCCCCGATTCATAAATAATATCCTCTTGTCATTCGGGTAGATTTTTGTCCGAATTCACTAAGTAACGCGCAAGAAGACGCCGAGGCGTTTCCACCTGGCGTCTCTTGCGCGTCTTCTTGCGCGTTAATCTGCTACTTATTCATTTATCTACCCTTTCACCGCACCCAGCGTAAGCCCTTTAACAAAGTATTTCTGCACAAAAGGATACGCAAGTACGATCGGACCCGTGGCCAGGACAGCCATAGCCATCCGCGCACTCTCTGCAGGCATCTCCGCCACGGAGGCGCTTGCATCAGCAGATACTAGGTTTGAGGTAAGGAATACCATGTTATTTTGGATCCGGTATAACAGGAATTGGAGGTTCACTAAAGATTGCTCTTCAATAAACATCATAGGGAGCCACCAATCGTTCCAGTAAGTCAATGCGAGAAACAATCCCACAGTGGCGAAGGCAGGCAGTGAAATTCTTGTCACGATGGAGAAGAAGATCCGGAATTCCCCCGCTCCGTCAAGCTTAGCGGACTCGACAATGGAATCGGGAACCCCGCTCTGAAAGAAGGTCTTCATAATGATAACGAAAAAAGCATTGATCAAATAAGGAATAATTAAAGCATAAAAGGTATCGTTTAAATGCAGCAGCTGGGTACAAACCAAATACCAAGGAACAAGTCCGCCGCTAAAGAGCATCGTAACCGCGGCATAGCCTGTAAAAAACTTCCCGTACCTAAAATCTTTTCTGGAGATGGCATACGCATAAAGAGAAGTAACCAGCAGCCCAAGGAATGTACCGACGAAGGTGGCCACGATCGTAATTCCATAGGCTTGGAGGACCATGCTGCTTCCGGATAAAATATAGCTGTAAGCGTCGAGCGACAGCTTTGCCGGAAGGAAGGAATAACCGTTCAAGCCCAGTGTCTTCTCATCCGTAAAGGAAATCGCGACTACCAGAAAGAATGGAATCACGCACAGCATGGCATAGACTGCTATGATGCAATGAATGACAAGCTTCCACACAGGTTTGACTTCGTTGACTTTGTTAGATTTATTCATATTGATCTCTCTCCCTTCTCAAGGTTCCCGACACTAGAAAATCGCCTTTTCCGGATCATATCTTTTAATCAACCAGTTCACTGTAACTATACAGATAAAGCCCATTATGGATTGATACAGCCCTGCCGCCGCTGACATGCCGATGTCTCCCGTTCCTCTCAATGCTCTAAATACATAGGTATCGATAACGTTCGTGACATTAAACAGGGGCCCGCTCTCCATAGGTGTTAGAAAGAAAAGTCCAAAATCAGAGTTAAAGATTCTGCCTATCCCCAGTAAAATCATGACAATAATGATGCCTGACAGCATGGGGACGGTAATTTTTCTGATCTGCTGCAGCTTATTGGCCCCATCCATGGCTGCTGCTTCATAGTAGCTTTCATCAATGGCCGCAATGGCCGCAAGATAAATAATCGTGTTATAGCCGGTATACTTTATCGTGTTTAACAGAAACAAGATGTACGGCCAATACTTCGTTTCCGAGTACCACATGACAGAGGGAAGGCCCATCGGCTCCAAAATCCTTTTATTAATGAAACCCAGATCCGGACTCAAAAAGGCATATAAGATGTAACTCAAAATAATCCAGGAAAGAATGTATGGCATCAAGAGGGCGCTTTGATAAGCTTTTACAAAATATTTGCTCTTGATCTCATCAAGGAGAATAGCAAGCCCCACTGCGAATACATTTCCAAGGACGATAAAGGCGAGATTGTACAGAATGGTGTTTCTCGTGATAATAAAGGCGTCCGGTGAGTTAATAAAAAACTGAAAGTTATCGAATAATACCCACTCGCTGTCGAAGAAATTCACAAACAGATTGCTTGAAAAGAACTTCATATCCTTAAACGCGATCAGCACGCCCGGCATGGGCAAATAACTTAACAGAAAGAATAGCAATGCACCCGGTAATACCATAAGGAACAGAGCTTTATTTCGACGGAACTCCCGAAAAAAAGACGGACCTGATTTCATCCGGTGTAACGCTTTACTCATAGTCATCCTCCTATGTTTGTTTTGATATGAGCATCATAAAACAGAATGGAATCGAAGCCTATTTCGCAATGTACACTTTGGTTGCATTTTGGTACGTATCCGGGGTTTGAAATCTAGACTTTTGTTTAGATTTGAAATCCTCAAAAAAATGACCGCCGAGGAATCCCGGCAGTCATTCAACGCATACCTTCTTATTTCTTCTTAGCCTTAAAAGCTTCGTATTGTTTGTTCATCTCATCGATGACCTTCATCAATCCGGCATCCTTAGCTTTCTTCTCAAAGGCCGGCAGGTACTTATCAAGATCGATCGAACCCGAAAGCAGGGAATCCCTATATTCGGTATCGACATTTTTAAGTGCGGCTACTTCTTTTTTCACGGGTTCTGCATCGAACGTAAACCCAAAGTCAGGGCCTCTAACCGCTTGTTTGTTAAACTCCTCAAAGTTCTTCCATTTGTTCGGGTCTTCACCTTTAAAGATGTAAGACAACAGCTGGTTGCCGAAAAGCCAGTTGGTCCCATGGTTCCAGCCCGAGTCTTTGCCGCCGTTAGCAGCAGGAGCGAAATCGATAATCTGTTTCTCTTTGTCTAACCATACCCAGTGCACTCCCTCTACCCCATAATCCATAAGATTGATTAGGTAAGGGTCTGTATACATCAAGTTGTAGAACATCAGAGAACGGGCAGGATCTTTCGCAGTGGTAGGAATGGCCATCATGGAGTTCGTTAGATCCGCTTGCGTAGAGACTACTTTTGACAACGGAACTTGATATAGATTTACACCATTTGATTTAGAAGCTTCTTTGTCGTTTCCAGGCTTTAACTGCGTCGGATAGCTGAACGCTTTTCCTGATTTCACTAGAGGAGCAAGGTCTTTCAAAGTTGCTGCATCTTTATTAATATATCCCTCTGTATAATACTTTCTTGTTGTGACTAAATAATCTTTATAGATGGGACTTTCGAAAACTGGTGCCCATTTATCCGTCGCCGTATCCAAATGAATGGCATAACTGATGGAATTCGCAAGTGTCATATCCCAGCCCAGACCGGCATGAAACACGGACAGCCCGCTTGTCATGACAAATGGCGTAATCGAAGGATCTTTTTCCTTTACAGCTTTGAAAACTGCTTCCAGATCTTTATAGGTCTTGATCTTCGTTAGATCAATGCCAAGCTTATCAGCCAGATCTTTGTTAAACATCACACCCGCTTGGGAAGCCATCTCTTTAATGGCCGGAAGATTGTACACCTTGCCATTAATGGATTGGGGCTCGATCCAATTCCGTTCGCTAAGAAGCTTCTTCGTTTCGGGTGCATATTTATCAAGTAATGGCGTTAGATCGGTCAGCAAACCTTTAGCTACAGCATTAGGGTATTGAAATGCCCAACTGTTACTTACAACCAGGTCGATTTTCTCGCCGGAGGCAAGAAGTGTCGATATTTTCTGATCGTAACTTCCCCAATCTAAAGCATGCAGCTTCACAGTCGTGTTGATTTTATCCTTCAGATAACTGTTCATCTTTTCTTCAATCAGTTCGACGTCCTTCTGCGGACCTGGACCTGTGTAGTACCAATCCAGTTCGATCGGCGGCAGTTCCGAGTTCGCTGAATTTCCCTGAGCAACATTTTCCTTTGCTGCATTTTCATTATTCCCGTTACTGCAGCCGGCGATGGCCATGGAACTAATGAGCACCAATGGCAAGACAAATTTTACAATACCTGCTTTGATCTTCAACCTTAATTCCTCCCCTAATGATGAATATAATTTCCTTGTGCCGCTTGTAAGGCGTGCACCTTGTCATTTATCGTAAGACTTCGTGTGAGGAAAGTATATTTCACAAACTAATCTTAGGTTGTATTTTCGTGCTCCGGGATGGTTTGAAATTTATATCAACCTTCGATTTTTATACTTCCATTCATGTTGTATTGTAAAACCAATCAGGTTGCCTATATACTAAATTCTACACGAGATGTCAGATCGTCAACGGGTATCTCCTAGATAAATCCCTTTATCGCTTTCCCAGGAGGATTGCCAATGTTTGCTGTTCTTCCCAAGAACCCTTTCAAGAAAAGAACCCTGTATTACAAAATCCTTTTCTACATCACCGTGATCGTGAGCGTATCGGTTCTTATCGTTTCTGCACTTCAATACAGCTATGCCAGGGATAACTCCATTAAGCAAATTAATGACTATAGTACGGAAAGCCTGCGCCAAGTAAGTTACAGCGCGAAGCTTCTGACAGATACTGCCCGCAATATGCTGTCTCAACTTATGTTAGATGCGGATGTCTTTGCTTTAATTAACGATACCACCCCTGATGAGAAGGAAATCGTCACGGGGATTCAAAAATTAGATACGTTTAAGAACAGTTTGGATTTCATACAATCGATCTACGTGTACAACAGAAATAACAGCACATTCTATTCCTCTCTATCTTCTCAATCTCTCCAACCGGAGAAGGAGTTTTTTGATACTGAACTTGTATCCATGCTCAAGCACCCGGATAACATCAAAAAATCAATTCCCATTTCCAGAAAAATACTGCTGCCTAACGTTCCACAGGATGAGCGGAATTATATCGATATCTTTACGTTTATCTATGTAGATAAGGGTTCGAACGGCGAGGTCGACAGTGCGATCGTCATCAATATTTCCGAGCTTTGGCTGCGAGAGGTAATCCAGGTCATCAATTCCGAGAAACTTGGGGAAATCGTGGTTGTAAACCACACAGGCAAAGTGATCAGCAGCAACCTGACCTACAGCCAAGTGAAGGAAGTTGAGCGGAGCGCCGGCCTCAAGCAAATTCTGCGTTCAGGTGAACCTTCGGGGGATTTAACTGCAGCCATCGGCGAAAATAAATACCTGCTCAATTACGTTTCTTTGGACAATGTGCAGTGGAAATTGATTCGTATCACCCAATATCAGGAATTCACTAAACAGCTGCACCAGCAGCTGGTAAAGACCATCATTTTCTCCCTGCTCATTATGCTTACCGGAGCCGTGTTGTCGCTGTTTCTTGGGCGGATGGTTTACAGGCCGGTGGATTCTGTTCTTTCCCATTTGGAAAACCAACTGTTTCAGAGCAAGAGCGACCGTTTTGAGCTTAAACATACCCTTCTAAGGAAACTGCTGCTCAGCGAAGAACTGGATGAGAAGAAACTCGAATCCCAGCTGCAAAAGTTCGGCACTCCTTTTTCTATCGAAACAGAGGTTGTGCTGGTTCTTTTTCAAATCGATAATTTTCAGGAATTTTGCAATAAATACAACTCCGGTGACCGCAAGCTTATGAAATATGCGCTGTTAAACATCGCGTCAGAAATCATGAGCAGTCTGTATCCGAATGAACCTGTGGAGCTGGAACCGAACCAGCTGGCACTTATCCTTGAAGTCGATCATAACACAGAAACCCTCTCCACTGAGGCATTCAAAGCAGCTATTGCGGACATCCAACAATCGGTAGAGAACTATCTGCATCTCACATTGACAACTGTAGTAAGCAATTCCGGCAGCTTATTTTTTGAAGCAGGCAAGTTATATCAGCAGGCCATAGAACGATCCTACTATAAATTTGATTCCGGGAAGACCTCTATCATCTTTTGCGATGAAATGGAATTAAAATCTGCGCAAGAATACGCGTTTCCTCAAGAATCGTGCAAAATCATGGTGGACAATCTGATGCTGGGGCGGTATGAGGACTCGCTACAGATATTCAAAGAAATCATTGAGTCTACAAGAGGCTTTTCGTTGTCAACGATCCAGACGGTATTGTCTAAGCTCATTATCCATATCAGCGATGCTGTTGAACAAATTAACAAAAACGCAGGCATCTCCTTATCCGTACATCTCAACACCTTTATTACTCACGTCACCAGCGCTGAAACGATAGCAGACGTGTATTCGGAATACGAGCATTTGTTAGAAAAAATACAGACCTTATCCGCTGATAAAAAATCAGGAAAACACGAAGAGTTGATTACCACCGTCAACCTGTTGATCCAAAATGGCCATGAAGATGTAAACCTATGTCTGGGAAGTATCGCCGAAAGCCTGGGCATGTCCTCACTCTATCTCGGAAGAATCTATAAAAAGCACACGTCTAAATCCGTTTCCGACACTATTAATGAAGTGAGACTCAAAAAAGCAATGGACCTATTAAAGGAAACCACTTTACCAATATCCAAAATCGTTGCCTCTTCGGGATTCGCCAATGACAAGTATTTCTTTACAATATTCAAAAAGCTGAATGGGATTACACCGACGGAATACCGGTCTAATGCTAGGAAGTTGCCGGATCATAGTATGTAGTTGGTGCTTTCGTGGAAAAAGACATAATGCAAAGAAGATGAACTTAGGGGGTTCATCTTCTTAATTTAAAGAGGCTCGCAACTATATTACTAATTTCCTTCAGCCGCCATAGCCGCTGCTTTTGTTTCGTGGACCGTGCCAAAGGGGTGCTCAGGCGGTGCATAGATTACGTATACTTTTAGCGGCTTATTCCCTATATTGGTAACATTATGCCATTTTCCTGCAGGTACCATAATGGCATAGTCCTCATAGGCTTTCTGTTCGAAGTCTAAGTTATCTTTCGTTTCGCCCATTTGAACAAGTCCTTGTCCCTCTTCGATACGTATGAATTGGTCGGTTGTCGGATGAACCTCTAAACCGATGTCATCTCCAATATTGATACTCATAACGGTTACTTGAAAATGTTTGCCGGTCCATAAAGCGGTGCGGTACGTATTGTTCTGTTTCGTAACTTTTTCAATATCAATTACAAGCGGTTTTTGTCCATAGTCGGTTACCGCTTGCCCATCCGATGATTCCAACCTTGCGGCATTATGAAAGAAACCCTGTTGAACCAACGGATTGTTTTGAAAATATCTTGTATAAGCTGGATGATACACCGGTGTATAAAAGGGAGTGTACCAAGGATAGGAGGGGACTACATACAAGGACAGCGGACTTGGATAGGTTCTAGGCATCCAATACATTTCATGTCATTCCTTTCCCAACATAAGTCGATACATCAGCGTATGCCTATGTTAGGAATAGGTACCTTGTATTAATCAGACAGACTGATTTACCTCGCTTCAACTATTCTGAAGTTGTCGATGCCGCTGCCTCGGCGATCGAAGCGGAGTAGAAGCAGCATCTGTTTTTTCCCCGCAGTTTTGCTTCATACATCGCTTGATCAGCATGTTGCAGCAGCATTTTCCCCTCACTGCCGTCTTCAGGATAGATGGCAACTCCAATACTGGCCGTTACATTGATCTCGAATCCATCGATGAACCGCAGCTCTTGAATGGATAAAATAATGCGATTTGCCACTTCCGCCAATTGCTCGTTGTTTTCAATCTCCTCAAGCAGGACGATGAATTCGTCACCCGCCCAACGCGCACATAGCCCCCGGTCTTCCACACACATCTGAAGAATGACAGCCACTTCCTGCAGCAGCCGGTCCCCCATCGTATGACCCAGCTTGTCGTTTACCTGTTTGAATCCGTCCAAATCCATGAAAAACACCGAGAACGTTCCGGTTTTGTTTTTCACGCGTTCCATCGTCTTCAACAGTCTTTCCCCAAGAAATCTGCGATTCGGGAGTCCAGTCAGCTCATCATAATTGGCCCTCCGCTCTTCATCCGTTCGGTCCCCGAATGCAAACAAATGTCCATGCAACAGCCCGCCTTCTTCCTTCTCGATCGGATTGACGTAACATTCGTAATATCGAGTTTCCCACTTACTCGTTACGATCGTGACCCGTTCCCGGAAAGGCGGTTTCCGGTGTTCCAAATATCCTTGGATCAACTCCCCTAAGGTGCCGTAGGAAGATTTCATCTTCTTGCAATAATCTGCTAACTGCTGTCCGCTGATTAGCGGCCTATCAAACATCTGCTCGAAGCGCCTGTTAGCAAAAACCACCTGGCCATCCTGGTTACACATAACAATCGCCTCTTGGCTCGATTCAAGCATCTTCTCGATGATTTTATTTTGCTCGGAATTCTTTTGGTACAGAGTTGTCATGTTTAAATACATTTTACTAAACTCATAGATCATCCCGCTCAGGACGATATTGGCGCAGACGAACGTGTTCCATTTGGCCACATACCAGCCGACACTAAATCTCCCGCCGCCGTAGAGGATGACCGCTACATCAAGCATAGAAGCAAGCAACGCAACACATAACCAGGACGACATCACGGTGCTGCCTCGAGTCATTCGGTAAAGCCAAACCAAAGTAATCAAGGTGGTGACGACAACAAATAATCCGAATCCATAGATAAAAAGAGGGGTAAGTTTGCCTTTAATGAGGAGAATCGGAAGCCATTCTTGCCAGTAGGTCGTTATGAAGGTGAATCCGCTTACGACGGCTATAACCGCTGCCAGTGTACATAGTGATATTTTTCTTGCCTGATCACTGGTCAACTGCACATGTTTGTATTTGGTCTCCATGAAGAGAAATAAACCGATCGATACAGCGAATCCCATATGCCACAGTAAATATAGCCAAGGCGCCGTCTGAGGGCTGGCATGAAACATACCTCCGGGTACGATTAAACCTGGAAAAGTTAACAAATACATGAAGCTCATTCCGCCCGAAAACAGATACCCTGCAAAAAGGAACAGAACCGACGGCGACCGACTAACCTGAAACTGGCTATAGAGCACGTAGGCAGTAATGAGCTCGAAGCAAATGACTGTTGAAAAAATAGCAGGCTGATATGCTTGCAGCTCTAATAATTGCACGCGCGCGAACGGAGCCGATAACATCGAAATGAGGGAGAGAATCACACCGATCATGAGAGCAAATCTTCGCTGGGAGCGATTCGTTTGCAAAGTTAAAAGATTGTCGACCTTGACTATAGGTTCCTGTAAGTAATTCATGGAAACCTCCTGATATTACGAATAGTAGTCATAATTCGACAAGATTTTCATTTTTCCTTTACAAACGGCAATATAAGCCACTCCATTGTCAGGAGTGGCTTATTCTTACGTGTTACTTGAAAGTATCATCCCTACTGTCCGTTTTACGGAATAAGCATAGGCTAACAAGTATCATTAGTATTGAAACAGTGATCATCATCGTATTTGAAAGTCCAAATTCAGCAAAATGATATCCTTTCCACATCAGTCCGGGCACCACTCCTCTAATTAGCTTTTGTGCTGCCGTGACGAAAAGTACCATGGCCAATACTCTCAAAAAAACTTTTATTTGTATTCCTCCCATTTCTTCAACGCCCGATTAGACCGTATAGCATGAGATTGTACAATTCACCGGCTTTTGCCTTATATACGGAAGCAGTTCCCCATTGATCCAAGCATGCCAGCCGTGGCCTGCAAAAACTCCAACACCGTCTCTGTAGAGATGGTGTTGTCCTATGGAGCGGTGTTTTCAATAAGTGATGCGGTCAGGAAGCTTAAGGCTACGCCGCCGCATCTATGTCACTGTTACGTTAAATAAGCTCTTTACGATTAGACAAAGTTCGGTAGAGCACGCAGCCAAACACAACGCTTAAAGCCGCACAGAGCCCAATCACGCCATATCCGGCCTGAAGCCCGCGCAACAATCCTATGGCGGAATCCGCCTCGTATAGATGTTTGACCGCCTCTGTGATCGCACCAATGACATAGTTGCCGACCACACTGCCCAATCCCATGAGCGTGACCGTTATCGTAATGGCGGTTTCGCTTTCTTTCGGATATCTTTTGGCAATGAAGGCCATGACCGTGGGGTATATCATCGCGATACCGATGCCGGATGCGGCAAACAGGAAAGCTGCCCTTTCCCCTCCCGCAATAGCAAGGAACGTAGACAAGCTGGACAGTCCAGAGAACACGATTAGGGACAAAATAAAGCCAATTCGATCTGTAACCGCACCTAACAGGAGTCGAGCGAGTGTGAAGCACAGGAAGAACGCTGACAGCATCCCTGAAGCTTCTACGGTATTCCAATTATAAGCCTTCTCCAGATAGTTGACTAACCAGCTGCCTATAGCAAGCTCTGAGACGACACCGAAGGTAAGAATGGCCACCATCAGCCATAGAACCCGGTCATGCAGCATGAGCTTCATGGGAACCCGCTCTCCCGTTCCCTGCTCCTCCTCCGATGGAAATGAGCTTGCAAGTGTGAGTGCGATCGGGATGACGGCTAACAAAAGCATGCTCAAATACATGCCACGCCAGTCCAGCGTATGTCCGTAGATCGTGACGCTCATCAATCCTGTCGCCACCAGAGGAGCCACCGTAGAGCTGAGGCCATAGAACCCGTGTGCCAGTTCATCATCATACCCGTATTACGGATAAAAATCCGCGCGCTCAAGATAGCCAAACCAATTTCTAGCATCCCATTTCCCATATACATGAGGAAGTAAGAGGACGCGAACATCGGATAACTATGCGAAAAATAGATGAGAACCCCCGCGACCAACATCGTTCCGAACGCGGCTACACTTACAAATTTTATACCCAGCCTACGAGTAAGATAAGCTGTAAAAGAGCAGGCAATCAGGTATCCTAGCGCGTTCAATGATAACAAAGTACCCAGCTGCGATTCGCTTAACATGAATTCCATCTGAATTCTTGGAACAGCGGGTCCCTTCACATTCTCGGATATGCCAAAAATAATAAAGCCTATAAAGATCGTCGCCAGCTGCATGGCGTAGGTTCGGTTAAGTTTGAAGAAACGCTGATTCATGTGATAATGCTCCTTGCAAAGTAGAATGTCCGATAAACCGGAACAATCCTATCAGTTTACCTTTTTACATCATAAACATCTAAACATGAGTACCATTTGACCGCCAAATATACCTCAATCGTATTTCATCAATACAAGCACCTAAATGCAGCCCTTTCACCGCATGTCTATGACGGCAAGTATAAAGGCTATCCTCACCGATAGTCTTTTTTGAAGCTTACTTTCTTGCGTCTAGAACAAACATGGACGCGTCCCTTCCCATGAAGATTTTACTTCCAGTATAAAAAGTCCTGGATTGAATATCCTTATACCCTATTTTCATCATAAGGTCCTTCAACTCTGCTTGAATGAATCCGTTATGGACGATTTCTGAAGCTACTTCTTCATTTTTATCAAAGTCAACTATTAATAAATGTCCACCCTCATTCAGAACTTTAAATAACCTCGATAGAACTGACTCAACATCATGAATATGAAGCAGAACCTGAGCCATAAAAATGTAGTCAGTATCTAACCCCGATTGACTTTCTTTCTCAAAATCAAAACATAGGGTATCTGCATTTTGAATATCTAAATCAGCAATTTTTTTCTTAACTTGATTCATCATGCTTTCTGAGGTATCCAGAAAAATCATAGCATTAAATTCATTTACCAAATTCAATCCTACGAGACCGGTTCCGCAACCAAAATCAACTGCGTTTTTGCCTTTAGTATCAATTAAATAACTACGTATGGCTTCCGACGCTACCTTTGCTATTTGAATTCGTTCGGAAGTGTCATACATATTTGCTATCAATTCAAACTTGTCCGTATTTCCCACGCATACCCCTCCATTACGATTCCCAACTTTTCCCACTTATTCTTCCTATCGAAAATAACAAACTTGTCGTTACTTGTGATACGGTTCACCACGATTGATCTTCACCGCACGATAAATCTGCTCGATCAGCACGAGTCGCATCAGCTGATGCGGCAAGGTCATGCGCCCGAAGCTCAGCTTCTGCTGGGCGCGGGCCAACACCGCATCGGCGAGTCCGTTCGATCCGCCGATGATGAAGCAGATGTGGCTCGTCCCGTAGGTGCCCAGTTTATCAAACTGGGCGGCCAGTTCCTCCGAGGACCACATCTGCCCCTCAATCGCGAGCGCAATGACATGCGCGTCGCTCTTCACTTGCGCGAGAATACGCTCGCCCTCTCGCGCCTTCACAATGGCCTCCTCCGCCGCACTCATCGTCTCCGGAGCCTTCTCGTCCGCCACCTCGGTCATCACGAGCTTAACGTACGGCCCCAGCCGCTTCGCATACTCCGCAATGCCCTGCACCAGGTACTTTTCTTTCAACTTGCCCACCGATATGATCTGAACCTGCATCAGCAGCACTCCCACCAGTTAGTTTCTATATGTATACAGTAACCAGCCCTTAGCGAAATCCCTTTCGCTGTGGCACATCCACATTACTCTATTTACCTTGTTTTGAAGCCCCCACACTAACTCATCGACCGCGATTTTCCTTATGGTGTTGCCCCAGCAGCGAGATAGCGAAAAAGAGTGTCTTCCCTTCCCCCAAAACGATCTTTTTCCCGAAAACAGCGTAATCCCGCATCCAAATAAGGGTAACCCTTACCATCAGCACCTCCAACCGCAAGGACTCATATCCGGTTGAGCGTTGGTCAACTCTACCACCGCAAAGCTCCCCCCAAACAACAAAAAAATGGGAGCCGAAGCCCCCATTTCCCCTACACCACCAAAAACTTGCCCTTCTGCGCACACTGCTCGCAATGTGCCGGCGGGTCCCAATGGTTGAAATGCGTGCATTCCAAATCCACCAGGTCCGGTGCGTCCTCGTATTCGTCCACGAATTTATCGATTGCCAGTTCCAAATGATCTTTACATACCACGTACATAAAGTTACCTCGCTTTAGCTGTCATGATGAGAAGAATAAATGCGACTATACTCCCTATTTTACCTCAAAAAGCCTCCCGCGGACATCCCTAACGAGCAGATTCCAGAAACAAGCAGTCAGCCGGGGCAATGGTTTTGGGGGCTTACTGCCTACTCCTCATCCGCCCGCTGTTCCAGTACCACATCTACCGTCTCCAGCTTGCCCTCGCGGTAATACGATATCTTCACCGTATCGCCGATGGACTTCTTCTCGTATAGGTATTTACGCAGATCCAGTTCGCTGGCAATGTCCACATCGTCCATCTTCACGATGACATCGTTGAACCGCAGCCCCGCCTTCAAGGCCGGTCCCTGCGCTTCTAGCACGATAATACCAGTATCCACATCCTTCGGCAGTTTTAGTACGTCCGTAGGCGAGTCTTCGCTGCCTTCTTCTCCCAGATAGTTCTGGAGATCAATCGTGGAAACGCCCAAATACGGCCGGTCGACTTTTCCGTGCTTAATCAGTTCGTTCACAATCGGCATCGCATCATTAATAGGAATCGCAAACCCTAAGCCCTCAACGCCCATGTCCGCGACCTTCATGCTGTTGATGCCCACTACTTTACCGTCCAGATTCACCAAAGCGCCGCCGCTGTTCCCCTGATTGATCGCTGCGTCCGTCTGGATGACTTCCTGCTCCCAATCATAAGTCCCGTCATTGCTCAGTGAAATCGGCAGAACACGGTGTGTGGAGCTCACGATCCCGAAGGTAATAGACTGGGAATACCCGAGTCCCAGAGGGTTGCCGATGGCAATGACCCATTCGCCGATCTGCAGCTGCTCGGAGTTTCCGAGCTCCGCCACGTTCTTCACGCCCGCGCTGTCAATTTCCAACACCGCTAGATCCGTGATCGGATCCTGGCCTATCAGTTTCGCATTTTTTTGCGTGCCGTCGGAAAGAATAACCTGCAGATCCGCAGAATTATCCACCACATGGCTGTTTGTGATGATCCGGGCAATTTTACCCTCTTTTGCAAAAATAACGCCGGACCCCAAAGCCGACTCCCCCTGCACCTGGTTGCCGCTTTCGTCAAGATCCCCGTTCTGCTGGTTAATGACGCTCACTACGGAAGCATTGACCTTCGCAGCAGCATGAATAATCTTATCATTCCCGGCGATGCCCATCCGGTCGGATAGCGCCGCTTTGCCCCCGGCACCCTCGCTCTTCCCGTCCATCGCAGTGATCGCAAACGCCGTAACCAAAACGCTCAGAACACAAGTGACCGCCACCACCGTCCACATACGGGGACTACTGGTAGCACGGCCTTTAATCGAACGCACGAGTCTCTCCCGCACGGGCACCTTCGTCGTATAGAATTCATCTCCAAAGAAACTCACAGCCATCTCTCCCCTCGGGTGGGCACTATCCTTCTAGAATCTATTTATCTATCACTCCATAGGAATGTTTTCTAAACCAAAAGACTATAATAGACTATAACCCAACCATGCACAAAAACCAATTTTTTACTTTAATTTTACTATACTGCGTTAAAGGGGAAATGTCTAATGAACCGTGTCCACTCCCACCTCCGCGAGGTCGATATGATCGGAAAGCTGGCTGATCTGAAAACATTCCAGGCTCACCAGTCCCTTCTGTTGCATGCATTGATAGATTTGCTGAATGAAAAAGGAATCGTCACCAAAGAGGAAATCGCTGCGCGGGCCGAACAGCTGGACGGCTTTACTTCCGGCTGATCGTATCCCACATCGTAGGACGGTCATAGAACGTATCCATTAACGTGACCTCTTTCTCCTGCACGCGAATTCCCTGTTCTTCTAATATGTTATTCACGGTTAGTTTGGCCAAATCCATCATATTGTGATCTCTGCTCAAATGCGCTAAGTACACCCGCTTCGTATCCCCGGACAAAAGCTCGCAGAGTGCGTCCCCGGCGGCTTCGTTGGATAAATGGCCGATGTCGCTGAGGATTCGCCGCTTGATGTTCCACGGGTATTTCCCCATGCGCAGCATGCCCACATCATGATTCGACTCCAGCACCAGCACATCGGAATCGATAATCGCTTCCTTCACTTTGCCGCTCATGTACCCAAGATCGGTAGCCAGGCTTAATTTCTCTTCTTCGTGATAAAAAGAATACCCGACCGGCTCCGCAGCATCATGGGAAATCCCGAACGACGCCACTTTCAGAGAGCCAAAATCCTTCATCTCCCCGGTATCCATGACCTTTACCTTGTCTTCGGCAATTTTGCCGATCTGCTTATTCAGTTCTTCCCATGTCTTCTCGTTAGCATAGACCGGCAGATCGTACTTACGTGCGAACGCCCCAAGCCCTTTAATATGGTCGGAGTGTTCATGCGTTACCAGAATCCCGTCTATATCGGCCGCATTCACGTCACGCTCGCTGAGCAGCTGTTCCATGCGCTTCGCGCTAAAGCCGACGTCGACCAGCAGCTTTGCATCTTCGGTCTCCACAATCGTTGCATTCCCCGTGGATCCGCTCGACAACACGCTGAATCTTATTCCCATTCTTGTTTCTCCTTTTGCGACGGGTCTTCCACAGCCCCGCTGATGGCATGGACATAATAAATGCCCCCGCCTTCAATCGCAATCCGCCAATACGGAGCCAATACCTGTACCGGGGAGTTAAACGACTGGCCGTGATAACCGAGCCGCACATCCTGAATCGCGGACCCGTTCGGCAAATAATTCTCGATGACACGCCCGACCGCCTTGTAAGCGGACAGCACCTGCTGTTTCGGTTCCCCGTTCCCTAGAGGTTTATCGGCATAACTCTGGCTGAATGCGGTAATTTTCTGATTTTCGTGATAGAGCTTCATTTTCATTTCAAAAAGCGGATACCCGCCGTACATCTGCTGCAGGACGAACACGCCGCCTCCGCTCGTCACGGGATCCAGCTCGTAATGTTCCGTGTGCTCCGCCTTGCCCTGAAGCGCCTTTTCCAGCTGCTTTCGGTTAAATACCGCCTTCGTCTCAATCTGCGGATCTAACGGCACCTGCTGCTCCGTACTCACCGTCTGATTGAACGTGACGGTAATCTGCAGGCTGGGCGTTTCCTTCGGAATTTTCGTGTCTAATCCCAACCGGATCTGTTTCTGCTGCATAATCGCCTGAATGTCCTCTGTCAGTCCGTTGAAGGACGGGCTCGACCTCGTCTCCTTGTAATCGTTCCACAGCTGAAAGCCGAGCAGCACATTAAGCATCAGAAAGGACAGAATCAGCACTGTTTTGGCCTTGCCCCAATCCATACCCCATCTCCTTTGCTACAAAATGTGCCTCTCGCCGTCCGCCGTCTCCACGGCCCAGACCGGGCGCAGCTCTACGTACTTTTCCGTAATGGTCGGCACGTAAGCCGGATACAGATCTCTTACCGGAGAAGGAAGCTTGCGGTTAAGCAGCCGGTCCTGCAGCTCCTTGCCGCCGGGCAGCTCCAGCTGTGTCTTCTCGGTGACCGGCTTATCCAGGTTGATCAAGGACCGCTCGTACGCGGAAACTACGCCCTTTTGAGCGGTTAACCGCATATACCCGAACGACGCTCCCTCGTCCGAAATAATCGGATAAGGCCCGTAATACTGCTGGAACATGAACCGGTTGTTGCCGTCCGCCTCGCTGCCGCCGGTCTCGTGAAGAATGTACTTGCCGTTCCAGCCCCCGTGCCGGTTCACAAACTGCACCGATGCATAGAGGTTCTCCAGTACGTTATTGCTGCTGTCTACAGGCGCAATCGGGTCCGTGTAGGTAATCCACTTGGATTTGTTGATGACCCTCAGCCCTCTTTTGCTGTCCGTATAGATGACCGAACCGTCCTTCTCCGGCAAATTGCGCGTAATGCCAGGGTCCGGGAACAGGCTCCGCTGCATTTGGTCGGATGTAAACTGGTCGTAAGGAATCCGGTATTTCACAATTTTCAGCGGTTCTGAAGGCAGGTAATACTCCCCGTACTCTGTTGCATAAGGCGTCTTAAATTCCCCGAAACCTACGAATTCCTCTACGTCTTTCACCGTCAAATCGGCTTTCGTAGATTCATAGATCGCCGATCCCGTATCGTTCACGAACAGGGTGCGAACCTCTTCTTTATTTTCTTTCATATAAATCCAGATACGGTTAATTGTATCAGATTCCAACGCCGTGTCTCCCTGAATTTGCATCATTCTCGCTAGGAGATTCATGGGAATTCCTTTATTGAACCGGATCTCCACACCCTTGAAGGTTTTGCGGATTTCACTCCAGTCCACAGTTAGAATAGACAATCGCTGGAATCCGTCAAACGTCCGCCCTTTGAGCCGCTGAAAAATCAGGTTATAAAACTCCGTCTCCGGATACAGCACGGTGTGCTTGTCCAAGCCGAAATGCAAAATCATTTCGTCCGGCTGCAGCAAATTCTCCGCGGTTTCCTCTGTTCCCTGTAAATCCGTGCGGATATAGCCGCTCTCCGGCTGGTTCGTAATGCTGAAATTCGGAAAGTTATAGGCCAAAAAGTAACTCTGCAGCAGACTCAACAGCACCAGCACTGCAAGCAGTACCGATTTCGCTTTCTCTTTCATCAGGCCGTCACGCTCCCTTCCGCTGCAACCGGCAGCGTGAAGCTGACCTTCGTGCCTTGATTCACCTCAGACTCCAGGGAGATCGTGCCTCCATGAGCCTTCACAATTTCCCGGGCAATCGACAGGCCTAAGCCCGTACCGCCCATATTCCGCGAACGGGCTTTATCCACCCGGTAGAAGCGGTCAAAAATCCGCCCAAGATCCTTCTTCGGAATCCCGATACCGGTATCCTTGACGGCGATCTCGACGATTCCCGCTTCAGGCAGCCGAGCCGACAGCTCAATATTTCCGCCGTCCGGCATATATTTGATAGCGTTCGACACTAAGTTGTCGAGCACCTGATCGATTTGGTCGCGGTCGATAGAAGCCGTCCCCACGCCCGCTTCGCGGATAATGCGCATGCTGATCGACTTCTGCTTCAGCTGAAAAGAAAACCGGTCCGCCACTTCCTCGAGCATCTCGATCATGTCGGTCTTCACCCGCTGGATCGCTGCATTGCGCGAATCCAGCCTGGACAGGTGCAGCAGATCCGTAACGAGCCGGATCATCCGCTCGGTTTCGTTGCGCGTCACGCCGATGAAGCGTTTCGCGAGCGACGGATCCTCCACGGCGCCGTCGTCGAGCGCCTCGAGGTAGCTTTTGATCGTGGTGAGCGGCGTGCGCAGCTCATGCGATACGTTCGCTACAAACTCGCGGCGTGACTGCTCCAGCTCTTCCTGCTCCGTGATATCCTGCAGCACCGCAATGGCGCCGGTGACGCCTTTCTCGCGGCTCAGAATCGGAGTGAACGTTACGCGCACGATTAGAGGCTCCTCCTCTGGATGCAGCGTGAGCCGCACCACGGAGGCCTCCAATCCGCCGCTAAGGAACGGTGCCAGCACCGCCGGCTCCATGCCCAGCAGCCCGGAGAGCAGCGAGCCTTCCGCGCGCCCCGGCTTCACTTTGAGCATCTGCATGCCCCGCCGATTCATCAGGATGACTTGTCCCAGCGTGTCCGTCGCTACAACCCCGTCGGAGAGATTGGTCAGAATCGAAGCCAGCTTCTCCTTCTCTTCTTCATTGATCGACAAGGCCTCCTGCAGCCGGTTCGTCATGTAGTTGAACGCTTCGCCCAGCTGCCCGATTTCGTCGCTGCCGAGAATCTTCACCTTCTGCTCGAAGTTGCCCTCTGCTACAGCCGTAGCCTGTTTCGTAATTTCCTTGATCGGATTGGTAATCATATGCGAAAGCACGACACCCAGCAGCGCGGTCAGCACCAGAGCGAACAATGTGCCGGAAATGAAAATCCGGTTAATATCGTCCATATCCTGGTAGAGGTTTTTCATCGATGCTTCCAGGTACACCGCACCGACGATCCGTCCGCTTTCATCGAATGCCGGCTTGGCAATGACCTTTTTGCGGTTGTTGTCCGCATCGACGATTTCCTCTTCGTTATCTTTGATCCCCTGAAGCGCACGGCTGACGAGCGTTTTGGTTACCTTTTGCCCGATATAGGCCTGCTGCATCTGCTTCGACACGGCGATAACGATTCCGTTCGCATCAATAATTTGAATCTCCGCTTCCCCGATGCTGAGCAAATCCTGTACATACGGGTTCAGATCTTCCCCGCTCCGGGGTTTCTTCGTCTTATCCTGGTTCATGCTCTCGGCAATTTTCGGCCCGATATACACGGACAGGAAATCCGCCTGCTTCGTCAGGTCGTTCGTAAAGTTGGTGATTAACGAATGCTTCAGCGTCGAAACAAAATACACCCCGATCAGCTGCATCGCAATCAAAATCAGCAGTACATAAATGATAATCAGCTTCAGCTGGATCGTCTGAAGAAAACGAAGCCCTTTCATCAGAACCCACCGGCTTTAGGGCTGCGCATCATATACCCGAGTCCTCTCCGCGTGGTAATGTACTCCGGTTTACTAGGGTCGTCCTCTATCTTCTCCCGCAGCCTGCGGATCGTTACGTCCACCGTACGCACGTCGCCGAAGTACTCAAACCCCCATACCGCTTGCAGCAGGTGCTCCCGCGTCATCACTTTGCTCGCATTCTTGGCCATGTAATACAGCAGCTCGTATTCTCTATGGGTCAGGTCCAGCGGCTCGCCGTCCTTATATACGATATACATGTCCGTATCGATCATCAGGTTATGGATCCGGATGCCGTTCACCGGGCGCTGGGCTTCCTCCTGCTGTGTTTGTGCGGTCGCCTTCGTCTGCCTGCGCAGATGCGCTTTTACCCTGGCCAGCAGCTCTCTCGTGCCAAAAGGCTTCGTAACGTAATCGTCCGCCCCTAGCTCCAACCCCAGCACTTTATCAATCTCCGAATCCTTTGCCGTCAGCATAATGATCGGAATATCCATACGGGAGCGCACCTCGCGGCATACATCCATGCCATCCTTTACCGGAAGCATCAAGTCTAGCAATATCAAATCAGGCTCTTCCCGGAATGCGAGTTCTACGGCCTCTCCGCCGTCAAAGGCGCAAATCACCTGATAGCCTTCCTTCTCCAAATTAAACTTCAGAATATCCGCAATCGGTTGTTCGTCATCCACAACGAGGATCTTGCCGTACATCCTGCATTCACCGCCTTCTGTCTTTATGTTGTTTACGCTCGTTCAAACGCTCGTACCGCCTGGGAAATCCCCCGGCAAGCCCATAGCTGTATTTTAACATACTAAGCTACTGACTACTAATGACCCCAGCCCCCTATTTTTCCTCCAAAAACAAGAAACACCGCGGCTTAGACAGCTGCGATGCTCCAACTTAAACATATAATATAAGATAAGTTCAATATTCCATTTTACAGATAGCTTAGCGGATTTTTGAGAACCCCGTTCTTGTATACTTCAAAATGCAGATGAACACCCGTAGAGTGCCCTGTGCTTCCCATAACGCCAAGTTTCTGGCCTTTCCCTACTTTGGTCCCTTCCGAGACACTGATGCTTCTCAAATGGCCGTACAGCGTCTGGTAGCCGTTCTGGTGATCGACGATGACGCAATTGCCGTAACCGGATTTGACCCCGGCAAAAATGACTTTTCCGTTATCCGCCGCTTTGATTGTGGAACCGCCTACCAGGTCGATGCCTTTGTGCTGGCGGCCCCAGCGCTTGCCGAACGTGGAAGTCAGTCTAGCATTCGATACCGGATAAGAGAACACGCCGGTTCCTTCCTCAATGACCACCTTGGTTCCTTTCAAAATGATCTCCGGAATGGATTTCCGCTCCACTTCTTGGCCCACCACTTCTTCATCCAGTACGAGCCCGTTAAGCTTTGTCAGCTTGTAGATGACCTTCTTGGAACCGTTGGCCCCTTGCTGCACGCGCTTCATTTTACCCTTTTTCAACGTCTTGTCGTATTGGTAGATCACGCTGTGTTCAATCTCGTGACGTTCCACCACCTGTTCGATCGTCTTGACGTTCACGGCTGGCCGTTTGACGGTCAAATCCAAGGTGTCGCCGACTTTGATCATATCGTCCTCAATCCACGGATTGTTCTTGTACAGCTGCTCCTTTGGAATATCGAACCGGTTGGCGATACAGCCGACACAGTCGCCTTCCTTGACTATGTACTTTACGGGTTTTTCTGCTCCGGAGAACAGGGTGGCCAGTACAGCCGCTGCGTCTTTCACCTGATTAGGATCGGTAACCGTTACTTGGTCGGTGCTGAGCTTTTCCATCACCTGCACGTATTTCATCGTTCTGCCGACTGCAGGCGATGACTTTGCAGTTCCGGTCTTGGCAGTTCCGGTCTTGGCAGTACCGGTCTTCTCACTTACCGAAGCCAGCCTCATGAACGTAACGGCTTTATTCTGCTTCTTTGCCAAGGACGGCGCAAACTTCGTTCGTACTCGGTTCAGGATGTAATCAGCAGTTGCCTGGTCCTTCACCGTTCCGATGACTTTGCCGTTCACTTTCACTTGAATGCCGGCTGCCTTTGCTTCGAGCAGGCGGTCCAGCTGCTTGAAGGCGGCTGCATTATCGCTCTTTGCTTTGTAGGCTTTCTCGCTCTTGATGCTGAGTTGATCGTCATTCACCGCCATGTTGACGTTCGGATGCTGCTTTTTCACAGCTTCGTTCTTGGCTTGAATGAACTGATCGACTACTTTGGGGCTGCTCACTGTTCCCGCTTCTTTATTTGCTACGTAAACGTGGAACACTTCCACGGTATGGGCCTTCACATATTGCTGGCCTGCGATGATGCTGACAGCAATCAATCCTGCCGCCCCTGCGGCAAACCATGCATTTCTCTTACGGGTCGGAGCCGTCTTCTCCTGCTGCTTCGCCGCTTGCTCGGGCACAGCGGGTGTCGCGGTGCTGCTTTGCTTACGGTTGAATCTGAATAACGACATGTCTCTCTCCTTAAGTATGGTCTTCAAATAAAACAAACCGGATTCGGAGGCGTAACGCCTTTCATCAACGGTTCACTTTGACTACTGTACCATAGCCTAATTCGATTTTTCAACTGCAGGTGCCTGTCCATCCCCGAACAACGCCATCAACTGACCATATTCTTCCTCGGTAAAATACTTTTCCAGGAGCGTTTTCACACTTGCCAATTCCTGCTCCGTGATGCCGTCCTCTATGTACGCAGAAATTTTCTGCATCTCCCCGGATGGCAGCTTTTTTTGCATCATTGCGAAAATTTCAATTTTCTGTTCTGCCGTCAGCTGCTCCTTTTTCTCCTTGAGTTCATCCGTAGACATTACAACAGGATCATCCAGTTCGCCGCTGTCACTTCCAGAGTTTTGGCTCCAGGCAGGCAGCGCGTCTTCGCCGAATGGATCGCTGCCGGTGCTGCCGGCATTGCCGCTTGCGTCCGTGCCCGAGTCGTTGCCTGTGCCCGTGCCACTGTCTGTGCCCGTGTCACTGCCCGCACCAGCACCTGTATCGCTATCTGCACCCGAGTCACTGCCTGTGCCGATACCCGTTTCACTGCCCGCTCCGTTACCGCTGTTACTGCCAGAAGCATCTCCGTCTCCTGCCGCAGAGCCGCCATCCCCGCTGGATGCAGCCGGATCGTCGCTCCCTTGGCCGTTCCCGCTTCCTGACCCCGAAGTACCGCTGTCTGCACTCTTACCGCCACCGGATAACCCGCTTAAACTACCTAACAGCTGCCCCATCTCTAATTTGCCGCCGGTCATATTCACGTTAAACTGCCCCAGCAGCTTTTCCACATAATGATTAATGACAACATATGATGTGTAAATCGATAACAAACTCACCAGCACTGTCGTTCCTACTACTTTTCCCAGCCATTTCATAAATTTCATGTCTCACTCCGCCTTCCCGTCTGCACGTTCTGTTCGCTAGTATCCAGTATTGACGGGTCCGGCCGCTTTTCAACCCCCACTCTAGTAATTTTGTATCATACATTACCTATCATGATAATTCTGTTACTCTACATTTCACGTAACGGACTTTGGGCGTTACAGCTACTCCCCGGTCCACGTAGCGGTACTTTTAGGTGCTACAGCTACTCCACGATCCACGTAACGGTACTTTTAGGCACTACAGTTACTCCCTGCTCCTCGTAACGGTACTTTTAGGCACTACAGCTACTCCCTGCTCCTCGTAACGGTACTTTTGGACACTACAGCTACTCCCCACTCCACGCAACGGTACTTTTGGGCGTTGCAGCTACTCCCCGCTCCATGCAACGGTACTTTTAGGCGTTACAGTTACTCCCCGGTCCACGTAACGGTACTTTTAGGCGTTACAGCTACTCCCGCTCCATACAACGGTACTTTTAGGCGTTACAGTTACTCCCCGGTCCACGCAACGGTACTTTTGGGCGTTGCAGCTACTCCCCGCTCCATGCAACGCTACTTTTAGGCGTTACAGTTACTCACACACACAAAAAAGCCCCCACCCTCTGCCAAAGCAGAAGATGGAGGCCTTACTACAGTCCATTATACGTATATCGGTCTTACTTGGTTCGTTTGCTCCCGGTTGCGTCCTACGGAGAAGATGGAAATCGGAATCCCGGACAGCTGGGAAACACGCTCCAGGTAGTGACGCGCATTCGCAGGAAGTTCATCCAGTGAGCGAACGCCGGTTACGTCTTCCGTCCAGCCCGGCAGCTCTTCGTATACCGCTTCGCACTCAGCCAGCATGTTCAAAGAAGCCGGATAGTAGTCGATTACTTCGCCTTTGTACTTGTAGCCTGTGCAAATTTTCACCGTTTCCAGCCCAGTCAGCACGTCGATCGAATTCAGGGACAGCCCTGTAATCCCGCTGACACGGCGCGCATGGCGGACTACGACGCTGTCAAACCAGCCGACGCGGCGCGGACGGCCGGTAGTCGTGCCGTACTCGTGACCTTTTTCACGGATAAGATCGCCAATTTCATTGATTTGCTCCGTAGGGAACGGTCCGTCACCTACACGGGTTGTGTAAGCCTTTGCGACGCCGATGACCTGGTGAATCTTCGTAGGGCCTACGCCGGAACCGATACATACGCCGCCAGCCGTAGGGTTGGACGAAGTAACATACGGATATGTACCTTGGTCAATATCCAGCATGACGCCTTGCGCGCCTTCAAAAAGTACCCGTCTGCCGTTATCGATGGAATCGTTCAGCACAACCGAAGTATCTGTAACGTAAGGACGAAGAATTTCCGCGAACTCCAAATATTCTTTCAGAATCGGCTCAAATTCCAAACCTCGCGTTCCGTATACTTGCTCGATCAGATGATTTTTCTCTTCCAGCACGCGTTTCAGCTTCATCTCGAACTCTTTGGCGTCCATCAGGTCCGCAATCCGGATCCCGCTACGAGCCGCTTTATCCATGTAAGCCGGGCCGATCCCTTTACGGGTGGTACCGATCTTGTTCGCGCCTTTGCGGTCCTCTTCCAGGCCGTCCAGAACCATGTGATAAGGCATGATGACGTGAGCGCGGTCGCTGATTTTCAGGTTCTTCGTTGTAAAGCCATTATCATGGATATAGTTAATTTCTTCGATCAGCGCAGCAGGATTTATAACCATGCCGTTGCCGATGACACAAATTTTATCGCTATAAAAGATTCCCGATGGAATGAGATGCAGCTTATACTTCTTATCCTTAATGAGAATGGTGTGGCCTGCGTTGTTACCCCCTTGGTAACGGGCTACCACTTCTGCGCTTTCCGCCAAGAAGTCAGTAATTTTCCCTTTGCCTTCGTCGCCCCACTGGGTACCTACCACAACTACAGTTGACATTCCATTACCCCCACACGTGTGTTTATCACACCGTTAATTTGCCGCAAAATCAGCAGCTTATTCAGTTTATCAGTATACCGTACTAAAGTCAAACGCAAAAACGAACAATAACATCCCGCGGGACATTATTGTTCGGATTTAGTTACTGTGCATAGGCCATATCCTGGTGAGCCCGGTCCAGACTGACGAATTTATTATAATTTTTCAAAAAGACCAATTCCACCGTTCCCACGGGTCCGTTACGCTGCTTAGCGATAATGATCTCGATAATGTTCTTCTTCTCGGATTCCTTATCGTAATAATCGTCACGGTAAAGGAACGCAACGATATCGGCATCCTGCTCGATCGAACCGGATTCCCGAAGGTCGGACATCATCGGACGCTTGTCCTGCCGCTGCTCAACGCCCCGGCTCAGCTGGGACAGCGCGATGACCGGCACTTCCAGCTCCCTTGCAATCTGCTTCAGCGTACGGGAAATCTCGGATACTTCTTGCTGGCGGTTCTCCCCAGCTTTGCCCCGGCCGGAAATCAGCTGAAGATAATCGATGAGAATCATCCCGAGTCCCTTCTCTTTCTTCAACCGGCGGCATTTGGCCCGAATCTCCGACACGGTAATCCCGGGCGTATCATCAATATAAATCTCGGCTTCGGACAAGGCACCGATCGCCATCGTCATCTTCTCCCAATCGTCCGCTTCCAGCGTACCGGTACGCATCCGTCCGGCGTCAACGTTAGCTTCGGCACAGACGATACGGTTTACCAGCTGCGCTGCGGACATCTCGAGCGAGAAGATCGCGACGGTTTCCTTCGCCCGCACGCCCACGTTCTGGGCGACGTTCAGTGCGAACGCCGTCTTACCAACGGAAGGACGGGCCGCGACGATAATCAAGTCGCTTCGCTGGAACCCGGACGTCATCTTGTCCAGGTCCACAAACCCCGACGGAATGCCCGTCATGTCACCTTTGCTCTGGTGGAGGAACTCCACCCGCTCAAACACTTCCATGAGAACATCCCGGATGGAGATGAACCCGCTGCCCGTGCGGCGGTTTGAAATTTCCAGAATCCGCTGCTCCGCTTCGTTCAGAATGCCGCCAACATCGTCCGCCCCGCCGTATCCGTTGCTCACGATTTCCGTGGCCGTCCGGATCAGGCGGCGCAGCATCGACTTCTCTTCGACGATCGCCGCGTAATAATCTACGTTAGCGGCCGTCGGAACGCTGTTGGCCAGCTTGGCCAAATAACTTACACCGCCGATGTCCTCGAGCTCCTGCTTGTCCTGAAGACGGGACGTCAGGGTGATCAAGTCCACCGGCTGGTTGCCTTCCCCCAGCTCCACCATCGCCTCAAAAATCCGTTGGTGGGCGGTACTGTAGAAATCCTCGCTGCGGATCCGTTCCATCGAGGTGACAAGCGCCTCGCTGTCGAGCAGCACGGCGCCGAGCACAGCCTGCTCGGCTTCCAGATTTTGCGGCGGGATGCGGTCAAAGAACATTTCCCCGTTCATAGGTTGACCGCTCCTCCTTATTCTTCCGTGATGTGCACTTTAACCGTCGCTTTTACTTCCGGGTGCAGTTTCACAGGCACTTCGGTAATGCCAAGCGTGCGGATCGGGTCCGCCAGTTCGATCTTGCGCTTATCTACTTTAATCTGGCGCGCCGCCAGCTCCTCAGCAATCTGCTTACTGGTGATAGAGCCGAACAGGCGGCCGTCTTTGCCGATTTTGGATTTGATGGAAATCGTCATAGCTTCCACTTTAGCAGCGAGCTCTTGGGCATCCTGCTTTTCTTTCTCTTTACGCTTGCCTTCAGAAATCGTTTGCTGTTCCAGCGTCTTCACGTTACCTTCAGAAGCGGCCTTTACCAGCCCTTTCGGCAGCAGAAAATTATTTACGTAGCCTTCGGAAAGGTCTTTGATATCCCCTTTTTTTCCTTGGCCTTTCACATCTTTCAAGAAAATGACTCTCATTCGAACAACCCCTCTTCCTCTTCCATTTGATTAAGCACTTCGCGCAGTTTCCGGTTTGCCTCTGCAAGGGTGCCGTCCAGCTGCGTAGCCGCATTCGTCAGATGTCCGCCGCCGCCCAGTTGCTCCATAATCACCTGAACATTGATCTGCCCCGTAGAGCGTGCGCTGATCCCGATGAACCCGTCCGGCCGTTCGCTGATGACGAACGAAGCCAGAATTTCATTCATGTTAAGCAGAGTGTCCGCTACTTGGGCAATCGTCAACTGCGGCACTTTGCTTCCCGGCTCTGATACGGCAATTGCAATATGATCGTTAATGATCTCGGCGTTCTTGATGATCTCCGCCTTTTTCATGTAATCCGTCAGATCTTCCTTCAAAAGCTTACGCACCAACGCCGAATCCGCACCGTTACGGCGCAGATAAGAGGCGGCCTCAAAGGTCCGCGCTCCCGTCTGGAGCGAGAAGCTCTTCGTATCCACCACAATGCCCGCAAGCAGGGCCGTAGCTTCCAATGGACTGATCTCCATCGGATCGTGGAAATATTGCAGCAGCTCGGTAACCAGTTCACAAGTGGAGGATGCGTATGGCTCCATGTAAACCAGTATCGCGTCTCCGATGAAATCCTCACCCCTGCGGTGGTGATCCACAATGACGATGCGATGTGTATTCTGCAGAATTCTAGGCTCTTTAAGCATCGAAGCCTTATGTGTATCCAGCACGGCCACGAGCGTGCGAGGATTAACCAGCGTAAGCGCCTCCTCGGGCGAGATGAAACTCAGCCCGATGCGCTCATCCTCGCTGAGCAAGTCCAGCAGCCTCTTGATGGAAGGATTGACCCCTTCCAGCACGATATAGCCTTCCTTGCCGCTCAAATGCACGGCTTTCAGCATGCCTACCGCTGCGCCGATCACATCCATATCCGGGTTTTTATGTCCCGTGATAATAACCTTCTCGCTCTCCTTGATCAAATCGCGGAGCGCGTGCGAAATGACGCGGGCCCGTACCCGGGTGCGTTTCTCCACGGCGTTCGATCTCCCGCCGTAGAAGGACAGTCGCTGGCCCATCTTGACGGCCACCTGATCGCCCCCGCGGCCCAACGCCATATCCAAACTCGTCTGCATCAGCTGGCCGAGTTCAATTAAATTCGTCGATCCGCCGGCAAAGCCCATACTGATCGTCAATGGCAGCTTATGATCAGCCGTCAGTTCACGGATTTCGTCCAGCAGTTCAAATTTTGTCTGTTCGAGTTCCTTCAGCGTATGCTGATCTAACACGAGCAAATATTTATCCGAGGCAATACGCTTCAGGAAAATTTCATACTGCAGCGCCCATTCCGCGATTTGGCTAGTCACTTTCGACATCATCAGGTTCCGGCTCTGATCGTCCATCCCCTGAGTCACTTCATCCAGATTATCCATCATCACGATCCCGAGGACTGTCTTCTCTTCCTCGTAGCTCTTGGAAAGAAGGTGGTACTCGCTCACATCACGGAAATACATTAATCGTTCTTCGTATCGGGCATACACCTGGTAAACCTTGAGTCCGATCTGCACCTCGAATATCTGCTCTTTCTTGCCTTTCAGCGCAGGGAAAATCTCGTCCATCGGCTGTCCGATCAACGAATCCCGATCCGCCATCACGGCGATATACGGGTTGCTCCACTCAATCGTGCGATCCTCGTTATACAGCAGTATTCCAAGCGGAAGCTCATTCACCACTTCATTGCCCGCCCGCTTGACACGGTGGGATAACGTGCTGATGTATTCATTCAAATCGTGCCGGAAAGCTTTCTCGGCTTGAATCGTGTAGTAGACCAACACACCGCATAAAATCACCGCTGCTAATCCTAATTCCCAATGAAAATAAGCCAGCCCCAGCGAAAGCAGAAGAATCAAGGCCAACGCCCAGACGATATGCAAACCGTGCCAACGGGTCAGCAGAAATTTCGGCATTTCGTTTCGCTCCCCATTAATTTTTCAGCCTTTGCCGGATTGGGAACGCTGTATCAAATACGCCGAGCAGACTCAGCGGCGGGAAGAAAATCACAGCGGCCAAACCCAGGACTAACCAAACCTTGTTCCATTTCTTCAAATCAGCAACAAAACATAAGAAACTGAACGCCTGCACACAGAAGGCAAAATTCAGCAGCGGCATCAGATTAATCAGGATTACAGCCATCGTGGAATTATGATCATCCGCGGGGATGAACAGATTGGCGATCATGCCCACCAGGTAATAGAACACAAGCGATCTTGGCAGCATCCAGTCTTTGAAAGGCCTCACTTTAGGCAGTTCCACGTTCTGGCGCTTCAAAATCCGGCGGGTCAGCGTATGCCCGATCGTTACAAAATAGAAGGATCCGGCGATCATATAGAGAGGAATCAGCTGAATAATCAAATCTGACAACTGATCAATGTAGTCCCTTGGCAGCATTGCCTTAGAGGCATCGGGAAGGTTCTTCATGGTCTCTTCTACCAGATCGGCCAACGTTCTTCCGAAATCAAATCCAAGAAGTCCGCTTACGGCAAATCCGGCCACCATGACGCCCAGCACGGTCAAAATCCCCGAGGTGGTTACGGCAATTGCGCTTTTCTGTTTCTTATATAAGGAACCCATGACCACAGCCGGCACTGCAAAAAATAACGTGAGCACCAACGTAATCAATCCCAGCGACTGAAGAAAGACGAAGGGCAGCACGCATAACGCCGCAAGGCACAAGGAGAACCGCTTCGCATCCAGCGTTACGCTTAGAATCAGCAGCGGAACTAAGAGCACACTCAGCGCAAGAAAATTAAACGGTGTAAGCATCAGTAATAATAACGCTAAGTAAAGAACTGCCCATAAATACGGCTTAATACGATTACCCAACAAGTTCACCTCTTATGAAAATCCGCTATAAGCTGCTGCAACTGCCATTTGGGCCAGCATTATTGTTGATTATACCACAAACTCCGCCGGTCTGCCGAAGGCCGCCATATGAAAAACAGCAAGGCAGCAGTGCTGTCCTTACTGTTCGTACCATATCTTTTCCCTTATTAATTCACTTTAATGTAATCTCAAGCCTGTGCGGACAACCCTTTGAAAGCGGTGTTGGCGCAATAATCGATCACTTCGCTGCGTCTTACGATTCCGATAAACTTGTTGGTGTCATCGACGACAGGAACAAAGTTCTGTACTTTCGCCAGGCTGATCAGATCCTCCATATTTGCGTCGATCCTGACACTCTTGTGCTGCAGTCTCAGGGGAACATCGGATAAATGATAACGGGAAGCTTCATCAAATGATAATTTGGCCGTATTCTTGATAAACCATAACAAATCGCCCTCCGTCACAGTCCCCATATATTCTCCCTGTTCATTCAGGATCGGGACGGCTGTGTACCGGTGGTATTCCATTCGCTCCAGAGTTTGCCGCAGCGTCGATTCCATGGTCATATAAGCTACTTCCTTCTTCGGAAGCAGAAAAAACGCTACATTCATCATCTCGCTCTGTCTCCTACATCAGTATAATGCGTGTGAAAAAAGTTCTCTTTCTATTAACCATCTTATCACACCTTGCCCCACCCAACCTGAATCCAACCTTAAAATTACGCTCCTGATTATATTATGTACGGCGCCGGCAAGGATTGTATTCTTAAAACATTTACACGCCCTTAACATAAAGAATGCCGCCGGAACCAGCCCGGCGGCATCTGCTTTATTTTAATTACAGCTGCGCTGTCTTCTTCCAATCTGCCGCAAATTTGTCCAAACCTTGATCCGTCAGAGGATGCTTAGAAATTTGCTCGATTACGGAGAACGGAATCGTGGCAATGTGCGCTCCTGCCATCGCTACACGCGTTACGTGGTCCGGATGGCGGACGGATGCGGCAATGATTTGCGAGTCCAGGTTATGCGTACGGAACAGCTCGGCTACTTTGGCCACAAGCTGAACTCCGTCTTCCGAAATGTCATCCAGTCTGCCCAGAAACGGGGAGACGTAGGTAGCGCCTGCGCGGGCCGCCAGCAGTGCTTGATTGACTGTGAAAATCAGCGTTACATTGGTTTTCACGCCTTTTTTCGTCAGGTACCGGCAAGCTTCCAGGCCAGCGAGCGTCATCGGAAGTTTAATGGTGATATTGTTATCGTTATTGTTGATTTTAATCAATTCATTCGCTTGCGCAATCATATCCTCAGCTGTTAATGCATCCGGCGTAACTTCGGCAGATACGGATTCGACTTCGGGAACTTCACGCAAAATCTCTGCGATGCGGTCTTCAAACTTCACGCCTTCTTTGGCTACCAGCGATGGGTTCGTCGTTACACCGGATAATACGCCGATTTTATAAGCTTTCTTAATGTCCTCAACATTTGCGGTATCGATAAAAAATTTCATAGTACCTGCCTCCGTTTATCGTTTTTTAGTTACCCAATACTTCTTTAGCCGAACGTACCACATTCTTAACAGAGAAGCCAAAATACTCCATTACTTCCCCGCCCGGGCCAGAAGCACCGAATGTGTCTATAGATAATACTTTGCCCTGCGGTCCTGCATAACGTTCCCAGCCTAAGGAAATGCCCGCTTCTAACGTTACCCGCTTTGTGACGGAATCCGGAAGCACATTTTGCTTATAGGCCTCAGGCTGACGGTCGAACATTTCTCTGCTAGGCATAGCTACTACCCGCACCGAACGGTTTTCCCGTTCCAATTCCGCTTTGGCGCTTACAGCCAAGGATACTTCAGAACCGGTTGCGATTAGGATGACATCCGGTGCCGCATTCGTTTCTTCCAGAATATATGCGCCTTTTGCTACATGTTGCACATTGCCTTTGGTCGCTTCATATACAGGCAGATTCTGTCTGCTGAGAACCAAGGCTACAGGACCTTCCTTCTGCTGCAGCGCATAAGCCCATGCACTTGCCGTTTCGTTGGCATCGGACGGGCGAATCACCGTTAGGCCCGGAATGGTGCGCAGGGCAGCCAAATGCTCGACAGGCTCATGCGTCGGGCCGTCTTCCCCTACTGCGATGGAGTCGTGGGTAAAGACATAAATTACAGGAAGCTTTTGCAGAGCTGCCAACCGGATGGACGGGCGCAAGTAATCGCTGAATACGAAGAAGGTGCTTACGAAAGGCTTCACCCCTCCATGAAGGGCCATCCCGTTTCCTGCGGCGCCCATCGCATGTTCGCGTACACCAAAGTACACATTGCGTCCTCCATAAGAATCAATAGCGAATGTTGGCTCTCCGCTGATATCCGTCATCGTGGAATGGGATAAATCCGCACTGCCTCCGAAAATGGAAGGGACCGTTTTAATGTAATGATTGATCGCTGATCCGCTTGCCACCCGGGTGGAGATGCTTTTTGAAACGTCAAAAGTAAGGATATCTTCTGCAGAAAGCGTCAGCGAGCCATTAATGGCTTCCTCAAGCTCTTTGCCCTGTACTGGATATTGTGCCTTATATGAGTTGAATAATTGCTTCCATTCTTCTTCTTTCATAGCACCTTGCTGCTTCAATTGTGCAAAATGTGCCCTCACTTCGTCAGGAACTGTAAACTCTTCTTCATGTTTCCAGCCATATACTTCTTTGGTCGCTTTCGCTTCCTCTTTACCAAGCGGGTTCCCGTGAGCTTTGTTAGTGCCCGCGACCTTGCTTCCGTATCCGATAATCGTGCGGATTTCAATTATCGTAGGCTGGGACGTGTTTTGTTTTGCCGCTGCGATCGCTTCGCTGATGGCCGAAACATCATTGCCGTCTTCTACCCGTAAATATTGCCAATTCGCCGATTCGGCTCTCTTTTTCATATCCTCGCCAAAGGAAAGATTCAGGTCCCCATCCAGGGAAATGTCATTGGAGTCATACAGCGCTATTAATTTGCCAAGCTTCATATGGCCCGCCATCGACATCGCCTCATACGACACGCCTTCCATTAAGCAGCCATCGCCGACTAGAGCGTACGTATAATGGTCGACTACCGGGAACCCGTCTTTATTAAATTTAGAAGCCAGGTGTGCTTCAGCCATCGCCATACCGACAGCCATTGCAATACCTTGGCCAAGTGGGCCGGTGGTTGCGTCTACACCGTCTGTGTGCCCGTATTCGGGATGACCCGGCGTCTTGCTGTTCAGCTTACGGAACTGCTTCAAATCCTCAAGAGAGACCTCATAGCCGGCTAAATGCAAAAGGCTGTAAAGCAAAGCCGAACCATGGCCGGCCGAAAGAACGAAACGGTCCCGGTTAAACCATTTGGAATGAGCAGGACTGTGCTGCAGATGTTTGGCCCACAAGGTGTAAGCCATCGGTGCAGCTCCCATCGGCAGGCCTGGATGGCCTGAATTCGCACTGTTAATAGCATCGATGGATAAAGTCCTGATCGTATCGATTGCGAGTTGATCCATAGCTGTTGCAGAAAGAGTTTGCGTGTTAGACATACATTTGTTCTCCTTTTTTCGTTTCATTTGCTGGTTCAAGCTGGTCGTCCAGCCACCAGTGGTACCCATCCTTAGCTAACAAGTCATAGGATTCGGCAGGACCGTAACTTCCGGCTGTATAAGAATGAAGCGGCACCAGGTTTTCCTCAAATGCTTCCAGTACCGGTTGAACCCATTTCCAGGACAATTCCACCTCATCCCAGTGGGCAAAGAACGTGGGATCGCCATGCAGAGCATCATGAATTAAATTCTCGTAAGCCTCGGGAACGTCGCCCCGGCTCGTGTGGAAATCGATGTGAATAGGCTGGAATTCCCCTTTATGCTGAGGATCTCTTGTATTCAGCTGTAAAGTTATCCCTTCGTTTGGGCTGATTTCAAAAACCAGCAGATTCGGGGATGGGCCTTCTTCGTGAACAGATGGGTGTTGTTTTAACGGCTCTTTAAACTCAACGACGATCCGCGTTATTTTATCCTTCATCCTTTTCCCGGTCCGGATATAGAACGGTACGCCCCGCCAGAACACATCATCAATTTGCAGCTTCGCCGCAATGAACGTGTCATTCATGGAATCGGAGGGGATACCCGGTTCCGATGTATAGCCGGTGACCGGCTGTCCCTGAATCGTTCCAGCTGTGTATTGGCCGCGGATCACGCTGGTGCCGACATCCGCTTTTTGCAGCGGTTCGAGTGCTTCCATGACCATTTTCTTCTGGGAACGGACCTTTTGAGCTGTACTGTTCTTCGGCAGGTGAATAGCGAGCATCATAAGCAATTGCAGCATATGATTTTGGAACATATCCCTTACGGCGCCGACATGGTCGTAATACCCCGCCCGTTCCTCAACGCCGACCGTTTCGCTGGCCGTAATCTGCACATTGGCAATGTAACGATTGGTCCACAGCGCCTGGAGGACCGGGTTCGTTTGCTGAAGGACCTCCAGCTTTTGGACCATAGGCTTGCCAAGATAATGATCGATACGGAAAATCTCCTCTTCCGTAAAGGACTTACTCAAATGTTCATTTAATTTACGGGCTGACGCTAGATCGTGCCCAAACGGTTTCTCAATCACCAGGCGCTTCCAGCCGTTCGCCGACCCTAGCCCGCTTTCTTGAATGTTCGTTGCAATAGTTTCAAAATATTCCGGACCTACCGACAAATAAAACATGCGGTTAGGCGCAATTTGCAGCTCCTGCTCCCGTTGCTCGACCAGTGTCAGCAATTTTTTGTAATCGTCTGTATTCCCTATTTCCAGAACACTGTAACGTAACGCATCCAGAAATTTTTTCAATACTCCCGCATCTGAAGCCTTGCGTCTGGAAAAAGTATGAATGGATTGCTCCACATTGGCTCTAAAGGTTTCATTAGACCATTCTCTTCTTCCCAAACCGATTAAGGAAAAAGATTGCGGAAGCTTTTGTTCCACAAATAAATTATATAAGGCAGGATAGATTTTTCTTTTGGCCAAATCCCCTGTTGCACCAAATAAAATAAAAGTAGCTGGTTCCATGTAATAATCTCCTTTCATCTGTTGCTTACATCCACTATAATACGAAGTACACCTATACATGTAATAAATATATTTCACAGGAGCTATAGATGATGTCTATGACCATAAATTACGAACTGTACAAAGTCTTTTATTGGGCCGCCAAAACAGGGAGTCTTAGCCAGGCAGCCAAAGCGTTATACTTAACTCAACCAAGTGTCAGTCATGCCATTAAACAGCTGGAAGACAGCTTTGGCCTTACCTTGTTTTACAGAAACTCCAAGGGTGTGGACCTCACCCCGGAAGGTTCCGTATTGTATTCCTATATAGAGCAGTCCCAAATTCTGATTTCACTTGCTGAAGAGAAAATGGCCGCATTGAAAAATTTGGACAGCGGAGAGCTGCGCATCGGCGGCAGTGATTCATTGTTTAAACATTATTTGCTGCCATATTTGGAAGACTTTCACCAAAAACATCCGGGCATCAAGCTTCACTTAAATCATGGAACTACGCCGGAAATCATCTCTTTTCTTAAAGAAGGGCGAATCGATCTGGGTGTCGTCCGGATGCCGATCGTTGATCCCCAGCTTGAAGTGAGGGAGAGCTTCCAGCTACAGGAGTGTTTTGTTGCGGGGAAACGGTACACGGAATTAGAAGGTGCAGTACTATCCTTGGATATGTTGCTCCAATACCCCGTCATCTTATTCTCCCGGAACAGCCGTGCCCGGATGGCAATCACTGAGCTTTTCGAAAGCTACGGCCATAAGCTGAAGCCGGAAATTGAAGTGGGCAGTGTAGAGCTTTTAATTGAGTTTGCCCGAAAAGGGCTTGGCATTTCCTATGTAACCCGGGAATTCGTCACGAAGGAATTGGAAGAGGGCTCGCTGTTTGAAATTCAATTGGATGTGAAATTACCCCCTTCCCACGTAGGGATCATGATTATGCGGAATATGCCTTTGTCTGCTTCCACCGGCAGGTTTATCGATCTGGTTCGGTAGACGCCTTCGAGGAAACAAAAACAGCCGGATCCTTAGGATCCGGCTGTTCTCTATATAACGGATTACTCCGTAGTGTATGGCAGTAAAGCGATTTGACGGGAGCGTTTGATCGCAGTCGTCAGAGCGCGTTGGTACTTCGCGCTTGTTCCAGTTACACGGCGAGGTAGAATTTTACCGCGCTCGCTGATGAACTTCTTAAGCAGATCGGTATCTTTGTAGTCGATGTGCTTAATTTTGTTAACAGTGAAGAAGCAAACTTTACGACGCTTGTTGCGTCCGCCTTTACGGGAGAATTTCTTCTCGCCGCGCTCTTCGCCGCCGTTCTCTCTTTTTTGGAAAGCCATTCAATATCATCCTTTCTACATGAAATATTCCATTCCCGCTTCAGGGAATTAGAAGGGCAAATCATCATCCGAAATATCAATCGGTTTGCCGTCGTCGGAGAATGGATCCTGGTTGCCTCGGGATGCAGTTCCTCTGGAGAAATTACCGCCTGATCCTTCTTCACGGGTAAACCCGCCGCCGTTATTGCTGCCGCCCTCACGGTTTCCGCTGTTGTTCGATTCTAGGAATCTAACATTATCGGCTACCACTTCGGTTACATAAACGCGTTTGCCTTCAGCATTGTCGTAATTGCGGGTCTGGATTCTTCCTTCCACCGCAGTCAGACGGCCTTTACGAAGATAATTCGCGCAAGTTTCCGCCAGCTGTCTCCATGTAACAATATTAATAAAATCGGCTTCTCTTTCACCGTTCTGATCTTTAAAGTTACGGTCTACCGCCAGAGAAAATTGAGTTACGGCCACGCCAGCCGGAGTATAACGAAGTTCCGGATCTTTGGTTAATCTGCCAATCAGAATGACGCGATTCAACATGGGTTTCCCCTCCTTAGCATGGAATTACGGGCACTTATTAAGCAGTTACGTCTTGAGTGATCAGGTAACGAATGACTTCATCAGAAATCTTCATTACGCGTTCAAGTTCGGAAACTACGGACGGTTCTGCTGTAAAATTAACCAGAACATAAACTCCGTCACGGAACTTCTCGATCTCATACGCAAGACGGCGCTTACCCATTACATCGTGCTTCGTAATTTCGCCACCGTTGTTAGTGATGATGCCTTGGAATTTTTCAACTGTAGATTGAACTGCTTCCTGTTCAATATCCGTACGGATAATGTACATGACTTCATATTTGCGCATTGATTTTCACCTCCTCATGGACTTAGCGGTCCCCTATCGCTAGGGAACAAGGAGCGAGCGTTAACTCGCATACCTGAGTATTATAGCAAAAGTGCCCAGTCGGCACAAGCCCCAGCCAACATTTTACATGAACGGCTCTTCATGGTTTGTACCGGATCGGGCACACTAGATCAAGACTTTCGTGAGATGAGGTGATTATCCGTGGGTGAACAATCGTTATTTGAACCCGGGCAAAAAGCGCCTAACAACGGCATTTATTACGAAGTAGGCGAAGATGATTTTCACATGAACATCAATAACCCCAAACAAGTCGAGCTAAGTAAAGGCGACCGGTTCCCGGAAACAACCAACGAAGACCGCAAATGGAGACGCAAAGGGACTCATTAAGCCGCATTCACCTGCGCTACCAACAAAAAAACCTCTTACATCTGTAAGAGGTTATCCTTCGTATGTATGGCGGAAAGAGTGGGATTCGAACCCACGCACGCCTTGCGACGCCTAGCTGATTTCGAGTCAGCCCCCTTGGGCCTCTTGGGTACCTTTCCGCGCTTAGCCCATGCCGTCAAAATTGACGGGCAAGAAACATTGTACCACAGTACAAGCCGTATTGCAATCTTCAACCCGTTACATAGAACTGCCTTCTTCTTCCCGGGCTGCCGATCGAATCACTTTCTTCATTTTCTTTTCAAACTGAGCCCGGGGGATCATCACGCTGTGTTTGCAGCCGACACATTTGATGCGGATATCCATTCCCATCCGGATAATCTCCATCTCATTCGTTCCGCATGGATGCGATTTCTTCATCTGCACGACATCACCGAGTTGAAATTGCTTCGGTTCCATGGTTTCTCCCCCGTTTCCTATTCTTTAGTACACGTCGCCTTTTAGGTCAGCACCTGCTTTAACCTCGTCCATGGCGCGTTTAATTTCTGCATTAAGCAGCCTGGACACGGCCATATGAGTGTTTGTCCTGCATTCCGCAGTAATGCGAACCACCACTTCTGCAGTGCCTACGGATTGAATGCCGAGCACCTCAGGCTGCCTGACCATATCCTCGCTCTTTTCAAACTCCTTGGCTACGGTTTCCTTAATTGCTTCAATCGCAGAGTCCACATGGATATCGTTAGGTATCGTAATATCAACAACCGCAATCGAATTGTTCAACGAATAGTTCGTAACTTGAACTATCGATCCGTTGGGGATGAAATGAACTTCCCCTGTCCAGCTTTTCAGCCTTGTTGTCCTTAGGCCGATCACTTCTACCGTGCCTTTATAGGTACCGGTTTGGATCGTATCTCCGACGGCAAACTGATCCTCGAAAATAATAAAAAATCCCGTAATAATATCCTTTACAAGCGTCTGCGCACCGAAACCGATTGCAAGTCCTAGCACGCCTGCCCCTGCCAGCAATGGAGCCAAGTTAATCCCGATTTCCGAAAGTACGAGCAGAATGATAATAAAGTAAACCGTAGAGGACACGATATTTTTGACTAGTTTAACTATCGTGTGCGTTCTTCTCGTGTCGATTTTCAGCCGGGTATGTTCCCGCTCCTTCATCGCTTGATCAAGGATCTTAAACGCTATGTTAACGAGCACTCTGCCGAGGATAATTATAATTACAATTTTTAAAACAACCCAGCCAACCAACTGCCAGGTCTCAATACTGGTCAGGTTATTCCAATAATCCTCCGGTTTCCATTTGCCTAAAGCATTCACACAGACAACCTCCCCTACATATGAATGTTATCATACCCGTTGTCCGATTTTAAGTAAATACCGCGAATTTCCACCTGCTCGCTCTGAATAATCTGCTTCACCTGCTGTAGATCTTTTTTGGGAAATTGGATGGATAATGCGCAGCCTGCTGTGATCTCTTTGGGTGTCGGGCATGTATCGATTTCAATATCAGCGTACTCAAGCAGCATTTCCGTTCTAAGTGCCTGCTGTGTCGAATCAAAAGCAATCAACATCTCCCATTCCAAACTGCGCACCCCCTTTCTCTTAAATAAAGATTCTACGTATAAAAGTAATAGATTGTCCGTATACTGTATTATTCCCAAAAGCGCGTATATGGAGGAATCGATATGAGCTTCTCATTTAAACTGCCTAGCAGAAAAGAGTCGTCCCCTTTAAAAGTTTCATATACAGACCCGGGCATCTTTGGCATACTCAGCGTACAGTTATCGGAATTATTAAGCGCCGTCCAGCCTGGTCAAGAAATCGTGGTCGTTTGTGTGGGAACGGACCGTTCTACCGGCGATGCTTTAGGCCCGTTGGTCGGAACACAGTTGAATAAATACTCTACTGCACCGTTTACTGTATACGGCACGTTAGAAGATCCTGTTCATGCCATGAACCTGAGCGAGACGCTCGATTCTGTCCAAGAGAAGCATCGTAACCCTTTTATTATCGCTGTTGATGCCTGTTTAGGCCAGTTGACCAGCGTAGGCTCCATCCAAATCGGCAGCGGCCCGGTTAAACCAGGTGCCGGTGTCAATAAAGATCTCCCTCCGGTCGGTGACTGCCATATTACAGGTATCGTGAACGTCGGGGGATTTATGGAATATTTCGTTCTGCAAAATACCCGTCTAAGTTTAGTTATGAAAATGTCCGAAATCATAAGCCGCAGCATCCAGGCAACTATTAGCCTGCATCATCGCCAAGCCAACCGGGGCTAGCCTTTCTTGACTGCCAGCTGAATAGCCTGCTTCTCTTCCGGGGTGAGCGGATAAGCGGAATCACCGCCGGAGAGCGGCTTGCTGTATACATAGGTTTCTTCCCTGCTGTGCAGCCCGCTCATGACAACACCGTTCAGCGCTTCATCGACAATAGCTACCGAGAAGCTCAAATCGCTTCCACGGTCCGCAAAGGCATTATACCGGTGAACGCCTACATAACCCTTCATCTCTTTTTGTTTGGATTCCAAACGCGAAACTTTTGCCTTTTGCTCAGAATTTTCATTTCGAAGCGCCTCTACCTGTTCTTGCAGTTGAATGATCAACCCCTCCAGGTTGGCCACCCCGCTCTCCCCCATCATGCGCTTGTACCGCTTCTTCATTCTCGACAGTTTGACTGAATTCATCAGCCAAAGAAGCAGCACCAATCCCAAAGCGATGATTATGACACCAATCAATAAATCCGAATCCACATTCAGTATAGTCCCCATTGTTCCGCTAACTCCTAACCCTTTATGTATGTCTGCCTCTGTCAGTGTTTCTTGCAGATTTCCGCTATAGACTCAATAAAATAGCTCACTTCATCTGCTGTGTTAAAATATCCGATCCCTGCCCTCACGGCTCCCCTTCCCAAAGTTCCTGCACTCTCATGGGCAAGAGGTGTGCAATGATAGCCGGACCGTACTGCTATATTGTAATGCCTATCCAGCCAAAAGGCTACCTCTGAGGAGTCTTTTCCCTCTATTGTAAACGCGACAATCCCTGTTCTTGTTACACCTTGGCCAGTACCCAAAATATGGATTCCATTCAAGCTGCACAGGCCTTCCATCATTTGTTGTGTCAACGCCCATTCTTTCTCATGAATGGCTTCTACTGTTTCCTGAAGCACAAATTTAACGCCGGCTGCCAGTCCTGCAATGCCCGGAGTGTTCTGCGTTCCCGCTTCATAGCGGTCAGGCCGAACCACAGGCTGTTCAATCGCCTCAGATTGGCTTCCAGTGCCACCGTGAAGCAAAGGCACTAGTTCCAGTTCGGGGTGAAGATAGAGCCCTCCTGTCCCTTGAGGACCGTACAAACCTTTATGTCCCGGAAATGCCAACATATCAATGCCCATTTGCTCCACGTTTATCGGGATGATGCCCGCACTTTGCGCTGCGTCGACCAGAATTTTTGCATTAGGAGCAATTGATTTAACTAATGCGCTCATTTCACCAATCGGCTGGATCGAACCAAGCAGATTGGAGCTATGGTTTATCACGACTAATCTTGTGTCAGGCCGGACCGTTTCTTTCAACTCTTCCAGTTTTACATACCCCTGTTGATCGGTTGTGATGTAATCCAGATTTATAGCCTGGGCAGACTTTGCCTGTTCGAGCGGCCTGCGAACAGAGTTATGCTCCAATGAGGTAGTAATAACGTGATCACCCGGACGGACATAACCTTTGATTGCTTGATTCAATGCCATTGTCGCATTGGGTGCAAATGAAATATCCACTGGATTCTTCACACCGAATAAGATGGCAAGCTGCTTGCGTGCATTAAATAGCGCTCTGCTTGCACGCACGGCCATCGAGTGGCTTCCCCGCCCTGGGTTCGCAGCATAGTCCTGAACACATTCCATCATCGCTTCTGCAACACCTGGCGGCTTAGGCCATGAGGATGCCGCATTATCAAAGTAGGTTATTTTCAATTCGCTTCCCCCTCTGAACAAAGAAAGCACACCCGAGGGTATGCTTCCGAGTTGGCTTGCAATGGTTGTAAATTCCTTTAACCTTGTAAAAGGGTTAATAACCGTTCCAAATCTTCTTTAGAAAAGTACAGTAATTCGATCTTTCCTTTATCTTTTGCATGCTTAATTTTTACTGTTGTCTTAAATCTATCCCTTAATCCATCTTCGATTTCATGAATATAAGGATCCTTATTTTTCATCCTATTTTGGATCGCTTTATCTTTTGGCGTGGAAGATTCTTCCTCTTTTCGTTGGATTGCTTCTTCCAGATCGCGTACACTCCAGGAATTGCGAATGGATAACTCTGCCATATCCTTCTGGGAGTTCTCTTCCTTTAATCCCGCAATGGCACGGGCATGGCCCATGGACAGTGTTCCACGTGAAACATAGTTTTTGATCTCTTCAGGAAGTTGAAGCAGTCGTAAAAAGTTAGCGATATGAGAACGTGACTTGCCTACTTTCGCAGACAATTCCTCTTGGGTTAGTGTGAATTGATCAATCAAAGCCTGATAGGCGATGGCTATTTCAATTGCATTTAAATCCTCACGCTGCAGGTTTTCAATGAGTGCAATTTCCATTACTTGCTGATCTGTAAACTTCCGGACAACAGCTGGAATGGTTGGTTTGCCGCAAACCTGCGAAGCTCTATACCTGCGTTCTCCAGCTATAATTTCATAACCGCGGAGCACCGTACGCACAATGATTGGTTGAATAACACCGTGTTCTTTAATGGATGCAGCCAGTTCCTGAATGCTTTCATCATTAAATGTTTTCCGCGGCTGATAAGGATTGGCCCGAAGCTGATTAATTGGAATTTCAATCACTTTATCATCTTCGCTTACATTAAGGGATGGAATCAACGCATCTAATCCACGGCCTAAACGCTTACTCATATGAAATCACTTCCTTGGCTAGTTCCATATACACTTCCGCGCCCTTCGATCTGGAATCATAGGTGATAATGGATTGTCCATGGCTCGGTGCTTCACTTAAACGAACATTTCTAGGAATGATGGTTTGGTAGACTTTTTGCTGAAAGTATTTCTTAACCTCTTCAATCACTTGGATACCTAGGTTTGTTCTTGCATCGAGCATGGTCAAGAGAACGCCCTCAATTTGGAGAGTCGTGTTCAAGTGTTTTTGAACCAAACGAACCGTATTTAGCAGCTGGCTAAGTCCTTCCAACGCATAATACTCACATTGAATTGGGATAATCACCGAATCTGCTGCCGTAAGAGAATTCACAGTAAGGATGCCTAAAGATGGCGGGCAGTCAATGAGAATGTAATCAAACATGTGCTTAACAAGAGAGAGCGATTTTTTCAATCGGACCTCTCTTGAAATCGTTGGCACCAGCTCGATTTCCGCTCCCGCCAACTGAATTGTTGCAGGTATAACCTTAAGGTTTTCAATATTTGTATCACAAATAGCATCTTTAGGATGAACATCATTGATAATGATGTCATAAATACAGTAATTCACATCAGCTTTATTAATTCCTATTCCGCTGGTCGTATTGCCTTGCGGATCTATATCAACGAGCAGAACCCGTTTTCCCAAAGAAGCCAGGGAAGCACCTAAGTTAACGGAGGTTGTAGTTTTCCCTACTCCGCCCTTCTGGTTTGTAATGGCTATAATTTTAGACAATACCATTTCACCTCTATCAATTTTCGCCCAAAAAAGCAGTCTATGAAACTAGATGTCTACTTCTACCATGCTGTTGATCATAGGAAATATTCCATAAAGACAGAAAAAGCGGCAATCCGCCGCTCCTAGCAGTAATAAGTTTACTTATTTTTTAGGAATTTGAATTACAATTTCGTAGTGATCTTCCAGGTCACGTTCATTCGTCTTAATTTCCAAACCGGAGCCAACTACCATTTCAACGGATTGACGTATCGTATTCAAGGCAAGGCGAACATCTTTAGTAAAAGAAATTCGCTTCTGCTTCTTCAACTTAGATGCCTCTTTATAAAAATTAACGCGCGCTTCCGTCTGTTTTACATTCAACTCTTTGCTGATGATGTCATCCAGCACTTTTTGCTGCAGCTCTTCGGTATCCAAAGATAATAAAGCTCTTGCATGGCGTTCCGAAATTTTACGCTCCAACAAAGCGGCCTTTACCGGTTCACTCAGGTGAAGCAATCGAATTTTATTCGCTATCGTGGATTGGCTTTTACCTAGACGTTGAGCCAAGCTTTCCTGAGTGAGATCATGCATCTCAATTAACTGCTGGTAAGCACTAGCCTCTTCAATAGATGTTAACCCTTCACGCTGCAAGTTTTCGATCAAAGCAATAGAAGCCGTCTGGGAATCATTGAAATCGCGTACGATAGCAGGAATCGTATCCATTCCCAGCTTCTTAACTGCACGCCATCTCCGTTCACCGGCAATGAGTTCATATTGTCCGTTCCGAACCCGAACGACTACCGGCTGAATGATACCGTGGGTACGGATCGTCTGGCACAGCTCATCCAAGCGTTCATCATCAAAAATCGTTCTAGGTTGATAGGGGCTTGGAACCAGCTCATCGACAGGCAGATTTCTCACTTCATCGTTGTTTAATTTCTCATTTAAGCCAAACAGCTTTGAAATATGCTCTTTCATAGCGATCAATACCACCCGATCTGTAGTAAAAAACGGAACTCTACTTACAACAATTCTCCAACACCTGTTTCATTTCCTGCTTTTTCTACATAAAAATTGATCTTTTCACAAAATGGTAAATGTTTCACGTGAAACATTCCGAGAGCCATCTCACATCAAGGGACTTTTCAAAGGAGTCCCTGCTTTTCTAGGATAAGCTTTTGGGGTAACATCCTTCTTATGAATGACCATGATATGGCGATCAGACAATTCAACTGGAAGTTTGAATGAATGCACTTCATGAAGTACAGCATTCAGTTTCTTCAGACTGCCCTTTGCTTCATCCAACTCCTCCGCAGGGTTCGAACCCTTCATAGCGGCAAACGTTCCGCCCTTCCGCACAAACGGAAGACAAAATTCATTCAACACATTGAGACGAGCAACAGCACGGGCAGTAACTAAATCAAACCGATCTCGAAGCTCCGGTTTACGGGCCATGTCTTCCGCCCTGCCATGCAGGCTAGTTACCTCAGACAACCCTGTCTCCGACACCAAGTGGGTAAGAAAATGGATCCGCTTATTCAAGGAATCGATAATCGTTACTTTCAGATGAGGAAACATAATTTTCAAAGGTATGCTGGGGAATCCCGCGCCTGAACCTACATCCGCCATCGTAGAAACACTATCCATAGGGATGTAGAAAGCAAGAGAGATGGAATCATAAAAATGTTTCAGATAGACCTGGTCCCGATCTGTTATGCCGGTTAGATTCATCTTTTCATTCCAGGAAACCAGCTCGCGGTAATATGCCTCAAACTGGTTCCATTGTTCCTCCGTAACGGTTAATCCCTTTTCTTGCAAAAGTCCTGTAAATTGTTCCTTTACGTTATCCATGTTCCATTCCTCTATCCGCGAGCTGCAGTTACGCGGTTATAATGTTCAAGGTATACAAGAAGAATCGAAATGTCTGCCGGCGTAACTCCGGAAATCCGGGAAGCTTGCCCGATGGAGATAGGACGAATCTCGGATAGTCTTTGTTTCGCCTCATTCGCCAGACCATGAACTTCATGATACTCGATATCTTCCGGAATCCTTTTCTTCTCCATCTTACGAAGACGTTCCACTTGTAGAAGCTGTTTCTCAATGTATCCCGAGTATTTTACTTGGATTTCTACCTGTTCCTTCATTTCATCCGTTAAACCTGAAGGTTCCTCAAGGAGCTTATCCACATGTTCATAAGTAACCTCAGGCCGGCGAAGCAGAGAAAGAACATCTGTTCCCTGGGTTATCATTGCTGTTCCGGCTTCATCCAAAATAGCCTGAACCCGCTCATCCGGCTTCACTTTCACTTCTGCCAGTCGTTTGATCTCAGCTTCAACACGTTCCTTTTTGTCGACAAACCGGTCATACCTCTCTTGAGGAATCAACCCGATGTCATAACCAATCGGTGTCAATCTCAGATCCGCATTGTCGTGGCGGAGAAGCAAACGATACTCAGCACGAGAGGTCAAGAGACGGTAAGGCTCGCTTGTTCCTTTAGTTACCAGATCGTCAATTAAGACACCGATATAACCTTGGGACCGCTCCAAAATAACAGGCTCTTTCTCCTGTACCTTGCGGGCTGCATTAATCCCTGCCATAATACCCTGGCCTGCCGCTTCCTCGTATCCGGATGTTCCGTTAATCTGACCGGCTGTAAACAGCCCCTTGATCAGCTTGGTTTCCAACGAAGGCCAAAGCTGGGTTGGAACAACCGCATCATACTCAATGGCGTAACCGGTACGCATCATTTCTACTTTCTCCAGACCTGGAATGGAACGCAAAATGTTCAGCTGCACATCTTCCGGCATACTGGTAGACAGCCCTTGCACGTAATACTCTGATGTATTGCGTCCTTCCGGTTCCAGAAAAATTTGGTGCTTCGGTTTATCGCTGAAACGCACGATTTTATCTTCAATGGATGGGCAATATCGCGGCCCGGTCCCTTCGATCGCACCGGAGAACATTGGTGCACGGTGGAGATTATCGCTAATAATCTGATGGGTTTCCCCTGATGTATACGTTAACCAGCAAGGCAGCTGTTCCGACTCGGGACCTTCTTTTGTTTCATATGAGAAAAACTTTGGTTCCGCATCTCCAGGCTGGATTTCCGTCTTGGAAAAATCAATCGTATCTTTGTGTACCCGCGGAGGCGTGCCTGTCTTAAAACGTACCAACTGTAAGCCCAATTCCCGCAGATGCTCAGAAAGCTTTACTGAAGGCTGCTGGTTGTTAGGACCGCTCTCATACATCAGCTCACCCATAATCACTTTACCGCGCAGGTACGTCCCTGTGGTAAGCACTACAGCTTTGGCCCTGTATTCAGCACCTGTTTTGGTGATGACTCCGACACAGCTGCCGTCTTCCACGATCAATTGCTCGACCATTCCTTGCCGCAGCGTGAGATGATCCGTTCTTTCGATGGTTTCCTTCATCATGTGCTGATAGGAAAACTTATCAGCTTGCGCACGAAGAGCGTGAACCGCCGGCCCCTTTCCTGTATTCAACATTCTCATTTGAATATAAGTTTTATCGATATTGCGGCCCATTTCTCCGCCCAGCGCATCGATTTCCCGGACTACATGGCCTTTAGCCGGCCCGCCGATGGAGGGGTTACATGGCATAAACGCAACCATATCCAGGTTAATCGTAAGCAGCATAGTTTCGCAGCCCATACGTGCAGATGCGAGTGCGGCTTCACAGCCTGCATGGCCCGCACCGATAACGATAACATCGTAGTTTCCGCCTGCATAATTCAATGTTTTCTACCTCCTTGTACCTAAAGCTTGAACGCTTATCTATTATTTGCCCAAACAAAATTGGGAGAAAATTTGATCAATCAACGATTCACTGACTGCGTCCCCGATGATTTCACCAAGCCGTTCCCAAGCAAGACGAATATCGATCTGAATCATATCTATAGGAACGTACACTTCTGCAGCCTCTTTGCCCTCTTCTAACGACTGTCTTGCCTGCTTTAGAAGTGCGATATGCCGGACGTTGCTGACGTACGTCAAATCGTTGCTTTCCAATGTGCCGCTGAAAAACAAACCTGAAATCGCCTTTTCCAGTTGATCGAGCCCTTCCTGTTCCAATATGGACAATGTAACTACCTGTTGAGCTGGAAAATGCGAATAAAGCACCTTCAAATCAACCTGCTGCGGAAGATCCGTTTTATTTGCGATGACGATGGTTTGCTTCCCTTGGAGCTGCTGCATCATTGCAAGTTCATCTTCATGCAGAGGCTCATTATAGTTTACCACAAACAGGATCAAGTCGGCCTGCTCCAGCGCATTTCTTGATTTCTCCACCCCAATTTGCTCGACAAGGTCAGTAGTTTCCCGAATCCCCGCCGTATCCAAAAGCTTTAGTGGAATGCCATTAATCGTGACAAACTCCTCGATTACATCCCGGGTGGTACCCGGAATATCCGTTACAATCGCTTTATTCTCTTGAGCCAAAGCATTTAACAAAGATGATTTCCCTACATTAGGACGACCAACAATTGCAGTGACGATACCTTCCCTCAGGATCTTCCCTTCGCTGGCCGTCTTCAACAGACGGTCAATCTCTTCTATAGCAGCCGTACTTTTGTTTACAATCAAGGAACTCGTCATTTCCTGTACATCATGCTCCGGATAATCAATGTTCACTTCAATGTGAGCCATCAGTTCAATCAGTTCATGCCGGATCTGTTTAATTTTTTTGGACAATGCACCGTCCACTTGCTTTAACGCTATATTAAAAGCCCTGTCCGACTTCGAACGAATCAGATCAATAACGGCTTCGGCCTGCGATAAATCCAAACGACCGTTAATAAAGGCACGCTTCGTGAACTCGCCCGGCTCCGCCAAACGCACATCCTGCTGCAGCAGCAAGTCCAGCACCCGCTTTACGGATACCACACCGCCATGGCAGTGGATTTCCACAACATCCTCCATCGTGAACGAGCGTGGAGCACGCATTACAATGGCCAGCACTTCCTCAACTTTAATGCCGTCTTTTGGATTAAAGATATGACCGTAGGTCACTGTATGCGTCGGCACCTCTGTCAGCGGGGTTTTGCTTTTGAAAATACGTTCCGTTTCTTTCACCGCATCGGTTCCGCTCACGCGAATAATCGCGATCCCCGCCTCCCCCACAGCAGTGGAAATCGCGGCAATCGTATCTGAAATCATAATGCACCTCATTTCCTAGGCAATAATTCCTCATAGCTTGCCCTAAAAGCTTCTATTTCCAACTTCCGTTATATCAAAAAAAGCAATGACTTCGCATCCGTCTAGGGAAGTCATTGCGTTTGATTCATTTCATTGCAATTACAACTCTGCGATTCGGTTCATCGCCTTTACTGTAGGTTTTCACCTTCGGATGGTTCTGAAGCCTGGCATGAATCACTTTGCGTTCCTGGGAGGACATCGGTTCGAGAACTACTTCTTTTCTCGTTTTCAACACACGGCCTGCCAAGCGTTCGGAAAGTTCCTCAAGTGTCTGCTTCCGCCGTTCCCGAAAATTTTCAGCATCCAGGTGAATCCGCAGATGGGATGTTGAATACCTGTTGCCAACGATATTCACTAAATATTGAAGGGAATCCAATGTCTGACCCCTGCGGCCGATCAAAATACCCAATTCGCGGCCAACCAGATTAATCAGTATTCCATCTCTGGAATTGTGCCTCTCCAGGGAAACTTCCAAGTTCATCGAGCGAGTGATCTGTAACAAATAGTTCATCGCTTCCTCAACCGGATCGACAGGTTCAGGCAAGAGAGTCAACTCTACCTTAGCAGGCTTAGAGCCAAAACCAAGGAAACCCTTGGTCGGCTGTTCCAGCACAAGGATTTCAACCCGATCCTCCGAGACGTTCAGTTCCGAAAGCCCGGCTCTGACAGCGTCATCTATCGTTTTCCCCGTAGAGACCATTTTCATTTGGAAACCTCTCCCTTAGTATTCGCTTGAGATCTTCCATAAATAAAGTAAGTCTGAACAATGGTGAAAATGTTACTGTATATCCAGTATAACGGCAAAGCCGCTGCAAAGTTCATCGCCATAACAAAAATCAAAACCGGGAAGATAAACATCAGACTCTGCATTTGTGCCGTCATCTGGCTTGACATCATCTTCTGCTGAATAAACGTAGTCAAAGCTGCAATCAACGGAAGGATATAATAAGGATCCTTCTCTCCCAGCTGCATCCATAGGAACGTGTGGCCGCTGATCTCGGAGTTACGCACGATCGCATTATACAAAGCGATCAGAATCGGCATCTGGATAAAGATCGGCAGACAGCCGGCCAGAGGATTCACACCTTGAGACTGGAACAGTTTCATGGTCTCTTCCTGCTGCTTTTGAGGGTTATCTTTGTGTTTTTCTTTAATTTTCTTTAATTCCGGCTGAATCTCCTGCATACGCTTGGAGCTCTTATACTGCTTTAGCGTCAACGGAAGAATGATTAATCGGATAATCACGGTAACAATTAAAATGGATAAACCGTATTGACCTCCAAATAAATCAGCAAACCAATCTAACGACTTAGATAGAGGATACACAAAATAACGATCCCAAATCCCGTTCTCCGGATTTATCGGAGCAGTCGTATTTCCGCAGCCCGACAGCACAAGCATAACGGAAATCAATGCAAAGACAAGCCATTTACGACGAGACACACCAAAACTCCTCTCTAACCTTCCATATCCATTCAATAGATAGATGTCACCAAATAAAATATATCATAGAACCGGGTATAATGGAAATGATCCTGGGTTGGCCTGAATGCTATGTATTCCTTGCGCGCGGCTTCAATAATGAAGCTTTTCTGAGCACATGCAGCAAACTCTTCTCCAATTGGTCGAATTCCATATCCACTGCCGGTTTCCGGACGATAAACACCAGATCATAATGAGGGAGCACCGCAGGTTCGTGCTTTCTCATAATTTCTTTGACAAGCCGGCGCATCCGGTTGCGGATGACCGCGTTTCCAACTTTCTTGCTGACCGAGATGCCGACACGAATCGTATCCACGGAGGCCTGGGACAGCTTATATACGACAAATTGGTGATTCGCCGCGGAAACTCCATACCGGTACACCTTGTTAAAATCTTCTCTTCGGGTTAAACGCAGTTCTTTTTGCACATTACTCTCCACCGGCACCGTATTTCGTTCAACTTCAAGTTTTTACATTTGCAGGCTAATCTAAACCTGAGCAGGCATGGTGAAATGTCTTTCGCGGGTCCTTGAAGGCGGAAGTTCGTTTCATTCCGGAGAAAATCAGAACCGGGTATAGCGAAAAAGGTATTCTTTCCGATATTTGAAACATAAACAGGCACAACAAATAACCCCGCAAAAGGGTTGCGAGGCATGCGGCCCCGACCGGTTCAGAAGCCTGAATCTTCTTAAGCCCCAGGTATATGTGCATTCTTATAGAAGAAGCACGATTATTCCTGAGTGAAAAATGCAAAAAGGCCACCTGCAGTGGCCTGTTTCTTATGCGCTGATAACTTTTCTGCCTTTTAGACGACGAGCGGCAAGAACTTTACGGCCGTTCTTCGTGCTCATTCTTTTACGGAAACCATGAACCTTCGCGCGTTTGCTAACATTCGGTTTAAATGTAGGTCTCATCTATTTGCACCTCCTAAGGAAATACGTTCTTTTGCATAAAATGCCTTTATACATTAAACCATCTCCCCTCCTAAAAGTCAACCGAAAATCCATTGTGGAAAAATAATTATCAACAGGCAGTAACAGGTCGACGGCGTTCGATAAAATATTATCAACAACCTAGGACTTGTGTATAAGTTTTCGTCAGGTTTCGTCAAAAATGCCCCTTTTTTAACAAACTATAAACAATATCTTGTGTTGTTCATAAAAACTGTACACAACCTATTGAAATTGTGGATAAATTAGCGGATTTCATTGAAAACCAGGCACCGTTTTGATATTATAAGATTACTTTTTATGTGGATACCTTCGAATTCTCCCCATATTTATTAACAGGCTGTGGATAACATTGTGAACAATTTGTCCCCTTCTTTATAAAGCCTCTTTTCATTCTCTTAACTTTGTGGATAATTCGACATTTTTCTGATAATGTCCTATACTGTATTTTCATGGCTCTAGCCACATGCAATTTTTTAAAGGAGGATACATTCTGTGGAAGGCCAGAAGAACGACTTATGGCAGCAGGTGTTGTCTGTCATCCAGACCAAGCTGAGCAAACCCAGCTTTGATACCTGGTTGAAATCAACGAAAGCCAAAGTGTTTAACGAGTCTACGCTAATTATTTGCGCACCGAACACTTTTGCCCGTGAGTGGCTAGAAAGCCGGTATACCAAACTTGTACGCACAACTGTTCAGGAATATATGGGTTATACCGTGGATGTGAAATTTGTCATCGAGGAGAATGGGCCGGAAGAGGAAGAACCCGTGCAGCCACCTGTGGTGCAGCCGGCTTCGCCTGTTGTTCAAGAAGAGAAATTCAACCATATGCTGAACCCTAAATATACATTCGATACGTTCGTCATCGGTTCGGGGAACCGTTTTGCGCATGCAGCTTCGCTCGCGGTAGCGGAAGCGCCGGCCAAAGCATATAACCCGTTGTTTTTGTATGGGGGCGTAGGTCTGGGCAAAACCCACTTAATGCATGCGATCGGCCATTATATATTAGAAAATAACCCTAGAAGCCGCGTTCTATACATCTCTTCAGAGAAGTTTACGAACGAATTCATTAACGCCATCCGGGATAACCGCGGTGAAAGCTTCCGAAACAAATACAGAAATATCGACATTCTTCTTATCGACGATATTCAGTTCCTTGCCGGTAAAGAACAGACGCAGGAGGAATTCTTCCATACGTTTAACGCGCTGCACGAAGAACGGAAGCAGATTATTATCTCCAGTGACCGGCCTCCGAAAGAGATTCCGACACTGGAAGAACGGCTCAGATCCCGGTTTGAATGGGGTTTGATCACAGATATTCAACCGCCTGATCTGGAAACGAGGATTGCGATCTTGCGGAAGAAAGCGAAAGCGGAGAACCTGGATATCCCTAACGAAGCGATGATGTATATCGCGAATCAGATCGATTCCAACATCCGCGAGCTTGAAGGCGCGTTAATCCGTGTAGTAGCGTATTCGTCGCTGATTAACGAGGACGTCACCTCGCATCTGGCTGCCGAAGCACTGAAGGATATCATCCCTTCCAGCCGCCCGAAGGTCATTACCATTCTCGATATTCAGCAGAAAGTATCCGAATTCTACGGACTGAAGCTGGAAGAGTTCAAAGCAAGGAAACGTACCAAAGCCGTAGCGTTCCCGCGCCAGGTTGCCATGTATCTTTCCCGGGAATTAACGGATTTCTCTCTTCCAAGAATAGGCGAAGCATTCGGAGGCAGAGACCATACTACGGTAATCCACGCTCATGACAAAATTGCGGTTGCAATGAAACAGGATCAGGAACTGTACAAAATCATCAACAACATCACCGAGAAGATCAAAAATTCTTCCTAAAGTTGTTCACAGTTGAATTTAAATACGTATAAGCCTATGCACACTCTATTCACATGTGGATAGGCTTATCTCATGTATGAAATTATCGCTTATCCACATATTCAGTGCCCCTACTACTATTACTAATAAAATAAAAGTATTATGATAGTGTATGCGGAGCGTTTAAAGAATAGGACTAAGCGATTTAAATTTGTCTAGGAGTGACAATATGAAATTAACAATATCGAAAAGTTATTTGAACGATTCCATCGGCCATGTATCCAAAGCCATCTCCAGCCGTACTACAATTCCTATTCTTACCGGAATTAAGATTGAAGCTACCTACCAAGGCGTAACCTTAACCGCCAGCGATACCGATATTTCAATCCAAAGCTTTATCCCTATAGAGCATAACAATCAAACCGTTATTCAAATCCAAAAAGCCGGCAGCGTCGTATTGCCTGCTAAATTTTTCGTAGAAATAATTAAAAAGCTGCCGTCTCAGGAAATCGAAATTGAAGTCACGGAACAATTCCAAACCTTTATCCGTTCGGGCTCTTCTGATATTCAAATGGTCGGTATGGATCCCGAAGAATTCCCGGTGCTTCCGAGTATTGAAGAGAATCACGTTTTGTCCGTTCCTGGAGATCTGCTGAAAACAATGATCAAGCAAACAGTCTTCGCAATTTCGACAAACGAAACAACTCCAATTCTAACGGGGATTCTATGGAAATTGACTAACGGTGAACTGAAACTTCTTGCAACGGATCGTCACCGGCTCGCTACACGTGAAGCAGCCATTGAAGCCGATCCGGAATTGAACTTTCATAACATCGTTATTTCAGGGAAAACTTTGAATGAACTAAGCAAAATCATTCCAGATCAGAACACCATGGTAGATATTGTCGTCGCCGATAACCAGGTATTGTTCAAGATTGACTTTGTTCTGTTCTATTCCCGTATTTTGGACGGAACTTATCCGGATACTTCTAAGATTATTCCGACCGTCTACAAAACAGAACTAGTTCTGAACACCAAACAGTTTACAGAAGCAATCGACCGTGCTTACCTGTTGTCGCGCGAAGAGAAGACCAACATCGTGAAGCTGATTACGAAAGACGAGAAAAGTGTCGAAATCTCTTCCAGCTCATCCGAATTAGGAAAAGTAACCGAAGGATTAGACGTTGACATGATGACCGGCGAAGAACTGAAAATATCTTTTAACTCCAAATACATGCTTGACGTATTAAAAGTAATCGACAGTGAGTCGATTCATATCGGTTTCACCGGTGCGATGAGCCCGATCATTATTAAACCGAATGATCATGTAAGCAGCTTGTATCTGATTTTGCCATACCGGACGACGAACTAAACCGAGAGGACCTGTGAAGTCATGAAAAGCGTTGCGATTAAAGACGAATACATCACGCTTGGACAATTCCTGAAGCTGGCCGATGTGATATCCACAGGTGGACAAGCTAAATTTTTCGTTCAGGAAGAAACGATTCATGTGAATGGCGAACCGGAAAACCGCCGCGGACGAAAACTTTATCCACAGGATACGGTAAAGGTGGAGGGATTCGGCGAATACCAGGTGACCCGGAGCTGATGTTTCTTAAACAGTTAACCTTGGATCACTATCGGAACTATGACAAAGTTCAAATCGAAACGGATCAGAATGTAAATATTTTTTTGGGACCGAATGCACAGGGGAAGACCAACTTACTCGAGGCGATCTTTGTCATGGCTTTGACGAAATCGCATCGCACCTCTAAGGACAAAGAGCTGATTTCCTGGAACGGCCAAGCCGCCCAGCTTCATGGAGAAGTGGAACGGAAATACGGAACCGTCAAGCTCGACCTATCTATCACCCCTTTAGGCAAAAAGGCCAAAATCAACGGTCTCGAACAAAAAAAGTTAAGTAATTTTATAGGCGCACTCAATGTGGTGATGTTCGCTCCGGAGGACTTGGAAATTGTAAAAGGCTCTCCGGGCGTACGCCGCCGTTTTCTTGATATGGAGATCGGGCAAGTGCAGCCGGCCTATCTTTACGACCTTTCGCAATACCACAAAGTGCTGGCGCAGCGTAACAATATGCTGAAAGCAGGCAATTTCACCAGCGTGACCAACCAAGCCATGATGGAAGTGTGGAATGAGCAGTTGGTCCAGTACGGTACTAAAATTATGAAAAAGCGTCAAAGCTTTATAAATAAACTTCAACAGTGGGCCCAGCAGATTCATTCCGGGATTACGAACGGGGCCGAGCAGATTCGAATCGACTACGTTCCTTCTTTCGGAGCCAAGGATGTTCAGGATGAAACTATTGTTTTTGAACAATTTATGTTAAAGTTATCCCAGGTGAAAGATCAGGAAATCCGGCGGGGTGTCACTTTGGCCGGACCACATCGGGATGATCTTGTTTTTTCCATTAACGGGAAGGACGTACAGACGTTCGGTTCCCAAGGCCAGCAGCGTACAACTGCCCTGTCCCTAAAACTGGCAGAAATCGAACTGATCCGGGAAGAGGTTGGAGAGTACCCGATACTTCTTCTTGATGATGTGCTCTCAGAGCTTGATCAGTACCGTCAGACGCAGTTGATAGAAACTTTTCAGAATAAGGTTCAGACTTTCATCACGACGACCGGAATTGAGAGTGTGAATCTGAATCGTTTACAGGGTGCCAAGCTGTTTCAGGTTCGAAACGGCAGTATCGCCCTATAATTATAGATTGGTTTGCGGCAGGAAGGAGAGAGCGGTATTGTTTATTCATTTGGGCGGCGAGAAGATCATTCGTTCTTCCGAGTTAATCGCTATTTTTGATATTTCAATCGAGAGCTCATCCAAAATCTCCAAGCAATTTGTAGAATATGCGGAAGAAGACAAGAAGATGGAAACCATCGGAGAAGAAGAAGCCAAGTCTATCGTGGTGACGCGTGACCGAATCTATTATTCCCCCATTTCCTCCACAACTTTGAAGAAACGCGCCAATCATTTCATAACGATGTAGACCATTCGAAAATAAATAAGTAGGTGACAAGCCATGTCTTTGGAACAGCACACGTACGACGAAAGTCAGATTCAAGTATTGGAAGGTCTGGAAGCCGTTCGTAAGAGACCGGGAATGTACATCGGCTCGACCGGATCGAAAGGACTTCACCATCTCGTATGGGAAGTTGTAGATAACAGTATTGACGAGGCTTTGGCCGGTTACTGTACGAAAATCGATGTAACCGTTCATAAGGATAACAGTGTGACCGTAACGGACAACGGACGGGGAATCCCTGTCGGGGAAAACGTGAAACTGAAGAAATCAACGCTTGAAGTTGTTATGACGGTCCTTCATGCCGGCGGTAAGTTCGGCGGAGAGGGTTATAAAGTTTCCGGGGGCCTGCACGGGGTAGGTATTTCCGTAGTGAATGCGCTGTCCAGCATGGTCAAGGTCATCGTAAAGCGGGAAGGCAAAATCCATCAGCAGGAATACCGCCGCGGTGCGCCTGAGTATGACATCAAAATCATCGGGGAAACAGCGGATACCGGTACTTCGGTTACGTTTACACCCGACTCTGAAATTTTTACGGAAACGACTGAATACGACTATGACGTGCTGCAGTCCCGTATACGGGAACTTGCTTTTCTGAACGGCGGCATCGAGATCAACCTCATAGACGAGCGCACGGATGTAGCAAATTCGTTTAAATATGACGGGGGAATCGTGTCTTTCGTAGATTATCTTAACCGCAACAGAGAGAAGGTTCATCCGGAGCCGATCTATGTGGAAGGCAAAAAGGATCATATCCATGTAGAAGTGGCTCTCCAGTACAATGACAGCTACAGTGAGAACATCTACTCTTTTGCTAACAATATCAACACGCACGAAGGCGGTACGCATGAGTCCGGCTTTAAGAGTGCGCTGACTAGAATTATTAACGACTATGCCCGTAAAACAGGTGTTATCAAAGACAATAATTCGAACCTATCGGGCGATGATGTCCGTGAAGGCCTGACAGCGATCATTTCCGTGAAAATACCTGAGCCCCAGTTCGAAGGCCAGACGAAGACAAAACTCGGGAACAGTGAAGTTAGAGGGATTGTAGAGTCTTTCTTTGCGGAGAAGTTTCAGGAGTTTTTAGAGGAGAATCCTGCCGTTTCGAGAAAGATTCTTGATAAAGGTCTTCAGGCAGCCAGAGCTCGGGAGGCCGCACGGAAAGCGCGTGAGCTGACCCGCCGCAAGAGCGCGCTCGAGGTAAGCTCGCTTCCAGGAAAGCTGGCTGACTGCTCTTCCAAGGATGCAGCGCAAAGCGAAATTTTCCTTGTAGAGGGTGACTCTGCAGGAGGTTCAGCCAAACAAGGACGGGACCGTCACTTCCAGGCAATTTTGCCGCTCAAAGGTAAAATTCTGAACGTAGAGAAAGCAAGACTCGATAAGATTCTTTCGAATCTGGAGATCCGGGCTATGATAACGGCGCTAGGCACGGGAATCGGGGACGACTTCGATATCACGAAGGCCCGTTATCACAAAATCGTCATTATGACAGATGCCGACGTAGACGGTGCGCATATTCGCACGCTGATCCTAACGTTCTTCTACCGGTACATGAGGCAGCTGATTGAAGCAGGCTATGTGTATATTGCACAGCCTCCGCTCTTCAAGATTGAGCGCAACAAAGTGATCCGTTACGCGGACAGTGAGAAGATGAGAGATCAGATTATTGCTGAATTCGGAGAAGGCGCCAAGGTCAACGTACAGCGTTACAAAGGTCTTGGAGAGATGAATGCGGAGCAGCTCTGGGAAACGACGATGGATCCGGAAAGCCGTACCATGCTTCAGGTATCCATCCAGGATGCGATTGATGCGGATATGATTTTCGATACGCTCATGGGCGACAATGTCGAACCCCGCAGGGATTTCATCCAACAGCATGCTAAAAATGTTAAGAATCTCGATTTTTAATACATGTGGAAGACCGTCCGTTACCGGGCGGTTTTTTAAAATAGCACGCAGATTCTGGGAAAGTTTAATTGTACTCTTTTTGTGAAAGTAATATAATTATAAATAGTGTGTTTATGAAGCTAACCTTCTTTACAACAAGAACGGCAGCCTGATTATTCCTACCACAGACCTAAGTCAGTTTGAACAATAGAATCAGCTATTGATATAAAGTTTTCCTGTAAGGAAGACGTTCAGGAGGTTCAGCATGGCGGAAGAAATACGTTCCCAAATCAAAGATAGAGATATCGGCACGGAGATGCGAGACTCGTTCATGGATTATGCGATGAGCATCATTGTAAGCCGTGCTCTTCCGGATGTAAGAGACGGATTGAAACCCGTCCATAGAAGGATACTGTTCGCGATGTCCGAACTCGGAATGACCTCGGACAAGCCTTACAAGAAGTCCGCAAGGATTGTCGGCGAAGTTATCGGTAAGTACCATCCGCACGGTGATTCTGCGGTTTATGAGTCCATGGTTCGTATGGCGCAGGATTTTTCAATGCGCTACATGCTTGTAGACGGACATGGTAACTTTGGTTCGATCGACGGTGATTATGCAGCGGCAATGCGTTACACGGAAGCAAGGCTCTCGAAGATTGCTATGGAGATGCTGCGCGATATCAACAAAGAAACGATAGACTTCGCCCCGAACTATGACGGTGAAGAGCATGAACCGGTTGTATTGCCGGCAAGATTCCCGAATCTGCTGGTGAACGGGGTAACGGGCATTGCGGTAGGTATGGCAACAAATATTCCTCCGCATAACCTCGGAGAAGTCATTGACGGCGTTATGGCATTGATAAAAAATCCGGATATTACTCCACTAGAGCTTATGGATTACATCAAAGGACCGGATTTCCCTACAGCCGGCTATATCCTAGGCCGTGAGGGGATCCGTCAGGCCTATGCTACCGGCCGCGGTTCTGTTACGATGCGGGCGAAGGTTGAGATTGAGGAGAACAACGGCAAAGCCAGAATTATTGTTCATGAGCTGCCGTATCAAGTCATCAAGGCCCGTTTGGTCGAAAAGATTGCCGAACTGGTACGCGAGAAGAAAATCGACGGCATTACCGATCTGCGGGACGAGTCCGACCGTAACGGGATGCGGGTCGTTATTGAGCTCCGCCGTGATGTAGTACCTAACGTAGTTCTTAATAATTTATATAAACAGACTTCCATGCAGTCCAATTTCGGGATCAATATGCTGGCTCTGGTAAACCGTGAGCCTAAGGTGCTGAATCTGAAAGATGTACTGTATCATTATCTGCAGCATCAGATCGAAGTTATCCGCCGCCGTACGGAGTTTGAACTTAAGAAGGCGGAAGCTAGAGCGCATATTCTCGAAGGATTGCGTATCGCTCTCGATCATTTGGATGAAGTGATCGCATTGATCCGTGCTTCCCAGACTACAGACATTGCGCGTGAGGGATTGATTTCCCGATTCAATTTAAGCCTGGAGCAAGCCCAAGCGATTCTGGATATGCGACTGCAGCGCCTGACGGGCCTGGAACGCGAGAAAATCGAGAACGAATATGCGGAGCTTATGAAGAAGATCGCGGAATACAAGGCTATTCTTGCAAGTGAGCAGTTAGTGCTTGATATCATTAGCACGGAATTGATGGAAGTCCGGGATCGTTTCGCTGATCCCCGCCGTACGGAGATTACTGTTGGTGAAGAGAGCATTCTTGATGAGGATCTGATTCCTCAGGAAGAAGTAGTCGTTACCGTCACGCACAGCGGATATGTGAAGCGCCTGCCGATTACAACATACCGCAGCCAGCGCCGTGGCGGACGCGGTGTAGTGGGTATGGATACGAAGGAGAATGACTTCGTAGAGCACTTGTTCACAACGAACTCTCACCACTATCTGATGTTCTTCACCGACAAAGGCAAGGTGTACCGGATTAAAGCATATGAAATTCCGGATCTTAGCCGTACGGCAAGAGGAACTCCGATTATCAACCTGATCGAGATTGAGCAGGGAGAGAAGATCAATGCGGTGATTCCTGTGCAGAACTTCGACGAAGAGCACTTCCTCTTCTTTGCAACGAAGTCGGGAATCGTGAAGAAGACGCCGCTTGATGACTACTCGAACATCCGTAAGGGCGGACTCATTGCAATTAACCTCCGTGAAGACGATACCCTTATCGGTGTGAAACTCACGGACGGTACGAAAGAAATTGTAATGGGTACCAGCGACGGCATGTCGATCCGTTTCCCTGAGCAGGACGTGCGTGCTATGGGACGTTCCGCAACCGGTGTAAAAGGGATCACGCTGAGCGAGAATGATTCGGTAATTGATATGGACGTGATTGAGGAAACGAATGACATCCTTATCGTTACATCCAAAGGATATGGCAAACGTACGCCAATCTCCGAATACCGGACGCAGTCACGCGGCGGAAAAGGGATCAAAACACTCAACGTTACTAGCAAGAACGGTGTAGTGGTAGGTCTTAAGGTAGTGAAAACAGATGAGGATCTGATGATCATTACCGCTTCCGGCACTTTGATCCGTATGGATATAGCGGCCATCTCCACCATGGGACGCAATACCCAAGGGGTAAGGCTGATTAATATTAAAGAAGATGATGAAGTAGCTACGTTGACCCGTGTAGAGAAGAGTGAGGAGACGGAACATGACGATGAGGACGGTGCGGAAGATGTACTGGACCAGAATCATGACCCGGCAGCCGAACAAACAGAGGGTTCAATAGAGGAACAAACATCACAGGATCCGGATACAGAAGCATAAAACAATTAAAGGATTGGAGCGCTGAACTCCAGTCCTTTTTTTCGAATAGAGGATTAGGGAGGTTTAGCCAAATATGCCCATAGTAAATGTATCGCAGCTCAGATCAGGGGAAAAATTAAACCAAAACGTGACTACCTCGCTTGGGGGAACCCTTTTTTTTAAGGGAAAGCAGCTAGTTCCAAGGGATATTGAAGTATTGAAGGCATTTCTTATTCCGGCTGTAACAGTGGAAGGCAAGCATGAAACTCCGGTAAAGACAGAACAGCAGCAGCTTGAACCTGAAGGCCAAGATACGGGTAATCTTTTTTATACTGAATACGACCGTATGATCGCCTTGCTGAAAAAGTCCGTAAACACAGCCAACGGCGGAGCGGGCTTGCCTATTCTGGATATCCGCCAGCAGATGGAGTCTTTGGTGCAGCTCATGGACCACTATAATATACTTACGTTTTTGCCTAAAATGAACGGGAGCGACGATTATGTATACCACAACAGTATCCTGGTAGCTCTAACCTCATACCTTCTTGCCAGGTGGCACGGTTTCCCGAATAAAGACTGGATGCAGATCGCGCTGGCCGGCCTATTTCATGACATCGGGAACATTAAAGTGGATGCGGCCATTCTAAATAAGCCGTCTAAACTGACAATGGAAGAACTCGAAGAAATGAAGAAGCATACGGTATACGGTTATAATTTGCTGAAAAACGTACCTGCCATCAACGAAGGTGTGAAACTGGCGGCGTTGCAGCATCATGAGAAAATTGACGGTACTGGGTATCCATTGGGACTTAAAGATGAAAAGATCCATATCTACGCGAAAGTGGTTGCCATAGCAGATATTTTCCATGCAATGACCAGCCAGCGGGCACATAAGAAGGCGGAATCGCCGTATTTGGTTCTGGAACAATTATTTGCGGAGTCATTCGGGAAGTTAGATCCTGCATTGGTGCAGACGTTCATTCAAAAGGTAACTCAATTCGGTAACGGTACCGTTGTACGGCTTAACGACAATCGAATTGGAGAGGTTGTATTCTCCGATCGTGCGCATCCGACAAGGCCATGGGTCAAAGTGGACGGACATATCGTTAATCTGACAATAGACAGGCAATACTACATACAGGAAGTCATTCAGTAAAAAAGTTATCGGAGCGGGTTGACATTAGATTGCCCACGGTGTTATATTGTTAATCCGCCCGGTGGTTATGCTGGTGATTATGAGTAGTTGAATCATGATCATAATGATTTTTAAAAAAAGCTTGCAAAGTACTAGGCGGATGTGATATATTATTCAAGTCGCCGCTGACAAGAACAACGAGCGAAACGACAAGAAGTATCACAGTTTGATCTTTGAAAACTGAACATCGAGCGAATTAAGCAGTCACATGACAGTGACTTTAATAAACAAGTCAGCATCAACAATGAGTCATCAGCTTTTCTTTTATGGAGAGTTTGATCCTGGCTCAGGACGAACGCTGGCGGCGTGCCTAATACATGCAAGTCGAGCGGAGTGGAGGAGAAGCTTGCTTCTCTGATACTTAGCGGCGGACGGGTGAGTAACACGTAG
>NZ_JBHUME010000018.1:0-716 GCF_042684925.1 Paenibacillus gansuensis | reverse complement strand
AAATACTCTGAATGAACAGAGTCTGCGCAGACTTACACTTTACTTCACATCCAGTTTTCAGGGATCAAGACACAGATGCGAACACCGGCAAGCCCGGTCGAACATCGTTCTCGATCTACAGCGCTTGGCGGTGCTGTAAACCTGAATATGTTTTTCCGTTTGGTAACAATGGCGAAAGGGAACCACGCGTACCCATCTCGAACACGACCGTTAAGCCTTTCAACGCCGATGGTACTTGGACCGCAGGGTCCTGGGAGAGTAGGACGTTGCCAAGCACAATAGAGAGACCTTGGTTCTCTAAGGTCTCTTTTTTGTTTTCTAATTTTAGTTAGCTGTACTAGAAGTTCCCTTCAAGATTACTTGTATTACAGTCCTAAATATACCATTGCTTTATGTTCTGGTGCGTGTTACATTATATTTCTGTCTTCGACGGATTAAGTTAAGAAATTACATGAAAACTCAGTTCTAAGTAACTGGTATAAAATACAAGTTGCATTATGACTAGTAAACATGGTATATTCTTATTCCGGCCGCAAAACATAAGGTTGGGTGAGCAAGACAGTTTGATCTTTGAAAACTGAACATCGAGCGAATAAGAAGTCACTGACAGTGACTTAAATAAATGTCAGCTTTAGAATGAGCAAGTCAAACGAACTTTTATGGAGAGTTTGATCCTGGCTCAGGACGAACGCTGGCGGCGTGCCTAATACATGCAA
>NZ_JBHUME010000017.1:0-64125 GCF_042684925.1 Paenibacillus gansuensis | reverse complement strand
TGGACCGCAGGGTCCTGGGAGAGTAGGACGTTGCCAAGCACAGCGAAGAGACCTTAGATTCTAAGGTCTCTTTTTGTGTTTACCCAGGGAGTGAGGAACGGACCAGGGCAGCAAGATTTCCTCGTAATATTGATCCGTTGCACAAGACATTATATCCTAAATCTATCTCCGCTAAAGGGTTGGCTTTGAGCGGAATATGCCTTTGAGTTAGAGTATCCACAAGGTTATTCACATTTTCCACAGGGACTTTGGGCTTATAATATCTAGTTTCAAATGATTGTGCACATTATCCCCACAAGAAGTTATCCACAGGGGATAAGTGGTTACACATGTTCATCGGCAACTGGCACGATCTCGGATCGAATGCGGCGATAGCGGATAAGGAAATATAATAAACTGCCTAAAACGCAAGCCAGTCCAAATCCCGCCAGTGCAGCAGCATCCCAATGCAAGTGACTCAAATTGCCTGTGGATATAATTTCTCTAAATCCATTCAGCGAATAAGTCATAGGCAGAAACGGATGTAAATTCTGCAGGATATCTGGAATGAGCTCGACAGGATACGTTCCCGCTGTAGAAGTTAATTGCAGTACCAAAAGCACAATGCCAAGAAACTTGCCTACATTCCCGAATACAGTAACCAAAAATTGAATGATCGCCATATAACAAGCACTGGTCAAAATAGCAAACCATACGAGCTTCTGCGGATCTGTTTTTTGAAGTCCGAGACCGTCCATTAGAAAAATAGAAGCTATAGCTGCCTGGACTCCCCCGACAAGCAAAAAAATTGCGTACTTACTTATAAACCAGCTGATCGGAGAAACCGGTTTTAGGACAGTGCTTCTTACAGGGAACACGGTGGCCAACAACAAAGATCCTACATACAAGCTAAGCGACAAAAAATAAGGTGCCAGCGCTGTGCCGTAATTAGGCACATCATGTATATTCCGTTCCTGAACCCTTACCGGATTGGCCAGAGTGTTATATAAATGCTGGGTTCCTACAACGGAACCGGCTTTCCGGGCGCCCTCAGCTAAACTTGTAGATAGCTTTTCCGCACCTGCCGCCAACTCTGTTTGCCCTTCATTGAGGGTCGCTACCTTGTCTGCTATGGTTGACCAGCCTGCAACGGCAGAAGACACTCCTGTTGAAATTTGCTTAGACCCTGCTGCCAGCTGGTTGAGTCCACTGGTTAGCCGGTATGTGCCTTTTTGGAATTCGGCTGTACCTGTTTGTAATTTGTCCAAACCAGTCTCCAGTGTCTCCGCACCTTGCTGCAGTTTCCCCTGCGCAGCGGACAGCTCCGCTGCCCCGTCCCGCAGCGCACCAAACTTCGCGGTCAGTGTCCCCAACCCGCTGTCCGCTTCTTTGAGGCCCCCTGCAAACCGGTCTGCGCCCGTTTCCAGGGCCTTGGTTCCCGCGGCAAGCTGTCGACTCGCCTCCAGCAGCCGCTTGAACTCCGCGTCCCCCGCCGCTTCGCTGTGCGCGGACGCGTACCTCTGCAGCTGCTCCAACAGCGCAGCTGCGCCCCCGGCCGCCGTGCCGGCGCCCTGCTGCAAGTCCCCGAAGCTGCCGAGCAGTGCTTCGGATCCTTGCCCAAGCCGGGCCAAGCCGCCGTTGAAGGCGGCCGTGCCCTCAACCAGCGCGCGCGTGCCCGGCCCCAGCTGCCGGGCCCCTTGCGCCAGCTGGCCTGCCCCGCTGCGAAGCGCCGCGGCGCCGCGGCCCAGCTCCGCCCCGGCAGCGCCCAGGCGCTCTGCCCCGGCGGCAGCATCGCCCAGCCGCGTCGAAAGCTCCGCGGCGCCGCTCTGCAGCTTCCTCAGCTCCGGAAGCTGCCCGGCCATGCCGGCAGTGAGTTTACCGCTGCCCTCGCTCAACTTGAGAGCCCCTTCCTTCAGCCTTGCAGCGCCTGCGGCGGCCTCCCCTAATCCTTTGGCGGAAGCGTTAATCCCCGTAAACAGTTCCTTCGTATAAGATTCAATCAACATGCGCGAAAGCTGTTCCCTGATTTTCGTAATGCCGCTTTCTCCGATCCGCGCAGCAATGTAGTTATACCCGGGGTTAGCTGTATACAACAGCTCCAAAGGCTGCGGGTCATGCCCTGATAACGTAACTGCGCGGCTTGAGAAATTGGGAGGCACCTGGATTAGGATGTAGTACTTGTTTTCTTTTAACCCTTCCGCAGCTTCTTCTGTTCCGACAAAGTGCCAATCAAAACTCCGGTCCTCCCGCAGCTCCCTAACAAGGTCGGCCCCAAGCGCATACGTTTTGCCGTCACGCGATGCCCCCTGATCCATATTGACAACAGCTACCGGGAGTTTCTCAAGATGACCGTACGGATCCCAAAAAGCCCATAAATAAGTACCGCAATATAAGACTGGAATGATCAGCAAACCGAGCAAAGGGACTAAAAGGCCGGGATTTTTGACAATATGCTTCCATTCAGACAGGATCCAATGTAATTTCGATTGCATGGTAAGGCTCCTAACTATGACGAAGATTTCAATATTTTACCGAATTAAGGAGAAACCTATCCAAATATGACGAAGGATGGACGTATGGCCGCTTTTTTCTATTCACAAGCACGGTTTCGGGGTATAAAAGGCTGTAAACTTCCAACACTAGAAGGTAGAAGAAACATCTTAAGGGTGCACTTGGCAAACGGGCAATTATTGTATATAATCAATTTAAAGTCAAAGATAGTCAAAGTCAGTTAAAGGCATGGCGATCATTGGCTTTAGTTTCACCTAAGGAAACTGGAGGGGAAATCGATGCGTAATATCTCCGATATTATTGAACAATATCTGAAGCATATTCTGCACGAAAGTCCCGAAGGAGCGATTGAAATTCAACGCAGCGAGCTTGCGGAGAAGTTTCAGTGCGTACCGTCTCAGATTAACTACGTTATAGGCACGCGGTTTACCCTCGAGAAGGGCTATCTGGTCGAAAGCAAGCGCGGGGGAGGCGGCTATATCCGCCTTCAGAAGATTGAGCTGCCTTCCCTGGGGACACTGCAGATTCACATCCTTCAAAGTATCGGCAGCCATATCGACCAGACTTCGGCAGAAGGCCTGATTTATCAGCTCAAAGAAGGGAAACATATTTCCCACAAAGAGGCTGGCGTGCTGTCCGCTGCGGTTTCCAGGGATGTACTGGCGATTAAGCTCCCGCTCAGGGACGAGATCAGAGCAAAGCTGTTGAAGGCGATGTTGATCTCCTTACTGAGCAAGTAGAACTTCCGTGCTTACAACGTAACAGGTCTGATAGGAGGATGAGAGTGGCATGATTTGTCAGGAATGCGGAAAGAGGCCGGCAACCTTGCATTTTACGAAGATCATTTCCGGCGAGAAGACCGAATTTCACATCTGTGAAGTTTGTGCGAGAGAGAAGGGCGAGCTGATTCCCGGGACACCGAACGGCTTTTCCATTCATAATCTGCTGTCCGGACTTCTGGATTTCGAACCTTCCCAGAATGCGGTGGGAGCCAAGCCCCAAGTAACCCGCTGCGAAACCTGCGGACTCTCTTACGCTCAATTCAGCAAGCTGGGCCGGTTTGGCTGCAGCGACTGTTATAAGCATTTTTCAGGCAGGCTGGAACCGCTGTTCCGGAGAGTCCACGGCAGTACGGTACATGCAGGGAAAATTCCCAAGCGCACCGGAGGACGGATTCAGCAGCAGCGTGAAATCGAGAGCTTGAAGAAAGAGCTGCAGGAGCGGATTGAAGCTGAAGAGTTCGAGAACGCAGCGAAGCTTCGGGACCGGATCCGCGCATTGGAGAAACAAATTTCCAGTTCGTAGGACAAAGTCCGGCTAAGTATTACTTAAGCGGCTTAGGGAGGGAATGTTTGTGCGGCACGGCAAATTTACTGAGAATGCTTTAAGCGATTGGATGAAGGGACAGGGTCCGGATTCGGATATTGTCATGAGCAGCCGGATCCGTATTGCCCGTAACCTCCAATCCCATCCGTTCCCGATGCTGGCCACGAATCAGCAGTCTCAAGAAGTACTGGATAAGGTAACGGAGGCGCTGCAGAACGAAGAACTTGGCACGATATCCCGGTTCGACCTTATTCCTCTATCCGAATTATCCGAACTTCAGAAGAGAGTGCTGGTGGAGAAGCATCTAATTAGCCCGAATCTAGCTAACGAGTCACGGAACGGAGCGGTCATTCTCAGTGAGAATGAATCGATCAGCATTATGATTAACGAAGAGGATCATCTCCGGATTCAATGCTTATGTCCTGGTTTTCAGATTAAGGAAGCTTGGGATTTAGCAAGCCAGATTGATGATGTGTTCGAAGGAAACCTGGATTACGCATTTGATGAGCGGCGCGGGTTCCTTACCAGCTGTCCCACAAATGTCGGTACAGGCATCCGGGCCTCCGTCATGATGCATTTGCCGGCGCTTGTGCTGACCCAGCAAATTAACCGGATTTTATCGGCCATTACGCAAGTCGGTTTGGCGGTCCGGGGATTGTACGGGGAAGGCAGCGAAGCGATCGGGAATTTGTTTCAAATTTCGAACCAGATTACGTTAGGCCAGTCGGAAGATGAAATTATAGATAACTTGTATAGCGTGGCACGCCAGATTATCGAACATGAGAAGGCGGCCCGCCAGAAATTGATTTCCGAGTCAAGAACCCGGATCGTAGACCGTGTCATGCGTTCTTATGGAATTTTATCCCATGCAAGCATTATGGATTCCAAAGAAGCGGCGCAGCGTCTGTCCGACGTTAGATTGGGCGTTGACCTAGGAATCATAACCCAGGTGTCTCCGCATATCATGAACGAACTGATGGTGATGACACAGCCGGGGTTTCTGCAGCAGCAATCCGGAGAGAAACTTTCTCCCGAAGACCGGGATATCCGCAGGGCTGAGTTGATCCGGGAACGACTTTCTACCATATAACTGCATACCTATATTCCATGGAGGTGTTTTCTATGATGTTTGGCAGATTTACGGAACGAGCGCAGAAGGTGCTGGCCCTTGCTCAAGAAGAGGCTGTACGCCTGGGGCATAACAATATCGGTACGGAGCATATTTTGCTCGGCCTGATCCGCGAAGGAGAGGGTATTGCTGCAAAAGCGCTGATCGCTTTGGGCCTTGGACTTGAGAAAATTCAAGACGAAGTGGAATCCCTGATCGGCAGAGGACAAGAACAGCCTACTAATATTGCTTACACGCCGAGAGCCAAGAAGGTAATCGAGCTGTCTATGGACGAAGCCCGTAAACTCGGCCATACCTATGTAGGAACGGAGCATATTTTACTCGGTTTGATTCGTGAAGGCGAAGGTGTGGCTGCACGTGTACTCAACAACCTTGGCGTATCCCTGAATAAGGCGCGCCAGCAAGTGCTGCAGCTTCTGGGCAGCAGCGAAGCCGTTTCTTCCAGTCACGGCAATCCGGTAAATGTGAATACACCGACACTGGATGGACTGGCACGCGACCTTACGGCATATGCCAAAGAAGGCAATCTGGATCCGGTGATCGGCCGCAGTAAAGAGATTGAACGTGTTATCCAGGTGTTGAGCCGCCGTACGAAGAACAACCCTGTATTGATCGGTGAGCCTGGGGTAGGTAAAACGGCGATTGCCGAAGGTTTGGCACAACGTATCATCAATAATGAAATTCCGGAAACGCTGCGTGACAAACGCGTGATGACTTTGGATATGGGATCGGTAGTAGCCGGCACCAAGTATAGAGGGGAATTTGAGGACCGCCTCAAAAAGATTATGGATGAAATCCGCCAGGCTGGAAACATCATTCTCTTTATCGACGAGCTGCACACGCTGATCGGAGCAGGCGGAGCTGAAGGAGCTATTGATGCTTCCAATATTCTTAAGCCGGCGCTTGCCCGTGGAGAGCTTCAGTGCATCGGGGCGACAACTCTGGACGAATACCGCAAATATATTGAAAAGGATGCCGCGCTGGAGCGCCGCTTCCAGCCGATTACGGTAGACCAGCCTTCGCCGGAAGAAGCGATTCAGATTCTCTACGGTCTAAGAGACCGCTATGAAGCGCATCACCGCGTGAAAATTACAGATGAAGCGATTGAACAGGCGGTTAAACTGTCTGACCGCTATATTACAGACCGGTTCCTGCCGGACAAAGCAATTGACCTGATCGATGAAGCGGGCTCCAAAGTAAGGCTGAACTCTTACACAGTACCGCCTAATCTGAAGCAGCTGGAAAGCCGCCTGGAAGATATCCGTAAAGAGAAGGATGCGGCGGTGCAATCCCAGGAATTCGAAAAAGCCGCTTCTCTCCGCGATACGGAACAGAAGATGCGCGAAGAGCTGGACAGCACGAAGAATGAATGGAAAGAGAAGCAGGGCCGTACGGATTCCGAAGTCACTCCTGAAGACATTGCTCAAGTGGTGGCCAGCTGGACCGGCATTCCGGTTGTGAAGCTGAAGGAAGAAGAGACCGAGAGACTGCTGAACATGGAATCCATTCTTCATGACCGTGTCATTGGCCAGGAAGAAGCGGTTAAAGCGGTATCCCGCGCCATCCGCCGTGCTCGCGCAGGTTTGAAAGATCCGAAGAGACCAATGGGCTCCTTTATCTTCCTTGGGCCTACAGGGGTCGGTAAAACCGAGCTGGCACGCGCTCTTGCGGAGGCGATGTTTGGAGACGAGAACGCGGTTATCCGAATCGACATGTCCGAGTACATGGAGAAACATTCGACCTCCCGTCTGGTGGGAGCTCCTCCGGGATATGTCGGCTACGATGAAGGCGGTCAGCTGACCGAGAAAGTACGCCGCAAGCCTTATTCCGTTGTTCTTCTCGACGAAATTGAGAAGGCTCACCCGGAAGTGTTTAATATCCTGCTTCAAGTGCTGGAAGACGGCCGATTGACGGATTCCAAAGGCCGCACTGTCGACTTCCGCAACACATTGATCATTATGACCTCGAACGTTGGAGCCGAGATGATCAAGCGGAACTCTACTCTTGGTTTTACTGCTGCCATTGATGCAGGTAAAGATTATAGCAATATGAAAGACAAAGTGATGGGCGAGCTGAAGAAAAGCTTCCGTCCGGAGTTCCTGAACCGGATCGACGAGATCATCGTGTTCCACTCTCTGGATGAGACGCATATTTCCCAAATCGTATCGCTCATGTCCGACGATCTGCGCAAGCGCCTGAAGGAACAGGATGTCGACTTCTCACTTACGCCTTCAGCGCTTTCGTTCCTGGCGAAGGAAGGTTTTGACCCGGCATTCGGCGCAAGGCCTTTACGCCGTGCGATTCAGAAGCACATCGAGGACCGTCTGTCCGAAGAACTGTTGATGGGCAAGATCTCCAAAGGCGACTCCTTAACGATCGACGAGCAGAACGGAGAACTGATCGTGCAGCGGAACGAAACGGAAACGGTCAACAAGTAACATTAACCTTTATAAGCAGTAACACGTTTGTAAAAGCACACAGCGCTTTAACCCTCTGCCCTCGGGCAGAAAGGGTTAAGGCGTTTTCTTTTGATGCGCCGGGTGGGGCATTTTTTCAATAGGGTTTTCACACTACTGGGGAAATGGTAAACTTTGAATAGAGGACAGATAAGGAGCAGCTATGGCTAAACTAAAAACCAAATTCGTATGCACGGAATGCGGCTACGAATCCCCTAAATGGCTGGGGAAATGTCCGGGATGCCAATCCTGGAACTCGTTAATCGAAGAAACGGAATCGTCCGCTGTAAAGACACAAGGGATCGGCATGAATACCTCTGTATTTATGACGAAAGAGAAGCCCGTTTCCATCATAGATATTAAGAGCAGCCAGGAACCGAGGGTGCTCACCGATATTGGGGAACTCAACCGCGTCCTGGGCGGGGGATTGGTGCCCGGCTCGCTGATTTTGGTCGGGGGAGACCCGGGTATCGGAAAATCCACACTTCTGCTGCAGACCTCCCATGCACTGGCTGTAAAAGGGCTCCGGGTGCTTTATATCTCGGGTGAGGAATCGGTCAGTCAGACACGCCTTAGGGCAGACCGGCTGGGGGCACTCTCAGCGAATCTGTTCGTACTATGTGAAACGAATCTGGAACAGATCGAGGAAGCTATTGAGCAGGTAAAGCCTGACTTTCTTGTCATCGATTCGATTCAGACCGTATATCAGCCCTCCGTAACCTCTGCACCGGGCAGTGTGGCACAAGTACGGGAGTGCACGGGCCACTTCATGCGCGTTTCCAAAGTGAGAGGCATTGCAACCGTACTGGTCGGCCATGTAACTAAAGAAGGAGCTATTGCAGGCCCGCGGATGCTGGAACATATGGTGGACTGCGTGCTGTATTTCGAAGGGGAACGGCATCACTCGTACCGCCTGCTTCGGGCCGTTAAGAACCGGTTCGGTTCCACAAACGAAATCGGCATTTTTGAAATGAAAGAAGCGGGACTGACCGAGGTAACTAATCCTTCGGAACTGTTTCTTCAGGAGAGACCGCTTGGCGTAGCAGGGTCGACGGTCGTAGCTAGTATGGAAGGAACCCGGCCTGTGCTGGTCGAGCTGCAAGCGCTGGTGAGTCCGACGAATTTTCCGACGCCGAGACGGATGTCTGCAGGTATAGATCACAACAGGCTGGCTCTGATTATTGCTGTCCTGGAAAAGCGTATGGGCTTGTTTTTACAGAACCAGGATGTCTATCTCAATGTAGCCGGCGGGGTTAAACTGGATGAACCTGCCGTTGATCTGGCGGCTGCCGTTTGTATCGCCTCCAGCTTTAAGGATAAGCCTACGCGTCCTTTCGACGTCGTGTTCGGGGAAATCGGTTTAACCGGAGAAGTCCGGGCTGTTTCAAGAATCGAGCACCGGGTGAAGGAAGCGGAGAAGCTGGGATTTAAACGGATTATTTTGCCGGAGAAAAGCCTTAAGGGCTGGAAGCGTCCCAAGAATATTGAAATCATTGGAGTAAATACTGTAGCAGAGGCACTGACGGCTGCTTTAGGTTAGGGGGCAAATGACATGAAAGAGAAAGAAGACACGCAGCAAAGGGATGTGATGAGCCAGCTGCTGCAGCTGGTTGCGCCAGGAACTGCATTCCGGGATGGTCTGGAAAACGTGCTTAGGGCGAAGACCGGAGCATTAATCGTTGTGGGCTACAGTCCTGAAGTTCAGGACATCGTAGACGGGGGTTTTTCCATCAACTGCGATTTTTCCCCGAACTATCTGTACGAGCTTGCAAAAATGGACGGAGCGATTATTCTCAGCGAGGACATCAAGCGGATCCTGTTCGCCAACACCCAGCTTATTCCCGATTCCTCTATTTCATCGATCGAGACTGGGATTCGTCACCGTACTGCGGAGCGGGTAGCGAAACAAACGGGAAAACTGGTCGTCTCCATTTCGCAGAGAAGGAATGTTATCACGCTGTATCAGGGGAATCTGAGATATTCGCTTAAGGATATCGGAGTAATTTTGACCAAGGCGAACCAGGCGATCCAGACGCTTGATAAGTACCGGGCGGTTTTAACGCAAGGCCTGACTAATCTTACGGCGGCTGAATTTGAAGAGCTGGTGACGCTGCATGAGGTTGCTAATGTTATTCAGCGTGTAGAGATGGTGCTGCGGATCAAGTCTGAAATTAAACGGTATGTAAACGAACTCGGCAATGAGGGCCGCTTGATTACGATGCAGCTGGACGAATTGGTCGCGAATGTGGAAGAGGACGCGATTTTGCTGCTGAAGGATTATGCGAGAGACCGGAGCGATGAGAAGATTAAAGAAATTCTGGCGGGGTTAAAGAGACTTACGAGCGATGAGCTGCTGGAATCACATTTGATTATCCGGCTGCTGGGTTACTCTTACGCCAACAATATTTTGGAAGAACCGATTGCGCCTCGGGGTTACCGGATGTTAAGCAAAATTCCGCGCCTGCCGTCGGTCATCATCAACAACCTGGTAGAGCGGTTTGAAACGCTGCCACACACGCTGATGGCGACGATCGAGGAACTGGACGAAGTGGACGGCATTGGGGAAGTCAGAGCCCGTACGATCAAGGAAGGCCTGAAGCGAATCCAGGAACAAGCTTTCATTGACAGACATATCTGATATACCCTACAATCATAGAATGACCAATTTATTGAAATTTGGTCATGTTTTGGTCTTTTGTGTCATACTTTTGTGCTATGCCTCCTTTCACATGAACAGCTTAGATTAGGGCATAGTAAAACTTGAGGTGGAATCCTAATGATAACAAAGTCTCTGCCCAGCCTTTTTACTATCGGTAACCTGTTTTTAGGGATTGTAGCGATCATTCTTGTGTTTAACGGCAATCCTGCACTGGCGGCGGTTATGGTCCTGATTGCCATGCTGCTTGACGGCGTGGACGGCAGAGTAGCACGGGCACTCAACGTACAGAGTGAATTCGGCAAAGAGCTCGACTCTCTTTCCGACGTCATCTCCTTCGGGGTGGCACCGGCATTTATTATATACGTTGTAGCTTTTCAAGAGATGAACCCTGCCGCGGGATGGATTGTCACTGCTTTGTTTCCCATCTGCGGAGCGTTGAGGCTGGCCAGGTTTAATGTAATCTCCGGTGTGCCGGGTTACTTTATCGGACTGCCGATACCTGCAGCCGGCGGTGTTCTCTGCACGATGGCACTGTTTCAGGATCATATCAGCAACATCATTCTTCTGATTGGCACAATCTTGCTTTCCCTGTTAATGGTCAGTAACATTAAGTACCCTAACTTTAAGAAGGTAGGCATTCCGAAAGCGGCAATATGGGTTATTCCGATCGTGGTCATCCTCGCTGTGGTTCTCGCATTGAATTCCTCGCCAAGCGTGTTGACCAAGCTTATCTTCGTACCTCTTGTGATTTATGCCCTTTACGGGCTAAAAAAAAACGTTGACACGCTGTTTCGGCGCCGCCGCAAACAGCAAAGAGAAGATGTCGACACGGTGAAGCACGAGGCGTGATCTTCAGAGTGTTTTGTTAACTGAATAGGTTTTATTCCCATAATAAAAAGCATTTATTTCCCGCGTCAGCGAAAATAAATGCTTTTTTTATTGCGCTTCAAGCCGTTTGCGTCTCACGTTTACGATAAATTGAATAGTCCCAGCGTAGAGCATTTCTTAGATTCATTCTCTACTACTTGCTGCAAATCGATATCCAGCAGATTGCACAAAGCCGACACATAAAACAGGTTCTTGCCCAGTTCCGCCGTAACGGCTTCCGAACACTGGTCGCACAAATGTCCGGATAGATGGTGTTCAAGCGTCTCCATGGCTTCCTGGAGATCAGGCTGTTCGGGATAACGCTGCTTCTTCGCATGAATCTCGATACAACCGCATTCGGTTACGGATTTAATGACTGCGCGATGAACGGAAGCATTCGACTGGTTGTTCTTGGACAGTACATCGAGCAGGCTCCGGTGCCGCAGCAGCAGTTCGGAAACCTGATCCTGAAATTCCTTTAGGCTCGGAGAATTCATATCTTGCACCTCTATTTGTCAGAAATTTACTAGCTCAATTATACAGAATTCAGAAGGCGATTACAAAACCAATTCCCAAAAAAGAAAAAATTGGGCGTACCCGGGTTAGCGTTGAATAAATTGGAACATAATTGTAACAGAGGCATGGAAGAGGAATGCTCTTTATTTTTTGGAGGCGATCTCGTATGATTTTACAAAGAATTTTTCAATTGTTGTTTGCTTGTTTGGGTATGATAGGCGGGTATCAATGGAGTCATTTGGTTGAACGGCCGCTTGGCTGGCTTGAACCGGTAACGGGAACGGCATCCGTTCAGGGTGAAAGCTATGTTTTGATGGGGACGCTCGGTGTCTTGCTGTTTGCCGTCACCTCCCGGATTTCCAAAAGGCTCTCGGTAGCCGTCCTTAAGGGGGAATCCGCCCTGATGCGTATGCCTGCAGGTGATCTGATGACTGGTGTAGGCGGACTAACCCTTGGATTAGTCATAGCTGTGCTGCTGTTTCCTTCTATACGCGAGTTTCAAGGGTACGGCTGGGCTTTGTCTCTTTTCGTCACGGGACTTTTAGGTTTTTCAGGTTACCGTATCGCTTATCACAAGAAAGATGAATTTGCGGAACTGTTGAACGGGTTTCGTACGGGCGGGGAACGGCGCAAGGAAAGCAAGCAGTTTGAAGAACACAAGATTTTGGATACAAGCGTTATTATCGACGGCAGAATTGCCGATATCTGCAAAACAGGTTTTATTGAAGGCACGTTAGTTATTCCTGAGTTTGTTCTGGAGGAGCTGCAGCACATCGCGGATTCGTCGGATTTGCTGAAGCGCAACAGGGGACGCCGGGGACTGGACATTTTGAACAAAATCCAGAAAGAGCTTGACGTGCATGTGCTGATTTATGAGGGAGATTTCGAGGAAATTTCCGAAGTGGACAGCAAGCTTGTGAAACTGGCCAAAGTGCTTCAGGGGAAAGTGGTCACGAACGATTTCAACTTGAATAAGGTTTGCGAACTGCAGGGCGTTTCCGTGTTGAATATCAATGATTTGGCGAATGCCGTGAAGCCGGTCGTGCTGCCTGGGGAAGAAATTCTGGTGCAGGTGATCAAAGACGGAAAGGAATACGGTCAAGGGGTTGCCTATTTGGATGACGGTACGATGATTGTGGTGGAAGGCGGCCGTGATTACATCGGAAGCACCATCGAGGTGCTGGTGACCAGCGTACTGCAGACTTCCGCCGGACGAATGATTTTTGCGAAGCCCAAGCTATTGGAAAAAGCTCAGTAAACGATTATGATTAAGAGATGTAATCAGAATAATCGCTGACGGGCAAAAGCGGGGGTAAGCCATGAGCAAACTTGGCGTAGTCATTGTAGCGGCGGGCCGAGGCTCGCGGATGAAAACGCAGGAAAGCAAGCAGTATCTGCTGCTTCAAGGGAAGCCTGTAATCGTACATACGCTGGAAGTATTCGAGGCTTCTCCGGAAGTGGACGAGATCGTACTTGTCGTAGGGGAGCAGGATGTTGACCGCTGCAAAGGTTACGTAGCACAATACGGAATCGGGAAAGTCATATCGGTAACTGCGGGAGGCTCGGAAAGGCAGCACTCGGTTTACCGCGGGCTGGAGTGTCTGAGTACCGAATGGGTTATGGTGCATGACGGCGTAAGGCCTTTTGTGAAGCGGGAGGATTTGATCCGCTGCTTGGATGGCGCCCGGGAGACGGGGGCTGCTGTGCTTGCTGTGCCAGTGAAAGATACAATCAAAGTGGTGGGCGATAATGGCGTGATTACTGCGACGCCGGACCGCCGGAGCTTGTGGGCGATTCAAACCCCGCAAGCTTTTCGCCGTTTGGAGCTTCTGAAGGCGCATGAAAGCGCCGAAAGCGAAGGATTTCTGGGCACCGACGACGCGATGCTGGCGGAGCGTGCCGGAATGCAGGTTCGTGTGGTGGAAGGCGACTACACGAACATTAAGCTTACGACGCCGGAGGATTTGGACTGGGCGGAGTTTATATTGGGGAAACGGGGAGAGGATTGCAGATGATACGCGTAGGGCAAGGGTTTGACGTCCATCAGTTAACGGAGGGACGGAAGTGCATAATCGGAGGGGTTGATATCCCTTACGAGAGAGGGCTGCTGGGACACTCCGATGCGGATGTGCTGCTGCATGCCATCACGGATGCGGTGCTGGGGGCTTTGGGCCGCGGTGATATCGGCACACATTTTCCTGACACGGATGCCGCGTTTAAAGACGCCGACAGCTTGAAGCTGCTCAAAGAAGTGTGGGCGTTCGCTAAGGATGCCGGCTACGGCTTGGGGAATGTCGATGCTACCATTATCGCGCAAAAGCCGAAGATGGCTCCATATATCCCGCAAATGGCGGAAATTATAGCTCGCGCCTTGGATGCTGAAATCTCCCAGGTGAACGTAAAAGCGACTACGACAGAGCAGCTGGGCTTCACCGGGCGCGGAGAGGGCATTGCCGCCCAGGCAGTTGTCCTGCTTGTCAAACAGTGATAAAATCGGTGGATAATCAAGCGTCTGAAGAGGGGAAATAACGATGGCACAAGAGATTCGCGTCCGGTACGCGCCAAGCCCTACCGGGCATCTGCATATAGGCAATGCCAGAACAGCACTGTTCAACTACTTATTCGCCCGCAACCGCGGCGGCAAATTCATCATCAGAATCGAAGATACCGATGTGAAACGCAATATCGCCGGCGGTGAAGAAAGCCAGTTGACTTATTTGAAGTGGCTGGGCATCAATTGGGATGAGAGCATCGATATCGGCGGTGAGTACGGACCTTACCGCCAGACGGAGCGTCTTGATATCTACCGGGAATACACGAACAGTCTGATTGCGGAAGGCAAAGCTTATTACTGCTACTGTACCGAAGAGGAATTGGAGCGGGAGCGGGAAGAACAGACTGCCCGCGGCGAGATGCCCCGCTATTCCGGACGCCACCGCGACCTGTCTGAGGAGCAACGCAAGGCGTATGAAGCGGAGGGCAGAGTGCCAAGCGTCCGCTTCCGTGTGCCTGAAGGGGTAACCTACACTTTTGACGATATGGTCAAGGGAACGGTTTCGTTCGAATCCGACGTCAGCGGCGATTTCGTTATTGTTAAGAAAGACGGCATCCCGACTTATAACTTCGCCGTTGTAGTCGATGACCATCTCATGAAGATTTCCCACGTGCTTCGCGGTGACGACCATATCTCTAACACGCCGCGGCAGCTGATGATTTATGAAGCGCTTGGATGGGAGCCGCCTGTATTCGGCCATATGACGCTGATCGTCAATGAGAGCCGCAAGAAGCTCAGCAAACGCGATGAGTCCATCATCCAGTTTATCGAGCAGTATGATCAGCTGGGCTACCTGCCTGAAGCTATGTTTAACTTTATTACATTGCTCGGCTGGTCACCTGAAGGTGAGAACGAGATGTTTTCCAAAGAGGAATTGACTGCTTCCTTCGACCCGAACCGTTTGTCCAAGAGCCCTGCTGTATTCGATACGGCTAAGCTGAGTTGGATGAACAATCAATATATGAAGAAGGCTGAGCTCGAGAGAGTGGCGGAGATGTGCATTCCTCATCTTCAGAAGGCCGGCCGTATTCCGGAGGAACTCGATGCCGAAACCAGACGTTGGGTAACACTGCTTGTCGGCTTATATCAGGAACAGTTGACTTGCGCTTCGGATATCGTACCGATGACCGGACTCTTCTTCGCGGAAGTAGAGGAGCATGAAGAGGAAGCGAAGACTGTTCTTGCCGAAGAACAGGTGCCTGTTGTGGCAGAAGCATTCCTGAAGCAGCTCGAGCAAAGCGATGAATTTTCTGCCGATGCAATTAAGGCGCTGCTGAAGAACGTCCAGACCGAAACGGGCTTCAAAGGCAAGCAGCTGTTCATGCCGATCCGGGCCGCTTTGACCGGACAGGTGCATGGCCGGGACCTAAATCAGACGCTCTACCTGCTTGGCAAGGATAAGGTGATAGCAAGGCTAAGGAAATTTTTGAATCAACGGTAAGGTATATTGCTCCATTTCATGAAGTCAAGTATACTGAAAGAAAAGCAATGAAGAGGAAAGTACGCCTAAGTAAGGAATCCCAGAGAGGATAACCGGCACGGGATTAGCAAGCGCCGAGTGGAAGTTATTCGTTCCCCTTAAGCAGAAATGCGCCTCAGAGCTGTGCAGTTGAAGCAGGCAATTTTACCTTGCCGCAGTGAATTGCACCGGGAAGTCCACGTTATGGACCTGGAGACGGGGTTTTTCATCGTGCCCGCACATGTTTGCGAGATTTATGTTGCATACTGGGCATAACGACGTTGACTGCCCCAAGCAGAGTGGAACCGCGGTTAACGCCTCTGCAGCGAATGTTCGCTGCAGAGGCTTTTTGCATTTCAAGGAACGCGAAAAGGGGTTAAGGCCATGTTACGCAGAATCCGATCGGACATACAGGCGGTGTTTGATAATGACCCGGCGGCCCGCAGCCGGTTTGAAGTAATATTCACCTATTCCGGATTGCATGCGATCTGGGCTTACCGGATTGCGCATTGGTTCTTTGTCAGACGCTGGTTTACTGCTGCCCGTATGATTTCCCAAATCAGCCGGTTCTTTACCGGGATTGAAATACACCCGGGCGCGCGAATCGGCGAGAGGCTGTTTATCGATCACGGGATGGGTGTCGTCATAGGCGAAACTTGCGAGATCGGTAACGACGTAGTGCTGTACCAGGGAGTTACCTTGGGAGGTACGGGGAAAGAGAAGGGGAAACGCCATCCGACGATCGGAAACCATGTCGTGATTTCTTCGGGTGCCAAAGTGCTGGGTTCGTTTAAAGTAGGGGAACATGCCAAGATCGGGGCGAACTCAGTTGTCCTGAAGGAAGTGCCTCCTTGTTCTACAATAGTCGGAATTCCGGGCAGGGTAGTCAAGTTTAACGGGAAGCGGTTAGAGGATAAACTAAATCATAACCAGGTGCCTGATCCCGTGCTGGAGACGTTTCGGTTTATGCAGAAGGAGATTAATGAACTGAAACAGGAGCTGGAGGAGCTTAGGCAGCTTCAGCAGGCGAACGGGAACGCAGGTTCCACGCAGGATGTAAAACAGAAAGCAGAGGTGTAACAGGCCATGTCTTTAAAAATATACAATACAATGACCCGGACCAAAGAAGTGTTCGTTCCGCTTGAAGAAGGCAAAGTCAAAATGTACGTGTGCGGTCCAACGGTTTATAACTATATCCACATCGGCAATGCACGGCCGTTTATCGTGTTTGATGTGGTGCGCAAATATTTGCTTGCTGCAGGCTACGATGTAACCTATGTGCTGAACTTCACCGATGTGGATGATAAGCTGATCCGCAAAGCAGAGGAATTAAAAGTGACCGTGCCGGAAGTGGCGGACCGGTTTGTTGACGCTTTTTACGACGATGTGCGCTGGCTTGGCATTAAGGATGCGGATGTACATCCGCGCGTTACGGAGAACATCAAGGAAATTATTGATTTTATCCAAGGACTGATTGACAAAGGCTTTGCATACGTAAGCGAAGGCGATGTGAATTTCCGGACGTCGAAGTTTCATGAATACGGCAAGCTGTCCCACCAGAATCTGGAGGAGCTGCAGTTCGGTATCCGGATTGATGTCGATGAGAAGAAGGAAAACCCGCAGGATTTTGTCCTATGGAAAAATGCAAAGCCAGGCGAAATCAGCTGGTCCGCTCCATGGGGAGACGGCCGCCCCGGATGGCATATCGAGTGCTCGGCAATGATCAATAAATATCTGGGCCCTTCCATCGATATTCACGGAGGCGGGCATGACCTGACGTTCCCTCACCATGAATGTGAAATCGCGCAATCCGAATCGTTGAACGAACAGAACTTCGTAAGCTATTGGATGCATAACGGTTACATTAATATCAATAACGAGAAAATGTCCAAATCTTTGGGCAACGGGATTAATGTTACGGATTTAAGAAGCCGCATGAAGCCGCAGGTCATCCGGTATTTCATGCTCTCTTCCCATTACCGGAGCCCGCTGAATTTCAGCGATGATACCATTAAGCAAGCGGAGAACAGCATCGAGCGGATTTGGAACTCTTATTCCAATTTGAAGCACCGGTATGCGAACGCTGCAGCCATCCAGGCAGCAGACGGAGTAAAGGAAGCGCCTGAGGTTATGTCTAGGTTAGAGGAGATCCGTAACGCATTCCACGACCGTATGCAGGACGACTTCAGCACACCGGATGCGATTACGGCTCTATTCGAACTTGTTGCCGAAACGAATCTGTACCTTAAGCAGCCGGTTGCTGCGGAGCCAGTACTGCGCCGGATGCTTGACTTGTTCACTGAGTTTCATTCCGTGTTGGGTATACTGGAAGAAGAGGACCAGGCGCTGCTTGACGAAGAAATCGAACAGCTTATCGAAGAGAGGAAGGAAGCCCGCCAGTCCAAAAATTGGGCCCGTGCCGATGAAATCCGCGATTTGCTTACAGAAAAGGGAATTGTTCTGGAGGATACGCCGCAGGGTATGCGATGGAGGAGAAAATGACCGAAGACTCCTGTGCCGACCGGCTTTATTTTGCTCCGGCGAAAGTGCCGGAACTGCTCAATCCCATCGTCCTTGCTTACATGGGTGATGCGGTTTATGAAATATTCATAAGGCAGCATATGATATCTATGCCGAACCATCGGCCGAACCACCTTCACCAGCAGTCGACGAAGTTTGTGTCAGCGAAGGCGCAGGCAAGAGCGTTGGATCACATTATGCCTCAGCTGACCGAAGAAGAAGCCGATATCGTTAGGCGGGGGCGCAACGCCAAGTCAGGAAGCACGCCCAAGAATACGGATGTGATCGTGTATCGGCGCAGTACGGCCTTCGAGTGCCTTATCGGGTACTTATATTATAAGCATCGCCACGAGCGCCTTGAGGAACTCATGCGCCTTACACTGGAAGTCTAGTTAACAACATCAGGAGGAAACCATGGAAGAAGAATATATTGCCGGGAAGCACTCCGTACTGGAGGCGCTCCGTTCCGGCCGCGGTATGAACAAGCTGTGGATTGCGGAAAATGCACAGAAGCAGCTGACGCAGCCTATTTTAGCTGAAGCGAAGAAAGCGGGCGTTATTGTCCAGTACGTGGACAAGCGTAAGCTGGATCAGATGGCCGACGGCGTTCAGCATCAGGGAGTCATCGCCCAGGTCGCCGCCTACGAATATGCGGAGGTCGATGACCTGCTGGCGGCTGCCAAAGCAAAGAACGAGGATCCGTTCCTGCTGATCCTCGACGAGATCGAGGATCCTCATAACCTCGGATCCATCTTAAGAACCGCCGACTGTACCGGCGTCCACGGCGTCATCATCCCGAAACGCCGCTCGGTCGGCCTCACGGCAACGGTATCGAAGACGTCCGCCGGCGCAGTCGAGTACGTCCCCGTTGCGCGCGTGACCAATATCGCGCAGACGATTGACGAGCTGAAAGAACGCGGCGTCTGGGTCGCCGGTACGGATGTGTCCGCCAAGGAGGACATGTACCGCACCAATCTGAACATGCCGATCGCCATCGTAATCGGCAATGAGCAGAAGGGCGTTGGACGCCTGATCAAAGAAAAATGTGATTTTCTGCTGAAACTGCCGATGTTCGGCCAGATCAATTCCCTGAATGCGTCTGTGGCCGCAGGCGTCTTCATGTACGAGGTCGTACGCCAGCGCCAAGTCCAGAAGTAACGCTATGAGGGAGATGGAAGAGTACCTGGTTGTGGACGGATATAATATGATCGGAGCGTGGCCGGAACTGGTTCAGCTGAAACAGCTTAGCCTGGAATCGGCCCGGGACCGGCTCATTGAAATTCTGTCGGAATACCAGTCGTTCTCCGGGATGAAGGTAATCGTCATATTCGACGCTTATCTGGTTCCGGGTCTGGGCTCCGAATTCAAGCAAAAACAGATTTCCGTCCAATTCACCAGGGAGAAAGAGACGGCGGACGAGGTCATTGAGCGGTTGATGTCGGAGCTGTCGAAGCGGCGGCGTCAAATTTACGTCGCTACTTCCGATTTCATAGAGCAGCATGTGACATTCGGTAAGGGCGCTCTGCGTCTTTCGGCGAGGGAACTGCTTCTTGATATCCAAGAAAGCAAGAGGCAGATCGGAATTCAGCTGAAGGAACAGAAAACCCAGGGCAGCCGCAATACGCTGGACGGCACGCTAAGCAGGGATATGAAGGTGCTGTTTGAACGTTGGCGGCGTGACAAAAGCTGACACCAGCTTTCCTTATGGTGGAAAAATAGTGACAAAAAGCAAAACTTCTCTTATTGACGGGTTTAGGTTACATAATATATACTTGTCTTATTCTTTTCTGAGATTATATGGATATTGCCTTGCAGGCGGAGGGATTGTTGGTGGTTATCGACCTCAAAGAACTGAGAATGTACGAATATGATCTCAAAACCGACGAAGACATTGTCGAATCTGTCCGCGAAGGCAGCAGCGAAGCTCTGGAATACTTGATCAACAAGTACCGGAATTTCGTTCGGGCCAAAGCCCGTTCCTATTTTCTGATCGGTGCAGACCGGGAGGATATTGTACAAGAAGGCATGATCGGGCTTTATAAATCCATTCGCGATTTTCGCGGGGACAAGCTTGCTTCGTTCAAGGCTTTTGCGGAACTGTGCATCACAAGGCAGATTATTACGGCTATTAAGACGGCCACCCGCCAGAAGCATATTCCGTTAAACTCCTATGTCTCACTGGACAAGCCGATTTACGACGAGGATTCCGACAGGACTCTGCTCGACGTGATCTGCGGTTCCCGGGTCACGGATCCTGAAGAGCTCATCATTAACCAGGAAGAGTTCAGCGGCCTGGAAGATATGATGGGTGAGATTCTTAGCGATCTCGAACGGAAAGTATTGATGCTTTATCTGGATGGACGTTCGTATCAGGAAATTGCCGTAGATTTGGACCGTCATGTGAAATCAATTGATAATGCCCTTCAGCGGGTAAAGCGTAAGCTGGAACGGTATTTGGAAATCCGGGAATTATAATAGTTTCTATTTACTCACAAGTGAAGGGCTCCTGCTGGAGCTTTTTTTGTTGCCCTTTTTACCAGTTGAATCCGCGCAGCTGTTAAAGGTATAGTTAAAGTTGTTCGTTTTACACTGTATTTTTCATAGAGAACTAGACTAGATTCGGCAAAGGAAAGTGGTTATGAGCTATCGTAAATTTATGCTGGTGTTTATCATATTCTCGGTCCTTTTTGCATCCATGGTGATGACGGTTCTGTATTTGTTCGATCCATTGCAGTTTTACCGCAAGGCGACGGCTTATCCGCCGTTGTATTCGTTCGAAGAGCGCTATCAGAATCCGGGGCTTGCCAAAAACTACGACTACGACACCATTATTCTGGGTACTTCTATGACGCAAACCTTTGTGCCGTCGGAGATTGATAAAAAGCTTGGGGGCAAAACACTGAAGCTATCGATCGAAGGTTCGTACTCGCAGGAACAGAACCTGATCGGCAATGTGGCGCTGAAGACCGGGAAGGTGAAGCGGGTCATCTGGGGGCTGGACTATTTTGCACTGAGGGAAGGCAAGGATATCGTCCGCGAGGATCAAGGTCCGTTTCCCTATTTTTTATATGACGAGAACCCTCTGAATGACTATAAATATCTTCTGAACTTGACGACGGCCAAAATGAGCTGGGAGATTGTAAAAGGGGAGCTTGAAGGCAATCGCCGCGTGAAAAACCTGGACCTGCTGAACAACTGGGACTATCAGGCTTCTTACGGCGCCAAGTCGGTAATGGACAATTACCCGGAAGCGGTGAAAAAGGAACTGAAAGACAGGATCGGCGAAGATACGTTTGAGGAAGTGAAGGCAACGTTTGAAGATAACGTCTACCGGCTGGTCAAACAGTATCCGGATGTGGAGTTTATTTTCTTCTATCCGCCTTACTCCGTACTGCGGCAGCAGATTTGGCACGAGCTGAACCCGATGAGATACGGGAACCAGAAGAAGACCAAGGAGTATATCGTAGACCGGTTCAGCAATATGCCGAATGTAAAGGTCTACGATTTTCAGAGCGTGAAGGACGTTACGTTTAACATGGACAACTATAAAGACGTCTCTCATTATTCCGCCGACATCAACCGTTGGATGATAGACTGTTTTAAAGAGGGTAAGCATCTGGTTACTAAGGAAACGATCGGCGATTCTCTTGCTGCAATGGATGAGCAGGTAGAGGGTGTGGACGTGGCCGTATTTGAACGGCAGGCTGAGAAACCCGTGAAACAATAGACGAAACCCCGTTTAGGGCGGCGGTTTATCGTCAATAATGCTGGTAAATACAAGAAGTGCAGCGTCAATACAATATCCTTGACATGAAATATGCCTTGTGATAAAGTGTTTTAGGTAGCCCTAAATGCGTACGAATTTTTAGGTTGAACATAAACGCCTATAATATAAGGTTGTCTGGGGAGGTGTACATCATGCGGGTAATCATTACTATGGCTTGTACGAACTGCAAACAAAGAAACTACACAACAACTAAGAATAAGCGTAACAACCCCGACCGCATCGAGTTGAAGAAGTACTGCAAGTTCTGTAACGAACAAACAGCTCATCGCGAAACGCGGTAGGTCCTTGGAGGTGTAGTATCGTGGCTTTCTTGAGCAGAATGAAACAAAGCTTTGGTTCTACGTTTTCTTTTTTCACGGACAGCTGGTCGGAGTTGAAGAAGGTAAAGTGGCCTAACCGTAAGGAACTGACAAGCTATACGCTTGTGACTGTCATTACAGTTGTGTTCGTTTCGATCTATTTTACTGTTCTCGACCTTGGTATTTCTGAACTGCTGCGTCTTGTATTTGAATAAAAGTAGATCCAAGGGTGGCTAGTTATGGAGAAAAGATGGTACGTCGTTCATACCTATTCAGGGTATGAGAATAAAGTGAAAGCTAACCTTGAGAAACGTGTCGAATCTATGAATATGACGGACAAGATTTTTCGCGTTCTGGTTCCGATGGAAGAAGAAATCGTGAACAAGGACGGGAAGAAGAAGACGGTGATGCGCAAAGTGTATCCCGGCTATGTTCTCGTAGAAATGATTCAGACGGACGACTCCTGGTACGTAGTGCGTAACACTCCGGGCGTTACCGGCTTTGTAGGTTCCACTGGCGCAGGCTCCAAGCCTACGGCATTGCTGCCTGAGGAAGTCGAATCCATCCTGAAGCATATGGGTATGGAAGAGCCTAAGGCGAAGATTGACTTCGACCTGAAGGAGAACGTTCGCGTGAAGGTTGGTCCTTTTGCTAACTTTGTCGGATCTGTGGAAGAGATTCTTGCAGATAAGATGAAGCTGAAGGTTCATGTGAATATGTTCGGCAGGGAAACACCGCTTGAATTGGATTTTACGCAAGTAGAGAAGATTTAACGGCTTTCTTTGTGTGGCTTGTCTGTAAGTGGCAGGCCATGGCAAGTGGGAGGGAAACATCCCGTTGTACCACATTCTAGCAAGGAGGTGTTTTACATGGCAAAAAAGGTTATCAAGATGGTGAAATTGCAGATTCCTGCAGGTAAAGCGAATCCGGCTCCACCGGTAGGTCCGGCACTGGGTCAAGCAGGTGTTAACATCATGGCTTTCTGTAAAGAGTTTAACGCTCGTACTGCAGATCAAGCTGGTCTTATCATCCCTGTTGTAATCAGCGTATTCGAGGATCGTTCCTTTACGTTCGAAACTAAGACTCCACCGGCTGCTGTATTGCTTCGTGTAGCTGCAGGTATCGCTAAAGGATCCGGCGAGCCTAACAAGAAGAAAGTGGCAACTGTAAAGCGCGCGAAAGTTCGCGAAATCGCTGAACAGAAAATGCCTGACCTGAACGCAGCATCCGTTGAAGCGGCTATGCTGATGGTAGAAGGTACTGCCCGTTCCATGGGTATCGTAATCGAAGACTAATTACAGTCTTGTCTCGCGGCCGTTGTAGGACCGCATAGTGGGAGGAATATCCGCTAATACCACAAAGGAGGAGAATATTAATGCCGAAACATGGTAAGAAATATGCAGAAGCAGCCAAGCTGATCGACAGCGAAGCGACTTACGAGTCCCTTGAAGCGATCGAGCTTGTTAAGAAAGCAGCAACTGCGAAATTCGACGAAACCGTTGAAGTAGCAGTTCGTCTGGGCGTAGACCCTAGAAAACAAGACCAGGCTGTTCGTGGCGTAGTTGTACTGCCGCACGGAACTGGTAAGACTAAGCGCGTTCTTGTTTTCGCAAAAGGTGAGAAAGCGAAAGAGGCGGAAGCAGCTGGTGCTGACTTTGTTGGAGATCAAGATCTGATCAACAAAATCCAACAAGGCTGGTTCGAGTTCGACGTCTGCGTAGCTACACCTGATATGATGGCTGAAGTCGGTAAACTGGGCCGCGTGCTCGGTGGTAAAGGCCTTATGCCAAACCCTAAAGCAGGTACGGTTACTTTCGACGTTACTAAAGCTGTTCAAGAAATCAAAGCTGGTAAAATCGAGTACCGTCTTGATAAAGCAGGTCAAATCCACGCTCCAATCGGTAAAGTATCTTTCGATTCCGAGAAGCTGAACGAGAACTTCCGTACGCTGATCGATGCATTGAACAGAGCGAAGCCGGCTGCCGCTAAAGGCGTATACTTGAAGAACATTGCTGTTTCTTCGACTATGGGTCCTGCAGCTCGCGTGAACGTACAATCTTACAGATAAGAAACTGTCTCTGATGCGGGGATGTTCTGATGGAAACATTTAAGGATTGACTTCCGCTGATGAACGTGATAATCTGTTGAAGTTGTTGCTTTGACTGCGACATTAAAGTTGAATATGCTAACCGTAGACAGTAGGTGCCATTAGGCTTAATTTCCTACCGAGGTGTTGTGATAAATGGGTCATTTTCCTTGCAGGAAATAAACCGAACTTCATGCCTTCGTAGACGTCTACGGAGGCTTTTTTCATGAAAAGCTCCCGCATAGTAGGCGATGATAGATTATTTAAAGAACTACAGGAGGTGGACAGTTTGGCAAATACAAAGATCATTCAACAGAAAGAATTGCAAGTAGGCGAAGTGGCAGCAAAGCTTCGTGAAAGCTCTTGTACTGTTGTTGCAGATTACCGCGGATTGAACGTTGCTCAAGTTACAGAACTTCGTAAGCAGCTTCGTGAAGCTGGTATCGAATTCCAAGTAATTAAGAACTCGCTGACTCGTCGTGCAACAGCACAGACAGATCTGTCTGAGTTAGATGAACACCTGACAGGTCCTACAGCGATCGCTTTTTCGAAAGACGATGTTGTAGCTCCAGCGAAAATCCTTACGGCTTTCGCGAAGAAGAACGACGCACTTGAAGTTAAAGGCGGCGTAGTGGAAGGTCGCGTTGTTGGCTACGATCAAATCAAAGCCCTGGCGGATCTGCCATCCAGAGAAGGTCTTCTTTCCATGTTGCTTAGCGTACTTCAAGCACCGGTTCGCAACTTTGCCCTTGCGGTTAAAGCTGTATCCGAGAAGCAAGAAGCTTAATCTGTACGACTTTATTTTTCAGTATACACCCAAATTTAATTAAAATAACGGAGGTTCAACCATGAGTAAAGAGCAAATCTTAGAAGCTATTAAAGGCATGACTGTCCTTGAACTGAACGACCTAGTTAAAGCAATTGAAGAAGAATTCGGCGTAACTGCAGCAGCTCCAGTAGCTATGATGGCTGGCGGCGCAGGCGCAGCAGAAGTTGAAGAGCAATCCGAATTCGACGTAATCCTTAACAACGCTGGAGCGTCCAAAATCAACGTAATTAAAGTTGTTCGCGAACTTACAGGCCTTGGTCTGAAAGAAGCGAAAGACCTGGTTGACAACGCACCAAAACCGATCAAAGAAAAAGTAGCTAAAGAAGAAGCAGAAGCGGTTAAAGCTAAGCTTGAAGAAGCTGGCGCTTCCGTAGAAGTGAAATAATTTAGCTTAATCAATCCCCTTGAAGCGCAAAACTTCAGGGGGATTTTTTCACCAAAGAACACTCTATTTTAAGATTCTCAAGAATTCTGGTTACATTTACGGGGGCTCATTCATGTCCGAACACTACTATACGAATAAACCATCTACCGTACACCAGCGGCAAACGATAGAGCAAGTGCTTGCGGGCAGGAAGTTTACGTTTGTTACAGACAGCGGTGTATTTTCCAAAACTGGTGTGGATTATGGAAGCCGGGTGCTGATTGAGAGTATGTCGTTTTCTGCAGACAGCCAAGTGCTGGACGTAGGTTGCGGTTATGGCCCGATCGGACTATCTGCTGCGTTGATCGCTAAGGACGGCCGCGTGACTATGGTGGATATCAATGAGCGCGCCGTGGAATTAGCCAAAGAAAACGCAATACGCAACAAGATCGATAATGTCGAAATTTTGCAGAGCGATCTGTTTGAGAAGCTGGCCGGCCGCAAGTTTCATATAATCCTTACAAACCCGCCTATCAGGGCTGGCAAAGAAACAGTGCACCAGATCTTCACGGAAGCGGAGGCTCATCTGGAGCAAGGCGGCGAGTTATGGGTCGTCATTCAGAAGAAGCAGGGGGCGCCTTCCGCTTTGACGAAATTAGAATCTCTTTTTGCTGAAGTAGAAGAAGTGACCAAGGATAAAGGCTATCGTATATACCGTGCGAGAAAAGCGTAGTTATGCAGAATTGACTTCATTTTTCCGTTGTGGTATCATTATAAAATGTCAGTATTAGGAGGACTCCGTTTTTCTTTAGTTTGCTAAAATGTCAAGCCCTTTTTTCAGGAAATATGAATAAAGAATCGGGTTATGACGTATAATGTTTAAATTTTGAGGCAAATCTACAAGATATGGAGCTTTAGGCAACAACTAGAATATGGTTTTTGGAACAGAAACTCTTTGGAAAGCGCTTGGTCATCGGGTTGCTTTTGCTAAGGGCTTTCTTTTATGTCTCAAGGAAGATGGGATTCTCTGATCTTTGGGATAAGGAAATTTGCCTCTATCTCGCGGTCGCTCATCATGAATGGCAACGAAAGAGGTTTTCTTATTTCTGTTTCTGAAATCGGGTTGAAAGTAGACATGAGGGGTGAGTTTAAGTTGGCAGGTCAACTTGTTCAATTAGGAAGACGCACTCGGAGAAGTTATGCGAGAATCGATGAAGTGCTTGAAGTTCCAAACCTGATTGAAATCCAACAGAAATCGTATGAGTGGTTTCTAGAAGAAGGATTGCGGGAGATGTTCCAGGATATTTCTCCGATTCAGGATTTCACGGGCAACCTGGTTCTGGAGTTTATTGACTACAGCTTGGGAGAGCCTAAGTATTCGGTCGATGAATCCAAAGAGCGCGACGTAACCTATGCAGCGCCGCTGCGCGTTAAAGTTCGTCTCATCAATAAGGAAACCGGCGAGGTTAAGGAACAAGAAGTGTTCATGGGAGATTTCCCGCTGATGACCGAGACCGGTACGTTCATTATCAACGGTGCGGAACGGGTTATCGTCAGCCAGCTGGTTCGCTCTCCTAGCGTCTATTTTAGCACAAAAGTCGACAAGAATGGGAAGAAAACATATACAGCTACCGTGATCCCTAACCGTGGTGCTTGGCTGGAGCTGGAGACGGATGCAAAGGACATCATTTATGTCCGTATTGACCGTACCCGTAAGATTCCGGTTACTGTGCTGTTGAGAGCTTTGGGCTTCGGTACCGATGCAGAGATTATCGATCTGCTTGGGGATGATGAATACATCCGCAACACCCTCGATAAGGATAACACCGACTCTACGGAGAAAGCGCTGATCGAGATTTACGAGCGTCTTCGTCCGGGCGAGCCGCCAACGCTGGATAACGCTAGAAGCTTGCTGGTTGCGCGTTTCTTCGATCCGAAGCGTTATGATCTCGCAAACGTTGGTAGATATAAGATAAACAAAAAACTGCACATTAAAAACAGGCTGTTCAACATGCGGTTGGCAGAAACATTGGCGGATCCGGAAACCGGCGAAATTATCGCTGAGTCCGGCCAAATGATTGACCGCCGCCTGCTGGATGAAATTCTGCCTAATCTGGAGAAGAATGTGGGCTTTAAGGAGCACCGCATCTCCGCCGGTGTGCAGGATGACGATAGTATTCCACTTCAAACGATCCATGTATTCTCTCCGGAAGAAGACGGCCGTGTCATTAAGGTCATTTCTAACGGAATTATCGATAAGAGCGTGAAGCATATCACGGCTTCCGATATTATTGCATCGATCAACTACTTTATGAACCTGCTTCACGGAATCGGTAGCACGGATGATATCGACCATCTGGGTAACCGCCGTCTTCGTTCCGTAGGTGAGCTGCTTCAGAATCAGTTCCGTATCGGTTTGTCCCGTATGGAACGTGTAGTTCGCGAGAGAATGTCCATCCAGGATGCGAATGTAATTACGCCTCAAGCATTAATTAACATACGCCCTGTGATTGCGTCGATTAAAGAGTTCTTCGGAAGCTCCCAGCTGTCGCAGTTTATGGACCAGACGAACCCGCTTGCTGAATTGACGCATAAGCGCCGTCTGTCCGCATTAGGACCCGGCGGTTTGACTCGTGAGCGCGCAGGCTTTGAAGTTCGTGACGTCCATCACTCTCACTACGGCCGGATGTGCCCTATTGAGACGCCGGAGGGACCGAACATCGGTTTGATCAACTCTTTGTCGACATTCGCCCGCATCAACGAATACGGATTTATCGAAGCTCCGTACCGTTGGGTTGATCCGAAGACAGGCAGAGTGACGGAGCAGATTAACTATCTGACTGCCGATGAAGAAGATAATTACGTTGTTGCGCAAGCGAACGTTCCTCTTAATGAGGACGGTACCTTTGCGGAAGACATGGTTATCGTACGTTACAACAAGCAGGCCGATAACATCTTGACCATGCCGCGCGAACGCGTGGATTACATGGACGTATCTCCGAAACAGGTTGTATCCGTTGCGACGGCGCTCATTCCGTTCCTTGAGAACGATGACTCCAACCGCGCCCTGATGGGATCGAACATGCAGCGTCAAGCCGTGCCTCTGCTTATTCCAAAGGCTCCGCTTGTAGGTACAGGTATGGAACACAAGTCCGCAAAGGACTCCGGTGTGTGTATCGTTGCCAAGCATGACGGGGTAATCGAGAAGGTGTCCGCTAATGAGATTTGGCTCCGCCGCCAGGAAATGGTGGACGGCAAGCTCGTAAACGGCGACATCGTGAAATATAAGTTACACAAATTTATGCGTTCCAACCAAGGAACATGCATTAACCAGCGCCCGATCTGCCATAAAGGCGAGATCATCAAGAAAGGCGATATTTTGGCGGACGGACCGTCCACAGAGATGGGAGAACTTGCGTTGGGCCGCAACGTAGTCGTTGCCTTCATGACATGGGAAGGTTACAACTACGAGGATGCGATCCTGCTAAGCGAGAAGCTCGTGAAGGAAGACGTATATACTTCCATCCACATTGAAGAATACGAATCCGAAGCGCGTGATACGAAGCTTGGGCCGGAAGAGATTACACGCGATATCCCGAACGTAGGGGAAGATGCGCTGAAAAATCTTGACGAGCGCGGTATTATCCGTGTCGGTGCTGAAATTGCTGCCGGCGATATCCTGGTAGGTAAAGTAACGCCTAAGGGTGTAACGGAACTCACAGCGGAAGAGCGCTTGCTGCACGCAATCTTCGGTGAGAAAGCCCGTGAAGTCCGTGATACATCGCTTCGCGTACCGCATGGTACCGACGGTATCGTCGTAGACGTGAAGGTGTTTACCCGTGAAAACGGTGATGAGCTGCCGCCTGGCGTAAACCAGCTTGTACGCGTCTATATCGCTCAGAAGCGGAAAATTTCCGAGGGTGACAAAATGGCGGGACGTCATGGTAACAAGGGTGTTATCGCACGGATCCTTCCTGAGGAAGATATGCCGTTCCTTCCGGACGGAACACCGGTCGAGGTTGTTCTTAACCCGCTGGGCGTACCGTCCCGTATGAACATCGGTCAGGTGCTCGAGGTTCACTTGGGGATGGCTGCTAAGGCGCTGGGTATTCATACCGCTACTCCGGTATTTGACGGAGCACGTGAGTATGACGTATTCGACACCATGGAAGAAGCAGGCATGCAGCGTAACGGTAAAACGAAGCTGTATGACGGACGTACAGGGGACGCTTTTGAACGTGAAGTTACGGTCGGCGTCATGTACATGATCAAGCTGGCTCACATGGTTGACGATAAAATCCATGCCCGTTCCACTGGTCCTTACTCTCTGGTTACCCAACAGCCGCTGGGCGGTAAAGCCCAATTCGGCGGACAGCGTTTCGGGGAGATGGAGGTTTGGGCACTTGAAGCCTATGGTGCGGCCTATACTTTGCAGGAGATTCTTACTGTCAAGTCGGATGACGTGGTCGGCCGTGTGAAGACGTACGAATCGATTGTCAAAGGCGAGAACGTTCCGGAGCCGGGTGTTCCTGAATCCTTCAAAGTATTGATTAAGGAACTTCAAAGTTTAGGTATGGACGTGAAAATCCTTACCGAGAACGAAGAAGAGATCGAAATGAAAGAACTGGACGACGAAGACGATGCAACCAACGACAAGTTGAACCTCAACCTTGAGGGTGCGGAAGCCGGCGTAGAATAAAGGGGAAATCCGGGGCGACCCGGATTCTCCGTCATCTAAGCCTGTGCTTCAGCAGGCTGCATTTTCGTGAGTTACGTTGAAATAGAGCTTGAGCAAGTAAATAGCACAATCTAGAGGAGGGTTGCTCCTTGATGGACGTAAACAACTTCGAATTTATGAAAATCGGTCTGGCATCGCCGGACAAAATTCGTTCTTGGTCCCGCGGAGAAGTAAAAAAGCCGGAAACGATCAACTACAGAACGTTAAAGCCGGAAAAAGAAGGGCTGTTCTGCGAGAAGATCTTCGGACCGACGAAAGACTGGGAGTGCCATTGCGGTAAATATAAGCGCGTACGTTACAAAGGCGTAGTTTGTGACCGCTGCGGCGTCGAAGTTACACGTGCGAAAGTGCGCCGTGAGCGCATGGGCCATATCGAATTGGCTGCACCGGTGTCCCACATTTGGTATTTCAAAGGGATTCCGAGCCGCATGGGCTTAGCGCTTGATATGTCCCCGAGATCCTTGGAAGAGATCATCTACTTCGCATCTTATGTAGTTACTGATCCTGGAGATACACCTCTGGAGAAGAAACAGCTGTTGTCCGAGAAAGAATACCGGAGTTATCGTGAAAAGTACGGCTACGGTTTCCAAGCGGGAATGGGCGCTGAAGCCGTTAAGAAACTGCTTCAGGATATCGATGTGGAGAAAGAGCTGGAGTTCCTTAAAGAAGAGCTGCGTACGGCACAAGGTCAGCGCCGTAACCGTGCGATCAAGCGTCTTGAAGTAATTGAAGCTTTCCGCAACTCCGGCAATGAGCCGGATTGGATGATTCTAGATGTGCTTCCGGTAATTCCTCCGGAACTTCGTCCGATGGTACAGCTGGACGGCGGCCGCTTTGCGACCTCCGACCTGAACGATCTGTACCGCCGCGTGATCAACAGAAACAACCGTCTTAAGCGTCTGCTTGATCTAGGCGCACCGGACATCATCGTTCAGAATGAGAAGCGTATGCTTCAAGAGGCGGTTGACGCCCTGATCGACAACGGCCGCCGCGGCCGTCCTGTTACCGGACCGGGTAACCGTCCGCTGAAATCTTTGAGCCATATGCTGAAGGGTAAGCAAGGGCGGTTCCGTCAGAACTTGCTTGGTAAACGGGTTGACTACTCCGGACGTTCCGTTATCGTTGTAGGTCCAAACCTCAAGATGTACCAGTGCGGTCTGCCGAAGGAAATGGCATTAGAACTGTTTAAGCCTTTTGTAATGAAAGAGCTTGTGAATAAAGGATTGGCTCATAACATCAAGAGCGCGAAGCGTAAAGTTGAACGTGTCAGCCCTGAAGTATGGGATGTTCTCGAAGAAGTAATCAAGGAACACCCGGTTCTTCTGAACCGTGCCCCGACGCTTCACAGACTAGGAATTCAGGCATTCGAGCCGATCCTGGTTGAAGGCCGTGCTATCAAGCTTCATCCGCTCGTATGTACCGCTTATAATGCGGACTTTGACGGTGACCAGATGGCGGTTCACGTTCCTTTGTCAGCTGAGGCACAAGCAGAAGCGCGTATTCTGATGCTTGCATCCGGCAATATCCTTAACCCTAAAGACGGTAAACCTGTCGTTACCCCGTCTCAGGATATGGTTTTGGGTTCCTTCTATCTGACGATGGATAACCCGGAAGCCAATGGTACCGGCATGATCTTCCGCAATGTAAACGAAGCGATATCGGCTTATCAGCGCGGAGTTGCTTCCTTGCATGCCCGTGTTGCGATCCCGGCGCGTGCGCTCAACAAGGAATCGTTCACGGATAGACAACAGGATGCTTTGCTCGTAACAAATGTAGGTACAATCATTTTTAATGAGATTTATCCTACGCATTTCCCTTATATCAACGAACCGACGAAGACCAACCTGATGAACGGTACGCCGGATAAATACTTTATCTTCGACAAAGGCACGAATGTTCAGGAGTTCATTATGAACCTTCCGATCAAAGGCGCCGTAGGTAAAGAGTATCTGGGAACGATTATCGGCGAATGCTTCAGACGTTACCATACAACCCAAACTTCGATGATTTTGGACAAAATCAAGGAGCTAGGCTTCACGTACTCTACAAAAGCGGGAATTACCGTAGCGGTTGCGGACGTTATCGTACCGCCGGAGAAGAACGAAATTCTGCGCGAATCCGAAGAAAAGGTCAAAGCCGTTATGAATCAGTACCGCCGTGGTCTGATTACGAACGACGAGCGTTATGACCGAGTTATCGGCATTTGGAGTAAGGCGAAGGACGAAATTACGGACGTACTGATGAAATCCATGGACCGCTACAATTCCATTATGATGATGGTGGACTCCAAAGCGCGGGGTAACAAATCGCAGATCACCCAGCTGGGCGGTATGCGCGGTCTGATGGCCAACCCGTCCGGACGGATTATCGAGTTGCCGATTAAATCGAACTTCCGTGAAGGTCTTACGGTCCTCGAATACTTTATCTCGACGCACGGTGCTCGTAAAGGTCTTGCCGATACAGCCCTTCGTACAGCGGATTCCGGTTACCTGACACGACGTCTGGTAGACGTGGCTCAAGATGTTATCGTCCGCGAAGAAGACTGTGGTACGGATAAAGGTTTCCTAGTCAGCAAAATTCAAGACGGTAAAGAAGTTATTGAGGATCTGTATGACCGTATTGAAGGACGTTATTCCTTCGAGACGATCAAGCATCCTGAAACCGGTGAAGTTCTTGTAAACCGCAATGAATTGATTGATGCCAACAAGGCTGATGCAATCATCGCCGCAGGCATCGAGAAACTGTCGATCCGCTCCGTATTAAGCTGCCGTGCGCGTCATGGCGTCTGCAAGACTTGTTACGGACGCAATCTGGCTACTGGTAAGCATGTTGAGATTGGTGAAGCAGTAGGTATTATTGCAGCCCAATCGATCGGTGAGCCGGGAACTCAGCTGACGATGCGTACGTTCCATACCGGCGGTGTTGCCGGTGATGATATTACGCAAGGTTTGCCGCGTATCCAAGAGTTGTTCGAGGCGCGTAATCCGAAAGGCCAAGCGATTATTTCCGAGCTTGACGGCGTAGTTAAAGAAATCCGCGAAGCTAAAGACCGTCGTGAGATTGAGGTCGTTGGTGAAGCTGAATCCAAAGTTTATTCCGTAACGTACGGTTCTCGTATCCGCGTTGTGGAAGGACAGCAAGTAGACGCTGGGGATGAACTGACTGACGGTTCCATCGATCCGAAGGAAATGCTTCGAATCAAAGGGATCCGCGGCGTTCAGAACTATATCCTTCAAGAAGTGCAGCGCGTTTATCGGAACCAAGGGGTTGAGATCAACGACAAGCATATTGAAGTTATGGTGCGCCAGATGCTTCGGAAAATCCGCGTTGTCGACGCGGGTAACACGACATTGCTGCCTGGATCCTTCACAGATATCCACGAGTACGAAGAAGCGAACAAGGAAGTGCTGTTGAACGGTGAAGAACCGGCGGTAGCAAGACCAGTCCTTCTTGGTATTACCAAAGCGTCCCTGGAGACGGATTCCTTCTTGTCCGCGGCATCGTTCCAAGAAACGACAAGAGTTCTTACAGATGCAGCTATCAAAGGAAAAGTGGATCAGCTCCTAGGCTTGAAAGAGAATGTAATTATCGGTAAGCTGATTCCTGCAGGTACCGGTATGAACCGTTACCGCAGCATCCGCCTGGCTGACCAGGAAGATGATGTGCAGGAGCAGACGGATTCTGAATTAGAAACTGTTACTGTAGAATAATGTAATTCTTATCATAAATCCGTGCAGGCCAGTGATTGAACGCCGGCTTGTACGGATTTTGGTAAGTATTGTACTGAATTATATTATGTATAAGCCATGATTCTTCTTGACACTGTTAGAATGAAATGATAATATATCGAAGTGTGCCTAATAGGTTATTATCTGTACTTTGGAGGATGCAACATTGTCTTATGATGAAGTGATACAGAACAGCCGAATGAGCATCGGCATGAAGCAGACGCTTAGAATGCTGGAGCTGGGTAAGGCCACTGAAGTTTTTGTTGCTAAAGATGCAGATCCTAGGATTACGATAAAAGCAATTAATCTCTGCAAGAAGCACGGGGTTAAGGTGACGCAAGTAGAATCCATGAAAGCATTGGGGAAGGCTTGCGGAATTGAAGTAGGTGCCGCTATGGCGGCAGCAGTGAGTGAATAGCAGATTATCGTTTTTGTTACTGCGTGAATAGCGTAGAGTTCTCTCGACGCCTTTGTTGCGCTGGCAAAAACTTTTCATTTGCCTATTTATGAACCGCCTGGATCTGTGGGCTTAAACACGGCGAATGAATAATTCGTTAACTAAGAGGAAGGAGGTGGCGAAATGCCAACAATTAACCAGCTAGTACGCAAAGGAAGAAAGGCTAAAGTAGTTAAGTCGAAATCTCCTGCGCTGCAAAGAGGATTCAACGCTCTGAAACGTGAGGGTACTGAAATCAGCGCTCCACAGAAACGCGGTGTTTGCACTCGTGTAGGTACAATGACTCCGAAGAAACCGAACTCGGCTCTTCGTAAATATGCCCGTGTACGTTTGACAAACCGTGTAGAGGTGACTGCTTACATTCCAGGTATCGGTCATAACCTTCAGGAGCACAGCGTGGTGCTGATCCGTGGAGGCCGTGTAAAAGACCTTCCAGGGGTACGTTACCATATCGTTCGCGGTGCTTTGGATACTGCAGGCGTGAACAACCGTATGCAAGCTAGATCCAAATACGGAACTAAACGTCCTAAAGCTAAGAAGTCCTAATTCGTTTCCGCATAGAGCGGAACTCAACCAAAAAGAATGATTCTTATGAGAAAGGGGGATAACTATGCCACGTAAAGGTCCTGTTACTAAAAGAGACGTATTGCCGGATCCTATCTACAACAGCAAACTGGTTACCCGTCTAGTCAACCGCGTTATGATCGACGGTAAGAGAGGTGTCGCTCAAACGATTCTGTATGATGCGTTCAACCTGATTCAAGAGCGTACTGGAAAAGAGCCGATGGAGGTTTTTGAAACTGCCATCAAGAACATCATGCCAGTACTTGAGGTTAAAGCTCGCCGTGTAGGTGGAGCTAACTATCAAGTGCCTATCGAAGTTAAGCCTGAGCGCCGTACTTCCCTAGGTTTGCGTTGGTTGGTTAACTACTCCCGCAACCGCGGCGAGAAGACCATGGAAGAGCGTCTGGCTGCTGAAATCATCGATGCATCCAATAACACTGGTGCGTCTGTGAAGAAGCGCGAAGATACTCACAAAATGGCTGAAGCCAACAAAGCGTTCGCTCACTACCGCTGGTAGGATAAGATTACAGGCGTATAGGTTCGCACTTGTACGTCTGATACTTATAAAATTTAAGTGTAAATTTGAAAGGAGACATAATCATGGCAAGAGAGTTCTCCTTGAAAGATACGCGTAATATCGGGATCATGGCTCACATTGATGCTGGTAAGACAACAACTACGGAGCGTATTTTGTTCTACACCGGTCGTACGCATAAGATTGGTGAGGTGCACGAAGGTGCAGCTACCATGGACTGGATGGAGCAAGAACAGGAGCGCGGCATCACGATTACATCCGCTGCTACCACCGCTTCTTGGAAGGGTCACCGCATTAACATCATTGATACCCCGGGTCACGTTGACTTCACAGTTGAAGTTGAACGTTCCCTTCGTGTATTGGACGGGGCTGTAGGTGTATTCAGTGCTAAAGAAGGCGTTGAACCTCAATCCGAAACCGTTTGGAGACAAGCGGACCGCTACGGAGTACCTCGTATCGCATATGTCAACAAAATGGACATCATCGGCGCGGACTTCCTGGCAGTAATTGACCAAATGCGCGATAAACTAGGTGCTAATGCTGTTGCTATTCAGCTGCCAATCGGTGCTGAAGATCAATTCAAAGGCATCGTTGACATCGTTGAAGAGAAAGCTTATATCTACAAAGATGATTTGGGCAAAGATGCGGAAGAAGTTGAAATTCCGGCTGAACTCAAAGATAAAGTAGCTGAACTTCGCGTTGAACTGATTGAGAGAGTTGCAGAATTGGACGAAGAACTAACTATGAAATACCTGGAAGGCGAAGAGTTCACAATTGCTGAAATCAAAGCCGCTCTCCGTAAAGGTGTAGTAGAAGTTAAGATTTTCCCGGTTATCTGCGGTTCCTCTTACCGTAACAAAGGCGTTCAGCCTATGCTGGATGCAGTAATTGATTACCTGCCGGCTCCAATCGACGTTCCTGACATCAAGGGCGTTCTGGATGACGGAACGGAAGAAGTTCGTAAATCCGCTGATGACCAGCCGTTCTCCGCGTTGGCATTCAAGATTATGACGGATCCTTTCGTTGGTAAGCTGACTTTCTTCCGCGTTTACTCCGGTGTACTGAACGCAGGTTCCTACGTTCTTAACGCTACAAAAGGGAAACGTGAAAGAATCGGCCGTATCCTTCAAATGCATGCGAACAGCCGTCAAGAAATCAGCGTAGTATACGCTGGTGACATTGCGTCTGCCGTAGGTTTGAAAGATACAACAACAGGTGATACGCTTTGCGACGAGAAAAATCCGATCATTCTGGAGTCCATGAACTTCCCTGAACCGGTTATCTCCGTTGCAATCGAGCCTAAGACTAAAGCTGACCAAGACAAGATGGGTGTTGCTTTGTCCAAGCTGTCCGAGGAAGATCCTACTTTCCGCGCTCACACGGACGAGGAAACGAATCAAACGATTATCTCCGGTATGGGTGAACTTCACCTGGAGATCATTGTTGACCGTATGCTTCGCGAGTTTAAAGTGGAAACCAATGTAGGTAAGCCTCAGGTTGCTTACAGAGAAACATTCCGTACCCCTGCTAAAGTTGAAGGTAAGTTCGTTCGTCAATCCGGTGGCCGTGGTCAATACGGACATTGTTGGGTTGAGTTTGAACCGCTTGAGCCAGGCAGCGGCTTTGTTTTCGAAAGCAAAATCGTCGGTGGTGCAGTTCCTAAGGAATTCGTCGGTCCAGTTCAAGCTGGTATCGAAGAGTCCATGAAGAACGGCGTACTTGCCGGATTCCCATTGGTAGACATCAAAGCTACTATGGTTGACGGATCCTACCATGATGTCGACTCCTCCGAGATGGCGTTTAAGGTTGCAGGTTCCATGGCATTGAAAGCTGCTAAGGATAAATGTAACCCATGCCTTCTTGAGCCGATCATGAAAGTTGAAGTTACTGTACCTGAAGAATACATGGGCGACGTTATGGGTATGCTGAATTCCCGTCGCGGACGTATCGAAGGTATGGATGCCCGTCACGGCGCGCAAATCATTCGTGCTAAGGTGCCTTTGTCCGAAATGTTTGGATATTCCACAACACTTCGTTCCGGTACACAAGGCCGTGGTGTATTCTCCATGGAGATCTCCCACTACGAAGAAGTGCCTCGTAACATTGCGGAAGAAATCATCGCAAAGAATAAAGGCGCATAAGGAAACGGTTTTGCACTCTGCCTAGTGCAGGATGTATAATCGATTCATAGAAGAGTTCGAAGCTTTGCGGTCAATCGGCCGTGAAGCCGCACTCACCCTAAACCCATTCATTAAGGAGGCTTTTTCAAAATGGCAAAAGCTAAATTTGAACGTAACAAACCGCACGTTAACATCGGTACGATCGGTCACGTCGACCATGGTAAAACAACTCTTACAGCTGCAATCACTACTGTATTGTCCAAAAGATACGGTGGCGCAGCGGTAGCTTTCGACCAAATCGATAAAGCTCCAGAAGAGCGCGAGCGCGGTATCACAATCTCCACAGCTCACGTTGAGTACGAAACTCCTAACCGTCACTATGCACACGTTGACTGCCCAGGCCACGCCGACTATGTTAAAAACATGATCACAGGCGCAGCTCAAATGGACGGCGCGATCCTGGTTTGTTCCGCAGCTGACGGCCCAATGCCGCAAACTCGCGAGCACATCCTTCTGTCCCGCCAAGTAGGCGTACCTTACATCGTTGTATTCCTGAACAAATGCGACATGGTAGAAGACGAAGAGCTTCTTGAACTGGTAGAAATGGAAGTTCGCGACCTTCTTTCCGAGTATGAATTCCCAGGCGATGACACTCCAATCGTTCGCGGTTCTGCTCGTGAAGCACTGCAAAACCCAGATGGCGAGTGGGCTAACAAAATCGTTGAGCTGTTCGAGCAAATCGATACTTACATCCCAACTCCAGAGCGCGACACTGAGAAGCCTTTCCTTATGCCTGTCGAGGACGTATTCTCCATCACTGGCCGTGGTACAGTTGCTACAGGTCGTGTAGAGCGCGGTGTGGTTAAAGTACAAGACGAGATCGAAATCATCGGTCTGGTTGAAGAAACTAAGAAATCCGTTGTTACAGGCGTTGAGATGTTCCGTAAACTTCTTGACTCCGCTCAAGCTGGTGACAACATCGGCGCATTGCTTCGTGGTGTAGACCGTAAAGATATCGAGCGTGGACAAGTTTTGGCTAAACCGGGTTCCGTTAAGCCTCACACAAACTTCACAGCTCAAATCTACGTTCTGACTAAAGAAGAGGGTGGCCGTCACAAGCCTTTCTTTACTGGTTACCGTCCACAATTCTATTTCCGTACAACTGACGTAACTGGCGTTATCACGCTTCCAGAAGGTACTGAAATGGTTATGCCTGGCGATAACATCACAGTAACAGTTGAGCTGATCGCTCCAATCGCGATCGAAGAAGGAACACGCTTCGCTATTCGCGAAGGCGGACGTACTGTAGGTGCGGGCGCGGTTGCTTCCATCCAGAAGTAATTAAGACTTTTCATAAAGTCTTTGCAGAAGAACTCTTATCCATTAGGATAAGAGTTCTTTTTTTCATTATGGCGGGGCAGAATTGTCTCTATATAATAGAAGAAACAGGAATATAAAAATTATTCATCTTTTCCTTGCATTCCGCCCATGGATTATATATAATAGTGAACGTTGGTCTGTGACTGTGCGATGATGTGAGAGGTTACCGACACACCCGGCTCCTTTGCCATGAGGGTGCGCACGGAAAATTTTCACGGAGTATGTCCGATAATAAATTGGGCGATAGAAGGAGGGACTTATATGGCAAAGCAAAAAATTCGTATTCGCTTGAAAGCATACGATCACAGGATTCTTGATCAATCCGCAGAGAAAATTGTAGAAACAGCTAAACGTTCCGGTGCAGGTGTATCCGGTCCGATTCCGTTACCTACTGAAAAGCAAATCATTACGATTCTGCGTGCGGTACACAAGTACAAGGATTCCCGTGAGCAATTCGAACAACGCACACACAAGCGTCTGATCGATATTGTGAACCCGACTCCACAAACTGTGGATGCATTAATGCGTTTGGATCTTCCATCCGGCGTAGATATCGAAATTAAACTATAATAGTTTGACTTTGATCGAAATACAAGCTGCACCATATTACGATTGAGAAAAGAAACGAGGTGTCAACATGACAAAGGGTATCTTAGGTAGAAAACTGGGTATGACTCAAGTTTTTACTCCTGAAGGTTTAGTAGTACCGGTAACTGTAATTGAAGCTGGTCCTTGCGTAGTTCTTCAAAAGAAAGACCTGGAGAACGACGGATACGAAGCGATTCAATTAGGTTTCTCTGATAAGAAAGAAAAGAATGCTATCAAGCCAGAGTTGGGCCACGCGAAGAAAGCTGGCGCAACACCTAAGCGCTACGTTCGCGAAGTTCGCGGAATCAACACTGCAGATTATGAAGTTGGCCAAGAGGTTAAAGCTGATCTGTTTGAAGTTGGCGAATATGTTGACGTAACAGGCACTTCCAAAGGTAAAGGTTTTGCCGGCGTAATTAAGCGTTGGGGACAAAGCACTGGTCCTATGTCTCACGGTTCCCGCTATCACCGCGGTCCAGGTTCCATGGGTTCCATCCAAGCTAACCGCGTTCCTAAAGGCAAGCGCCTGCCAGGACACATGGGCTCCGAAACCATCACAATTCAGAACCTTGAAGTTGTGAAAGTGGACGCTGAGCGTAACGTAATCCTTGTAAAAGGTTCTATTCCGGGAGCTAAAAACAGCTACGTGAATATCAAAACTACAACGAAAAACTAATTGAGAAAGGAGGATTCCTACATGCCGAAAGTAACACTTTTTAACGTAACCGGTAAAGAGGTGGGCGAGATCGAACTTGCCGATTCCGTATTCGGAATTACACCTAACACTTATGTATTGCACGATGCGGTAGTTTCTCAACAAGCTTCCCTTCGCCGCGGTACTCATAAAGTAAAAGGACGCTCTGAAGTACGCGGAGGCGGACGTAAACCTTGGAAACAAAAAGGTACGGGCCGTGCACGCCAAGGCTCCATTCGCGCTCCACAATGGAAAGGCGGCGGTATCGTCTTCGGGCCGACACCACGCAGCTACGGCTTCAAACTGCCTAAGAAAGTTCGCCGTTTGGCCATCAAATCTGCTCTGTCTTCGAAAGTAATCGGCGGAGAAATCATCGTGTTGGATCAACTGGTGATGAATCAGCCTAAGACTAAAGAATTCACAGCGATTCTGAAAAACCTGAATGTAGACCGCAAAGCGCTTGTTGTAGCAGCTAGCTATGACGACAACGTTGCATTGTCTGCACGCAACATCCCAGGCGTTAAATTTGTAACTGCTGAAGGAATCAACGTTTTGGACGTATTGGTCTACGATAAGCTGATCATTACTAAAGAAGCAGTCGAGAAGGTAGAGGAGGTGCTTGCGTAATGAAAAATCCTCGTGATATTATCAAGCGCCCAGTGATCACGGAACGCACAAGCGACATGATGAATGATCGGAAATATGTATTCGAAGTCGAAATGCGTGCGAACAAAACCGAAATCAAATTGGCGATCGAGTCTATTTTTAAAGTGAAAGTTACTGATGTAAACACTCTAAGAATGCCTGCGAAGCCAAAAAGATACGGCCGTTATTCCGGTTACACTTCCGAGTGGAAGAAAGCGATCGTAACACTGAGCGAAGACAGCAAGCCACTAGAGTTCTTCGAAACCGTATAATATAAATTTCTGAAGTAAGGAGGGAAACTACGTGCCAATTAAAAAGTACAAACCGACATCGCCTGCAAGACGTGCAATGTCCGTATCCACTTTTGAAGAGATCACAACAAACGTACCTGAGAAATCGTTGCTTGCACCGCTGAGCAAAAAAGCCGGCCGCAACAACATGGGTAAAATCACAGTTCGTCACCAAGGCGGCGGACACAAACGTAAATACCGTATCATCGACTTTAAGCGTACGAAAGATGGAATTCCAGGCCGCGTTGCTACAATTGAGTACGATCCAAACCGTACTTCCAACATCGCTCTGATCCACTACGCTGACGGTGAGAAAAGATATATCATCGCTCCTAAAGGCTTGAAAGTAGGAGACGAAGTAATGTCCGGCCCAACAGCTGACATCAAAATCGGTAACGCCCTTGCTATGGAGAACATCCCAGTAGGTACAGTTATCCACAATATCGAGCTGAAGCCAGGTAAAGGCGGACAATTGGTTCGCGCTGCCGGTACAGAAGCTCAGCTTCTCGGTAAAGAAGAAGACTACGTAACAGTTCGTCTTTCTTCCGGTGAAGTTCGTAAAATCCTTAAAGTGTGCCGTGCTACCATCGGTTCCGTTGGTAACGAAGATCACGAGCTAGTGAAAATCGGTAAAGCCGGCCGTTCCCGTTGGTTGGGACAACGTCCTGAAGTCCGCGGTGTTGTAATGAACCCTAACGATCACCCTCACGGTGGTGGTGAAGGCCGCGCTCCAATCGGTCGTAAGTCTCCAATGTCCCCATGGGGCAAACCGACACTTGGTTATAAAACCCGTCAAAAAGGCAAAGCTTCTGATAAATATATCGTTCGTCGCCGTACGAAGTAATCAATACCTGATCGCTAAGCGACTAGGAAATGTGGTTTGAAGGGAGGACAAAATATGGGACGCAGTCTTAAAAAAGGACCTTTCATCGATGCTTACCTGCTTAAGAAGGTAGAGGAAATGAACGCTGCCAGCAAAAAGGCGGTAATCAAAACTTGGTCTCGTCGTTCGACGATTTTCCCTCAGTTTGTCGGTAACACTTTCGGTGTTTACGACGGCCGCAAACATGTGCCGGTTTATGTAACTGAGGATATGGTAGGACACAAACTAGGTGAGTTTGCACCTACTCGTACGTATAAAGGTCATGATGATGACCGTAAAACAGGCAAGAGATAATAAAGTAACTTCTTAAATGTTTGAGAGGAGGTAATACAATGCAAGCTAAAGCAAATGCGAATTACGTTCGAATTGCTCCTCGTAAGGTTCAGCTCGTAATTGACTTGATCAGAGGCAAACAAGTTGGCGAAGCCATCGCAATTCTTCGTCACACGCCTAAATCTGCTTCCCCGGTTGTTGAGAAGATCCTGAATTCCGCTATCGCGAATGCAGAACACAACTACAACCTGGACGCTAACAAATTGGTCGTTAGTCAAGCATATGTAAATCATGGTCCGATCATGAAGAGATTCCGTCCTCGTGCGATGGGTCGTGCAAGTGCGATACACAAAAGAACAAGCCACATTACATTAGTGGTATCCGAGAAATAAGGAGGGAAAACGTGTGGGTCAAAAAGTAAATCCAGTCGGATTGCGTGTAGGTATCATTCGCGATTGGGAATCCAAGTGGTACGCAGGCAAAGACTTTGGTGATCTTCTTCTGGAAGACGTCAAAATCCGTGAGTTCCTAAAGAACAAGCTGAAAGATTCGGCTGTTTCTCATATCGACATCGAGCGTGCAGCAAACCGTGTGAACGTTACAATTCACACAGCTAAGCCAGGTATGGTAATTGGTAAAGGTGGATCCGAAGTTGAAGCGATCCGTACTCATATCACGAACCTTTCCGGCGGCAAGAAAGTACACATTAACATCGCTGAAATCAAAACACCTGACCTGGATGCAATCCTGGTTGCGGAAAGCATTGCACAACAATTGGAGCGTCGCGTTTCCTTCCGTCGTGCACTGAAACAAGCGATTCAAAGAACTATGCGTTCCGGCGCAAAAGGTATTAAAACTGCAGTCAGCGGTCGTCTGGGCGGCGCTGAGATCGCTCGTAGCGAAGGCTACAGCGAAGGAACTGTTCCACTTCATACGCTTCGTGCAGATATCGACTACGGTACAGCTGAAGCACACACAACATACGGACGTATCGGTGTGAAAGTATGGATTTACCGTGGAGAAGTTCTTCCAGCTGCCAAGAAAAAGGCTGTTGTTGAGGAAGGAGGGAACTAATCATGTTAGTACCTAAACGTGTAAAACACCGTAAAGAAATGCGTGGTAACATGAAAGGCCGCGCTAAAGGCGGCACTGAGATCAACTTCGGTGAATACGGTCTACAGGCTACTGAGCCGGCGTGGATTACTAATAGACAGATTGAAGCTGCCCGTATCGCGATGACTCGTTACATCAAGCGTGGCGGTAAAGTATGGATTAAGATCTTCCCTTCGAAGCCTATTACACAGAAGCCTCTGGAAGTTCGGATGGGTTCCGGTAAAGGTAACGTTGAGAAGTGGGTAGCCGTAGTAAAACCAGGCAAAATCCTGTTTGAACTAGCTGGCGTTCCTGAAGAAGTAGCACGCGAGGCAATGCGTCTTGCATCTCACAAACTTCCAATCAAAACTAAGTTTGTGAAACGTGAAGGATTGGGTGGTGAAGTCAATGAAGGCTAGTGAATTTCGCAACCTAACCACTGCAGAAATTGAACAAAAGATTACCGGATTTAAAGAAGAGCTCTTTAACCTCCGTTTTCAACTGGCTACTGGCCAACTGGATAACCCAACACAAATCCGTGACCTGCGCAAAGAAATTGCTCGCGCCAAAACGGTTATACGTGAAAGAGAACTTGGGATTAGTTAAGTAACGACTAAATTCAGAGAGGAGGCTGTTCTGTGAGCGAACAACGTAATCTGCGTAAAGTTCAAGTAGGTAAAGTAGTCAGCGACAAAATGGATAAAACCATCACAGTAGCTGTTGAAACATACAAAATGCACGATCTTTACCACAAACGTATTAAGTACACTAAGAAATTCAAGGCTCATGATGAACTGAACGAAGCGAAAATCGGCGATACAGTTAAAATCATGGAAACTCGTCCATTGTCCAAAGACAAGCGCTGGAGACTTGTTGAGGTAGTGGAGAAAGCCGTTGTTATCTAAATTGTAAGTGACAAACCCGGAAGGAGGGAACTTAAATGATCCAACCATTTACACGTTTGAACGTTGCTGATAACTCTGGCGCGAAAGAATTGATGTGTATCCGTGTGCTTGGTGGTACCGGCCGTCGCGTTGGTCACATCGGCGACTTGATCATCTGCTCCGTTAAACAAGCAACACCAGGCGGCGTTGTCAAAAAAGGTGATGTTGTTAAAGCGGTTATCGTTCGCACAAAGCGCGACACTAGACGTAAAGACGGTTCCTACATCAGCTTCGATGAGAATGCGGCTGTAATCGTGAAAGACGACAAGAGCCCGCGCGGAACTCGTATCTTCGGACCTGTTGCACGTGAACTTCGTGATAAAGACTTTATGAAAATCGTTTCTCTTGCTCCAGAGGTTATCTAATCTCAAGTAAAGGGAATCCTTACGAAGTGAGTTTGCAAAGGCGCAAACTTTAGGAGGTGTATCGAATGCCAAAGACTAAAAGAAAACTGGAAGATCACAACAACAAGCTGCACGTCAAAAAAGACGACACGGTTATGGTGATCACTGGTAAAGATAAAGGTAAGAAAGGCCGCATCATCGCTGCTTACCCTCGTGAGAACCGCGTGCTGGTTGAAGGAATTAACATGGTGAAAAAACATGCTAAGCCTTCCCAACAAAACCCGCAGGGCGGAATCCTGAATCAAGAAGCTCCTATCCACGTTTCCAACGTGATGCTGCTTGATCCAAAGAGCGGACAGCCTACGCGTATCGGCTACAAAGTGCTAGACAACGGTAAGAAAGTACGGGTCGCTAAAAAATCCGGCGAGATCATCGATTAATCGTCTGAAGGAAAGGAGGCACACATAACGTGGCTGCAAGATTAAAAGATCGTTTTCTAAATGAAATCACTCCTGCTCTAATGCAGAAGTTTTCCTACTCTACAGTAATGCAGGTTCCTAAAATCGAGAAAGTCGTTATCAACATGGGTATCGGCGAAGCGGTTTCGAATTCTAAGGTTCTAGATACAGCTGTAGAAGAACTGCAACTAATTGCCGGCCAAAAACCGGTTATCACGAAAGCAAAGAAATCCATCGCTGGTTTCAAACTTCGTGAAAACATGCCGATCGGTGCGAAAGTAACTCTTCGCGGCGAGCGTATGTACTATTTCCTGGATAAATTGTTCAACGTAGCGCTTCCTCGCGTACGTGACTTCCGCGGCGTTTCCACAAAAGCGTTCGACGGTCGCGGTAACTACACGCTGGGCCTGAAAGAACAATTGATCTTCCCTGAAATCGAGTACGATAAAGTAGACAAAGTTCGCGGTATGGACATCGTTATCGTAACGACTGCTAAATCCGACGAAGAAGCTCGTGAGTTGTTGAATCAAATGGGAATGCCGTTTACGAAATAAAATATTTTGTGGAGCAGGCATTTGCTTTCGAAGCGGTCCTTGCTTCGCTAACTCAGGAGGTGTCAACCTAAGTGGCAAAAACTTCGATGAAAATCAAGCAACAACGTGAGCCGAAGTTCAAAGTGCGTGCATACACTCGCTGTGAACGCTGCGGCCGTCCGCACTCCGTATTGCAAAAGTTCAAAATTTGCAGAATTTGTTTCCGTGAATTAGCATACAAAGGCCAGATTCCTGGCGTAAGAAAAGCAAGCTGGTAATCAACCCATTTTCGGGAAGGAGGTTCGCAACAATGGTAATGTCAGATCCAATTGCAGATATGCTTACACGCATTCGCAACGCTAACGTAGTTCGTCACGAGACAGTTGAACTGCCTGCTTCCAAAGCGAAGAAGGAAATCGCTGAAATCTTGAAGCGTGAAGGTTTCATCCGTGACGCTGAATATATCGAAGACAACAAACAAGGGATTATCCGTATCTTCCTGAAGTACGGCCCGAACAACGAGCGTGTCATCACTGGATTGAAGAGAATCAGCAAGCCAGGCCTGCGCGTTTACACGAAGAGCACTGAAGTTCCTCGCGTACTCGGCGGATTGGGGATTGCAATCATCTCCACGTCCAAAGGTGTTATGACCGACAAAGAAGCTCGTCAATCCAAAGCCGGCGGAGAAGTTATCTGCTACGTTTGGTAATTTAATTTTTAAAGAATGGAGGTGCACGAATGTCCCGTATTGGTCGCAAACCAATTACAGTGCCTAGCGGCGTTACTGTAACAATTGACGATACTAAATTGACGGTGAAAGGTCCTAAAGGTACGCTTTCCCGCGATGTACACAAAGATATGAAAGTGACTGTGGAAGACAACACTGTAGTTGTTGAACGCCCGTCTGATCATAAATTACACCGTTCCCTGCATGGAACTACTCGCAGTGTTATCAACAACATGGTGGCTGGAGTTTCCGAAGGTTTCTCCAAATCCCTTGAGCTTGTCGGCGTCGGATACCGCGCTAACAAAACTGGTGATAAAGTAGTTCTGAACGTAGGTTACTCCCACCCAGTGGAAATTACTCCGGACTCCGGAATCGAGTTCGAAGTTCCTTCTAACACAAAGATCATCGTAAAAGGGATCGATAAAGAGTTAGTAGGCGCAACAGCTGCGAAAATCCGCTCCGTGCGCGAACCTGAACCGTATAAAGGTAAAGGTATCAAGTACGAAGGCGAACGCATCCTTCGCAAAGAAGGTAAAGCTGGTAAGAAGAAATAAGATCGCTTAAGAGCGATTGAACTATAGGCCTCTGGAGGCTGCAACTGACCGGAAAGGAGTGACTATCAGGATGATTACTAAAGCTGATAAGAACAAAGCCCGTCTGAAAAGACACCTGCGTGTTCGTAAGAAAATCCAGGGCACTACTGAGCGCCCAAGACTGAATATCTACCGTTCTTCCAAGCACATGTACGCTCAAATCATCGATGACATCAAAGGCGTGACACTCGTCTCTGCATCGACTCAAGATAAAGAGCTTAAAGATGTAGCCAACGGAGGAAACGTTGAAGCAGCTCGCCAAGTCGGCGCTCTGATCGCAAAACGTGCGAAAGAAGCTGGATTGGACCGCGTTGTTTTCGACCGCGGCGGATATCTGTACCATGGACGTGTTCAAGCATTGGCAGACGCTGCTCGCGAAGCAGGTCTTGAATTCTAATCAATCAATAAGGAGGTAAGCGACTTGCGTGTAGATCCGAATACTTTAGAACTGACTGAAAAAGTTGTTAACATTAACCGCGTAGCTAAAGTAGTTAAAGGCGGACGCCGTTTCAGCTTTAGCGCACTTGTAGTAGTGGGCGACGGCAACGGTTGGGTAGGCGCTGGTATCGGTAAAGCATCCGAGGTACCAGACGCAATCCGTAAAGGTATTGAAGATGCGAAGAAGAACCTGATTCACGTTCCTCTCGTAGGCACTACAATCCCACATCTTGTGACTGGACGTTTCGGAGCTGGTAGAGTATTATTGAAACCGGCATCCCAAGGTACAGGAGTAATCGCTGGGGGACCGGTTCGTGCGGTTCTTGAGCTTGCAGGTGTAGGCGATATTCTTACAAAATCTCTAGGCTCTTCGAACTCCATGAACATGGTGAACGCGACACTGGAAGGCTTATCCCGCCTGAAAAAAGCTGAAGAAGTTGCAAAACTTCGCGGCAAAACAGTGCAAGAGCTATTAGGTTAGGAGGGGAAACAATGGCCAAGCAATTACAAATTACCCTCGTTCGCAGTCTGATCGGCCGTCCGGAAAATCAACGCGCTACCGTGAACACTCTTGGTCTGCGCAAGCTGAATCAAACTGTGATTCAAAACGACAACCCGGCTATCAGAGGTATGGTTAATCAAGTAACTCACCTTGTAAAAGTTACTGAAATTGAAGGCTAATATCCTTTAGCGGAGCACAAAACTTAGAGGAGGTGCAACGATGAAGTTACACGAACTACAACCTGCTCCTGGTTCCCGCCAACCGCGCAAGCGTATTGGTCGTGGTATCGGTAGCGGTACAGGTAAAACTGCAGCTCGCGGTCACAAAGGTCAAAACGCTCGTTCCGGTGGCGGCGTTCGTCCAGGATTCGAAGGCGGACAAAACCCACTATACCGTCGTTTGCCTAAGCGCGGATTCACTAACATTTCGCGCAAGGAATATGCCGTAGTGAACATTGAAGATCTAAACAGCTTTGCAGCAGGTACTGAAGTTACTCCGGAGCTTCTTATGGAATCCGGTATCGTGAAAAACCCTAAGAGCGGAATCAAGATCTTGGGTAATGGCGAAGTAACTGTTCAGCTTACAGTAAAAGCAAACAAGTTCTCTCAATCTGCGGTAGATAAAATCCAAGCTGCCGGTGGTAAAACCGAGGTGATCTAATGTTTAAGACCATATCGAACATATGGAAAGTGGAGGATCTGAGAAGAAGAATTCTATTCACGCTGATGATTCTAATCGTCTACAGAATAGGTTCTTTCATTCCGGTTCCGAACATTAATACAGATGTATTGAAGAGTCTCGATCAATCCAACAATGTATTCGGCTTGCTGAATACATTCTCCGGCGGTGCCTTGTCCAAATTCTCCATCTTCGCGATGGGGATTATGCCATACATTACTGCATCCATTATCGTACAGCTTTTATCGATGGACGTTGTACCACGCTTTACCCAGTGGGCTAAAGAAGGGGAAGTCGGCCGACGCAAATTGGCTCAAATCACCCGATATGGTACAATCGTTTTGGGTCTGATTCAAGCCTATGGATTGGCTATCGGTTTTAACCGTCTGTATAATCTCGATATGGTTATAGATGCTTCCATCGGTACGTATATGGTGATTGCCATTGTACTTACTGCCGGTACGGCATTCTTGATGTGGTTAGGTGAGCAGATTACCGAAAACGGAATCGGTAACGGAATTTCCGTTATCATCTTTGCCGGTATCGTAGCAGGTTTCCCTACTGCGATTCGTCAAATATACGAGACAAAGATCATGGATGCCGGTGACGCATTGTTTATCAACATTGTTGTTCTGGTTCTGATCCTTCTCCTGATTGTTGCGATTATCGTGGGCGTTATTTTCGTGCAGCAGGGGGTTCGTAAGATTCCGGTTCAATATGCGAAACGCGTTGTCGGACGTAAGATGTATGGTGGCCAGTCCACTCACATCCCGCTGAAAGTTAATGCGGCCGGCGTTATCCCGGTTATCTTCGCATCGTCTTTACTACTATTCCCGATTACAATCGCTCAGTTCTGGAGCCAGTCCCCTGTTTCACAGTGGATATCCAAGCACTTATACTATACGCAGCCGCTTGGTATGGTGCTCTATGTACTGTTGATTATCGGTTTCACCTTCTTCTACACCTTCGTACAGATCAATCCTGTACAAATGGCTGACCAAATGAAGAAGAACGGAGGATACATCCCTGGGATTCGTCCTGGTAAGATGACTTCCACATACTTGACTCGTGTAATGACAAGAATTACACTGTCAGGTGCGCTCTTCCTGGCTTTGATCTCTATCTTGCCGACGATCTTCGGTAAAGTAGCAGCTTTGCCAAATACGGTAGCAATTGGCGGTACATCCATTCTTATCGTAATCGGGGTTGCCCTGGAAACGATGAAGCAAGTGGAAAGCCAACTGATTAAGCGTCACTACAAAGGTTTTATTAATAAATAGCGAATAGGTTCTGATGGATTTTCTAGTCAGAGAATCCGTCGGCACCTATTGTGCTGTTAGTAACACTCTTTACCATATTCATTTCGATTTGAAACGAAGCAGTCCTTACAAGATAAGTTGTCTTACGCAGCGTGAGCTGCGTAGGTAACTTGTGGGAGGAAACGTAGATGAACATCATTTTCATGGGACCTCCCGGTGCAGGTAAGGGAACACAAGCCGAACGAATCGTGTCCGGGTTCAACATTCCCCACATCTCTACCGGAGATGCTTTCCGTGCAGCAATGAAGCAGGGAACGCCAATGGGATTGAAGGCAAAGGAATACGTCGATCAAGGGCTTCTGGTCCCGGATGACATTACGATAGGAATCGTAAAAGAAAGACTTCAAGAGGCGGATTGCGCCGCAGGCTTCCTACTTGACGGTTTTCCAAGAACTTTGGATCAGGCCGCTGCTCTTGACGACATCCTAAACGGCATGGAGCGCAAACTTGATCATGTCATCAACCTGAAGGTTGACCGTGATCTACTTCTCGCCCGTTTGACGGGCAGACGCATCTGTAAATCATGCGGCGCCACTTACCATGTAATCTTCAACCCTCCGCATCGGGAACATGTTTGCGACAAATGCTCTGGGGAACTCTACCAACGATCCGATGATACAGAAGAGAAGGTTGGTACCAGACTTGATGAGTATATAAACAAGACAGCTCCGTTGCTTGACTACTACGATAGGAAGCATCTGCTTCGTGAAGTGAACGGTGAGCAGGAAATTGATGCGGTAACTTCTGAAATCAACTCCGTTTTAAGAGGGCAAGCGTAATGATTATTTGTAAGTCCGACTATGAGTTGAGCTTGATGAGAGAAGCCGGGCGAATTGTCGCTGACACACACCGCCTAATGCGTGAATCGATAAAGCCAGGGATTACGACTCTAGAATTAGATCAGATCGCTGAACGGTACATTCGCAGTCAGGGCGCAGTTCCATCTTTCAAAGGGTACAATGATTTCTCGGGCAGCATTTGCGCATCCGTAAACGATGAATTGGTGCATGGCATACCAGGCCAGCGCGAACTACTAGACGGCGATATCATCAGCATTGATATTGGTGCACAGTATCAGGGCTATCATGGCGATTCTGCCTGGACCTATCCGGTCGGGAACATTTCGGACACAGCTAAGAAACTTCTTGAGGTTACCGAACGTTCTCTATATGCCGGACTGGAAATTGCAAAGCCTGATGTTCGCTTGTATACAATCTCGCATGCGATCCAGCGGGTGATTGAAGAAGAAGGCTTTTCCGTCGTAAGAGAGTATGTCGGACACGGAATTGGTGCAGACTTGCATGAAGAACCTCAAATTCCGAATTACGGCATGCCGGACCGAGGCCCCCGGTTGAAGCCAGGAATGGTTTTAGCTATTGAGCCTATGGTCAATGTAGGCGAACGTTATGTGAAGACGCTGCAGGATAACTGGACCGTAGTAACGGTCGACGGATCCTTGTGTGCGCACTTCGAGCATACGATCGCTATTACAGCCGACGGTTATGAAATCTTGACGAAAACCAAAGCGTAGGTGATAGATCGTGACCGAAGCGAACACTCCTAAGCTTGGACAGATCGTAAAGATTCGTAAAGGACGGGAATCCGGCAAGTACGCCGTGATTATCGGAATTGAAGACGGACGTTTTGTTGCCATTGCTGACGGAGATAAACGAAAGTTCGATCAGCCTAAGAAGAAGAATCTTCTTCATCTTGAGCTGCAGGACTGGATTAGCTCCGAGGTTGTTGATAGTTTGCGTGAAAGCGATCGGGTGACAAACGGAAAACTCCGTTTTGCCGTCGCTAAATTCATAGAACAGATGGATTCAAATGCTTGAAACGAGAGGAGAACTGTAATTGGCTAAAGAAGATGTAATTGAAGTGGAAGGTATTGTTCTTGAGCCTTTGCCGAACGCAATGTTCAAGGTAGAGCTGGAGAACGGCCATCAAATCCTTGCCCATGTATCCGGGAAGCTGAGAATGCATTTTATCCGCATCCTTACCGGTGATAAAGTAGTAATTCAGTTGTCGCCGTATGATTTGACTAGAGGACGTATCACATACCGCAAGTAAGCTAACTCATAAGGCTTACGAAGAAGCTTAAAGCAAAGCTCAGTCTCGCTTACGAAGTCAGATTTGCTTTGCAAATCTCTTGGGAGGTTATTCAAATGAAAGTTAGACCGTCAGTTAAACCGATTTGCGAAAAATGCAAAGTCATTCGCCGCAAAGGGAACGTAATGGTTATCTGTGAAAATCCGAAACACAAACAAAAACAAGGTTAAGAGGAGGTGCAAATATAGATGGCACGTATAGCTGGTGTTGACTTACCTCGTGATAAGCGCGTTGAAATTGCGCTTACTTACATTTTCGGGATCGGTAAAACGACTTCCCAGAACATTCTTGCTAACACTGAAATCGACAGAAACACTCGCGTTCGCGATCTGACTGAAGATGAAGTGAGCAAACTGCGTGATGAAATCGACAAGAATGTTAAGGTGGAAGGCGACCTTCGTCGTGAAATTTCCCTTAACATCAAACGTCTGATCGAAATCGGTTCTTACCGTGGCCTTCGTCACCGCCGCAGCCTGCCTGTTCGCGGTCAACGTACGAAAACAAACGCTCGTACCCGTAAAGGCCCTCGTCGTACAGTAGCAAACAAGAAGAAATAAGAAGGGGGGATAACTAACAATGGCTAAACCGAAATCCAAAGCAGTACGTACGAAACGTCGTGACCGTAAAAATATCGAGTCCGGAGTAGCACATATCCGTTCTACTTTCAACAACACGATCGTAACGATCACTGATCCGCATGGTAACGCAATTTCTTGGGCTTCTGCAGGAAACATGGGCTTCAAAGGTTCCCGTAAAAGCACTCCGTTTGCTGCGCAAATGGCAGCAGAAACAGCAGCTAAAGCAGCAATGGAGCATGGCCTGAAAACTGTAGAGGTTATGGTAAAAGGTCCAGGTGCTGGTCGTGAAGCAGCGATCCGTTCTCTTCAAGCAGCTGGTCTTGAAGTAAACCTGATCAAAGACGTAACCCCAATTCCTCACAACGGATGCCGCCCGCCAAAACGTCGTCGTGTCTAGTTGCTAGACGCTTGTGGTATAAATATCTTTAACTTGTGAATAATGGATGAAAGAGATAGGCATACTACATGATTTAGCCGATTTGTTTTGCAAAAAGGTCGACGTTTTGAAGGAGGGTTATTGAAATGATAGAAATCGAAAAGCCGAAAATAGAAACCGTAGCAGTAAACGAAGACGGAACGTACGGCCGGTTTGTGATTGAACCATTGGAGCGCGGATATGGCACGACTCTGGGGAACTCACTTCGCCGTATCCTTCTTTCTTCCTTGCCTGGCGCTGCTGTAACCTCGGTGCAGATCGATGGAGTGCTTCATGAGTTCTCCACGATTCCGGGCGTCATGGAAGATGTTACGGAGATTATTCTAAACCTCAAAGGGCTATCGTTGAAAATTCATTCCGACGAGGATAAGGTGCTCGAAATCGACGCAGACGGCGAAGGCAACGTTGTAGCCGGCGATATTCGCGCGGACAGCGATGTCGAGATCCTTAACCCGGACCTTCATATTGCAACTCTGTCTTCGGATGCAAGATTGCACATGCGCATCTTCGCAAACCGTGGGCGGGGCTATGTCCAAGCTGACAAGAATAAGAAGGAAGAGCAGTTGATCGGAGTCATTCCGGTGGATTCGATCTACACGCCGATCACCCGCGTAAATTACAGCATCGAGAACACTCGTGTCGGTCAAGTTACCAACTACGACAAACTAACCCTCGAAGTGTGGACAGATGGCAGCATCCGTCCTGAAGAAGCTGTAAGTCTCGGAGCCAAAATTCTCACGGAGCATCTCCTGCTGTTTGTCGGTCTTACCGATGAGGCGAAAGATGCTGAGATTATGGTCGAAAAGGAAGAGGACAAGAAAGAAAAAGTGCTTGAAATGACAATTGAGGAACTGGACTTAAGCGTTCGTTCTTACAACTGCCTCAAGCGCGCAGGCATCAATACCGTACAAGAGCTGATCACGAAAACGGAAGAAGACATGATGAAAGTCCGCAACCTGGGCCGCAAGTCTTTGGAAGAAGTTCAGGAGAAGCTGGAGGAACTGGGACTGGGCCTGAGGATGGAAGACTAATCGACTCAAGCTACAGTAGATACTGCAGTACTTTACGAAGGAGGGGAAACACAACATGGCATACCAAAAGTTGGGTCGTGACGCAAGCGCACGTAAAGCTCTTTTCCGTGACTTGGTTACTGACTTATTTATACATGAACGCATCCAAACAACTGAGGCTAAGGCGAAAGAACTTCGTCCTATCGCTGAAAAACTGATCACTCTTGCAAAACGCGGGGATCTGCATGCTCGCCGTCAAGTGGCAGCATACGTCCGTCGTGAGCAAGTAAACGGTGAGCAGGATGCAATCCAGAAGCTGTTCTCTGAACTAGCTCCTCGATACTCTGAGCGTCCAGGCGGATACACTCGTATCCTTAAGCTAGGACCTCGCCGCGGGGATGCAGCTCCTATGGTTTATCTGGAACTCGTAGACCGTGCTTAAGTAATTCTAGGGGAAAGGGTGGACAGAATCTTCGGATTCTGATGAAGCCCTTTTTTTGTTGAAAAATAATGGGTAAGGGGCCGCAATGAGAAACCTTTGTATGGTGGTTAGTTACGACGGAACAGCCTACTATGGCTTTCAGACACAGCCTGACGGGAATACCGTTCAGGATAAACTGGAGGAAGCTATATTTAAGTTAACCGGTGAAAAGGTGAAAATTACCGCCTCCGGGCGGACGGATGCGGGCGTACATGCCCGCGGTCAAGTGTTTAACTTTTACACTGAGTCAGCAATCCCTATACAAAGGTGGTGCCTTGCGCTCAATAATAGGTTGCCCGGTGATATCGTCGTTTTGAAAGCTCAGGAAGTTTCCTTGGAGTTTCACTCCAGGCGTTCGGCTAAGAAGAAGACATATTGCTATACGATTAATGCGAACCGCTATCCGGATGTGTTTCACCAGCATCTCCAATTTCATCACCCGACGAAATTGAATGTGGAAGAAATGCAGAAGTCGCTGACTTATTTAATCGGAGAGCATGACTTTACTTCGTTTGCTTCCAAGAAATCGACGAAAGAATCGCATGTGCGCACCATCTATGAAGCAAGACTGGTTCATGAGGTGGATCAAACCTCTTATTTGAGCGATCAGTTAGGAGTATTGAAGCTTTACATTACCGGTAACGGATTTCTGCACAATATGGTGCGGATTATTGTAGGGACGATGCTCCGAATTGGACAAGGGAAATGGCGGAGTGAAGATATGCAGCGGATCCTGGTAGGGAAGGATCGGGCCCTTGCGGGCCCTACCGCAGTTGCTCAAGGACTGATGCTCTGGGAAGTGTTCTATGAAGATCTCTCTTAGCCTTGGAACTGGAGAAAAGATTAGGTATAAACGCTTGCTTCTTCCTTGGATATATAGTAAGATATATCTTGGCGTTTCTTGATGGCTATCCCACAGCCCCGACCAAGAATAGGCCAAACCGTAACAAGATTATCTTAGGCAATACCCAACCAAGACCATTAAATCTAATGAAATAAATCGGACGAAACAACTATTTTGAGGAGGATTCAAACATGCGTACAACATTTATGGCGAAGCCAAACGAAGTTGAGCGCAAATGGTACGTTATCGACGCTGCCGGCAAGACGCTTGGACGTCTAGCTAGTGAAGCGGCAAGTATCATTCGCGGCAAACACAAACCACAATTTACCCCTCACGTTGACACTGGCGATTTCGTAGTGATCATCAATGCTGAGAAGATCGAGCTTACAGGTAAGAAACTGACGGACAAGAAGTACTACCGTCACTCCATGTACCCAGGCGGTCTGAAAGTTACTTCCGCTGGCGAACTGCTGAAATCGAAACCTGAGCGCGTTCTGGAATCCGCTATTCACGGCATGCTTCCTAAGAACCGTCTAGGCGACAAAATGAAGCTGAAGCTGAAAGTATATGCTGGTCCTGAACATCCGCACCAAGCCCAAAACCCTGAAGTGTACGAACTTCGCGGCTAATTAAAAGGAGGTCTGTCTCGTGGCACAAGTACAATACTATGGCACAGGTCGTCGTAAACATTCGGTAGCGCGCGTACGCTTAGTTCCGGGTGAAGGACGCATCTTGGTCAACAAACGTGATTTGAATGAATATTTCGGTCTGGAAACACTGAAACTGATCGTTAAGCAGCCATTGGCTCTTACTGAAACAGTTGGTAAATACGATGTTCTGGTAACTGCACACGGCGGCGGAATGTCTGGTCAAGCCGGCGCAATCCGTCACGGTATCTCCCGTGCATTGCTTAAAGCGGATCCTGAATTCCGTCCTTCCCTGAAGAAAGCCGGATTCCTGACTCGTGACCCTCGTATGAAAGAGCGTAAGAAGTACGGCTTGAAAGCTGCTCGTCGCGCTCCTCAGTTCTCCAAACGTTAATACACAGCAAAGAACCCTTTCTATCACATGTGGAAAGGGTTCTTTTTTTGTACATAAGAGCCTGCAGTCAGCGGGTAAGCTGCACCTCTCGGGCGTTGGGCGAATAACATTACAACGTAGATTAATTTTGTGCTGGATGCATTGACTTTACCCATTGATAAATTATAATTAAATTAAATCTTATAAGCTTACTAGGAATTATACGGAGGTTGAATGATTAATGAACCTGTTAGAGAAAGAAGCATTGGTCCAAGAAGCAGCTGAGCGTTTTGAGAATGAATCGCCTGAAGCGATTATTCGTTGGGCTGTTGAGCAATTCCCGAACATTACGTTTGCCTGCAGCTTCGGTGCGGAAGATGTTGTTCTGGTAGATATGCTTCAGAAAATCAGTCCGAAAACCGATATTTTCTATCTTGATACAGATTTTCACTTCACAGAGACATACGAAGCCCGGGATAAGCTAGCTGCGCACTATGGCCTTGATTTTGTGCGGGTAGCTCCTTTACTCACTCCTGAAGAGCAAGCTGCCAAGCATGGGGATGAACTTTGGAAATCAAGTCCTAACGAGTGCTGTAATATCCGTAAGGTAGAGCCTTTAACGAGAATTTTGGGGAAATATGATGCATGGATTACAGGTATCCGCCGCGATCAGGCCCCAACAAGGGCGAACGCAAAGAAAGTCGAATATGACTATAAATTCGGTTTGGTAAAATTCAACCCGATTGCTAGCTGGACATCAGAAGATGTGTGGCAATACATCCGCGAAAACAATGTGATCTACAATGCGCTGCATGACAATAACTACCCTAGTATCGGCTGCCATTATTGTACACGCCAAGTAATGCCGGGCGAAGATCCTCGCGCAGGCCGTTGGTCAGGTAATGATAAGACTGAATGCGGTCTTCACAAGTAATCCAAATAGTTTAAATCCGAACCGATAACGGAAGGGGAAACACAATGACTGCCATGAAACCTCACGGGGGCACCCTCGTAAACCGTATTGCGGAAGGATCCGAACGTGAGCGCCTGCTCGCGCTGGCTCCATCACTGAAAACTATCGAAGTGAACAAATGGACTATATCTGATCTTGATCTTATCGGTGTGGGGGCATTCTCTCCACTGACCGGATTTTTGAACGAAGCGGATTACCGGTCCGTTGTAGATAACATGCGTCTAGCTGACGGGACGGTGTGGAGTATCCCAATCACACTTGCTGTTGATGAAGCGAAAGCCTCTGATATTGGTGACGGAGACCAAGTGGTGCTGCAAGGAGAAGAGGATGGGATCGCCTATGCCATTCTAAACGTAGAAAGCATCTATAACGTCGATCAGTCCTATGAAGCTTTAAAAGTGTACAAGACAGATGATAACGCTCATCCTGGCGTACAGAAGCTCTTAGCGAGGCCTTCCAATTATATCGGAGGTAGCATTATTGTTCTGAACCGTCCGAAACCTGCCAAATTCGAGGAATTTTACTTCGATCCTAAACGTACTAGGGAAATATTCGCGGAAAAAGGGTGGCGGACCGTTGTAGGTTTCCAAACCCGTAACCCGGTGCATCGTGCACATGAATATATTCAAAAAAGCGCAATGGAAATCGTAGACGGCTTATTCCTTAACCCGCTCGTTGGGGAAACAAAGTCGGATGACATTTCCGCAGACGTAAGGATGCGCAGTTATTTAGTGTTGCTTGAAAATTACTATCCGCAAGACCGTGTATTTCTCGGTGTGTTCCCTGCGGCAATGCGTTATGCCGGACCGAGGGAGGCCATATTCCATGCGATGGTACGCAAAAATTACGGTTGCACGCATTTCATCGTAGGGCGCGATCATGCGGGTGTTGGCGATTATTACGGTACGTACGAAGCACAGGAGATCTTCAGTAATTTCACGGCTGAAGAGCTGGGCATTACACCGCTCTTCTTTGAGCATAGCTTCTTCTGTACTAAATGCGGCAATATGGCATCGAGTAAAACTTGCCCGCATGACTCTTCGGATCATCTTCACCTGTCTGGAACAAAAGTCAGGGCGCTATTGCGAGACGGTCAATGTCCTCCAGCGGAATTTACGCGTGCGGAAGTGGCACAGGTGCTGATTGAAGGCATGAACGAACAACTGTCTACCACCGCCATAAGCTAAGTAAGTTATAGCCTGTCATAATTGTCCACCTCGTTCCATATGATGATAAAGATCATTGGGGATGGGGTGGATTTTTTCATGCACCGGAAACGTCGAAGCGTCGTTATTTTGTTGAATCGGAAAAGCCTGTCGAAAATGGCCGTTTTTGCTGTACTGGCTTTTGCAGTCCTGCTCGTTTTAAGCTATAACATACCTTCCACCAAAACATGGACATACTGGACACTGCCGCTTTCAGGAAAGGTGATTGCATTAGACGCGGGGCATGGGGGGCCGGACGGCGGGGCGGTGAGCAAACAGGGTGTCATTGAGAAAGAGATCAACCTCGCTATAGCCTTACAGCTTAGAGATTTTCTTCAGCAAGCAGGTGCTGTCGTAGTGATGACAAGAGAGGAAGACAAAGATCTTGCTTCACAAGAAACCAAAGGTTACTCCAAACGTAAATCAGAGGATCTTTTGAAACGGGTAGAATTTATCCGTAATAACCGATCGGACCTATTGATAAGCATCCATATGAATGCGATTCCCTCACCGAAATGGTCAGGGGCACAAAGCTTTTATTACCCCAAACACCAGGATAACCAGCTGTTGGCGGCTTTAATTCAAGACGAGCTTAAGAGAAATCTGGAGAACACAAACCGCCTAGTGAAGCAGATGCCCAATGCAGTGTACCTCATGAAAGCGATGGATATCCCTTCAGCACTGGTTGAGGTTGGGTTTCTATCCAATCCGGAGGAGGCGCAGCTTCTAGCAGACGAGAAATACCAGAAAAAGGTGGCAGCCTCTATATATACCGGCATCCTAAGGTATTACTCCGGCGAAAAAGTGGCCCTCTAGTTTTTATGTTATACTGTATACAGGTATAAGAAAACCAGACTAGAGGTGCGACATGATCGTAAAAGAACAAATTTGGGAATCCCTGAAACATATAGAAGACCCTGTGTACCGTAGAAATATGATTGAGCTGAATTTGATCCGCGATATTTTAGTTAAAGAGGACAAAGTGTCATTAACCGTATTGCTGACATTAGACTCGGAACCGCGGAAAGCGGAGCTGAAGAAAGACATTGAGTCTGCTCTAAAAGCGTTGGGAACCAACGAAGTACATATCCGATTCAGGCCCGTTTCAGATTACGAACGTGCCGAAATCTCCAAACAGCTGGAGGATGCAGCAGCAGTTAAAGCCCAAGGAAAACCTAACAATTCAATTCTCGACCCTGATTCCGGAGTGAAATTTATAGCTGTTGCGAGCGGTAAAGGCGGTGTCGGTAAATCCACCGTTACCGTGAACCTGGCAGTGGCATTAGCACGGCAAGGGAAGAAAGTCGGAATTATTGATGCGGATATTTACGGTTTTAGTGTGCCCGATATGATGGGAATCGAAACGCGCCCATCATTGGAAGGGGAACGCATAGTGCCGGTTGAACGTTTCGGTGTTAAAGTTATATCCATGGGCTTTTTCGTTGAAGATAATGCGCCGATTATTTGGCGGGGTCCTATGCTGGGTAAAATGCTTCGAAATTTCTTCGCTGAGGTTGAATGGGGAGATGTGGAATATGTCCTGCTTGATTTACCCCCAGGAACGGGCGATATCGCGCTTGATGTTCACTCCATGATCCCTCATAGTAAAGAAATTATTGTTACCACCCCTCACGCAACAGCCGCTTTTGTTGCTGCACGCGCCGGAGCCATGGCAATTAGGACGGAACATGAAATTTTGGGTGTAGTAGAAAATATGTCTTACTATGAATGCTCTGCCTGCGGAACTAAAGATTACGTGTTCGGACGCGGAGGCGGGGGCAAGCTTGCAGAATCGCTCCATACGGAACTTCTTGCGCAAATTCCCCTGGGTGCACCAGATAATCATATTTCTGAGCCGGACTTTGCGCCTTCAGTATACAAATCGGATACGAAAACCGGGCTTCTGTATGATGAACTGGCCAAACGGGTTCTAAGCAGGGAGCAATAGGTTGAATATTAATAAAAGGACCGGTCAATAGACCGGTCCTTTTATATTTGGGTAAATCAATTAGCTGCCGCCGCCACCGCCGCCGCCACCGCCACCGCCGTCTCCACCGCCGCCACCGCCGCCGCCACCGCCACCGCCGTCTCCACCGCCGCCACCGCCGCCGCCTTGCTTCTTCTTCTTCTCGGCTTCAGGTTTAAGCTGTTCGGATACGACCTTGTCCAACATTTCCATAACCTGCATTTTGAATAGCGGGCTTTGCATCGTTTCCTGCATAATGGCTGCTGCCTGCTTTCTATACTGTGTACCTTTCATTAAGTCCAGCATCATTTTCTCGACTTCCGGATCTTTCATTACATCAATAAGCGACTTTTGGTATTGCGGATCCTTAATAAGTTCTTTATGAAGCTGTTTATTGCCTTTCATTACAGTTTTGGCGAAATCACCGGCAAATTTAGGGTCTTTCATCAATTCTTCGATTTTCAATTCATACTGGGGAGAGGTTAGGACATCTTTAACCGCCAGTTGAATTTGTGCGTTATCGGTACCGGTCAGCATTTGCATATGCATCCCGGACCCGGTTGAGCCGGATTGAGCTTCCTCAATGGCTTTTTTGCCGTCTTCGGTTTTCAGGATATCGACAACCATGTCCTTCACTTCTTTATAACTGATCTGGCTTTCTCCGCTTTGCTGCGACCCCCCTGAGCTGCAGCCTGCAGCTAGGAGTAACAGGCCGGAAAGGGCTACAGTGAACAGTTTCCGCATGAGTGGGAGGCTCCCTTCGGTTAGGTGATGTACTTATAGTATGATGTGGGGAAGGAAGGATTATGTTTATGAAACCGATGGCATTTTAGGAAGATCGTTGGTACAATGTTCTATTATGTGGAGGTGGGTCGTTCCTTGAATTTAAAGAAGTGGTTTTATTTATTTTGGACAACGTTAGCTGTTGGAGCGGTCAGCGGTGTAGCGACAGGCTTATTTCTGCAGCTTACCGACCAGGAGTTCGGTTTTTTGGAAGTAAGCGAAGTTGGATTTAATGTTCTAACCATGCTGCTCGGCGGATTAATGTTTAGCGCGATCAGTCAGATGGGTTTTTTCGCTTATCTCACGCTAAACTATATTGGCAAAGGGATGTTTCGGTCTTACTGGAATCTGGTTCAGCTGGGAATCATTATTATTACCCTCTTCGAGTTAGGTTATTTGCGGTATATCTACGCAGAGGACAATGCCCCGCTGGTGTCATTCTTTGTTCTGCCGGTCGTATTAGGAGCAGGAGCCGTTCTAGTGGCACTGTGGAAAGTCCGAATGACCAATAGCGCAGCATTCGTTCCGACGCTGTTATGGATGGCTGCAGGGACGGTGCTGGTATCCATTCCCGGTCTTCAACAGAATAATTACGCGACTACCTTGTTCATTACGGTACCGGTATTTTGCTGTAATGCATGGCAGATTCTTAAGCTGCACTCCATATTAAAAGACAAAAAGAGCTAAGTTTTCTTTAGCTCTTTTTTATATTTATTTCACTTTATCCTGTACCTGGCTTTGTCCAACTTCAGTCTGGCTCAGTAGACTCGATACGGTAACAAGCTCGTATCCTTTGGCACGAAGATGGTCAATAATGGCCGGGAGTGCTTCCAGCGTTTGCTTGCTGGAGTCGCTGGCGTGCATGAGTACGATATCTCCCGGATGGGCCTTGGCCGTTACCCGGTTCACAATATTGCTGGTTCCCCCGTTTTGCCAGTCAAGCGAGTCCGTATCCCATTGAATCACCGTATAGTTGAGCTCTTTGGCAATACGAAGCACTCTTTTGTCGAAATCACCGTTTGGCATCCGGATCAATGTTGGGGCTTTTCCCGTAGTTTCGGTTAAGATAGTATGTGCCGTCTGTATCTGTTTCTTAATTTCTTCATCGCTGAACTTGCTGTAAAAATCATGCTTGTGCCCGTGACTGCCAATTTCAAAACCGGCATCGACAATTTTTTTGACTGTCTCCGGATGCTCCTTGCTCCATACCGAAGATAAGAAGAAGGTAGCGTTGACCCCTTTTTCCTTCAGCAAGTCGATGATCGGTTCCGCTCTTTTTTCTCCCCAACTGATGTCAAATGTCAACGCAATTACTTTTTTATTCGTTGGGATGCTGTACACTGCTGCCGGCTCACTTTGGGAGAACACCGTAATGTTATCCCTCTCCGTGTAAACTACGCCGATGGAGAACAGTGCCGCAATAAACATAAAGAAGTAACGCTTGATCCGGCGGCCATTAAGTACATAAAAGAAATTCATTAGGTCCTCCTCCTTCCGTTCAAAATGGAAACTAGTACAATGTATGCTCGTACTAATCAGATATTCATACAAAGAGGTGATTTTTATGACAAGCCTGCAAAAAAGCTGGGACTTATGCAAAGAAAATTCAGTATATATCGCATTCGGAACCCTCTTGTTTTTAGCCGGGGCAGCACTTGGCGGATTTTCCGGTATATTTAGCAGCTATGGAGAAGATCAAATGCAAGGAATAGGGGAATTAGCAAGACAAATCGAGAGCGGACCATATGCAAGATTCGTGCTGTTTGCCGTCATCTTTCTAAATAACACTATTAAGTCGATATTGATGATGTACTTGGGCTTGTTGTTCGGCGTGATTCCGGTTCTGTTTCTATTTATAAACGGGGTAATACTCGGGTATGTAATACAGCATGCAGCTGACCAGGGAGCCGATGTGATTGCGCTGGTTTTCAAAGGAATTCTTCCGCACGGAATCATTGAACTCCCTGTGATCATAGTCGCGGGCAGTTTCGGTATCCGGCTGGGGGCGATGATGTGGGCGAGAACATTCAACTTCATACGTGCGGAAGCGGGAGGAAGCCGAATTTTGAGAGAATATATGAGAGATGTGTTAGCTCTGGCAAAATGGTTTACACTTCTCCTGTTAATAGCTGCGTTCATCGAAAGTACGATTACGTTCTGGCTGCTGGGACGCTAAAAAAATTTATAACCTGACATCATAAATTTTCCAAATGTTGTGCATAACAGTAAAACGGTTGTTTTCTTCAGCCCGATACGCAGCATTTAATGATATCAGGGAGGCTTTTGCCGTCATGCTTGGAATACTGTTCAATGACAAAGAGTGCAAGGAATTGGATTATGTATTGCGTAAAGAATTAGATGAAATGCTGCTCGATTTAAATGATACGAGGATCGACGGTGAAATTCGTCTGGCTATTGAGAACAGGTATAAAGTGATTTTTCGGATGTATGCCCGGTTTGCTTCTCCTAAGGAACTGTCGAGATATGCACGGAATAAACGGAATTACCGTTGAGAGAAACTGGTTATTGACACGATTCGGCTTTTTATGATAAATTACTCTTCGCCCCCAAAAAGGGCGAAGGCCAAAATAGACAGCAAGTATTTATAAATGAAAAATTATTTTTCAAAAAAAGCTTGCAAACTACTAGGCACCTGTGATATATTATTCAAGTCGCCGCTGAAAACGAGCGGATGACGAAAGAGTAAGATGGTTTGATCTTTGAAAACTGAACATCGAGCGAATAAGCAGTCACATGACAGTGACTTTAATAAATAAGTCAGCATTAAGATTGAGCAAGTCAAACGAACTTTTATGGAGAGTTTGATCCTGGCTCAGGACGAACGCTGGCGGCGTG